>JADLAK010000042.1 GCA_020848275.1 Planctomycetota bacterium
ACCCACTACCCCCGAATGCGTTTCCTCGACTTGTGTAGATACCAATGCCTTGCGGGCGGGGCTGTAACGGCACTATGTGCGGGCACGCCGCCCGACTTCGCCAAGGCTTCGTCGGGGAACCCGCGTGTCCCCACAAAGGCAAGAACAACGCCGCGGCCTTTACCTAGGTTGCAGGTATGGGCGCACCATTTCCTCGGAGATGGTATCCACGAGGATGTCGCTGCGGGCGGTCTTGAACCAAGCGTCATCGGCCAAGCCCCTGGGGGAACCGGTGATCACGAGGTCGGTGCCCGGCTGGAGCTTCTCGACCACGCGGCAACCGGCCTGCTGCAGCAGCGCGGTGAGGCGCTCCTTGGTGTAGGCCTGGTCCGGCGGGTTGAAGGTGCCGTGCAGCGCGACGGTAAGGAACTTGCCCTTGTGCCACAGGTGGCTGAGGATTTCGTCGCCCTTGCGCACCGGCAGCGAATTGTCGTTGAGCACCAGCACTGTGCACAGGCTGAAATAATCCGACAGCGTGCGCACGATCTCGATCATGCCGACAAAGACGTCCTTTTCGCGGCCGCTTGCGCGCCACACCTCAAAGCGCTGGCCCGCAACCACGTTGTCGAGGCGTCCCAGGTTGATGTGGATGGTGCCGCGCTTGTCGTCGCTGTAGGTAATCTGCCCGTCCCACTCGCTGTTGGGCACCGCCTTGGGCATTTTGATGCGCGGGATGCGGCGGGCGAGGTCGCGGTAAGCGTCAGCGTCAGCCTTGTGCATTTCCATCTCGGACGCGAACTTGCCCGCGTCGGTGGCAAGCTGGCCGGTGCGCAGCAGGTTCTGGGTCTCGAACGTCGTTGACTTGCGCGAGTTGGCCTCGCCCGCGATTTCGCCGTCGGCGGTGGCAATTTCGCCCATGTGCGAGGTGGCGTCGACCTTGAGACGGTTGGAAATCTTGTCGTCGAGGTCGGAGATCGCGGCGTCGAGCTTGGTCTTGCGGTCCTCGACGGCGCCGTAACCGGCCTCCTGTGAGGTCACTTCGCCGATCAAGATGCCGTACTGGCGCACGTTGGCGCTGACCAGTTCGTCAAGCAGGTGCATCTGCTTGCGGAAGATCAGTTCCAGCGTGATCACAGTCGGCTTCTTGAGGCTGTTTTCTTTCGGCTCGGCGCCGCCCTTGCGGTTGGTAAGGGCGGCCTCAAGGTCCGCTTCCGCCGGCAAATACGCTTCCTGGGGCAGTTCGCCAATCACGCGCTTGCGTCCCGGGCGCTCCACGATGTCGCCCGCGACAACGGCCCTGTCGGGCTTTGGCGCGGCCGGGTCGGCGGGCGGCGCGGCAGGGTCAGCCGGCGGAGTGGCGCCGGGCTCGCCGGGCGTGTTGACCGGCAGGTTGCCGATCTCAATGGTCTCCACGTCGTAGACCTGGAAGGACTTGTAGGCGATGTACTTCTCGATCTCGCGTTCGAACTTGTTGAGATACTGGCGGGCGGAACTGTAATTCGCCACCTGCTTGCCCCCGCCGCGGTAGAGGTCCTCGGCCTCGCGCCATTTGTTGTAAACGTAATTGCGGTCCTGCTGCGGGCGCTGGTCTTCCTCGACCACGCCCGGGGCGGGCTTGACCTTCGCGGCCTCGGCGTCGATGAAGCCTTCGGGGTTGGCCAGCACGAAGCCCACCTGATCGCCCAGTTCCTTCATCTTGGTGCGCATCTGCTCGAATTGGTCGTTGTTGCGGCGCAACGCCGCAACCGTCTGGTCGGCCTCGCTGCGATAGGATTGCGACTGGTAGGCGAAAAAGCCGGTAAGGATGCACGCGGCGGCGATGAAAGGCGTGAGAATCGCCGAGACGATCCAGTACCAGCCCGCTACTTTCTGTTTCTTTGCCATGACTTTTCCCTGCGATGCGAGAGTTGGTTGAGTTGGAAGCTACTTGCCGTCCGGCCCTGACAGGCCGAGGAACCAGAACATCTCGCGTTCTGTAAACGTTTGGAATTCCACCCTGCGGTCGCGCGCGTCGGTGTATTGCGGGTCAATGGCCCAGTCGGCGCCAAGCAGCACGGCGTCGGTGTCCATGCGGATGCTTGAATCAACGCGGAAGCCCAGGCTGGTGAGCTTGTCGATCCACTCCTGGCGCGTCATCGAGGTGTCCGTGCCGCCGAAGCGGCCCACCAGCGCGTAACTGTGGTACTGGCGCGAACTGAAGGTTTCGTTCATCACCACGTCGCCGGCGCGCGGGTAAATTTTGTCTTCGACCAGGTTGTCGACGCGGCAGCGGGCGATGTTGCCCTGCATGATTTCCTTGACGCGGATTTCGCCGATACGCGCCATGCTCGAGGTGCTGGCCTCGGGGCGGTAGACGGTAAAGGTCTGCTCCAGCCGCACGTCCGACAACTGGCCGATGTTGATCCAGAGCCAGCCGGAGATTTCGTCAACCA
This sequence comes from Planctomycetota bacterium, assembly GCA_020848275.1. GTDB lineage: Bacteria > Planctomycetota > UBA8742 > UBA2392 > UBA2392 > JADLAK01. The sequence continues at coordinate 2,412 of JADLAK010000042.1, forward strand.
GAAACACGTAGCCGTCGGGGTCGTGTGTGTCGTCGACCAGGCGGCCGGCGGCCTTGGAGCGGAACTGGCTCTGGGCAATTTCGGCTTCGCGGCGAGAGGGCTCGGTGTCCATCATCGCCTTGAGCTTCTTGGCGACTTCCTGCTTCATCGTGTCGCCGCGCACCAGGCCGTCGGCGGCCACCATTTCATCGGTCAGCGAGGTGGTCAGGGCGACTTCGGCCTGCACGGCGGCGTCGTTCGTGACCTTGAGGTCGTTGACCATGCCGTAAATCTTGCCGGTGATGTTGTTGAAGTTGGCTTCGGACGCGGCCTTGGCGACCACGACGGAGTCGTTGCGCCACTTGCGTTGCAGCTCGCGCTGCTGCTTCATCTTGGGGATGTGGTCAGAGACCAGGTCATTGACCAGGGCGTCCTGGGCCGCAATGGCGCGCTGCAGGGTGAAACCGTCGCCGGTTTCATACAGGATCGAGTTGTTGCGCGAGGTCTGGCTGACGGTCGCCGTGCGCTTGGCGGCGTCGCCGGAGAAACCGACGCCGGAAATGATGCCCTTCTTGTCGGCGCCGGTGGCGTCGAACTTGTAGTACCGCTTGGCGATCAGGCCGCCCTGCGCGACGAGTTCCTTGATGACCTCGGGCGACGAAAAATCCGCCTGGCCCTTGAAGCCGATCAGGCCGCTGACTTGCGCAAAGCGCGCGCGGGTGGAATCGATCTCGGCGCGCTGGTTTTCAGGCAGCTCGCGCAGGCGCGCGAGGTAGCTTTGCTCCTTGGTCGCCTTGTCCGACGCCACAAACGCCATCGCGCCCATGCCGATCAGGAACACGATCATCACGATCATGACGATCAAGCCGGGCAAATCGGCCAGGCCCCTTCTTGAAGCTCTTAACATAGGCAATCCTCGCACCTGCAATGTGCGTAAACAGTTGCGCCGCAACCCGAAATCCGGGACACGGCCCAATAATGTGTTCATTTCTACGGGGGTAACGAATCAAGATAATGCTGGGGCCCCCCCGCGGCAATATCCCTCGGACAAAAAACTTGACACCAATGTGTCACCAAGGGCATGCTCGGGGGCGTCGTCGCGGGCCGGTTTTTTGCGCACTTTCACCCGCCCTTTGTACCTTCCAATATTCGCTGATCCTCGGCCGTGTTACGTGCTTCGTGCTACGTGACACCGCAACCCTCCCACCCGTAACACGAAACACGTAGCACGTCCCACGAATTCCCTATGCCCAAATCCCTCTACATCATCGACGGTTACAGCCAGATTTTCCGCGCTTACTACAGCCCCGCCGCGCGCCGCCGCAGCGTGCGCGGCAAGCCCGTGGGCGCGGTATATCTGTTTACGCGCATGCTGGTTGCGCTGATGCGCAAGCACAAGCCCGACTACCTGGTATGCACCCTTGACCCTCACGGCCCGACCTTCCGTGACGAACTTTACGCCGACTACAAAGCCACGCGTGACGAAATGCCTGAAGACCTGCGCGAGCAGCTTCCGACCATCCGCGCGATGATCGAAGCTTGCGGCGTGCCGATTTACGAAACGCCCGGGCTCGAAGCCGACGATGTGATCGGAATCCTGAGCCTACAGGCGGAAAAACAGGGCATGGACGTGCGGCTGGTCAGCCGCGACAAGGATTTAAAGCAGTTGCTAAGTGACCGCGTGATGCTGATCAACGAGGAAGACGGCAGCACCTACGGCCCGGCGGAACTCAAGGCCGAGTTCGGGCTGACACCGCCGCAGTTTATCGAAGTGCTGGCGCTGGCGGGCGACACAGTCGACAACATCCCCGGCGCCAAGGGCGTGGGCCAGAAGACGGCGGCCAAGCTGCTGTGCGAATACGGCACGATGGCCAAGATTTTTGCCGCGGCGGAGAGCGGCGCGATCAAGCAGCCGAAGCTGCGCGAAAATCTTGTCGCGTTCAAGCCGGAGTCCGTGCTGTCGCGGCAACTGACTGAGATCGTGCGCGACGGCGAGCGCGGCAAGAAGGTCAGGCTCGACCCGAACATGTCGCAGTTGCACCCGCTGAACAAAGAAAAGCTGCTGCCGCTGCTGGTCGAGCTGAACTTCAACAGCATCATCGAGGAACTCGGCTGGAAGGTTGAGGCGGCGTTACTCGGCGGCGAAACCGGTGCGCAAACCGAGCGCGAAGCGTCAGCGAGCGGCGCCAAGACCGCCGAAAGCGCGGTTAGCGGGCCGCAGACCGCGGACCGCGAAAAACAGGGTGCTGCCAAACCCGTGCAAAAAGCTCTTTTCGGCGGCATGCCCGCGCGGCCGGAACAACCGCCGCCGCCGCCGGAACTCGCGATCGCGACCGGCAAATACGCCATCGTCGACAAAGCCGCCTTCAAGGCGCTGGTGGCGCGGCTGAAGGCTGCCAAGACGTTTGCCATGTTCACCGTCGCCGATGAACCCCGCGCCGTCGCCGCAACTGAAACCGACGAAGAGGAAGACGAAGTTGTCGCCGCCGCGCAGCCGCTGCAGCGCCGTCAGGTCCTGGGCGTGGCGTTTGCGTTTGCGCCCGGCGACGCGGCCTATGTGCCGGTTTCGGCGGTCGCGCTGCCCGCCATGACCGACGCGCTTAAACCTGTGTTTGAGGAGGCCAAGATCGGCAAGATCGGCCACGACATCAAACGCGACATGCGCATGTGGCTGGGCCAGGGCGTGGCCATCCGGGGCGTGGTCAGCGACACCAAGCTCGACGCGTTTTTGCTCGACACTTCGCGCGAGGACGCCAAGCTTGATTCGCTGTCGCGCGAGTTTTTGCAGCTCGATCTGCCTGACGTCGCCGCGGTTGCGGGCGGCGACAAACGCCACCCCGGCCTGCTTGCGGACGCGCCGGTCGCCCGCGTCGGCGCCTGGGGCGCGCAGTGCGCCGATTTCGCGCTGCGCGTCTCGCAGCTCTTGCTTGAGCAAGTAAAGGCGCAGAAGATGGACAAGCTCGCGACAGAGCTTGAGCTGCCGCTGATCCAGGTGCTCGCGGCGATGGAGTACGAGGGCATCAAGATCGACAAGCCGTATCTGGCCAAGCTGTCGAAGGAGATGCAGGCGGACATCACGCGCATCGAGGCCGAGTGCCACAAGCTGGCCAGTTGCACGTTTACGGTCAATTCGCCCAAGCAGCTGGCCGAAGTTCTGTTCGACAAGCTGCAACTGCCGGTGCAGGGCAAAACCGCGCGCGGCAAGAGCCGCAGCACCGACATGAGCGTGCTGGAAAAACTCGCGCCCATGCACCCTCTTCCCAAACTGATCGTCGACTACCGCCATCTCGCCAAGCTGCGCAGCACCTATGTCGAGCAATTGCCGTTGCTGGCCGACGAAAAGGACCGCGTGCACACGACTTATCGGCAGACCGTCGCCACGGGCCGCCTTTCGAGCAACGACCCGAACGTGCAGAACATCCCCGTGCGCACCGAACTCGGGCGCAAGATTCGCCGGGCTTTTATCGCCGAGAAGGACTGCAAGCTGATCAGCGCCGACTACAGCCAGATCGAGTTGCGGCTGCTCGCGCATATTTCCGGCGATGAACACCTGACGGCGGCCTTTAAACGCGGCGAGGACATTCATAAGGCGGTCGCCGCGAAGGTTTTTGGCGTGGCGGAAAAAGACGTCAGCAAGGACCAGCGCAACCAGGCCAAGACCGTCAACTTCGGCGTAATCTACGGCCAGGGCGCCTTTGGGCTTTCGCAGCAACTGGGCATCGGCCGCGCCGACGCGCAGGCTTTCATCGACAATTACTTTGCCAATTATCCTCGGGTAAGAGAGTTGATCAATGAAGTGATCGCGGGCTGCCGCAAGGACAATTTCGTGACGACGCTGTTCGGGCGGCGGCGTTACCTGCCGGAAATCCAGAGCAAGAACGCGATGCTGCGCGCGCAGGCCGAACGCCAGGCGTTTAACAGTGTCCTTCAGGGCACCGCGGCGGACTTGATCAAACGCGCGATGCTCGCGGGCCAGCGAGAAATCGAAGAGAAGAAGCTGCCCTGGCGCATGCTTTTGCAAGTGCACGACGAACTGGTGTTCGAGGCGCCGAAGAAGGAAGCGGACGCGTGCTCGGAATTTGCCAAGCGCGTGATGAGCGAGGCGATGACGCTCAAAGTTCCGCTGCTGGTGGAGGCGGGCATCGGCGACAACTGGCTCGACGCGAAGTAGCTGGTGGAATCCAAAATGCAAAATTCAAAATGCAAAATGGGGTTGCACGTCGGCCGCGTGAACCAGAGCCCGCTGCGTAAGCGGCGGGTGTTTTGGCAGTTCACAAAACAAAAACACCCATCGCTAACGCAATGGGCTCCGGTTCTCTGTGTCGCCGCATTTGCGTTTTTGGCCGCGTGCACCCAGCCCGCGCTGCCGGAAAAACCGCCGGAACCCGTTGAAGACCCGATAACCGCTGAGTTGCAATCGGACCTGCTGGAACTCGATGGCGTGCAGCGCTGGCGTTCGTTCTATCCCAACGACTGGCGCGAGTTCCCCGAATACTTTACCGGGTTAGACAGCGACCAGCGCCGCCGCTTGCGGCTGGCCCCTCGCGATGGCGCCAACAAAGTCCTGCTGAAATTCGACCTGCCCAGTGGCGCGAAAATCTGGCCCGTGGACTGGTACGGCAACGAATGTGTCGCGATAGACCTAGGTGACCGCAACGATCACACCGTCAATCAATATACGGTCGCGTTGGCGGACACATGGATGGGCATCAGTGAACCGAACACCAACGCCACACAAGCCGACGCCAAACGTCTCGCAACAACGCGCGCGGCGCAGCTCAATAAAGACGGAAAATGGCCGTTCGATAAGTCGGACTATCAAGTCGAAGCTTTGGATAACGGCTGTTGGGCCGTTTACATAATCCGCAACGACAAGAAGGTGCGGTATGCGGCCTACGCTTCGCGAGTGCTGGGCGCACACTCAGGGTTGACGGTGGTTGTGGAGTGCCGCATCGGGCTCGAACATTACACCATCACCCAACCAACCACCCCATATCCCGACGACGTGATAGTCGAGAAGGGGATCAAAGCCATCCTCGACGGCATTACCGTCGCGCGTGACCTTTCCCTCGAAGGAGCGCCCAAGCATCGCTGCACCAGCAGCGTCGACGACCTCAAGGCCGGGGTGTTGAAATTCCCGCATTCGACAGGCTCAGCGCAGGCGGGCGCCACGCTACAACTTCAACTTCCTGACGGAATTACACTTCGCAAGACCGGCAGCCAAAGTACCATTCAAGTCGACGGCTTGGGTGCACAGCCGCTTTTCCTGATTAGACTTCTGGAAGAACACAAGGCAGATGGCGATTTACGCGCCCGTATCCGGGCGGATTCCACTTTCGCGCGGCGCATCCAGCGCCCTGACGCGAGCTTCGGCAAGGGCCGGACTCCTGACAACGCAAAACTCCCGCTGGTGATCTTCGATTATCGCGACAATTCCATGGAACAGGTAGCGCTGGGCGTGTTTGCGGCGGGCAAACATCTCTTCAGCTTCGAGGTCGTGGGCAACGGCCTGCGCGACGGGCAAAAACGGCGCGATGCGCGCGACAAGGCGCTGGAAATTCTCGCCGGCATGACCGGCGATGCGTCGGACGCGGACTTGAGCAAGCTGAAGGATTGGAAACCGGGTAACTGAAATCAGAGCCCGCTGCGTAAGCGGCGGGGCAACAAGTATGATCTTTCGTTACGGCCCCGTCGCTAACGCAACGGGCTCTGAAATAGCGTTCCATGGCCCAGAAGAGACCGATAGTGTTTGCGCTGGTTGGCGGTGTCGCAAGCGGCAAGTCCGCCGTCGCCAGGGCCTTTGCCGAGCGCGGCGCGCGCGTGATCGACGCCGACGCCGTGGGCCACGAAGTGCTGGGCGAGGCGGACGTCAAACGCGACCTCGCCGCGGCGTTCGGCCTCAAGATTTTCCTGGCCTCGGGCGAAGTTGAGCGCGCGGTGCTGGCCAAGACAGTTTTCGGCGACGCGGACAAATTGAAGCGGCTCAACGGCATCACCCACCCGCGCATCCGGGCGCTGATTAAAGACCGGCTCGCGGCGGCGTTGAAGGAAAAAGGCCTGCGAGCCATCGTGCTGGACGTCAGCCTGCTGCTGGAGTCCGGCGCCTACGAAGGCGCCTACGACCGGCTGGTGTTCGTCGAAGCCGACGAACACAACCGCGAAAAACGCGCGGCGACGTCGCGCGGCTGGGACAAAGGCGAAGTGCGGCGGCGCCAGAAACACCAGTTGCCGCTGGAAGAAAAACAGAAGCGCGCCGCGGTTGTCATCGACAACAACGGCACGCTTGAAGACCTCGACCGGCAGGTCGGGAATTTATGGAAGAAGTTTGTTGGTCGTTCTTAGTGGGTGGCAATCGCGGCCTGAGTCGGCCTGAAGGCTTTCACTTAAGAACTAAAAACCAAGAACTAAGAACCCTAACCAAGAACTGCGCAGCAAGAACCACTAACCAAGCACCACTCAAGCACCACCAACAAGGCTTAAGGAAACGACTGTATGGAAGAACGTGATAATGGGCGGCCGCAGCGTCGCCGCGGACGCGGCAGGGGACAAAACACCACGACCGGCATGCGCCGGCGCGGCGGCGGCGGCAAGAAGGCCGGCCACGACCCCGAGATCGCCTCGACGCTGACCGCGCAAAGCGAAGCGCACCGCATGGAGCAGCGCCGCGAACGCGAATACCGCGACCCCGGCCAGCCGCATCCCGCGCCGCAATCGCGCGATGACAACGGCGACTCCAGCCCGGGCAATTCCATCGACGGCAACGTCGCCCCGGTCCAGCGCCACGAACCGCGCCACGAACAGCCCCGTCACGAGCCGCGCTACGACCAGCCCCGCCAGGACCAACCTCGCGGCGATGCGCAGCCGGGCAACGAAGCCGCGCCGCAAGTCCATGCGCAGCGCCACCAGGACCCGGCGCCGCCGCAGATGCCGCCGCAGCGCACCGAACACCAGCCGCCGCAGAATTACCAGTCGGAACGCCCGCCGAACATTTATGTGCCGCGCGCCCATGCCGAAGCCGCACAGCAGGCAGCCTCCGACTTCGCTAAAGCTTCGTCGGACAAGCAGGCCCAGCAACAGCCGGCGCCGCAGCCCGCCGCGCAACAGCCGGCTCAGCAGCCGATACAGCCGCAAGTCCCGGCGCAGCCCAGCGAAGTGATCCAGCTCAACAAGCTGCAGCAGATGAAGATGGATCTGCTGCAGAAGGAAGTGAAGAAGCTTGGCATCCAGGACACCACGGGCCTGAAGAAGCAGGACCTGGTGTTCCACGTGCTGAAGGACCGCGTCAGCAAGGGCGCGATGATTTACGGCGAGGGCGTGATGGAAGTGCTGCAGGAGGGTTTTGGCTTCCTGCGCAGCCCTGACTACAACTACCTGCCCAGCCCCGACGACATTTACGTCAGCCCCAGCCAGATTCGCCGATTCGGCATCAAGAGCGGCAACATCGTCTCGGGCCAGATTCGCCCGCCCAAGGACAACGAGCGTTATTTTGCCCTGCTTAAAGTTGAGAAGGTCAACGGCGACGATCCAATTAAATTGTCCGAGCGCGTGCCCTTTGACGACCTCACGCCGCTCTACCCCGACCGGCGCATTTTCCTTGAGGACCAGCAGGGCAAGGTCAAAGACATCGACCTGCGCATCGTCGACCTGGTGTCACCCATCGGTTGCGGCCAGCGCGGCCTGATCGTCGCGCCGCCCCGCACCGGCAAGACGGTTCTTTTGCAGAAGATCGCCAACGCGATCCGTCGCAATCACCCGGACATCTACCTGATCGTGCTGCTGATTGACGAGCGCCCCGAAGAAGTAACCGACATGGAGCGCAACGTCGACGCGGAAGTCGTGAGCAGCACGTTCGACGAACCCGCCAGCCGCCACGTGCAGGTCTGCGAAATGGTGATCGAAAAGGCCAAGCGCCTGGTCGAGCACGGCCGCGACGTCGTGATCCTGCTGGACAGCGTCACGCGCCTTGGCCGCGCCTACAACACCGAGCAGCCGCACTCGGGCAAGATTTTGACCGGCGGCGTTGACGCCAACGCGTTGCAGAAGCCCAAGCGCTTCTTTGGCGCCGCGCGTAACATCGAAGAAGGCGGCTCGCTGACGATCATCGCCACGGCGCTGATCGACACGGGTTCGAAGATGGACGAAGTTATTTTCGAAGAGTTCAAAGGCACCGGCAACATGGAATTGCACCTGGACCGCCGCCTCGCCGACCGCCGCGTTTACCCGGCGCTGGACGTCACGCGTTCGGGCACGCGCAAGGAAGAGCTCTTGCTGGACCCGGAAGAACAGAAGCGCATGTGGGTCCTGCGTCGCATCCTCAACGACATGAACCCGATCGAGGCGATGGAGTTGCTAAAGGAAAAGGTGACCAAGACCCAGTCCAACGCCGAATTCCTGATGCAGATGAATGTGCGGTAAAGCAGGTTCAGGTTCAGGTCAAGGTTCAGAAAGGCCCCGACATCGGGGCCTTTTCTTGATCTTGACCTTTTTCAAAGAATTCCAACCACCTCGGCACTACTTGATTCCAAACGCCTCGCGCGCTTGCTGTCGCTGAGATTCGATCCACGAGGGCAGCGTCGTTTCCAAGAAACGCTGCGTAGTAGCTGCAAAGGTTGCATCCCCAAGTCGTTGTTCGACGGCGTTATCAAGGGCAGGTTTGACAACGACATCCCAAACAATCATTCCACCGCTAATCACACCCGCGACCACCCATCCCGCAGGGCCCGCCGGCGCCCCGGTAAGCCACACAACCAAATATTTGCCGCCCACTTCTGCGCCCAGCCAAACCAAACCCATTCCTGCGGAAATTAGGGATTCGCCTGCGGGGCGCCCGTGAAGAAGATCGAGGCCGAGCTGTCCGCTAACGTAAAGCAGACCTGCGATGCCGCCGACTTTGACGCCACGGCCAAGTGTGGTGGCAACTTTCCCGCCAAGGCTCTTCGATGTAAGGACTCGCTCGACTCCCCAACTTCCGGCGAGGCTGACGGCCGTTAGCCCCGCAGCTTCGGCCAGTTGCCCGCCGCGCGCAGAGACAATAAAGTCCGGCAGCGATTCGCCTGACCTCACCCAATCGAGTAACCCGGAGGCGACCACTATGCCCCCGGCGATCATTGACGACTTCAAGTGGAATGAATTGACATCCACGCCGACACGTCCAAGCTTGTTGCCTTGGAATCGCGTCCGCAACGTCTTTGCTCGACGGCTGTCAGTTTCGAGCTTTTTCCGCAATCCATGGAAAGTTTGGGAATCAGGTCCTCCCAATAGACGTCCCTCATAATTGAGAACACCATTTTCGTTCACCTTGATTCCGGTACCGATGAGCGCCTTCCTCATTGCCTTGACGCCTTGTGGTAGCGACGAACGGGAATTCCACGCGCGTTCAACTTCGTCGAGTTGCCTGTTGAGTTGACGCCCCACTTCATTTGCCAACACAAGCTTGTCGGCCTTGCTGTCCGATCCTAACCACTTCTCAACGGCAGTCCGCGCTTCCATGCCACCGTACAATTGCAATGTGCGCAGAAGGCGACCACCGCGGTCATGCACCAGCACGTCGGCATAAAGGTGATTGCGGGTTGCGAGTGCATAAGTGAGCCTGCCGTTAGCTATGCGGTTCATTCGTTGAACGTAGTCCTGCTCGAAAATAAAGCCAGCTACGGACTTGGTCCTGCTCAAATCCATAGCCTTTAGATGCGCGTCCGGCCCCCCGTCCCTCGATGACGCATGTGGAAAGTTGTGATTGATTGTTTCACCGACAACGCCCGACCAGTACGAACCGGATGCCGTTGTACTGGTGTGAAGCATTGATACCAGCCAGCCGCCCGATCTCACGGAACGGCGAGACCCGGACGTAATGGTATCCACGAGAAGATCGGAATTCATGCCTGCCGTCGCTTGTGCCGACAACGTGGCAGCCCCGCACAGGCACAGCATTATTGTCATGACGAACTTATTGGCCATGGGGTTTCTCACTTGTCCGAATATGTTTTGCGTTGCGTATTCACAAACTGCGTTACCAAAACGAGTTTTTCGTCGTCGTTGAGCTTCCTGTAGGCCTTCGAGTATACCTCGTGGTATAGGCCCTGTAACTCAGAGTGGAGCAACGGGATATCAATTTCGGCCAAAGGCATCATTACTTCGATCAACTTCTGGCCGCCTTCAACCGCTTGCCGCACACCTTTGATCTGATCGAGTGCCCAAAGATTGTACACCTTTTGTTGCTTCGTTCGCGCGTTGATGGCCATCGAGGAAATCGCCTCTCCCAGCGTCCGTACTTGAGCTATGAATCCCTCGCTGCAACCCGTCTCGATTTGATCCAGGCACTTTTGCGCTTCGGCAAGGTCTTTCAGGACGGACTGCCAAGTGCAGTCGGCGCGGGGCTCCTTTGCCTGCGCAGCAGCAATCATCGCCTTTGCTTGCTGCATCAACACGAAGTTTCGTCCGTCAACTTTCGCTTGCTCCTGCTTCGTCAAAGCAAGCCTAAGCCTTTCTGCAACCGCAGTCCCAAGCGTCTGCCACTTTGAACATTCCTGCGCACCTATGGAATCTGGCTCGGCAGCCTGGCCTCGCTGAGGAGCGGCACTTGCCAGCCGCCCATAAATATCCTGTAAGCTATCCACGTCGTCACTCGTGAGTTTTCCCAGTTCGACCGACAACGCCTGCCGCTGGAGTTCAAGCAGCTTGTGCTCCAACGCGTCAACTTGTGCCAGCAAATCGGTTGTCGGCACATTTTGAATTGAGCCTAACGCCGTCTCGAACACAACGCACTGCTTCCAGGAAGGCGGCCCCGATAGCGCGTCCATGCTGGTTTTCAATCTGGTGATCTTTTCGGCAAGCCACGCAATTCGTTTTGACTCAACTTCTGTCGCCCAATCATCCGCGACCTTCTGGCGTTGCAGCAATTCCTTAACGTCTGCAACTGAACCGCATTCTGAAAGTGCATTGCTTGTAGCCAGATGAAATGCGGCGGCCTGCGCTTGCGCTTCATCCCAATGGGACGCGCCTAGTGCGATTTCCAATCGCTTTCTTAGCGTGCTTTCCAGCATCTTGAGAGCCCGCGAATCCGCGGGGTCACTTCCAAGCGCGGCGGCGAGCAATGCGGCTGCCAAGTTGGAATCGCCATCTGTTCCGAATTGCTTGTCAGCTTCATCCAGAAATTTGCTGGTGAGTGCCGGGTCGTCAGCCGGTTTAACCGGTGTTTCTTGGGGTGTCCTGGCGAGCCACCCTGCCGCACCCCCGGCCAATACACACACCGCCGCAACTAGCATATTCCAAGGGAATCGTGGCATGAACGTCCTCTATTCCTGTTACAAGAACTATACCCCGTCCCGCGACATGCGGCGATCAAACCATTGCCCCCGCCCTACCGGGCGGGGCCGGTTTTTTCCAGAATTCACGCCACCTTGCCCCGTTTCGTTTGCTTCCTGGGTGATGGAAACGATGAGCCTGACCCGCGAAGAAGCACTGATCGAGCTGATGCGCACGCACCAGCGCCATATATGGCGCTACCTGCGCGCGCTGGGCTGTGACGACGCGCTGGCGGACGATTTGACGCAAGAAGTGTTCATCAAGGTGTACGACAGCGCATTTGAGGACGTGGCGTTTGTTTCTAGCGCGGTTTATTTGCGCACCGCGGCTCGCCACGCACTTTTCAACTTGCGCAAGCGGCAGGGGCGCGAACAGCCGCTGGGGGACGATTATGAGGCTGCGTGGACGACCCTTACCCCGGGCGAGGACAGCGACGAGCGGCTAAACCTGCTGCTGCGCTGCCTTGATGCGCTGCCGGAACGCGGGCGCAAGGCGGTGCAGATGTTTTACCGCGAGCAGCGCGACCAGGCGACTATCGCCGGTGCAATGGGCAGCAGCGAAGAGGCGGTCAAAGCGCTCTTGAAACGCACGCGGCAGGAACTGCGCGATTGCATTGAAAAGCACCGAAGCACATAGAAAAGAACGAGTTTGAAGCGACGGGTTCGGCTCTGGGAGCCGAGCCATGGATGGCGAGCGCGGCCGCGCACGTGAGTGCGAAGGCCGCGTGAAATCGCGGCGAGGCAGGGATGCCGAGACGCGACACAAGTGAGAGCGATCGTGGCTAATCGACCCTTTACTGAAGCCGAAGAAAAGTTGGTCGACGCCGACCTGCGCGAAGTTCTCGGCGCGTCCGCGGCCCCCGATCTAATCGACCGCACGTTGCGGCGCATCCAGCAACCGCGCCAGCCCGAGCAGGCGCCTTCACGCCTTGAGGCCGCCCCGGCAGTCGGCCGCCGCGCGATTGCGCCGCGGCGCTGGGCGCGTGTGCGCTATGCCGTTGAGGCGCTGGTATTGATGGCAGCCGTCGGGCTGAGCGCGTGGGTGATGCTTGCGCCGAAGTCGCCGGGCGAGGTTTCGCACGTGGACGGCGGCAAAGTCGTGCCCGCTTCGATGTCGGCGGGACCCGAGGCCGAATTCGACCGCGACGCCGACGCAATCCTGGTTAAACGCGGCTGGTTTTTGATCGCCGCGGGCGCGCCGACGGTCAAGTCGCCGGGCGTCGAGATCAGGCAGGTTGACGGAACCCTGTTGCTGCGCGTAGGCACGTCGCCGCGCGAAGATGAATTCAATAACCCCGATGTACTTGCGTGGTTCACGCGGAACAAACTGGAGCTTGCAATGATCAAGACTTTCAAACGCTGGATGCAGGTGGGCGGGACGGCGCTTGTGCTGCTGTCGGGCAGCGCGCTGGTTAACGGCGAACGCGTCGAGGCTGAGAAAGTGGCGTTGGTGGAGGTCACTAAGGTCGCGAAAGTAACCTCGATCAAGGACATCGAAAGCATTCCCGCCGGGGTGACCGAAGTCCGCGGCCAGGACCTCACCGACGGCCATCTCGAATCCCTGGGCCGGGTCGCCAGCCTTCGCCGCGTGGACCTGTCCGGTTGCGAGCGGATCACCGACCGGGGCATCGAATTGCTGGCGGCCAACAAGGAGCTCACGGCGCTGGATATCCATTATTGCGGGCGTCTGACCTCCGCCAGTCTGAGCGCCATCCGTCAATTGCCAAAGCTCATCGAACTGACGGCAAACATGACCCTGCTGCTGAAGGTCAGTGACCTGGAAGAGCCAGCCAAGCGGCCCTTCGCTGGGCTCTCCCAGTTGACGGTCGTTTTCGACGACAAGGGCGGCAACCAGTTCTGGACAGACGACGACGTTGAGGAGCTGGCGGGCTGGCTGCCCAACCTCACGGCAGTCGAGGCCGGGGGCGTCACCACGCACATCGGCGACATCGGGTTGCGGGCGTTGTCAAAGCTGGCCTCGCTCCAGTCGTTGAACTTCAACCTCTCTCCCGAGATGTCCGACGCCGGCTTTTCGTACCTGAAGTCGTGTCCGAAGCTGACGACACTGGCTGTCAGCGGCGAGCTCCAGGACGCGATGGTCGAACAGATCGGCGGCATCGCCAGCCTCGAGGTCCTGGTGCTCAGCTTTTCCCAGCATTTCGACGTCGCACCGCTGACGCGGCTGAAGAACCTGCGCAGGCTGCATGTCGACCACGGGGGCCTCAGCCGCGACGCCGCCAACAAGCTGGGCGAACTGGTCAATCTTGAGGAACTCACCATCCGCGTCGGCATGCCCGGCAAGGGCGATCAACGCCTTGGATGGGACAATCTCAAGAAGCTGCGCAGGCTTGAACTGTCCCTCCACAATAACGACACGGGTGACTACTTCGAGGCCGGCCAGCGTCTTGGGGTGGTGTTACCCGTGCTGCCCGGCCTGCAGGAGTTCCGCTGCGACGTGGAGCTGTTCAGTTACCTGCTGGCGCCTGACCTGGCCGCCCAGCCGCAACTGAAGGAACTGCGGCTTTCCGGAGGCTTGCACTGGAGGGATGCGGTCAAGGGCAATGCGGCGCTGGCCGCAATCGCGAAGATCAAGACGCTTGAGGTGCTGGCCTTGAATGTCCCTGAAAAAGATCCGGGCATTGATTGGACGCCGCTGAAGGAACTGAGGGAACTGAAGAAGTTCGTCGTGCCGGGCTATCAGACATTGCCCGCCTTGACCAAAGTGCTGGCCGCAATTCCCGGATGCGAGGTCGTCCGCGACGACGACTAGCCCGGCCTTAAACCTTCGCCGTGGCCGGGGTTTAGCGCCGCCTCGGCCACGCAGCGTTGCCGGTGGGTCAACCAAGCCTACCACCACTGCATTCCCGGCCTTGACGCCCGGCCTAATCTCATTATCTTTATCGCCCCGGTTCGCTGGACGGGTTAAGTGCGGCTGTAAGCCGCCCCCGTGTCCGGCGCCGCATCTGTAAGAGGAAGCACCATGTCCAAGGAAGCTGTTAAATACGCAATCATCGCTGACGGCGGCCGCCAGTACCGCGTAGCCGCGGGCGACCTGTTCGAAATCGACCGCCTGGGCCAGAAGGTCGGCGGCAAGATCAAGCTCGACAACGTCCTGCTGGTCGCTGACGGCGCCAAGGTCTCCATCGGCAAGCCCAAGGTTGCCGGCGCAGCCGTCGAGTGCGAAGTGCTTGAGCAGGTTAAGGGCGAGAAGCTTGTCGCCTACATGTACCGCTGCAAGAAGGGCTCGAGCCGCCGCAAGAAGGGCCACCGCCAGAAGCACACGCTGGTGAAGGTCACGGCAATCAACGGGTAACGTAGGGACACGCTGCAGCGTGTCCGTCAAAGGATAAAGTCATGGCTCATAAAAAAGGCGGCGGCACCACACACAACGGCCGCGATTCCAACCCGAAGTACCGCGGCGTGAAGCGTTTTGGCGGCGAGTTCGTCGTGGCCGGCAATATCCTTGTTCGCCAGACCGGCACGCGCGTGCATCCCGGCAAGAACGTCGGCATCGGCCGCGACTTCACGCTGTTTGCGCTGTGTCCGGGCACCGTTCGCTTCTCAGGCGAGACCTGTAAGAAGGTGAACGTAGACCCCGTGCCGGCGAAGTAATCCGAGTTTTGTTTGAACTCTGATCGCCCGGCCCTCAAAAGCCGGGCGATTTTTTACGAGCCGCGCGTGATGAGCGAAGCGAATGTAGCCGCAAGAACGCTCCGGTGGAGCGTTGGTCCCAACAGGTCCCAACAGGTCCCAATAGTCCCAATAGTCCCAATAGAAGCTGCGATTCCAGACAGGTTCATCAACCATAGGAGGAAGAGACATGGCAGACGCAGTGACGACGCAAGCAGCCACCGGCATCCCGCGCATTGGCGACATCGCGCCGGACTTCAACGCCAACACCACCGAAGGCCCTATTAAATTCAGCGAGTGGCAGGGCGCCGACAAGTGGGTGATCCTGTTCAGCCACCCCGCCGACTTCACCCCCGTTTGCTCCACCGAGCTTGGCGAGTTCGCCAAGCGCAAGAAGGAATTCGACGATCTCAACACCAAGCTGATCGGCCTTAGCGTCGACAGCATCCACAGCCACCTCGCCTGGCGCGAGAACCTGGCCAAGATCCTCGGCGTCGAGATCAACTTCCCCATGATCGCCGACCTCGACACCAAGGTCAGCCAGAAGTACGGCATGCTGCACCCCGGCGAGAGCGAAACGCTGACGGTTCGCGCCGTGTTCATCCTCGACCCGGCCCGCAAGGTGCGCGCGCTGGTGTATTACCCGCTCAACGTCGGCCGCAACATCGACGAGGTCAAGCGCCTGCTCACCGCATTGCAGACGACGGACAAGAACAAGGTCGCCTGCCCCGTGAACTGGAAGCCGGGCGACAAGGTGATCGTGCCGCCGCCCAAGACCGTGGCCGACGTCGCCGAGCGCAAGAGCAACGCCGGCTACGAGAAGCTCGACTTCTACCTGAACAAGAAGAGCCTGTAGTCGGTAGCGGAGGGGACTGTCCCCGTTTCTGGGGACTGTCCCCGACCTGCCTGCACGCGAAAAGGGGACAGTCCACACGCTTGCGCCCTTCGGGCGCTTCGCTGGGACAGTCCCCGTTCGCTCTCTACGGTCTTGGCAGCTTGACCGTCGTGATGCTCTTCACGTCGCCGCCGGCGTCTATCAAACCCACCGACGTTTCCTTGCCGCTGGTTTGCAGCAACAGGCCTTCCAGGTGGCCCATGCTCATCACGGCCACGCCGTCAATGCTGGCGATCAACTTGCCGACAACGACCCCGGCCTTGTCCGCCGCACCATCCTTGGCCACGGCAACGATCGCCACGCCGCCCTGCTTGTTCGGCGCCACGGTCATGCCCCAGGCCATGATTTCCATGGCCTGGACCCTGGCGCCGCTCTCGACATGTTCGCGGCTCATGCCCTCGGGCAGCTCGACCGGCTGCATGATCTTGAGGGGCTTGCCGTCGCCGACGATGCGCGACTCGTCAACAGCCACAAAGCTGGTGTACTGGCTCATCAGGCGGAACTCGACAGCGAGATTAGTGATCTGCGCGATGATTTCCTTGTCGTTGGGCTTGCTGACCAGTTCGCCCGACAGTTCGGCGATGCGGGCGCGGGCCCAGATCGGCGCCAGGCATGCGTTGCGCTCTTCTTTCTCGGGCAGGTTGACCGGCACGGGGATGCGCACCTTGCGCTCGCCCACGCGGCCGTTGACGTACACGGTGCCGCTGGCTTTGCCTGTAAAGCGGCCCTTGAGCATGATCGGCTGGCCCGCAAACAGGTCGTTCACTTTCTTCGGGTAGACATCGGCCATGGGCAGGCCGTTGTAGTCGATGCTGATGTCGCACAGCACCGGCGCGTCGATGCACTGGAAGAACAGCGCCGTCGCCTTCTCGGTCTGCTGTTTTTCGCGCGGCACGCAATAAATCGTGCGCCCGTCGCCGTATTCGCCGATGCCGTCGCACAGGTGGCGGTTGACGCTGGAGCCGGTGCCGAAGCAGAAGAAGCGCGCACCCTTCTTCTCGTCCTTGACCAGTTGCAGGATGGCCTGCTCTTCGCCGATCAGGCCGTCAGTGAAAAAGGCGTACATCTGCAGGCGCTTGGGGTCGTGCTTGCCGCTCATCGCGCGTTTTAGACCGGCCACCATCTCGGTGCCGCCTTCGCCGCGCATGTTGGCGACAAAGCGCTTGGCCGCCGCAACATTTTCGCTGCTGCGCGGCTTGGGCTCGTCCCACAACTGCCCGTTGCCGCTCTCGAAATAGAAGACGTTGAAGACGTCGTCGGCGCGCATGCCGTCCAGCGCGCGCGTCACGATGTCCTTGCTCATCTCGATCGGCTGGCCGCTCTGGCTGCCGCTGACATCGATCAAGAACGTGATCTCGCGCGGCGTCACGTCGGCCTCGGCCGGGTGGAATTGCGGCTGCAACATCAGCGTAAAGAAGCCGCCCTGTTCGTCGCGGTGGGTGAGCAGGCCGACGCTGGGCGTCTCGACCGCGAGCACCCAGCGAAACACGAAGTCGCGGTTGGGGATGTTGTCGGCGTCGTCCAGCCGCACGATGAAACGCGTGTTGCTGACGCGTTCGGCGTGGGCTTTGTGCGTGACGGTTTCGATCTTGCTGAAATCAACGGGCAGGCCGGCGTCAATGTCCAGCGTGAGGCTGATGTCGTGGCCGCTGCGCATTTCGGCGGGCACCAGCGGCGGAGTGATCCTCCCGGCGTCGGGCACGCGGTCGGTGTCGGGCGAGGTGCCCTCGCCGCCGACTTTGGGTTCCTTGGGCGCATCGGGGTCTTCGCCCGCGCCGCCGGATTTCGGCGTTCCCGCGATGTAGCGCGGCGCGACCACCATCGGGAAGTGGTACTCGTAGCGGCCTTCCTCGTACTTCAGCGTCTCGAAGTAGGTGATCTTGATGTCGACTTTGCCGCCGACTTCGATGTTCGCGACGTTCTGCGTGAAGATGTTGGGACGCTCCTGCGTCAGCAGGCTTGCGGTGTGGCCGCGGGCGCGGGCTTCCTTGTAGATGCGCTCGGCCTCCTCGCGCGGGCGCACCATGCCGCGGATGCGGCGCTCGCCAATCACCATCAAAAAGTCGTTGATGGCGGCGCTGGTGGGCATCGGGAAGGTGTAGACGGCCTCGATGACTTCGTTGAACGGGTTTTCGAAGCTCTGCGTGACGCTGGTGGCGCCCAGGTAGCCGCTGACCTCGGCTTTGACGTCCGTGTGTTTTAGAGGGAACTGGCCGATAATCTCGCCGCCCCGCCGCGCAAACAGCGAGCCCTCGGTGGCCGCGGGCGGCTCGGCCTGGATCGTGGCCGGGTTGGGCGGAGTCTTTGTCGCCTCCTTGGAATCGGCAACGGGTTTGTTGGCCACTACGCTGCGAGTTTTTGCTGGTCCGCCCGAGGTCGCGGGCGAAGCGCCCGAATACTTAGCCCATGTGAACACCTGAACTTCCTCGTCCTCGTCGAGGTCATCAAGGAAGGAAACGTCATCGGTGAGGGTGGCCGTACCTGTCTGAACGCCGTCGATGCTCATCTTCACGACGGGTACAGGGCTATTTGCGGCGCCGTCCTTCGCTCCACCGTCCTTGTATGCGGGCCGTTCGCTGGGGCCGTCCACAGACGCACGGGATTCCGGCGTGTTCTGTACCGCAGGTGAGCAACCCACCAGAACGCCAAGGAACAATGCCGCGGCGAATGCCGCTGGCTTGAGATTAGACCGCATGACGGGAACCTCTCGCAGGTATTGGATAACAACCGCTAGACTTAATACGCATTGGGGTACCCCACGGTTTCACGATTTGGCGGATTTGCCTCTGTGCCAATGGGCGCAAGGCCTGTGCCCGCTTGAAGGACAAATGCGGGCCATGGCCAAGATGGCCATGCCACTTTGCAACGCCTAACCTAAACTTGCGCCATGCCCCAGGCCTGCCCAAGTTGCGGTACTCCGAACGCCGACGTTGCGAAGTTCTGCAACGAGTGCGGCGGCAAGCTCGCGCCCGGCGCAAGCAAGCGCGTCACGCGCGTGGTCGTGCACCCCAGCGAACGCCGGCCAACGGGCGAACTGCGCGTGAACCCGGCGGGCGAACGCCGCGTGGTCAGCGTGCTGTTTGCGGACATCAAGGATTACACGGCGCTGACGGCGCGCTTTGACCCTGAGCAGATCGAGGAGTCCGTCGGCGAATTGCTGCGCGAGTTTTCGCGCGTGGTCACCCGCCAGGGCGGTTACGTCGACAAGTTCATGGGCGATTCCGTGCTGGCGCTTTTCGGCGCGCCCAAAAGTTACGGCGACGACGCCGAGCGCGCTTGCGCCTGCGCGCTCGAGATGCAGCGCGTGGCCGCCGACCCGCGCTTTGACCTGCGCGACAAAAGCGAGGTCGTGCGGCTGCAGGTGCGCGTCGGCATCGAGACCGGCGAAGTGGTGGTCGGCAACCTCGGCCAGCGCGGCGAATACACCGCCATCGGCGACGCGGTCAACACCGCCAACCGCATCCAGACCGCGTGCGAAGCGGGCGCGGTGCTGATCGGCGACGAGACCGCGCGCTACGTGCGCTCGCGCTTCAAGCTTGCGGCCCAGCCCCCGGCCACGCTTAAGGGCAAGGCCGAGCCCGTGGTGTTGCACCGCGTCGAGGGCGCCCTGAAATCGACCGAACATTACCTCGGCCGCTTCATCGGCCGCACGCGCGAAATCGACCTGCTGATGGGCAGTTTCGAGTCCGCCAATCGCGACCGGCACCCGCGTTTCATCCTGGTTCGTGGCGAGGCGGGCATGGGCAAAAGCCGCCTGCTCTACGAACTGCGCCGCCGCCTGCGAGCGCGCAAACTCGCGCCCCTGCGCCTGACGGCGTCGTTTTCGCCCGTGGGCATGGAGCCGCTGCACGGCATGCGCCAGTTGGCGCGCGCGGCGCTGGGCATCGCGGGCGAACTCGCCCCTGAAGAAATCCAGGCGCGCATCGCCGACGCCGCCACCCGCAGCGTAAGTTCCGACGAAACGCCCTTCTTTTCCGAACAACTGGCGTTTTTGCTGGGCATGGAAAAAGCGCCAAGCGTCGGCGGGCTCTCCTTCAGCCAGCGCGCGGAAGTCGCCGGCGTGGCGCTCAAGCGCCTGATCGAAGCCGGCGCAAACGACGCCGCATTGTTGCTGGTGTTTGAAGACCTGCACTGGATCGACGACGACAGCCTCGCGTTTTTGCGCCGGCTGGCGCGCGGCAACCTGCGCGGCCCGGTGGTGGTGCTGGCGCTTGGACGCCCCGAGGCCATCGAGCAAGTCCGCGACCTGCTGGCCACGCCCTTTGAAGTGGTCGACCTCAAGCCGCTCGAAACCGACGAGCTGGCGCAACTCGCCGAGGGCGTGCTGCACGAGGCGGGCGCCAACGCCGGGCTTGCGGCGCTGGTGGCCGACCGTTCCGGCGGCAACCCCTTTGTGGCCGAGGAATTGTTCAAGACGCTGCACGAAACCGGCATGCTGCAGCTTTCGGACAGCGGCTTTGCGCTCGCGCCGGGCCAGTCCGCGGCCATGATTCCCGCGGGAGTACGGAGTATTTTGGCGGCCCGTATTGACGCGCTGGAGCCGCTGGAGCGTTACGTGCTGACGGCGATGTCCGTGGTCGGGCGCGAATTCCGCCTCGGCGTTGCGCAGCATCTTTGCGGCGAGGCCGCCGGTTTGACCATCGCGCGGCTGGTCGAGCGCGGGATGCTCGTTGACCTCGGCGAGGACCGCGGGCAGGGCCGCTTCGGCTTCTGCCACGCGCTGCTTCAGGAAGTCGGCTACGGCAGCATGCTCAAGCGCGACAAGCTCGAGATGCACCGGCAGACGGCGGAATTCTTTGCGCTGCAACAGCAGCGCGAGGGCGCGGCTGACCCGCAACGCCTGGCGCGCCGCGCGTTCCACTTGTCGCGCGCCGACCAGCCGGCGCTGGCCACGGCGCTTTATTTCAAGGCGGGCAAGGATGCGCTGGCGGGCTGGCAGGGGCAGTTCGCGCTGGAACAATTGCTGCACGCGCGCGAAGAATTTGAGCGCTGCGAAAGCCCGCCCAGCCTCGAAGGACTTCCGCCCGCGGAATCACGCCTGGCGCTGCTGCTGGAGCTCACGGAAGCCTGTTTCCACACCTCGCACTTCGACGACGTGCTCAAGCACGCCGAAGAACTGCAGAAACTTTGCGGGGCATCGCACACCACGCAACTTGCCAAGGCCGCGGAGCTCGCCACGCGCGTGTCCGTTTCGCGTGGACAGCTTGAGGAAGGCCTGCGCCGCGTCGATGCGGCGCTGGACCTGCTGCGCAGGGCCAACGACGTCATCGGGGAGACGCGGCTGTTGCTTTCGGTCAAGGTGCGTGTGCTCGCGCAGCTCGGGCGCTTTGGCGACGCGCTGGCGATCCTCGACGCCGTGCCGGCGTCGATTTTGCAGAAAGCCGACGACGTCTATGTCGAGTTCCAGCTTGCGCGCGCCAGCAACCTGCACTTCCAAGAACGCTTCGAGGAGGCGCTGGCGCACTACCGCCTCGGCCTTGAACGCGCCGAGAAAATGAAGAACCACCGGCGCATCGCCGGCGCCCACGGCAACATCGCCTCGTGCCTGACGTTCCTGGGCCAGATTGAGCACGTCGCGCGCCACTTTGAACTCAGCCTCAACGCCTACTCCGCCGCCGGCGACCTCTTCAACCTGGCGATTGTACAGGCGAACTACGGCGCATACCTGCGCCGCATGAAGCGGCCGGAAGAAGCCCTTGAGATGATCCGGCGCGCCAGCAGCCTTTCCGCCGAAGTCGGCGACGAACTTGGCGTGGTGATGGGCGGCATCAACATCGGCTCCTGCCTGATGGGCATGGGCGACTACTTCCAGGCGGCGCGCGAATTCGCGCGCGTCGAGGCCGCCGCCGAGCGCGTGAACTCGCCGCAAACGCGCGCCGACGTCGCCCAGCGCGCGGCGCAGGCCTCGTTGAGGCTTGGCGAAATCGCGCTGGCGCGCCGGCACATTGACGGCGCCCGCAAAATCGCCGAAACACACGGGCTTGCGGCGCTCAAGGCTTCGATTTCAAGCCTCGAAATCGAGGAGTTGCTGCGCGTCGGCAAGCTGGCCGATGCCGAAGCGATGTGCCGCGCCGTGCTGGCCGACGGCGGCGTGCGCAAGGCCCACAAGTTCGCGATCACGGGGTTGCTGCTCGAGATCGAAATGCTCGGCAACCGGCCCGCGGACATGCGCCGCACGCTGCGGGAAATGGCCGATTCGCTCAAGGACGACCCCGAGGCCGCGCGTTCGGGCGAAAAGCTGGCCGCCCTTTACGGCGTGGCGGCGGACGCCCTTGAGGGCAAACCGCTGAGCGAACTGGGCCTTGCGCCGCTTCTGGCCGCGCTGCCCCCGCAGGTTGCCCGCGACGAAGATGCCGAGGATTGCGCGGCATTCGCCGCGGTCGTTGCGGCGGCACTCAAGACGCCCGACGCCAACGCTCCCGCGGCGCTCGACATTGTCCGCGCGGCGCTGGACGGGGCCATCCGGAGCCTCGGGTTCATGGAGCGCGGCGGGCGGCAGGATTTCTATGCCCTGATGACTTATTGCGCCCGCGCGTCGCTGCACGCGGCGCTGGGGCAGCCCGACGCCGCCGAGTCCGTAATCAACCTCGCCCGCCGCCTTGCGGGCCGCCTCGAGGCGAAATGGGTGATGGGCGCGCAGGAAGAGCAGTTGCGGCTGGTCACGGGGAACCTGGCAAAAGCGCTTTGAAAATTGTCCGCGCGGCCAGCCCCGGCCCGTATTATCGTCAGGCCAACAGTTCTGCGGAGCGCGCCATGGTTATCAAACCCTCGTCGTTGCGTCGTTTTAGCCGCCTGGCGAGTGTTGCGCTGCTCTGTGCGTTGGCGCTGGGCCTGCCCTCCCGCGCCCAGCCCGCCGAGGACGACAATGACGAAGCCGCTTCGGCCGTCGCCGCGGGTGAGGCGGCGATGGATCGCGGGCAGTACAAGTCGGCCAAAACCGAGTTCAAGGCCGCATTAAAGGAAGACCCCACAAGCCAGCCTGCGGCGCGCGGCATTGCCGAGGCCTACGCGCGCACCGGCGAGCCGGACCTCGCCATCAAGGCCATCGACAAAGTCATCAAGGATGCCGGCGCGGACAAAGTTGACCGCCTGACGTTGCTGATGAAGGCGAAGCTGCACTTCAACCGGGGCGAATACGACAAGACGCTTGAGACCGCGCAGGCCATGCAGAAGGCGGATGCGGCCGATGTCGACGGCCTCTTGATGCAGGGCAAGGTCGAGCGCGAACGCGGCCGGTACGAGGACGCCGAAAAGACCTTCGAGAAAGTCCGCGCCGTGGCAATGGCCAAGGCCAAGACCGACTGGAAGGTCAACAAGGACATCGGCCGGCAGGCGGCATTGGCTGAAACCTGGTGCAGCGCCGGCGAAGCTTATTTTTGGCTCAACCGCATCGAGGACGCCAACGACTGCTGGGCCATGGCCCTGCGCGCCGACGAATTCCACCTGCGCACCAACGACTGGATGGCGCGCCTGTACCTTGAGCAAAACCACGACGTCAGCGCGCTCAACAACTACGCCCTGCCGACTCTCAAGCACAATCCCGCCGCGGCGGAACTTCATGTGCGCGAGGCCCAGTGCCACTACTTCCGCTGGCGCTCGGGCCAGGGCAAACGATCGCTCGACACGGCGATCAAGCTTAACCCGACGCTGGCCGACGCGCTTGCGATGCGCGCGTCGCGCTTCATCGGCACCGACCAGTACGACAAGGGCAAAACCGACTACGACGCGGCCCTCAAGGTCAACCCCGCGCACATGCAGGCGCTGGGCGCCAAGGGTCTCCACGCGATTACGCTGGGCTTGACGGTGCTTTTCGACAAGACCGAGGCCGAGGTGCTGGCCTTCAACCCGCGGCCCTCCGAGTTCTACGAAGTCATCGCCGACGGCCTGTCCGAGCGCTCGCGTTTCCTCGAGGCGATCAAGTACTACGAAATCGGCATCAAGGCCAACCCCAAGCACTGGACGCTCTACCGCGGGCGCGGCATGGCCGCCGTCAACATGGGCGACGACAAGCTCGGCCGCGAATCCCTCGACAAGGCGCTCGCCGAGGACCCCTTCCGCAACAATCTGCAGACCGTCAACCTGCTGACGCTGTTCGACAGCTACAAGAACTACGAGCGCATCGAGAGCCCCGACGGCCGCTTCCGCCTGCTGGTGCACCGCAAGGAAGTAAAGGTCATGGCGCCGCTGTACTTCGAAATCCTCAACGCGGCATGGGACGAGCAGACCAAGAAGTACGGCTTCACGCCGCGCACGCCGCTGACAGTCGAGGCCTTTCCCAACCACGCCGACTTCGAAGTCCGCAGCATCGGCATCACCGGCCTGCCCGCGCTTGGCGTGTGTTTCGGCCAGCTCATTACTCTCGACAGCCCCAGCGCGCGCGACCCCGGCACCTACAACTGGGCAAGCACGGTGCGCCACGAGATGGACCACGTTTTCCAGATCCAGATGTCCAACGGGCAGGTGCCGCGCTGGCTGGCGGAAGGCCTATCGAGCTACGAGGAAAAACGCACCCGGCCCGAGTGGGAACGCCACCTCGAGGACCAGCTCTTCCGCTATTACCACAAGAAGGACATCCCCAGTGTCCGTAACTTCAATGAATGGTTCCGCGACGGCAGCAAGGTCATGTTCGCCTATTACCTCGGCAACGTGATGTGCGAGTTCATCGACAAGCACAAGGGCGGCTTCGCGGTCATTTCGCGTATGCTTGAGGAATTCGGCAAGAAGCGCACGCCCGACCAGGTGTTCGAGACCTGCCTCAACATGAAGCCCGAGCAGTTCGACAAGGAATTCCTCGAGTACGTCAAGAAGCGCATCAGCCACCTGCGCATGGTCCCCTTTGTGCCCGACGACGAGATGGACAATCTTCTCGCCAGGGCCGAGGACGGCGAGGCCACCCGCCAGGAATACTTGCGGCTGGCGCTGGGCTATCTTCAAAAGGGCGCGCGTTTTGATTGCGAACTCTGGCTTGGCAACGCGGCCAAAAAAGGCGCCGCCGACCAGCAGGGCCAGGAGGGCGCGCTGTACCACTACGTGAAGGGCCTGCTGGCGCAAAACGACGAGAAGTTGACCGAGACCGAGCGCCGCAGCGTCTCGCGCGAGCAGCTCAAGCTGGCGCTGGGCAAGGGGCTGGAGGATTTCCAGGTCTACACGCTGATGGCGCGCTTTGCGCAGCAGGAACGTGACGTGGACGGCATGACCTTCTTCCTGAACGAGGCGCTGCGCGCATTCCCTGAAAACGCACAGGTGCGCGCCCAGCTCTGGAACATCTACGTGCGCAGCGGCAAGCGCGCCGAGGCCACCAAGATGGCCGAGGAATGGATGCGCGTCGACGAAAGCAACCTCGACACGCGCCTGTGGCTGATTGAGACGATCTACGGGCCTGAACGCGACTGGACCAGCATGGCCGAGATGGCCCAGCAGGCGATTTACACCGCGCCGCTCGACCCGCGCACGCATGGCGCGCGCGCGCTGGCGCTGCGCAAGCTCAAGCGTTATGCCGAGGCCGTCACTTCCTATGAACTCGTGCGCAAACTCGCGACCGGCACGCCTGAACAGGCGCGCGACCAGGAAGTCAGCGCGCTGCTTGAGATCGTCGCGACCTGGCTTGCGGCGGGCGAAACCGAAAAGGCCAAGAAGGCGCTGCAGGACGCCCGCGCGCTGCTTCCTGACCATCCGCGCATCCGCAAATTCGACGAGGAACTCAACCCCGTCGACGAGCCCGACGAACAGTATTCGATTTTCCCCAACGGTGAGCGAGACTGGATTGGCGAAGCCCTGTGCGGTTGATTACTTTCTGACAGCAATCCACACTCGCGGGCCGGGGGCGCACTGTTACAGTGCGCCTTTTGTCCGCCAGCCGCGAGACCGACTCGAGAGCCAAGCCATGAAAGTCTTCAACAAGCCGCAGATCTACATCGTGGGCCGCCAGACGCTTTCGCTGGCGGAAGCCCAGCGTTTTCTCACCGACGAAGGCACGAGCTGGGCGACCGATACCACCATCGACGGCGAGAAGCTCCCCGAGATGGCGGGGCGCGTCTGCTACATGAGCTTTGGCGACAAGCAGGGCCGCAAATCCAACCGCGATTACCTCGGCCACATCCTCGAGGTCGGCCACGGCAGCGTGCTCGAGCACACGGTTTTCAACTTCATCTTCACGGGCATTTCGCGCTCGCTGACGCACGAACTGATCCGCCACCGCGCGGGTTTTGGCTACAGCCAACTCTCGCAGCGTTATGTCGACGAGCGCGATGCGAACTTCGTTATGCCGCCGGCTTTCCAGGGCGACGCCGCGCTTGAGGGCGAAGTCAAGAAGTTCTGCGAGGACACGCTGAAGCTTTACGGCGACCTGACGGACAAGCTCGCCGATAAATATTCGACGCCCAAGCAGTTGGTCGATTTCGCGCTGCGCGAAGAGGCGCTCACCGAGCGCGAGCCCGGCCGCTTCGGCTTTGCCGACAAGGGCAAGCCCACCGACGAAGTCAAAGCGCCGGCCGGTAATCGCACCGTGGCGGAGTGGACGACGTTGGTCGAGGCCGACAAGGACGCCGTTAAATATTTCAAGAAGGCGACGCTGACCGCGCGGCGCAAAACCGCGCGCGAGGCCGCGCGCGCTGTGCTGCCCAACGCGACCGAGACCAAAATTTTCGTCACGGCCAACGCCCGCGCCCTGCGCCATTTCATGGAGCTTCGCGGCGACATCCACGCCGAGGCGGAAATCCGCGCGCTGGCCTGCGACCTGTGCCTGCTGATGAAGAAGGAAGCGCCGAACCTGTTTGGCGATTACGAAGTGGTCACGCTGCCCGACGGCTCCCGCCGCACAAAAACCAGCCACAGAAAAGTGTAAGGACGGTCTCGAGTCCACGGCAACAACCCCGGACCCGGCACTGGCGACACGAGACGTGCGACGGTCGTTAGAGCATTTTCAAGATTACCGTGCCGGTTTCTGCTTGCGGCGAGCATCGCATAAACTCGGCACACTAACCTTGAAAGAGCTCTAAGCGGTCCTAGATAATTGTCTTTAGGTGGCGCGGACATTCCTGTCCGCGGTGGCGAGCTTTGCGAGCCACAATTCGACCGGCTACGCCGGTCGGGCGGACAAGAATGTCCTCCCCACAACTGCTCAGAATATATGTAGGGCTGCTTAGAGGCGCACGTTGTTCTTGTTGAACCAGCTCAGGATTGCGGGCACGAGGAAGAAACTCACCGCCAGCGACGCGAGCGTTCCCGCCGCCAATATCAGGCCCAGCGAAATCACGCCCTTGTGCGCCGCAAACGCCAGCGTGCCGAAACCCAGAAACGTCGTCATGCCGCACAACACGCACGCCATGCGCGTTTGGCGCAACTGGCGTGCGGGGCTGCCATGGCGCTGGCAATGCACGAGGTAAACGCCGGCGTCGACGGTCGTGCCGATCAAAATCGGCACGGCAAAGAAGTTCGCAAAATTAAACTTCAGGCCCGTCAACGCCATGATTCCCGCAAGGATCGCCAGCCCGCCCAACAGCGGCAGCATCGAGACCGACAACGCCAGCGGCCGGCGCAGGTCAAGGAAGATCAAAAACATGATCGCGATGAAGGCGTAAATCACGCTTTTGGTGAAACCGGAGACGATCAGTTCGGCCGCCTCGTGGATCTGAATCGTCACGCCCGTGATCTGCGGGTCGATCTTGCGCACCTCGGTGTTGAACTGCCCCGCAAGCTCGTGGATCCAGATGTTCTGGGCCGGGTAAACGTACAGCGCGTAGGCCGCCGTGCCGTCCTTGTCTGTGCCGACATAACGCCCGCGCAGGATTTCCGGCATGCTGTCAGCCGTGATTGGCGGCGGCAGCGCGTCGCGCCGCAAATCGATAATCGCCTTGCGCAACGCCCCGAAGAACCGCGGCTCGAACTCCTTCAGCCGCGAGTCCACCTTCACCGCGTCCTTGTCGCACAGTTCCACCAGCTTGCCCGCTTCGTCCGCGGCGGGGTTGAACGCAGCCGCAAATGCCTCGCCGCGCGCCACAAGTTCGCGCAGCGCCGCCTGCAGCCTGCGTGCGGCCTTGCGGACGCTTGCGGCGTCGCCGGGCGTAGCCGGCGCCTGGGCGAAATTCTCGGGCAGCACGCGCCACATGGCCGCAAGCGTGCGGCGCTTGTCCTCTTCCTCGACCGGGAACATCGACTCGACATCGCGCACGACGCCCTTTTCCTTCAACTCAAGCATGCGCGCCTGGACCCTGCGCAGTTCGCCGACGTCCTTCTGGATCGACACGGCGTAACTCGCGCGCTGGTCGTGCTGGATCAGCAGGCGTTCCCACTGCACGGCGGCGCTCGACGGGTCGTTGATCTCCAGCAGGTTGTAATCGAAGGGCACCCAGCCTCGCGTCGCGGCGAAAATCGCAATCGCCGCGCCTGCCGCAACCATGATCGCCACGGCGCGTGCGGCATAACGCGCTATGCCGGTGCCGGCGGGCATGGCCTCGGGGTTTTCGGCCTCGCGTATATCGCGGGCGCGCATCGTTTCGCGCAGTTCGTCGTCGCCGTGGTCCAGCCGCTTGCGGTCAAACAGCACAAGCATCGCGGGGAACACCACCAGCATGCCGATCAAACAAAGCATGATCCCGACGCCGCAGATGATGCCGAGTTCCGACAGGCCGCGGAAATCGGTGAACACGGCCGTCGCTAGTGCGGCGGCGGTAGTCGCGGCGCCGGTGAAGGTTCCCATGCCGATTTCGCCGTAGGTGTCGGCCAGCGCCTCGCGCACGGAAAGCCCGCGTGCGAGCCCGTAACGGTAGTGGTTGAGAACGTGGATGCCGAAATCGATGCCCAGGCCGACAAGCACCACGCCAAATACCATGGCGAAGATGTTGAGGTGGCCGATCAGCAAAGTTGTTGCGCCGACAGTCCAGATAATCGCCATCACCAGCGTCAGGACCGCAAGCAGGGGCCGCACCACGCTGCGGAACATCACGATGAACAGCAGGCCGACGCCGATCAGCGAGAAGATCGTGGCGTTGGTCATGTCGCGGTTGGTCGAGGCCATTTCGTCGGAGTAAATCGCGGGCCGGCCGGAAATGCCGATGGCGAGCGCCGGGTGATCCTTGCGGACCTCAGCGACGACCGCGCGCGCAAAGGCAATCGGCTGCTGCACCTGGTCGAGCGCCGTCTGGTTCTTGGCCGGCAACAGCGGCACGAACAGCAGCCGGCCCTCCCACGAAAAGAAATAACCGTCGCGGTCGAGTTCCGGGTTGCTGCTTTCGAGGCTGAACATGCCGCCGGAAAGCGCGGCCTCGCCCTGCGCGCTTTCAATACCCGCGCGCATCGCCGCCAGCAATTGCGCCAGGCCGCGACCTCCTTCGTTCAGCGTGGCGGGGTCGGGCGTTGTGGCGACGTTGCCTTGCTCGATGTTGTCGCGCAGGCCCGTGAGGAAGCCCGGCACACCGGGATCTTTGGCCACGGCCGCAAGAAGCGGGCCCGAGGATTGTATCTGCGCCGCCACGCGTTCGAGGTCTTGCTGCGGCAGGTACAACATGCGCGTGCCGCCGAATTTTTCCGGGTCGGCGCGCTCGATGACGGCCGGGAACAACTCCGGTCGCGCGCGTAACTTTTCGGCAATCGCGTGCGCGGCGGCCTTCATTTCTTCGCGCGTGGCCGCCGACGGCGCGTCGGGGCTGTAGCCCGGGTTGTCCACGGGCCCCGGCGCGGGCGCGATGAATAGCAGCATCAGCTCCTGGTCGCCAAAGGCGTCGCGGAAGCGCAAAAAGCGCTTGTTGAACTCGGCTTCGGGACTGACGAGTTCGTTGCGGTCGGTGATGAAGGTCAGGCGCGTGAGCGCAAGCACGACCGAACCCGCCGCAAGAATCAATGCGGCGATGACGATCCACAGCGCACGTTTGCAAACGAAGCCCGCAAATGCGCGCAGCAGCCTGTCGGTCAGTCGTGCAGATTCGGGCAATCAGGGCTCCACGGGTTCAACCGTCACGCGCAGCGGATACTTCGGCCGCGCGGCGGCCAGAATGCCCTCAGCCCGTTGTTGTGCAACACTTTTAGGAAACTTGGCGGCGACCGCCCGGCCTTCACGCCCCAGCGCCGCGGCCACGGCGCGCGCGGCGTCAATGTCGAGGCCGAGATGCCTCATGGCGGCGTGCAGGATGAAATCCTCGGGCGTCTCCGGGTCGTCGTGGAACACCACAGCCCAGCCCGGCGCGATAACCGTCGCAGTCTCGGTGTCGGACTGGTCGGTGTCGTCCCGCGGTTGCTTGCTGGTGGGTTTGTCGCCGGACATGCGCTGATTATACCGCGGCGCGGGCGGGTCAAGGCGAACAAACGCCTTGACCCGGCAGGAGGGCTCGCGTTATTCAAACAGCTCGTCAAAAAATTGTTCCATGTCATCCCACGAGCGTTCGTCGGCGGACTTGTTGTAAGCAGCGCCCTTGGAATTGTCACCGCCCGCGCCCGGGTTGGTGAAGGAGTGCACCGCGCCGGAATACAGGTGTAACTGCCAGTCGGCCTTGGTCGCGCGCATTTCCTTGATGAAGGCGTTAACATCGGCCTCGGGCACAAAGGGATCGTCGGCCCCGTGCAGCACCAGCACCTTGCACTTGATGTTCTGCATTTCCTTGGCGTCGGCCAACTTCAGGCCGCCGTGAAAACTGACCACGCCGTCGATATCGGCGCCGCTGCAAGCGATGTCGAGCACGGCCGTGCCGCCAAAGCAGAAGCCGATCGCCGCGATCTTGTTTGTGTCGACTCCCGGCTGCTTCTTGAGCGTTTCCAGCCCCGCCGCTACACGCGCGCGCAGGAGCTTCGGATCGCTCTTGAACTTGCCCGACGCTTCGCCGGCTTCCTTGACGCTCGCGGGC
The DNA here is from genome assembly GCA_020848275.1 of Planctomycetota bacterium. Lineage (GTDB taxonomy): Bacteria > Planctomycetota > UBA8742 > UBA2392 > UBA2392 > JADLAK01. The sequence goes on from JADLAK010000042.1 coordinate 33,050, forward strand.
CTCACAGCCTTGCCGTAAACGTCGGCGCCAAATGCGATGTAGCCCGCGCCCGCCAACTGGTCGCACTTGCGCTTGAGTTCGGCGCTGACACCCATCCAGTCGTGGATCACGAGCACGCCGGGCCGTTTGGCCGGCGCCGTGGGGCCGGTTTCGCCCAGCTTGGGCTGGGCCAGGTAGCCCTCACATTCCGTGTCGCCGGCTTTGTAGGCGACGGTTCTTGATTCCGCCTCGTAGGCGGCGTCATCGTCGTCGTCTTTGGATTGGCCGCTTAGCGTCGTCATCAGCATCAGGCTCAGTGCGGCGATCATCACGGGGCTTGAGAGCAGGAGTTTCTTCATGGTCATCTCCGATTCGGAATGCCCTACCCGGGCGTGGAATGTTTGCACGATATTTGCTTGAACGTCGTTTATCCATGACCGAAACGCACAAACCCAAGCCGCGCCCCAACGTCGCCGCACGAACGATTATCGTGCACGAGGGCCACGTGCTGTTGTTGTGCGCCAACGAACCGGGGCGCACCTGGTACTTCCTGCCCGGCGGCCACGCCGAACACAGCGAAATGCTGGCGGAAACCGCCCGGCGTGAGGCGCGCGAAGAAACCGGGCTCGAGGTCATCGTCGAACGGCCGCTGTACCTGCGCGAGTTCATCGCGGGCCGCCACAAACGCCGCGCCAAGGGCATGCCGGAACTGCACCACGCGCTGGCGCTGATTTTCCTGTGCCGCATCGACGGCAACTGGCTTGCGAGCCGCGACTTTCGCGCCGCAACGAGATTTTCTCCCGACGCCAACGTGAAAGTCACGCAAGCCGGCGCGCAGTGGCACGCGCTGGACAAGCTTGCGGAGCTGGAGATTCACCCGCCGCATCTTAAACGTGCGCTGATGGGCAAGTTCCCGCCGCCGGCGGAACAGGGGATCGAGTTCTGGCCGGAAGACTGACGCGGGCGACGCACCCGACTTCGCTGAAGCTTCGTCGGGCAACCGCGTCGCCCCTACAGATTTTCGCGTCCGTTGCTACCTTTACGCCTGTGGAAGGGTGGCAGAGTGGTCGATTGCGGCGGTTTTGAAAACCGCTGTGGCCGTAAGGTCACCGGGGGTTCGAATCCCTCCCCTTCCGCCACTATTCTTTTGATTTCCCTGCGATCATGGGCTCGAAGCAATCAAAGCCCGCGGCATCCAGGCGTTTGAAGAATTCCAGCGACCTCTGGTACTGCGCCTTGCCGTCGGCGCGATTTTCAAGCAGCACCATGCCGTTTCGGGCGTGGGTAGCCTGGAGTTCGATCGTCGGCGTGATCTCGTCGGGGATCATGCCGCGCACACGTTCAGCCTCGGCCAGGGCCTGGCGAGCCACCGCCGTGAGGCCCGAGATGCGCGCGATCTGCGTACGAAACACCGCAACCGAAAACGCACGCACCTTGGGATGCTGGCCCTCAAGGCGCGCGCGGCCCAGACGCTCCGGAATTTCCTCCGCGGCCTTCTTGCCGGGTTTCTCGAAAGCCTCCAGCAGCCCTTGCGCCTGCACGGCGTCCCACTCTCCCGGGGCGGCTTGCGGCGGCCGCGCGGCGCCCACGCCTTCGCGGATAACGCGGCGCAGCATGTCGGGGTCCTCATGCCAGCAAGCGAAGCGAAGCAACGCGCGGAACTTCCCGGCGTTGGCCGAACCCAGCGTCAGCGCCTCCACGGGCGTCGAGATGCCAAGGTAAAGATGAAGCCGCACCAGTAATATCGAGTGGATGCCGCGCAGCATGCTGCCCATCACGGGAATGACCTCGTTCAGCGCGCGCCAGGCTTCAACCAGGTTGCCGAGATCCAGTTCGAGCATTGCGATCAGGCTGTGCAGCCGCCAATCCATGTCCGTCTGTTTGCTCGCCTTGGCGTCGCCGTACAGGCCGATGGCGGCTCGGCAAATCCGCCGCGCCTCGTGCACCATGCCGTAAGTGCGCATCGACATCGCAAGGCTATGGCCCGCCACAGCCACCTCGAAGGGATCGGCCTTGTCCTTGGCCATGCGGCGCGTCAGGTTGACGCGGTCCATGCGGATCGAACGCTCGACGTTCTCGGCGTAGTACTCATAGTGGGACTGCAGGTGTGAAAAATCGAGTTGCAGCGACTCGTCGCCGCAAAGGCGCGAAACCTGCTCGCCGGCCTTGATGATTGCGGCGGCCTGGTCGAACTTGCGCGCCCGCAGCGCGGCCGCCAGGTCATCGACGATCTGCTTGAACACGGGCCGCGTCTTGCCGTCCAGGCGCGCGCGCAACTCCTCGTGGCGTCGCATCGCGTCGTTGAGCTCGTGCAGCACCTGCAGGTGCTGTTTGCCGGTCAGCGAACCCAGGCGCATCTGCGACACGGCGTTCATTGCCTCGACCAGCGCCAGCAGGTCGCCGGCCATGGCCGCATTGCTTGACGTAACGTCGGCCAGATACGGCGTGCCTTCGCCCGTGAGCAGCCACGCCGGGTTGACGCCCAGGCCTTTGACCAGCGCGCCGCAGAATTCGGCGGGCATGCGCGCGCCCTTGAGGTAGCGGTGCACGTTGGCCACGGGCGCGCCGGTCTTGCGCGCGACCTCCGATTGCCCGTGCTGGTTTACCAGCCAGGCCAGGCGGCCCGTTGAGCCCGCGGCTGGCGTTGTCGCGGTTTTTCGGTTTTGCGCCATAAGGGCTCCTGATTTTCGTTTCCGAGAATCCAGTCGGCGCATCATAGCGCAACTGTGTTTCGATTTCGTTAGATTGATGGCGGCAGGAAAAGCAGCACCTGCCTGACCTGGCGGACGGTTTTCCTTCCTCCCCGAAGGGATCTCCCACCGTCCGCCCGGGATGAGGCGACTCGTGCACGAGTCGCCTCATCCCGTTAAACAAAGCAGCCCGCCCTGGGGGCGGGGCCGCTTTTATTTGACAATGTCTAACTCGTCTTGCGGCGGCGGGTGGCGGTCACAAGCAGCAGCGCAAGGGCGGCCAACAGCAGCCACGGCGTTGCGGCGGCGCCGCCGGTGCAACTGCCGCCGTCGAGGCCCGCGGTAAAGGCCGTGTCCGAGTTGTTGCTCGGCGTGCTTTCGCCCAGGATGTCAATGGTGTTGGTCGTCGCGCCAAAGAAGCTCGGCGTCGTCGAGAAGCTCAGGCTGTAGCCCTGCCCCGGGCGATCAATGCCGAGGTCGGTAAAGTTCGCAACGCCCGCGATCACCGTGATCGGGTTGGTTCCAAGCAAAATCGCATGGTCGCTGCCCGTGGCCGGCGTGATGTAGGCGTTGAGCGTCGCCGCATTTTCGCCCACGCACACCACATCATCGGCGTCGCAGACGTTGACCACCGGCTGCACCTGGAAGC
>JADLAK010000043.1 GCA_020848275.1 Planctomycetota bacterium
GAGGTTTTCTGGCGCGCAAGGGCGACGGCGACCCGGGCTGGATGAACATCTGGCGCGGCTTCAACGATCTCAAAGGCCGCATCGAAACCGCCGAGACCCTCCTGGCATGATGTGTGTAAAGACAAGCCTTTACAGGCGGGGCTGTCAACAACGACGATGCACGCTTGCGACAGCCCCGCGAGTAATCGCGGGGGGCATTTGGGTTTGGTGGTCGGGTAACAACACGGCGCACGGCGAAGGCAACGACGCCCCGGCAGGCAACGGCAACGGCTCCCCGCCTTTACAGGCGGGGCTGTCCACGGCAACGGCAACGACAAAAAACAACGACACCCCGTGTTTACACACGGGGCTGTCCAACAACGTTACGCTTCCGGCAATGCCGGGCCTTGGCCGTGAGTGACGTATTCGATGGCGTCGGCCAAACTTTTGCTCCCGTACAACCGCGACGTGCTGCCGCCGCGAGTCCACACGTGTTGACCGCGTGCAACCAATCCGGCCTCGCGTAATTTCCGGGTCGCTCGCGCCTTGAGGTCGTGGATCATGTCGTCTCCAGGTGCATCCGGCGGTATAACCACGTGAACGTGATTCGTGCGGACGTTCAACGCACGCAACGGCCAACCGCGAAACGCGCAACATTCCTCGATGGCAAGGCGCACGACCTTGCGCATGGCAGCGTCGAGCGTGAGCGCATCGTCCTTCATGCGGTTGCGGTTTAGCTGTTCGAGGCGCGGGTCGGGTGCGACGTAATGCTCGCGAAGCGTTTCGCCTTTACGGTTGTAGGCCCCGCGTTCGTCGCCATGCAGCCACGCGCCATAGGTCGTCCAGGTCAGCATGTAGCCGCAAAGTGATTGGCGCATGTCGGCGTTTATAACAATCGTCGGGACACGCTTGCGACAGCCCCGTCAATCATGACGGGGTGTTTTTAACGGCAAAGCACCCCGCGATTACTCGCGGGGCTGTCAACGGCTCCCCGCCTTTACAGGCGGGGCTGTCAACAGCGGCGACGCTATTTCAGCAGGTACCAGGCGCTGAAGCCGATGCCGGCGGCGAAAACGACCACCGTCCACCAGCAGCCAAGGGGCATCCAGTCCGCGATGAACTTGAGCCAGCTCCTGGCCTTTTCGTCGCTCATGATCGGGCCGTATTTGTTTGCCATGCGGGCATGATAGTTAAGAGCCGCGCGCGCCAGCAAGCGGCCTCGTTGATCGGCCGCGCCTTTTCGGCGCATTTTTCGGGCAGGCGATCAAATTTTCGTTCACGCGCGCGGGATTAATCCGCGGCAAGTGTATCCAGCCGTTCCTATGGGTAGATGGACCCGCGCATCGAACATCCGCAGCAACCCGCAACGCCCGACGCAGACCGCGCGTTGCAGCTCGACCTCCGCCTCTACGCGCGGCTGGAGAGCGCGACCATCCTGTTGCAATCCTTCGTCAGCGCCGGGCGCATCATCCTCGAGGACCGCGAAAAGGAACGCCTGGCGCCGCTGACAGAAAAGGAACAGGCAGCGACGGGCGAAAAGCGCATGGACGAGGGCGTCCATGCCACACAAGAATCCGCCCATGCCACACAAGAATCCGCCCATGCCACACAAGGTAATACCGCCAATATTAAACCCCATCGCCCCTACCGCCCGCGCGTCAACGCCACGCCGATGCTCGTGCTCGCCCATCGCGCCGCCAAGGCGCTCCCGGAATCCGCGCGGCTGTGTCACGCGCTGGGCCGGGAACTCCTGGCGCGCGGCGTCGACCTTGAATCCGCCGTCTACAAACGCCGCATCAACGATTACGTGTTGCAATTCCTGCACCAGTGCGGCGTGGACATTTCAGACATGCCGCGCAACGACGCCGCGACGCTCAGGCGCGCGCTCGACCGCATCGATGACGTGATTGCCGAGGGCGTGAAGCTCGTGAACAAGTTGCCGAGCCACGTTGAACTGGTGCGCCGCCGCATGCTGGAACAGCGCGCGATTTCGCCCCGCGGCCCGTAACCTGGTTGCCGCGGGGCGGGGTTCACGTCCGCCCCGGCGCCGCATCGCGGACACGCTGCCGCGTGTCCCAACGAGACCTTCAATCGCCGCAGTTTATTACCCCGCCGCCGACGGGGATGTTGGCGTTTAAGGCGCGCCGGGGGGCAGAACGCGCTGCGGCGGGATCAGCAATCCCTTGGCGATTTCGTCGCTGCGGGGCGGCTCGGGCCGGTTCCAGTCGTAGAGGAAATCCTCGCCGTTGTTGGGATTGTTGGGCGGCGCGGCGCCGGCGTGATTGTTGGTCGATGCGCAGGAAGCCAGGCCGAAGACTGCGACTAAGAGAATAGGCAGGAGTCGGGTCATAGGGAGCTCCTTCGCCCCGCCCGATGTATTCATTCTACTTATTTCGTCATCACCTGCAGCAGGTTGCTGAAGTCGTCGGTCCAGAGGCGGACGCCGTCGAGTTTGACTTCGGGGAATTCCTCGGCCTCGCGCAATTCTTCGTTGGCGAGCAACTCTTCGTTGCGCGTGACCAGCACCCAATGCGAGCCCGAGACGCCGAAGTAATCGTTGCTCGGGTTGCTGATGTAGGAGGTCTTGTATTTGAACTCGCGCGCCAGGCCGTAGACGACGGGCTTGAGGTCGAGGTGGCGGTTGGAAATGTGGACGGCGAGCACGCCGTCAGGGGCGAGGTGTTTGAAGTAGAGTTCGAAGGCCTCGCGCGTCAGCAGGTGGACGGGGATCGCGTCGGAGGAAAACGCGTCGAGGGCGAGCACGTCGAGGTCCTGGAACTCTTTGCGTTCGGCCTCGTGTTCCATCATCACGCGCGCATCGCCCAGCACGATCTCATACTTCGCTTCGCAATCGCCGAGGTAAGTGAAATAACTCTTGGCGAGCTTTACGACTTCGGCGTTGATCTCGTAGATGCGGTAGTAATCGCCGGGCTTGCCGTAACTGGTGATCGTGCCGGCGCCGAGCCCGACCATCCCGACGCGCTGCTGCCTGCGCGGGAAGCAGCGCAGCGCGATGCCGATGCCGGAGTTGCTTGCGTAGTAGGTGGTGTGCCAGCGCCGCTTGGCGGCGTCCTTGAACTGCATGCCGTGCAGGATGACGCCGTGCGTCAGCGAAGTCTCGGGCCCGTTGTGTCGGTCGATGTATTCGCGCACGCGCAGGACGCCGTAGAAGTTGCGCCCGGCGTAGATGACGTCGGACTCGCTGGGCGCGCCGCCGCCCTCGGGTACGTCGATGCCCATGTAGTGCTGCGTGTGCCGGTGCATCTCGCCGCCAAGCACAACGATGGCGGAAATCATCGGGACGAAAACCAGGTGGAAATAGCGGATGCGCGCCCAGACCGGCGCGTCGTCGTCGATGAACTTGCGGCCGCGGAATTGCGTCCACCAGCGCGTAATCTGCAGCGGCGTGGCGTGCATCCAGTGCGTTTTGTCGAGCCAGAGGCAGAGGAGGATCAGCACCGGCATCGCAACCAGCGCGATATGGAGTTCGAGGTACATCCGGAAGACCGCGGGCGCGATAAGGCCGACGAAGACGCCGCCAAGCGCGCCGCCAATCGAGATCGCGAGGTAGAACGAAGTCAGCCGGCTGACGCCGGGCTTGAGGCGGTAGACCTCGCCGTGCAGCACCATGCAGGAGAAAAACAGCAGCGCGGTCCAGACCCCGATCTGCCAGCCGATGGGCGAAACCGCGTGGGTGATGGAGGGTTCCCCGCCGATCCATTGATGGGAGCCGCCGAGCGACTGGTTGAGCGCAAGGCCGAAATCGAGGCCCGCGTTCTTGTTGGCCATAAACCAGCCGGCGACATCGCCGATCTGTTCAGCCATATTCGCCTCGGCGCCCTTTGTCAGCGTCGTCGGTACAAATAGCAACGTCGCCACCAGGCCGAAAATACAGACCCAGCGCCGGTACCAGAACTTGCCCGCAAACGTGATGATGAACGAGAGGAGATAAACGCAAAGCGGGATTACCCACAGAAACGGGATGCTTGCGACGTCGATGCACATCTGGTTGGTGACGGCCAGCAGCAGCGTCGAGGCGACGGCCGGCAGCGCGATCCAGAACACGCGATGCACCGGTCGCGGCGGCAGTTGCGGCAGCGGCTTCTCGGCATCGTCGCGAGCGCCCGATTTGTAGGCCATCCACGCGCAGCCCGCGCAAAGCAACGCAAAGACCGCAAAGCCGACGCTCCAGCCGACGGCGCCGTCGTGGCGGCCCCAGATCGGCTCGAACACGAACGGGAAACTAAGGAGGCCAAGCAGCGAGCCTATGTTCGAGAGCGCATAAAGCGCGTAAGGCGACTTCTGCGGATAAGCGCGGCCGAACCAGGCCTGAAGCAAAGGCCCTGTCGCCGAGAGTGCTATATAAGGAAGGCCGACCGTTGCGCAGAGAAGCAGGAGGATATGGAAGGCCGGCGCCTCGCCGCCCTGCGGCTTCCAGAACGCGCGCGGTTCAATCGGCAGAAAGACGAGCGACAGCCCAAGCAAACACGCGTGCACGATGAACTGCGTCCGGGGTTTGAACTTCTTGATGCTCAGGTGCGCGTAGGCATAGCCGCCGAGCAGCAGCACCTGGAAGAACAGCATGCAGGTCGTCCAGACCGCGGGCGTGCCGCCGAACCACGGCAGGATGTATTTGCCCAGCAGCGGCTGAACCTGAAAAATCAGGAAGGCCGAGATGAAGATGGCTGTCGCAAACGCAATCATGGCGCGCAACCCTATCCGCAAAATCCGCCGATGGCTACCGGCTGCCGAATTCCTTCTTCTGGTCGATCACCTGCAGCAGGTTGCTGTAGTCGTCAGTCCAGAGGCGGAGGCCTTCAACATCGTCGATCGGCTTTGCGCGCCCGGCAATGACCGGCGACGCAAGGAAATCCTTGTTGCGGCTGACCAGCACCCAGACCGAGCGCGAGATCCCCAGGGACTTCTCGCCGTCGTTGGTCACCTGCTGCGCAGAAGCATTGAACTCGCGCGCGAGGCCTGTCACGACCGGCGCGAGGTCGAAATACAGGCTCGAAATATGCACCGCCAGCACACCGTCATCGGCCAGATGTTTGAAATAGACCGCAAACGCTTCCTTCGTCAGCAGGTGCACGGGCACCGCGTCGCCGCTGAAGGCATCAAGCGCGAGGATGTCGAATTTCTGGGGCTCGCCGCGGGCAAGTTCGCGCTCCATCGAAATGCGCGCATCGCCGACCACAATTTCAATCTGCGCCGGCGAATCCGAGAGGAAACTGAACTGGGTCTTGGCGATATTGACGATGTCGCGGTTGATCTCGTAGATCCGGTAAACGTCGCCCGCCCTGCCGTAGGCCGCCAGCGTGCCCGCACCCAGACCCACCATGCCGATGCGCTGGGCCTGCTCGCGCCTGAAGTTGAGAATCGCCAGCCCCGCGCCGGATTTCTGCGAGAAGTAAGTCGTCGGCCAGCGCCTGCGCTCGGCGTCGGCGTATTGCGTGCCGTGCGTAATCACGCCGTGGAACAACGTCAGGTTTGCCTCGGTGCCCTCGCCGATTTTCTGCACCCGCACGGCGCCAAAGAAGTTGCGGCTGCCGTGGACCGTTTGAAACCAATAAAGCTCTGTGTGTTTGTACAGCGCCAGCATCAACGTCAGCAGGCCGATCACCAGCGGTAGAAACAGCTTCGCCGCGACGCCCTCGTGCATCCAGTGGCTCTTGTCGAGCCAAAGACAAAGGACGATCAGCGCCGCGAACGCCGCCAGCGATAGGTGAAGTTCGAGGTACATGTTGAAGATCAGCGGAGCAACCAGGCCGACGAAAACGCCGCCGAGCGCACCGCCCAGCGCGATCCTGAGGTAGTAGCCGGTCAGCAGCCGCGGGTCGGGCTTGAAGCGGTAGAGTTCGCCGTGGCAGACGAGGCAGCAAATCAGCACCGCGCTCGTCCAGACTTGTATCTGCGTGTCGATAGGCATGACGCCGCCGGACAGCAGCGCCATCACCACGGCCGCCAGCAGAATCCCGGAGATCACCAGGCAGGGCCAGCGCAGGACGTCCCACGCGCCGGAAAACGCGATGATGAAAGAAAGCAGGTAGGCGCTGAGCGGCAGCACCCACAAAAACGGGATGCTCGCGACATCGGTGCAGAGCTGGTTGGTGATCGCGAGCAGCAACGCCGAGGCGACGGCCGGCAGCGCAATCCAGAGCGCGCGGACAATCCGCGGCGGCGTTTCCGGCAGCAGGTCGGGGTCCCCCACCGACGGCTCCGCCCGTCGGCGACGCAACGCAAGCAGCGCGCAACCCGCGCAAAGCACGGCGAAGACGCCAAAGCCGATGCTCCAGCCAAAGGCGTTGTCGCTGCGGCCCCAGAGCGGCTCAAACACGAAAGGAAAACTCAACAAGCCAAGCAGCGAACCGATGTTCGAGAGCGCGTAGAGCGCATAAGGCGACTTCTGCGGGTAAGCGCGGCTGAACCACGCCTGGAGCAACGGGCCTGTCGCGGAGAGTGCTATATAAGGAAGGCCGACGGTCGCGCCGAGCAGCATGAGTATCTGCAGCGCGGGAATCTCGCCGCCCTGCGGTTTGAAGGCTTCGCGCGGGATAATGGGCAGAAACGCCAGCGAGCCCGCCAGCAACAGCGCGTGCACCACGAACTGCACGCGCGGCTTGAAGAACCGGATGCTCAGGTGGGCGTAGGCGTAACCGGCCAGCAGCAGCACCTGGAAGAACAACATGCAGGTCGTCCAGACCGCGGGCGTGCCGCCGAACCAGGGCAGGATGTATTTGCCCAACAGCGGCTGCACCTGGAAGATCAGGAAAGCGGAGACGAAGATGGCGGCAGCGAAGGCGATCATGGTCTGTGTCTGGAGTCGCGTGTTCCGAGCCGGTCAGCGTCCCGGAAGGGAAGCCAGACACGTGGCGCGCGACTCAAGACCGTTCGTATAGCACATTGCACTCGGCGTCGTAGACGGCCTGGACGCTGCTTTCGGGCTTGCCGTCGTAGTTTTCGACCAGCGCGCTGAGGATTTTCTCAGGGTCGCGCTCGTTGCGCTCAATGCCCGGCGGGCGGTTGAAAACCATGAAGCCCGCGCGGCCCGTGCCGTAGGCCCGCGTGACGCGGCTTTTGCGCGAGGCATAGGTCTCGAGCAACTCAAGGCTGACCGTCGCGCGAAAAAACGCTTCGACCGCGGTCACGGGGGCATTCCAGTCGTGGACGCGCATCGCCGCCTCGATCACATCCAGCATGCACAGGTCCGGCCCCGCACCGATGTCGCTGCCCAGCACCCACGGGATGTCCATCGCGCGCGCTTTCTCAAGCTGCATGCGCCCGCTGCCCAGCGCCTCGTTGCTGGTCGGGCAATGCACCACGATGCAGCCGCGCTGCTTGATCAAACGCCAGTCGAAATCGCTGAGGTGGATACAATGCGCAAGCAACGTGCGCGGGCCGAGCAAACCCGCGCGGTCGTAGACATCGGTGTAGCTGCGCGTCTCGGGAAAGGCGCGCGCAACCGCGGCGACTTCGTCGGCGTTTTCGGCGAGGTGCGTCTGCGTCCAGAGCGTGTAATCGAAGGCGAACTGCTGCAACTCCTTCAGCGCGCCCATGTCGCAACTGAGGCCAAAGCGCGGGCTGACCGCGAGGCTTTCCTCGAATTCGAGTTGCAGCAGCCGCAACTCCTCGAGTGTGTCTTCAAGGCCGCGCGTAAGGTAACCGGGCTCGCCTGTGGTCATCACGGCGGGGCCGATCAGCGAATAGCGCACGCCCGCGCGCTTGGCGGCGCGCACCGACGCCGGGTCGGGCGAGCACCAGCAGGCGCCATCCACCGTACCCGCTGCCAGTTGCGCCTGCTTAAAGCCCTCGGCGGCGACGGCGGCGAAGTGCGGGTCGGAAAATCGCTTTTCCTCGGGCCAGGCGTCCTCGGCGAGCCATTGCATCAAAGGCTTGTTCTTGCGCCCGCTGACGCGCTGCTGCACCCAGTGGAAGTGCCAGTCGCAAAACGCCGGCGCGATGATGCCGTCGGTGTGGATGGGTTCGAACTCAACTTGCGGAAGGCCGAGATAACCCGTGGCGGGACGCCGGAAGGGGTCGTCGTAGGCTGTGTAGAGGATCGCGTCGCCTTCGACGCGCGCCTGGTTGGGGCTGACGGGCCAGACGCACTGGCCCTGCAGCACGCGCTTGCGGATGGGATCAATCTCGCTCACGCCGCAATTTTAGCATGGTTGCGTAGGGACACGCGGCAGCGAGTCCGCCGCTTGGCAACTTCTATGGGCGAGGGCGCCCCAGCCACAAGCCCGTTATCCGTCTTTGCCCGCGGCTTTGTCGCCGAAACAAAACAGCGCCGAGTCGCAACTCACGGCAATAAAACCTTCGGTGGCCGCCATCTGCATCCACTGCATCTGCGACTTCGCTCCGTGGTTCCAGTCGAACTGGATCTTGCCCGACGTGTCGATCAGCAGCATGCGCTGACCCTTCACCTTGAGGCCTCGCCCGGTCGCCTGCGGCTCCTGGATCAGGTAGAGGAAAACCATGCCGCCCGCACAGGGCACGGCGGTCTTGCAACTGATGAACTCGTTGTCCGTCGCACGCGTGATGTCGTGACTGAAGGCCTCGGCGCCATTGGAGAGCCGCACGCCGACGATGCGGTTGGTGCCGTCGCCGCGCCGCACCGCAAGCATCAAGGTATCGGCGACCACGGCGCGCTCGATGATGATTTCGCTGGCGCGCAGCGGGAAATTCCACTTCGCGCGGCCTTCCTCGGCGCCGAACAGGGTGATGCTGCGCTGGCCTGCCACAAGGATGTCCGCCTGGCCCAGCGGCGCCATCAACGTCGGGTTGCTCTCGCCGCAAGCAAGCGTCGTTTGCTGCTCAAGGTTGGCGCCAAAGCGCAGCACGCGGCCGGAATTGTCGATTACATGGATCAGCCCCTGGCGCAAAAACGGCTGCATGCCCGTGTTGGCGCGGATGTCGTTGCCCAGCGCCTGCTTGCGGGCAACTTCGCCGGTCTCGGGATTCAGCAGCAACAGGTCGCAACCGCGGTCGCGGCTGATCAGCAGCGCGATGCCGTCGTCGACTTGTTTCAGCCAATAGGGATGCGTGCCCTCGATGCGCACTTGCCACACCAGCAAGCCGTTGGAGAGGTCGCGCATCGTGACCTGGATGAACTTCTTGCTGGTGCCGGGGTCCATGATTTTGCAGGTGTAGGCGACCAGCCCGTTGGCGACGTCGACGGTATACGGCGTGCCGTCCGTCGGCTGGCTCCAGGTGGGCGAACCGTCGGGGGCAAACAGCGTGAGCCCGAGCGCAAGTTCGACCAGCACGCCGCCGCGCACGCGCCGGCACGATTGCGGGATGACGCCGGGCCCGGACCAGCGCGAGTGGCCGTCGCGCGGGTCGAGGCAATCGACAAAGCTGCCGCGCGACGATTCGTTGACGCCGACAAAAAGCTCCATCTGCTCGCCGGGCGCGGGTTGCGACGGCAGCGTGATCGACGTGCCCTGCGGCAGGTCGCGCGACCAGAGTTCCTCGATCTTCTCCGGCAGGCGCGGCGGGGCAGTCTCGATGGATTCATCGCGCAGCAGCGGCGCCAGCAGGTTGCGCAGCGTTTGCTTGCCGCCGTTGATGGAAATTTCGGCATCGGGGAATTCACGCAGCGCCTTTTGCGCCAGCAAGCGTGCACGCGCGGGCTCGCCGGCGCGGGCGTGCAGCAGCGCCATGTGCGCAAGCAATTCCGCGCGGCGCGGGCGCAGCGGCCGCTCCTCGACCACCGCAACCAGCAACACCGCGCCCGCCTTGCTGTCACCCTGCGTGTCGAGCGCAAGCGCCAACCGCAGGGCCGCTTCGTCGGCGGCGGTGGCCAGCGGGTAGGCGCGCAGGATTTTGCGCAGGCTCTCGGTGTCGCCCTTCTTGAGCAACGCGTCGGCGGCGCGCTCCTGTTCGCTGTAGATGCCGGCGCCCGCGTCGACCAGCACGCGCTGAAGTTCTTTGAGTGCGGTCAGACGCAGGCGTTCGCCCGCATAGGCATAGCTGTCGGGCGAAAGCAGCAACTCGCCGTAGAGCCCCACAGCCTCGGCATAAAGCCCCGCCCTGGCGTGGCCGCGGGCGAGCATGAGGGCGCCGTAAGTGCGCACGGGAATCTGCGGGTCCGAACCCACGCCAAAGGGCGGGTCTTTTTCGTAGACGTCCTGGTACAGCTCGCGCAGCGCGTCGGTTTCGTTCATGGCGCGCAGGCAGCTTTCGTTGCGCACGAAACACTCCGACAGGTCGCTGGGCGTCGACGCATAGGCCCGCGCGCCCTCGATGCTGACCAGCGCGTCGAGGAACTTGCCCTGGCGGATGGCTTGGTCCGCCGATTCAAGCTGGACGGCGACCAGCGTGCGGCCCGCGGCGTTGCGCACGCGCGAATTGATCGGCGGCACTTGCGCCAGCTTATGCGCCGTTTCGAGGTAGCTCAAACCCTCGGCGCGTTCGCCCAGCCGCAGGTTGAGCTGGCCGTAGCGCAATGCGGCCTCGGGGTCGGCGGGCGTGGCCGATACGCGCAGGCGCGCCTCGGCCATCAGGCGCTGGCTGTCAAAGCGCGCCGCAAGCTGGCAATTGCCACGGGTGTAGTCGTTGCCCGCAACAGTAAACGTCAGGCCGTTCTGCACGAATACCGAAAGGCCAGGGACGCGTTGCAGGCTCGGCACGGTGTGCTGCGCGACGACTCTGCGGTTGTCGATGTCGATTTCGGCCAGGCCGCCGGTCGAGGGCCAGAGCAGGCTGTTGCCCGCGAGGCAAGGCCGGCCCACGAGTTCAGAGCCGCGGCCGGCGCCCGAAACCGGCGGCGTGTTGCGCTGGTCGACGAGTTTGCCCGTTGCAAGCTCGACCATCTGCAGGCGATAGCGGCCGGCCACGTAGACCACGCCGTTGCGGATGCCGATCAGCGACAACGCGCCGGAAAGCGGCGGGTTGCCGGTTTCATCGTCGTCGTTGCCCCACTCGCGCGCAAGTTCCCACGCCAGGTCGCCGGTGCCGGCGTCAAAGGCCACGAGTTTCTGGCTGTCCGTCGGCGCGCTGACGACATAGCCGCGGCCGCCGGCTTCGGCGTAAAGCGTCGGGCTGTTGTACCAGCTCACGGCGCGATAGTAGGTGTCGATGTACTTGGTGACGGGGCGCGGCATGTAGTCGTAGCGCGAAATCCAGCTAAGGCAGCGGCGCGCGAGGTTGACCGCGACCACACCGCCGATGTTCGTGCACACGTAAAGTTCGCCGCCCGCTATCGCCGCGAGGCTGGGATAAGGCTGGCGCGAGGGCCGGCCGAACATCGTGGTTTCCTGCTGGCCGTAACACAGGCGCAAATGCCAAAGCACGCGGCCGCTGTCCGGGTCAAGCGCGTAAAGGAAAATCTCGGCCTGGCCGGGAACGCGGCTGCCAATCGCATAGAGCGTGCCCTGGTGAACGATGGCGCTGAGGAAATTCGTGGTCTCGTGTTCGTCGCCTTCGTAAAGGCCGCCGATGCGCCAGAGCAGGCGGCCGGTCTCGCCGTCGACAGCGCACAGCGCGCGTCGCACCTGCGGATAATGGCTGTAAAGGCGGAAGGTCGTGTCCGGGTAATACGAGTGGTACATACGGTTGAGCGGATTCTCGAGCGCGGCGAAAACCACGCCTTTGTGCACGCTGACGGGCAGAACCAGGCCCGGGTCCGTCGCATCGGTCAGGCGGAAGTGGCGTTCGGGTTCCTTGGCAAAGGGTTTGACGCGCCACACAGGCTCGCCGGTGCTTTTGCCGCCGGTGAAGACGTCGTAAGCCACCAGCGCGTCGCCGATGTTGACATAAACCAGCATGCCGTCAGACGCCGGCAACATCGCCGGGACAATCGGCAGGGGATAGCGCATGAAGTTTCCGTTGGCCTCGGACGATTCGAGGCGCGGCAAATTGCGCGACCACGCGACGCTGTCGAAGTCACTGGGCCGCGGCGGGATGCCGGTGTTGGCGTAGTTGCCCCCCACCCAGCTCACACCGAGGTTGTCGATGGTGTCATTGGTGCTGTCGTGGGTGTCGGCAAGCTGCGCGCGCAAGAGTTCCTCAAGCCCGCGTTTGACGCCTCCGGTGTCGACGGCAAGCGCCGCAATGGCCTTGGTTGCGTCGAGCAGTTGCGTCAGGTGCGCGCGCTCGCCCAGTTGCTGGTAGCACGCGCCCAGCCACGCCGCGAGGTTGGCACGCGACGCGTCGGTCATGGCCTTGGGTACGCTCAGCGCGCGTTCCAGCGACCGCGCCGCGAGCGAAGCCTCGCCTTCCTCCCACCACATCGAGGCCATCAACACCGCCGCCTGCACTCCGGCCTTGGTGAGGCCAAAACGCCGGTTGACCTCGAGCATGTCCTCGCGGTTGCCCTCACGCCGCGCTTGTTCAAGCAACATCGCGGCGCGCGGACCGTAAGCTTTTTCGTAGGCGGGCAGGCTGTCATCGCCGAGCGAAAGAATCAGGCGCTCGACGGCGCTGTAGGCGCCAAGCCAGAGATTTTCGTCGTCCTTGATCACGCCGACGGCGTTGTCGGTCTTGTTTAGCTCGGCCTGGCACAGCCGCAGGATCGAATCGACAATCGGCGCGCGCTCCTTGGCGGTGGCGTGGCCGAGGTCGCGCAGGTGGGAACGGATGCGGCGGAAGGCCTCATCGAGGTCGGCGGGCGTGATGATCTTGAAGGCGTTGGGATCGGACGTCGGCGTCTCGACGGGCGAAAACTGCGCCGAGGCCGACGCGACAAGCGCGCACGCGGCAACTGCAAGCAACACCACGCGTTTGAGCCAGCGGACCATGCACCCTCGCAAACCTCGGCCAGTCTTATGTTAACGAGGTATTGCCGCCAAAACGGAGCGAAATAGATCCGACGGCGCGTTACTTCTTCTTCTCGGGCAACAGCCGGTACAGGTGGAAGACGCCGCAATAGGGGTCGCCGGGGCCAAAGCCGTCCTGCGCGTAGAGTTCGACCGCGCCGCCCTTGCCTTTGACGAAGGTCGAGACGCCGGGCAAAGGCCCGGTCCACTTGGCGGGCGGTTTGCCGAGAAAACCCATGTCGTCGGTGAAGGTGCTGCCCTCGCTTGAATAGAGCGGGATCGTCCAGCCGCGCTTCTTGATGCCTGCGGCTTGAGCCTTGGGCTTGTCGGGGCTAACCACGACCATGCTCACGCCGCCGTATTGGTCGGCGAAATAACGCTGGGCATTGAAACCATCGGCCCAGAGCGTGCACATCGGGCAGCTAAAACCCATGTTATGGATAACCACGAGCTTGTCGTGCTTGCCGAACATCTGCGACAACTTGACCTTCTTGCCGTTGGGCGCCGTCAGAGCGTAATCCTGCACGGCCTTGCGCGGCTGTTTGGCGCGGATGCCGGCGATCTTCTCGTGCAGCTTGTTGATCTGGTCCTGAAGCTTGCCGACTTCGAGCTGGTGCTTCTGCCGCTCAGCGATGCCGATCTGCATAGAAGTCTCCGGTTTGTAACCGCCGATAAAAACGGATTCACGCCGACAAAGGCAGGAACTTTTACAGCAACTGCGTTCGTGAAGGCATGAAGGAACCGCAAATTCAAAGATCGCGAAGGATGAACCTATCAGGACACTTCTTCGCGACCCTGCCGTATTCTCTTCGCATCTTCGCGCCAGGCTGTTGCCGTTATCCGCGTTTATCTGCGTTCATCGGCGGTTAAAACTTAAGCGTCGAAGAGCGCCTTGTGTAGCGCGGGTATCGCCTTCTTGATGTCGTCGTCGGCGACCAGCAGGCTCAGGTTGATCTTGTTGGCCCCCTGCGAAATCATCTCGACGTTGACGTTGGCGTCGCGCAGCGCCGTGAACACCGTCGCGCCCAGGCCCTTTTGCGCCTGCACGTTTTTGCCGACCACGCAGATAATGCTGCGTTCGACGGTCACGGTCACGCGGCCCATGCTCTCGAGTTCCTTGACGGCCTCGTTGAGTTTATCGTGCTCGGCGCAGGTCATGCTGACGCTGACTTCGCTGGTCGAAATCATGTCGATGTCGACCTTGTGCCGGCCCAAAGTATCGAACACCTTGGCAAGAAAACCCGGCTGGCCCAGCATCGCGGGGCTCTCCAGTGTGATCACCGCCTGGTGCTCGACGTAGGCGATGCTGGTGACTGTGGCGTGCTTGTCGGGCTTGCCGCCGGATTCCGTAATTACAGTCCCCGGGTGATCGGGCTTGTTGGTGTTTAGTACGCGCACGGGGATGTTGCGTTTGACCGCGGGAATCAGCGTACTGGGGTGCAGAACGCGGCCGCCGTAGTACGCCAGTTCGCTGGCCTCGGCAAAGCTCATCTGCGGGATCGACTTCGCTTCCTTAATCATGGACGGGTCGGCGGTCATCACGCCGTCGGTGTCGGTCCAGATTTCGCATTCGACGGCGTCCAGCGCAGCCGCAACCAGCGTGCCGGTGAAATCGCTGCCGTTGCGGCCGACGGTCGTGATTTCGCCTTCGTTGGTCTTGCCAATGAAACCGGTGATGACCGGGACGACGTCCTTGGGCACGCGGCGGTCAAATTCCTTCCTGAAGGTCGCCTCGTAACCCTTGAGAGGCCGCGCTGAACCAAAGTGGTTGTCGGTGATGAAGCCAAGGTCCCAGATGTCGAAGGCTTCGCTCTTGATGCCCAGGCGCGTGAAATAGTCGGCGATCACGCGGCAGCTCATGCGTTCGCCAAAGCTCATCAGCGCGTCCATGCTGCGGGTGCTGACTTCGCGCACAAGCGAGATGCCGCGCAGCAGGTCTTCAAGCTCGCGGAAAAACGGGTCCAGCATGTCGGGCTTGCAGCCGCAACCCTTGAGGACGCTGCGTTGTTTTTCGATGACGTGGTTGGCGTCGGCCTGGCCCTTGGCCGCCTTCTTGCCGGCGTCAACCAGCATGTTGGTGACGCCCTTGTGGGCCGAGGAAACAACCACGGGGCGGCGCGACAGCCGTCCTTTGACGATCTCGAAGACCTTCTTGATCTGGGTGGCGTCGGCGACGCTTGATCCGCCGAATTTCATGACAAGCATGGGGGTATTCCGAATCGAGGGACCGCTGTCTGTACGACGTTCGTTGGCGTACGAGGTTCAGGTGCAGGTTCAGGTCCAGAAACAGCCTCGTTGCCGTTATCTGAACCTGAACCTGAACCCGCACCTGTTTCTAACAGCCGCCGGATTTGCCTCAAGTGGCAGGCCCCAAATGCCGATATTGATACGGGGTGTACCCATGCAATCAGCGCGAGATTCCATAGCCAATAGCAGCCGGATGGGGCGTTTTGACGCCTCGCCCTGGATTGCCGCGCTTATGCTGATTGCGCTGGGCATCGTCATCTCCAACCAGATCCTCCCGGCCTGGCACGAACAGCAGGCGCTGGCCCAACGCAACCGCCAACTGGCCGAGCAAGTCGAAGCCGCCAAGGCCGAAGCGCTGCGCATTGAAGATGAAATCGAGGCGCTGAACGACCCGTACTACGTCGCTGCGATCCTGGTCGCCGACTACAATTACCGCTGGGATCGCGGCGCCGAAACCTGGCGCGCGTCCCTGCCAAAGTAAAAGGTTCAGGTCAAGGTTCAGGTTCAGAACAGCTTGGCCTTTCTTGACCTGAACCTGGACCTGGACTTGAACCTATGTCCGAAACTCTTGCTCCATCCGAGATTGACGCGCTGCTCAAAGCCGTGACTACCGGCAAGCTCGACAACGTCGTGGAGAAAGGCGCCAAGTCGACGGGCGGCATCGTGCCTTACGATTTTCGCCGGCCTGAACGCGTCGGCAAAGAACAGCTCCGCGCCCTTGAGCGCCTGCACGATACGTTTGCGCGCAATGTCGCCGCCGCGCTCAGCGCGCAGATGCGCACGCTCGTCGATTGCAAACTTGTCAGCACCGAGCAGGCGACTTACCAGGAATTCACGCTCGCCGTCGCCAACCCGACCTGCTTCAACGTCATCAGCGCGCCCGAACTCGACGGCGACCTGATCCTCGATATTAATCCGCGTCTGGTTTACCTGATGTTCGACAAGCTCACGGGCGGCGGGACCGCCGGTAAATTCGAGCCCCCCACGCGTGCGCTTTCGGACCTCGAGTGGAAAGTGATGAAGCCAACGCTACAGCGCATCCTTGACCAGTTGCAGGCCGCGTGGGAAGCCATGTGCCCGGTGAAATTCTCCTACTCGGGCCAGGAAACCAACCCGCAGTTGCCGCAGACGATTGCGCCCAGCGAGCCTGTGGTGCTCGTGCGCCTCGAGCTCACCATGGGCGCAAACCAGAGCGGCACGATGACGCTGTGCCTGCCGCACAAGCCCGTTGAGCCCATGCTCAGCCGCGTCTCAAGCTTCTGGTTCGGCAGCAAAGTGCACCGCGACGATGCGACGCGAAAAAAAGTGCGCGAGGGTGTCGCCACCGCCGCCGTCGAAATGTCCTGCGCTTTCAACAGCACGCGCATGACGCTGCGCGAACTGGCGGATCTCGAGGTTGGCGACCTGATCCGCCTGCCGCATGCCGCCGAGGAACCGGTGCACGTGCTTATCGACGGCAAACCCACCCACCGCGGTACGCTCGGCGTCCTCAAGAGCCGCGGGCATCTGTGTGTGAGAGTCACGGGATAAAGCGTCGCGCGACTCAACGCTCACCTCAAAACAACTGCAACACGAAGCCCACGAAGGACACGAGGAAATTAGTCGTGTCCTGTTCTCTTCGTGACCTTCGTGCTCTTCGTGTAAAGCCTTTTGTGGAACCGGCACCTTTTTCGGGAACCCCCGCAACCGGTTGCCGTCCTATCCGTGCAACACACGGGCGCGCTGAAACCTGGCGCAAAGCAGGGCCTAAATTTCGTTTCGAAGCGCAGAAGTCCCGTATTGAGGGAGTTATGAAAACATTGTCTTTGAGAATCCTGGGCGCGATGGTTGCGCTGGCCTGCCTTGCACCGTCGCTCTGGGCCAAGGAAGAACTGGTCACGCTGCCAAACCGCGACACCGTCCAACTCACGATTTACAACTCGGTCGACCTGACACTGGTGCGCGAAACGCGCTCGCTTTCCTTTAAGAAAGGCAGCAACCGCATCCAGTTTTCCTGGGCCAACACGCTGATCGACCCGACGTCGGTCGAGTTCCGCGCGGTCACCAGCCCCGAAAAACTCGAGATCCTCGACACCAGCTACCCGCCCGAAAGCCGCGAGATGCTGATCTGGAACATCCAGGCCGAGGACGCGCTCAGCGCGACCTGCGAAATCACCTACTTCACCAGCGGCATCACCTGGGCCGCCGAGTACCACGGCATGCTGGCCAATGACGAAGCCTCGATGACCCTGACGGGTTACGTCACGGTGCTCAACCGCTCGGGCGAGGAATACGAGGATGCCACCGTGCGCCTTGTGGTCGGCAGCATCAACCTGGTTGAACAGATCGCGGGCCTGGCCCGCGGCCAGCGCGAGGACACTGAACAATACAAGCGCGCCCGCGACGAAATGAAGGGCGCCGCAACTCGCGACTGGGACCACAACAAGGAAATCGTCAAGGAAGGCCTGTCCGAGTACTACATCTACACCGTCGGCGGCAAAGAGACCGTGCCCAACGGTTGGTCCAAGCGCCTTGAAAGTTTCAAGCAGGACGGCGTGCCCGTCAGCACGGTCTACACGCTCGACGCCGAAAAATACGGCTTTGCAATGACCAAGCTCCTGACCTTCAAAAACAGCACCGAATTCAAGCTCGGCCGCGAACCGCTGCCCGAAGGTATTGTGCGGCTGTACCGCGTGGTCGGCGCCAATGAGCTGAGTTTTGTCGGCGCGATCGCGACAAAATACATCGCAAAAAACGACGAGATCAAGGTTAACGCCGGCCCCGACCCCGAGGTAACCCTCAAGTTGACGCGCACCAGCATGAAGAAAACCAGCCTGACCTTTGAACGCAACGGCGGCTGGCAATGGGTTGCGGGCTGGGACGTGGTCGAGGAGTTCAAGCTCGAGGTCAAGAACTTCCGCAAACTGCCCGGCAACTTCGAGATCAACCTGAGTTTCAACGGCGACTTCGATTTCGAGAGCGGCGCCGCCTCCACCAAGATCGACTTCCGTACCTATCGCTTCAGCTTCAAGCTCGATGCCAACTCGAACAACACCATCACCTACAAATTGACTACCCGTAACGGAACCAATGTGAAAAACCGCTAGTCGCCGTCTTCAGGGCGAACCAGCCTACTGACAACTCCCACCGCTGACGCTGTGGGCTTGAACACAGGAAACCAACCATGAAATACCGCATCTTCTTCTCAATGTTCGGGGCCGCCGGCATCGCCGCAGTTCTCAGCCTGATGAGCCCGACGCCGGCCCAGGCGCGCATCAAACTCGCGACGCTGCCCGCTCGCGACAAGGTCTCGGTGCGCTTTGACCACCCGACAGCGGTGCTGGTCGAGGAAGAGCGCACGATCTCGCTTCAAAAAGACGTCAACATGGTCGACTTCTCGTGGGCGGGCACGACGATCGACAAAGGCAGCATCGTGTTTCGCCCCGTGAAGGCCGACAGCAAGGTCGTCATATTGTCCACCAGCTATCCGCCGGGCGAAAACGCCCTGACGTGGGCGGTCTATGCGCCCGCCGCCGGCAGCGAGGCTTTCCGCATCAGCTACCTGATGGGAAACATCCAGCGCGAAACCAGCTACACCGCGCTCGTCAGCAAGGACGAGTCCACCTGCACGCTGCGCCACAACTTCACCATCCGCAACTGGAGCGGCGAGGCATTTGACGCAGCCGATTTCATCACGCGAGAGGGCAAACGCTTTGAGAAGGCGATGACCAACGGCGAGGCCAAGAAAGTGCTCGTCAACAAGTGGGACGGCGTGAAACTCAAGAAGGAATATGTCTACGACACCACTCGCCACAGCGAGGGCAAGGTCCTGACCGACTACGTGATGATGAACGCCAGGGATTCAGGCCTGGGCCAGATCCCGCTCGAGTTCGGCAAAGTGCGCATCTACCAGGACGACGGCAAGGGCACGACCGCGTTCACCGGCGAAGACTGGGGCAAGTTCACGCCCATCGGCGACGAGCTGCGCCTGAACATCGGCATCGCCCAGGACATCAAGATCGAATTGAAGAAGATGGTCAACGACCGCGAAAACGTGCGCGGCAACGTGTTCGACACCAACGAAGTCGACGAATACGAGGTCAAGAACTTCAAGGACACCGCGGCGACGGTGGTGTTTGTCGTGCGCGTGCAGGGAGAATGGGCGATGCAGAACGACTCGGCCGGCTTCGAGAAATTCGAGCGCATGGACAACGAGACGATCAAGTTCTGGGTTCCCGCGCCCGCCAAGGGCACACCGGTCAAGCTGAAGTTCCACTACAAGCGGCTGAACAACTGGTAAGGCGCGGGTCACGTGTCTCGTGCTACGTGTTTCGGGTTTGCCCGTTGCACGTAACACGAAGCACGCCGAAATATCCGAACTCCTCAGCGAAACCAACTGCCATGAAAACAATTTCCCTCGCCTTGATTGCGTTGATCCTCGCGCAAATCGCAGCCGCCAAGGAAGAGCTGGTCACGCTGCCGCCGCGCGACAGCGTCCAGCTCACGATTTACAACAGCGAAGATTTGACGCTGGTGCGCGACAACCGGACCTTGAGCTTCAAACAGGGCGACAACCGGCTCCAGTTCTCGTGGGCAAATACTCTCATTGACCCGACGTCGGTCGAATTCCGCGCCATCGACGACAAAGACGGCAACGTCGAGGTCACCGAGACCAGCTTTCCGCCCGAAAGCTTCGAGATGTTGATCTGGACCGTCACATGCAAGAAGGAGGGCGCGTACAAGGTCGAGATCAGTTACTTCACCAGCGGCATTTCCTGGGGCGCCGAATACCAGGGCCAGGTCAGCGAAGACGAATCGTCGATGGAGCTGCAAGGCTTCGTCACCGTGCACAATTACTCGGGCGAAGATTACGAGAACGCCAGCGTGCGCCTCGTCGTCGGCGTCATCCATATGGTCGAGCGCGTCATAGACCTCGCGCGTCCGCGCCGGCCCTCGCCGCCCGTGCCGGCGCCTTCCGTGCCCGGCTCGCCGTCGAAGGAAAACCTCCGCAAGATGGACAGCCCCGCGTCGGGCCTCGGCGGCGGCGGCGGCATGTCGCGCCCCAAGGAAATCGACAAGACGGGTCTAAGCGAGTACTACATCTACGCCGTCGAGGGCACCGAAACCGTGCCCAACACGTGGTCCAAGCGCCTGAAGAGCCTGACCGCGCCGGCAATCCCGCTCAAGACCAACTATTACCTTCAGCCCAGGAAATTCGGCCCGCTGTTCACCAAGGTTCTCGAGTTCAAGAACAACGAAGAGCACAAACTCGGCAAAGAGCCGCTGCCCGACGGCATCATCCGCCTCTACCGCCGCAGCGCCGCGGGCCTGACCTGGATGGGCGCGCTTGCCAGCAAGTACATCGCCAAGAACGACGAAGTGAAAATCAATGTCGGCCCCGACCCCGAAGTGACGCTGAAGGAGAAGCGCCTCTCCTTCAAGAAGATCGACCTGTCCTTTGAATCCAACGGTCGCAACCGCTGGATTGTGGGTTGGACCACCGTGGAGGAGTTCGAAATCGAGGTCAAGAACTTCCGCGGCCGCGCCGTGGGCGTCGAAATCCACCGCACTTGCGGCGGCGACTTCGACTTCGCCAGCGACGACAGCTTTGCCAACGAGGATTTCCAGACTCGCAAATTCGTGTTTGCGCTGGGCGCCAACACATCCAAGAAAATCAAATTCACGGTGACCACGCGCGGCGGGACCAACGCCAAGAAATAGATGGAGGGGCGACGCATGCGTCGCCCTGCGCCGATGGGCGAGGCGTGCCTCGCCCCTACAGGACCAAACATGACTCGCACATCGACCATTCTGCTGCTCGCGATCGCGCTGCTTGCGCCCGCTCTCTCCGCCAAGGAAGAGCTGGTGACGCTGCCGCCGCGCGATTCCGTCCAGCTCACGATTTACAACAGCGAAGATTTGACGCTGGTGCGCGAAAAGCGGACGCTGAGTTTCAAGCAGGGCGACAACCGGCTGCAGTTTTCGTGGTCGAACACGCTGATCGACCCGACCAGCGTCGAGTTCCGCCCGGTCGAGGACAAGGACGGCAACCTCGAGGTCAGCGAAACGAGCTACCCGCCCGAGAGCCACGAGATGTTGATCTGGACAATCTCGTGCAAGAAAGAGGGCGCGTACAAGGCTGAAATCAGCTACTTCACCAGCGGGATCTCCTGGAGCGCCGAGTACCACGGTATTGTCAGCGACGACGAGGCCGCCATGGACCTCACGGGCTTTGTCACGGTGCACAATCATTCAGGCGAAGACTACGAGGGCGCGAGCGTGCGGCTGGTCGTGGGCGTGATCCACATGGTTGAACGCGTGATCGACCTCGCGCAACCCGGACATCGCCCGAAGGACGCGCCCGCCGAGGACCCGGGCCTCGACAGCCAGGATCTTCGCAACCTGGCGGAAGGGCTGGAAGCCGACTCGGCCGAAAACGGCATGTCGCGTCCCAAGGAAATCGACAAATCCGGCCTGTCGGAATACTACATCTATACTGTGGAGGGCACGGAAACCGTGCCGAACAACTGGAGCAAACGCCTGCGCAGCTTCACCATCGCCGGCATCCCGATGAAAACCGTCTACCACTTCGAGCCGCAGAAATTCGGGCCGCTTTTCACCAAGGTGCTGGAGTTCAAGAACGACGAAGAGCACAAGCTGGGCAAAGAGCCCCTTCCCGACGGCGTGATCCGCCTTTACCGAAGCAGCAAGGACGGCGCCCTGAGCTGGATGGGCGCCCTGGCCAGCAAATACATCGCCAAGAACGACGAGGTGAAAATCAACGTCGGCCCCGACCCCGAAGTCACGATGAAGGAGAAGCGCAAGTCCTACCGCAAATCAGACCTGACCTTTGAACGCAACGGCAACACGCGCTGGATCGCCGGCTGGACGGACATCGAGGAATTCGAGATCGAGATCAAGAACTTCCGCGGCCGCGCCGTTGAAATCGAGATCCACCGCAGCGCCTATGGCGATTTTGACTTCGCAAGCAACGACACGTTTACCGCCGAGGATTTCCAGACCCGCAAATTCACCTTTTCGCTGGCCGCAGGCAATACAAAGAAACTCGCATTTACCGTGACCACGAGGCAGGGAAGCAACGCCAAGAAGTAATGTAACGGCGACGCACGCGTCGCCCTGCGCCGAGGGACGAGGCATGCCTCGCCCCTACAGGACAACTACCATGACTCGCAAATCAATCATCCTGCTTGTCGCAATCGCCGTACTTGCTCCCGCTCTTTTCGCCAAGGAAGAGTTGGTCACGCTGCCGCCGCGCGATTCGGTCCAGCTCACGATCTACAACAGCGAAGACCTGACGCTGGTGCGCGAGAACCGCACCCTGACCTTCAAGCAGGGCGACAACCGGCTGCAGTTTTCGTGGTCGAACACGCTGATCGACCCGACCAGCGTCGAGTTCCGCGCCATCGAGGACAAAGACGGCAATCTCGAGGTCACCGAGACCAGCTACCCGCCCGAAAGCTTCGAAATGCTTATCTGGACCATCACGGCCAAGAAAGAAGCCGCGTACAAGGTCGAGATCAGCTACTTCACCAGCGGAATTTCCTGGAGCGCCGAATACCACGGCATCGTCAGCGACGACGAAGCCACGATGGAACTGACGGCCTACGTGACGGTGCGCAACGACTCGGGCGAGGACTACGAAGACGCCAGTGTGCGCCTGGTGGTGGGCGTGATCCACATGGTTGAACGCGTGATTGACCTCGCGCGCCCGCGCTCGAGCAACGCGCCGACCTACGGCCTGCCCAAGCCCAACCTGCGCGAGATGGACGACGAAAAACGGGCCGCCAAGAGCGGAGGCCCCGGCAACGGCATGGAGCGCCCCAAGGAAATCGACAAGACGGGCCTGTCGGAATACTACATCTACACTGTCGAGGGCACGGAAACGGTGCCCAACAACTGGAGCAAGCGGCTCAAGAGCTTCACCACGCCCGCGATCCCGCTCAAAACGGTCTACCACTTCGAGCCGAAAAAGTTCGGCCCTCTCTTCACCAAGGTGCTCGAGTTCAAGAACAACGAAGACCACAAGCTGGGCAAAGAGCCGCTGCCCGACGGCCTTATACGCCTCTACCGGAAAAACAAAGACGGAAGCCTGGCCTGGATGGGTGCGCTGGCCAGCAAGTACATCGCCAAGAACGACGAAGTCAAAATCAACGTCGGCCCCGACCCCGAAGTGACCATGAAGGAAAAGCGCACATCCTTCAAGAAGATCGACCTGTCCTTTCGCTCTAACGGGCGCAACCGCTGGATTGAGGGCTGGACCACCGTCGAGGAATTCGAGATCGAGATCAAGAACTTCAGAGGCCGCGCCGTCGAGGTCGAAATCCACCGCGCTTGCGCCGGCGACTTTGATTTCGCCAGCAACGACACCTTCGCAACGGAAGACTTCCAGACGCGCAAGTTCACGTTCTCACTTGCGGCGGCGACGACAAAGAAGCTGGCGTTTACCGTGACCACACGCAACGGCACCAACGCAAAGAAGTAATGATGCCTGTAGGGGCGAGGCATGCGTCGCCCGCATCAATTAGTGATCGCGGACCACGGGCGAGGCATGCCTCGCCCCTACGGATTGGCCGTTAAATCGGATTATTGCCGGGCAGCCGGGGCTTGTTTCGGCCCGCCATCGCCAGCACATTGCGCACGGAAGCCTTGCGCTCAGCCATCGATTGTTCGAGCAGTTCGAGATCGGCATCGGTCACGGTGGCGTAGCGCACCACCCACTCGTGCTTAATCAGGCCACCCTTGGGCATGCCGATACTCAGGAACTTCGTGTCATTGCACGCGGGGCAGTAATGCAAGAAATACTCGATACTTTGATGGCCACCGCGCGAAGCTTCTGGATCAAGCAAGTTGGTCAGGCTGCCGGATTCGCGCCCTGCGATTAAGCTGGCAATTTGCACCCCGGGAACCCTGCCCAACGGCTTTTCAACCGTCCAGCAATTGCAGGCCTCGCAGAAGCTGCGCCGCACGAACAGGCGGGAAATAAAGAACGCAGGTAACAGGAAAAGCGCTGCCTCGATAGCCCAGAACAGATATACCACCGCGCCGCTGAACTCCAGGTCCGCCAATGACGGCCCGTATTGCCAGCCGCCTTCGACCCGAACCTTGAGATAAGCCGGGAAGGTCCAGACCTTCCTGAATTCATCCACGGAGCCGCCTTCACGCGCGGCTTCGCGGGCGAGCCAGTCGCCAAAACTGACGTAATCGAAGTAGAACCCTGCGCCCAGTGCGACGACGCCGCAAACAACTGCGATAATGCCCGTGATCAACTGGCTGCGGCTCTTGCCCAAGCGCGTCAACACCCCCACCACGCAGCCAATGGCCGCGCCGATAAACAGCGCCATGGCGATACTGACGATCGGGCCGCGGCCGTTGCCTCGAATCGCGATGTAGTAATACGCCAAGCCAATAGCCACCAACGCGCCGACTTCGAGGCCAAGCACCCAGCCAAGCCAGCCCATCTTTCCCGACGGTTTGTAAGTCGCTACAGCCATGGCTATTCCCCCATCAAAGCTTTTTGCCGGGCAGCGGGACTTTGACGGGTTTGAGTTGGCCCGGGCCGGGCAGCGGGGCACGCACCTGCGCCGGCGGCGCGACGGGCTGCGTCGGGTTGGCAATCGTCTGCATCAGGGCGTCGACCTGCTCGGGTTTCACCGCGACATGCTCGACCAGCACCTTGCTCTTGCGTTCCTTCTTCTTGCCCTTGATTTCGTCCCACTCGAACTTGCCCGAGAGAAACATCGTTTTCTCGCACTGCGGGCAGTGGGCAAGCGTGTAGGTCAGGCGTTGCGGGCTGCCGGCCACCTGCGTCGGCGTCATTGCGCCTACGAGGTCCCCGGCCTTCACGGCCTGCTCCAGCGGGCCCGGGTTGACCGACGGAATCACGCCCAGCGTCTTCTGTTGAAGCCAGGCCTCGCAGTCTTCGCAATAAGGCCGCAAGCACATCATGCGCGCCATTGCCGCCGCGGCGCCGCAAACGACCAATGCCTCGATAGCCCAGATGACATAGACCGTGACGCCGCTAAGGTCCGTCGAGGTGGAATTTGACTTGCCGATGCTCCAGCCGCTGTCGACGCGCCACTGAAGATAGCGCTCCAACGTCAGCGGTTCCCACACGTCTTCGGGGTCGACCTTCGCGGCGGCGGCGGCGGCGTCATCGTATTCGACCATCTTGTGCATGTAGGCGAACTGGTGCCCCGCGCCGACGCCTGCAACGCCGCCCGTTATCGCAACAAAAATCGCGATCATCGAGTTGCGGCATTGGCCAATCCGCAGGGCAAACCCCGCCGCAACGCCGATGCAGACGCCAAACAGCACGGTCAACAAGATGTTGATGTAGATGAACGGAATCAGCTCGATCAGGAACTGATAGACGTAAGCGAGCCCGACGCCCGCCGCCAGCGCAGTCAGCGGCGCGATCACCAGTCCAAGCAATCCAAACCGGCCCGACGGCTGGTACTTGTGAATCGTGTTCATGCTTTTCTCTTGAGGAGAGTGTCAAAGGCCAGCGCGTAGAATTTAATTTGCTTGATCACGGCGGCGAGGCCGTTGGCGCGAGTCTGCGACAGGTGCGACATCAGCCCGGTCTTTTCGAGAAACGTCGGCGGTGTATTCAATATCTCCGCGGGCGTCGCGTCCGAATACACGCTCAGTGCCAGCGCGACCAGCCCGCGCACGATCATCGCGTCGCTGTCGCCGGCGAAGATAACCTTGCCGTCCTTAAGGTCGCCGTGCAGCCACACCGTGCTCTGGCAGCCCTTGACCTTGTTCTTGTCCACCTGGTGCGCCGGGTCCATCGCCGGCATCTTGCGGCCGTATTCGATGATGCGCTTGTAGCGTTCTTCCCAATCGGCAATCGCGCCGAACTCGTCCACGATCTTCTGCTGGCGCTCAACGATGCTCATAGAAGTAGTAAGCCAACCTTCAGTCCCGATGAACACTGGCAAGGCGAAACCAGCCCGGGCTGGCAGGCCCGGGGACTAACCCTAGACGTACGTTGCTGCCCCACCTCCCGCCCTTCCGGGCAGAATTGATCGTCTAACTCCTTTATTCCCATCAACTTGGATTCATTACGCCACAATATAGGACCAAAGATGTCCAATTTAGCTTGCTCCCCCACCTCCTGCGTATAAGGTGGGAGTTAACACATGCGGCGACTGACCACCGCCGCAGGGACGAAGCCGGACGGGCATTGGTAAGCTAAGATATTTGCCCTTCGAGAGAGACCGACGTGGCTGCAGACAGCAATCTTCAGGCTCTGACTGAGCAGGAGTACAAATACGGCTTCGTCACGGATATCGCGACGGATGCCGTGCCGGCGGGCCTCAACGAAAATATCGTGCGGCTGATCTCGGGCAAGAAGAACGAGCCCGAGTGGATGCTGCAGTTGCGCCTCAAGTCGTACCGGCATTGGTTGACGATGACGCCGCCGGACTGGCAAAAGCCGAAGTTCCCGCCGATTGATTACCAGGCGATCGTCTATTACTCGGCGCCCAAGCCCAAACAGGAATACGAGAGCCTCGACCAGGTGGACCCGGAGTTGCTGGCGACCTTCGAGAAGCTCGGCATCTCGCTTGATGAACAGAAGCGCCTTGCGGGCGTGAAGG
Source organism: Planctomycetota bacterium (assembly GCA_020848275.1). GTDB lineage: Bacteria > Planctomycetota > UBA8742 > UBA2392 > UBA2392 > JADLAK01. The sequence goes on from JADLAK010000043.1 coordinate 26,591, forward strand.
GCGGCCTCGATAGCGAGAAAACCGCCTCACCCATGCCGGGCCAGACGCCGAAAATCGCGGTGGACGCGGTGTTCGACAGCGTCAGTGTCGCGACCACTTTCCAAGCAACGTTGAAGGAGCAGGGCATCATCTTTTGCTCGATGTCCGAGGCGATCCGTGAACACCCTGAACTCGTGAAGAAGCACCTCGGGAGCGTCGTGCCGCACACCGACAACTTCTACGCGGCGCTCAACGGCGCGGTCTTCACCGACGGCAGCTTCTGCTACATCCCCAAGGGCGTGCGCTGCCCGATGGAGCTTTCGACCTATTTCCGCATCAACGCCGCAGGCACCGGGCAGTTCGAGCGCACGCTAATCGTCGCCGAAGAAGGCGCCTACGTGAGTTATCTCGAGGGCTGCACGGCTCCAAAACGCGACGAAAACCAGCTACATGCGGCGGTGGTCGAACTCGTGGCGATGGACAACGCGACGATCAAATACAGCACGGTGCAGAACTGGTACCCCGGCGACAAAGAAGGCCGCGGCGGCGTCTTCAACTTCGTGACCAAGCGCGGCCTGTGCCACAAGGGCGCGAAGATTTCGTGGACGCAGGTCGAGACCGGCTCGGCGATCACGTGGAAGTACCCGTCGTGCATCCTCAAGGGCGACAACAGCGTCGGCGAGTTTTACAGCGTCGCGATGACGCGCGACCGCCAGATGGCCGATACCGGCACGAAGATGATCCACATTGGTAAAAACACGAAGAGCACGATCATCAGCAAGGGCATCTCGGCGGGCAAAGGCGACCAGACTTATCGCGGCCAGGTGAAAATCTTCAAAGGTGCGACCGGCGCGCGCAATTACAGCCAGTGCGACAGCCTGCTGCTTGGCGACAAATGTGGCGCGCACACCGTACCGTACATTGAATCGGCCAATCCCGGCGCGGTGGTCGAGCACGAGGCCAGCACGAGCAAGATCAGCGACGACCAGGTCTTCTTTTTGCGCTCGCGCGGGCTAAGTGAAGAAGACGCCGTGAACATGATCGTCAACGGCTTCTGCAAGGACGTGCTGCGCGAACTGCCGATGGAATTCGCCGTCGAAGCCCAGAAATTGCTGGGCATGAAACTTGAAGGAGCCGTCGGCTAAAGGCCTTTTTGACCACAGATAAGAACGGATAGAAACGGATGAAGCGTGGCGAACTAGTACAGGCGGCAACAAACAAACGGACGCGCACGTTCCGGGTGGCCGTTTTCATCGCAATGATTTGTGTCGCAACATCACTGGCCCTGATTCACATCATGACTGACGGCGCCATTTGGAAGCTTCCTTACTACTTGGTCAACGGCTTCCCAACTTGAGATTTGCGGGCGGCTACGGGTTCGTTGTTATCCGTTTTTATTTGTGTCCATCTGTGGTCAACAAATGGTTTACAGCCTGAGTAACATCAACGAGTTGACGGAGAGGGTTATCGGGTGCGCGTTCAAGGTTTCGAACACGTTGGGGCCAGGCTTTCTTGAGAAGGTTTACGAAAATGCGCTTGTGATTGAGTTGCGCAAGGCTGGACTCAAGGTTGCGCAGCAGGTGCCATACAATGTTCTTTATGAGGGCCAGGTTGCTGGCTTGTACGTGGCGGACGTAGTGGTTGAAGATCTTGTGTTGCTTGAACTTAAAGCAATCAAAGAACTGGACAGCAGCCATACGTCCATCTGCCTCAATTATTTGAATGCTTCGAAACTCACGCTGTGCCTGCTGATGAATTTTGCGAAACCGAAACTGGATGTGAGGCGGCTCGCGCTTTAGCTGTTATCCGTTTTTATCTGTGTCCATCTGTGGTCAAATAAAATGGCTGCTCCGCTGCTTGAAATCAAAGACCTGCATGTAAGCGTCGCCGGGACGGAAATTCTCCACGGCGTGAACCTGACTGTGATCGCGGGCGAAGTCCACGCCATTATGGGGCCCAACGGCTCAGGCAAGAGCACGCTGACCAAAGTGCTTGCGGGCCACGAGGCCTACACGATCACCAAGGGCTCCGTCAAATATCAGGGCAAGGATCTGCTCGCGCTTGAGCCGGAAATCCGCGCGCGTGAAGGCGTCTTCCTCGCCTTCCAGTATCCGATCGAAATTCCCGGTGTCAGCAACACGTATTTTCTGCGCGCGGCGCTCAACGCCGCACGCAAACATCGCGGCGAAAAAGAGCTTGAGGCCGACGCCTTCCTCGAACTCGTAAAGCAGAGGGCCAAGCTGGTTGAAATCGACGCCGCGCTGCTCAATCGCCCGATCAATGAGGGCTTTTCCGGCGGCGAGAAGAAGCGCAACGAGATTTTCCAGCTCACGATGCTTGAGCCCACGCTTGCGATTCTCGACGAAACCGACAGCGGCCTCGACATCGACGCGTTGCGCGTAATCGCGGGCGGCGTCAACGCCATGCGTTCAATCAAGCGCGGCTTCATCGTCGTCACGCACTACCAGCGACTGCTCGATTACATCGTGCCGGACTTCGTGCACGTGCTGTTTGACGGCCGCATCGCGAAGTCAGGCAAGAAGGACCTCGCGCTGGAACTCGAAAAGAAGGGATATTCCTGGATCGAGGAAGAAATTGCCCGCACGAACCCGGGTTCGATCAAGGTTTAGATGACCGCGACTGCGACTGACACCGAAGCATTCCTCGAGCAATTCCCGGCGATAGCGTCGGGCAACGCGCCGCTGTGGCTGAACAAGGCCCGTAAGGCCGCGCGCGACAGCTTCGCGAGCCAGGGCCTGCCTACGATCCATGACGAAGAGTGGCGCCACACGAACATTGCGCCGCTGTTGAAGACGTCGCTGGCGCCAGCGCCGATTTCCGCCGCGGCGGCCATCCAGGACGCGCGCCTTGCGCCATTGTTCGCGCCTGTGGACGGCCCGCGCATGGTGTTCATCAACGGCCGCTACGCGCCGCGCCTGTCGAAGGTCACGGCGCTGCCGGCGGGCGTGCAGGTGAAGGCGCTCTCCGAGATCCTGTTGAAACATCCGGGCAAGCTCGAGCATTCGTTCACCGATGTCCTGTGCCTTGGCCATCCGTTTGCGGCGCTCAACGCGGCCCAGTTCGAGGACGGCGCGTACATCGAACTCGACGCCAAAGCGGTTTTCGAGCAGCCGATCCAGATCCTTCACTATGCAACCGTCGGCGCGTCCTTTCCGCGCACGGTGATTGTCGCGGGCGAAAGCGCACGCGCGCGCGTGATCGAGATTTTCGCGGGCGAGGGTGCGTATTTCTGCAACGCTTCGACCGAAATCGGCGCGGACAAAAACGCGTCCGTTGAACTCTCGCGCATCCAGCGCGAAAGCGAAACTGCGTTCCACACGGGTCTGCTGCAGACGCGCCAGGCGCGCGACAGCCGTGTTGCGGTACAGTCGTTGGCGCTGGGCGGCGCAATCGCCCGCGTGGAATTCGACTCGCGGCTCAACGGACCCGGCGCTGAAATCAACCTCGCGGGCCTTTACCTTGGCCACGGCAAGCAGCATCTCGACCAACACATCGTCGTCGACCACGCGCAGCCGCGCGGCACCAGCCGCCAGTTCTTCCGCGGCGTGATGGACGAAAAGTCGCGCGGCGTGTTCAGCGGCAAAGTGATCGTGCGGCCGGGCGCGCAGAAAACCGACGCGCAGCAGCAGAACAACAACCTGCTGCTGTCCGACGACGCGGTCGTGGACACCAAGCCGCAGTTAGAGATCTACGCGGATGATGTTAAATGTTCGCACGGCGCGACCAGCGGCAAGCTCGACGCCGAGGCGCTGTTTTTTTTGCGCTCGCGCGGCCTGTCGGCGCGCGACGCGCGCGCGCTGCTGACGCTGGCATTCGCGGGCGAAGTTGTCGGTTCAATCAAAGACGAATCCCTGCGCGGCTATCTCGAATCACTGGTAACAAACCGTTTGAAAACAAAGAACTAAAGCATTCACCACAGAGATCACGGAGGACACGGAGACAGCAACTACTTTCACGGATGGACAGGATAGGCAGTATGAATCCTGTAAATCCTGTCTATCCGTGTGAGCTTTTCTCTGTGCGCTCTGTGTTGAAAAATAAATATGGCGACGGCGACGAAAACGAAATCGACTTACGACATTGCGCGCATACGGCGTGATTTCCCGATTTTGTCGCGCACGGTGAACAACCGTCCGCTAGTGTATCTCGACAACGGCGCCAGCGCCCAGAAGCCGCAGGTCGTAATTGACGCGCTGAGCAAATTCTACAGCCACGATTACGCCAACATCCACCGCGCGGTGCATGAACTCAGCCAGCAGGCGACGGAAGCCTATGAGGAAGCCCGCCGCAAGGTGCAGGCGTTTTTGAACGCGCCCGAGGCGCGCGAGATCATCTTCACGCGTGGGACGACCGAGGCGATCAACTTGATCGCGTTCTCGTGGGGCCGCGCCAACGTCAAAGCCGGTGACGAAATCCTGATCACGGCGATGGAGCATCACTCGAACATCGTGCCGTGGCAGATGCTGTGTGAAGCGACGGGCGCGAAGCTGCGCGTCGGGCCGATTGACGACGCGGGCGAGCTGATTTACGACGATTGGGCCAAACTGCTGACGAAGAAAACCAAACTCGTCGGCATCGTCCACGTCTCCAACGCGCTGGGCACGATCAACCCGGTCAAGAAGATGATCGACGCCGCACACAAGGTCGGCGCGAAAGTGTTGATCGACGGTGCGCAGGCCGTGCCTCATCTGCGTGTGGACGTGCAGGCGCTCGACTGCGACTTTTACGCGTTCTCGGGCCACAAGGTCTACGGGCCCAGCGGCGTCGGCGCGCTTTACGGCAAAGCGGCGCTGCTCGAAGCCATGCCGCCGTGGCAGGGCGGCGGCGACATGATCAAGAGCGTGTGCTTCGACAAAACCGAGTACGCCGAAATTCCCGCGAAGTTCGAGGCCGGTACGCCCAGCATCGCTGACGGCATCGCGCTTGGCGTCGCGCTGGACTACGTCACGGGCGTCGGCCTGGATAATATCGCCGCGCACGAAAACGATCTGCTGCAATACGCGACGGAGAAAGTCAGCGCGATCAAAGGTGTTCGACTTATCGGCACGGCGCGCGAAAAAGCGGGCGTGCTGTCATTTATTCTCGACGGCATCCACGCGACCGACGCGGGCGTGATCCTCGACCAATCGGGCATCGCGATTCGCAGCGGCCACCACTGCGCGCAGCCGGTGATGGACCGCTACAAGGTGCCCGCGACGATCCGTGCGAGCTTTGGCATGTACAACACGCGGGAAGAGGTCGACGCGCTGGTAAAAGGAGTTTTAAAGGTGCAGGAGTTGTTCGCTTAGTTGTTGACCACAGATGGACACAGATAAAACCGGATAAGGCAAAACCAACGAAACTGAGACGGGTCCTGTGGAGTATTCGGCTGTTATCCCTTTCTATCCATTTTATCTGTGGTGAAAAACAGCAGTTGGGGTGAGTTGTGACTGAAGCAAAGAAAACTGAAACACCCGCCGCGCCTGTGGGCGCTGCGGCACTGGTTGCCCAGCAGGGCGGCTCCGTGACCGCCGCGCCTGCGGCCTCGCCCGCCGCACCGCCGCCGACATCAACTGTGTCGCCCGGCACAGCCGCACCGATGCGCGCGCTGACGCTGACTGAAGCGCGCGAACTGAAAAGCAAAGTCATCGAGTTGCTCAAAACCGTGTTCGACCCGGAAATTCCGGTGAACATCTACGAACTCGGCATGGTCTACAACACAAGTGTCGATCTCGCGGGCGCTGTGGACATCACCATGACGCTGACTTCGCCCGCATGCCCCGTGGCGGGCAGCCTGCCCGGCGAAGTGCAGAACAAAGTTGCGTCCGTCCCGGGCGTTGCGAGCGCGCGCGTGAACCTGGTTTGGACGCCGCCGTGGACCAAGGACATGATGTCCGACGCCGCGAAACTGAAGTTGAATTTGCTGTAACTGCCTACAGGATGAACAGGATTGGCAGGATAAACAGAAGTCTATCCCGTATCCCCCGAGTTCCGCCCCTGCGGACCAGCAACATGAAACTGATTGCCTCGGTGGCACTTATCGCTGCCACATTCACTCTGTTGTCCTGCACGACAACTCAACGGCCTTCTCAAGTATCCGACTTTACGTCATGGAACGATGGATACAGTTTCTGGCAAGAATTCGAACTGCCAGAAGACTTTGCTTGGGATGATGAGAACTCGAAATATCGGACGCACTACAGCCTCGAATTCCTGCCAGCTCAAGACCAGACCAAGGGCTGCACGGTGGGCACGCTCCATCTGTATGTCGCACCGGGGTGCAACCCGCCTGCAACTCAGTCTGTACGCTCGTTCAGGGCGACAAAACGATCCGGCGACGTGGTGCAGGGCTGCATTTTGCCGACGAGCGGTATGGGGCACATCATCACAATGAAGTCGTCATACAGTGTGACGTTGCCGACGGACTTGATTGAGTTGAAGGGTATCGAAGTCGACATTTCCTCTGCCGATGGCAGCAAACAAGCGACCCGGTACTTCGAGTTTCAACGCCAGTAAGCCCAAAGATACAGATGGACAGGATTGGCAAAATTCTTGCCATCCTGTTCATCCTGTCTATCCGTGTAAGCAGTAACGGGTAAGCAGTAACGTCACTCCCGCGGCGCGGCCCATTGCGCCGAGACGTTCGGCCCCACACCTGGCCCGACCGACCGATACGCGCCGGATTCCGTCGCCAGCACCGGCATCGCCAGCGTGATCGCCGCCATGCTGACAGCTTCCTGCACCGTGCTGCCGCGAGGCATCACATTCGCCGGCCGCCTCAACCCCAGCAGCAGCGGGCCCAACGCCGCCGCACCCGCCGTCACGCGCACAAGCCTGAACGCCGCGTTGGCAGAATCGAGATTGGGGAAAATCAGCAGGTTGGCCGCGCGCGGCATGCGTTCGGCGCTGACGACGCCGCGGAATTCCTCGGGCTCCAGCGCGATATCCGCCTGGATGGGCCCCGTGGCCTCGATGCCCGGGTTGCGCACTACAAATAGTTCGTGCGCGTCGCGGATTTTCTGCGCGTCGGGCGCGGGCGAGGCGCCGAAGTTGTTGTAGCTGACAAACGCAATGCGCGGCGTGATGCCCAGCGCCGAGACCGCCTCGGCGCAAAGGCGGGCGCAGTCGGCCAGGTCTTCCGCCGAGGGCTGAATCACCAGCGTCGTGTCTGCAAAGAACAGCGCGCGGTCTTTGATCAGCATGATGTGCATGCCGACGATGCGCCGCACGCCGGGACGGCGGCCGACGTGGCGCAGCACCGCGGGAATCTTGTCCTTATAGACGCCCTTTTCGCTGGCGCTGAGCATGCCGTCGACCATGCGCAGGTCGGCCATCAGCGCCCCCAGCGTGTGCGAATCAAGTTCGGTCCCGCTGAACATCCCTTCGTGTTCGCGCAGGCGCTGTTCGAGCAACTCGTGCGACGGCGGCTTAACCGGGTCGATGATCTCGAACAAGTCCTCGTCAAATCCGTCCATCGCGGCTTGCACGCGCGCCTTTTCCCCGATCAGCACCGGCTTGGCGATGCCTTCGTTGATCACCTGGTGCGCCACTGCAATCACGCGCGCGTCCGTGGCGTCGGGCAGCGCAAGCCGCTTGCGCAGCGCCTTGGCCTTGGAAATCGCGACCGACATGACCGCGCGGCCGGGTTCCGTGCGGCGGCGCAGGTTCTCGCGATATTCCTCGATATCGATGCGCACGCGCGCCGCGCCGGTATCCATAGCCGCCTGCGCAACAGCGGGCGCGACGTAATACAGCACGCGGGGATCGAACGGTTTGGGGATCAGGTAGTTGCGCCCGAAGTGAAATTTCTCGCCGCCGTATGCGCGGCTGACGCTGTCCGGCACCTCGGCCTTGGCGAGTTTGGCCAGGGCCATTGTGGCGGCGCGCTTCATTTCTTCGTTGATGGCCTTGGCGCGGGTGTCCAGCGCGCCGCGGAAGATGAAGGGGAAGCCCAGCACGTTGTTGACCTGGTTGGGGAAGTCGCTTCGGCCCGTGGCCATGATGAGGTCGGGCCGTGCGGCAATCGCCTCGGGGTAATCGATCTCCGGGTCGGGGTTGGCCATCGCGAACACAATGGGATTTTTGGCCATGCGCTTGAGCATTTCGGGTTTGACCGCACCCTTGACCGAAAGGCCGAGCAGCATGTCCGCGCCATCCATGACGTCGGCGAGGTAGCGGCCCGGCACGTCGCGCACAAAGGGCAGTTTGCTCCAGTGCAGCTCGTCGTCGCGCTTTTTGTTCAGCACACCCTTGGAGTCGCACATGATCACGTTCTCGGCTTTGACGCCAAGGCCGATCATGTAGTTCGTGCAGGCAATACCGCTTGCGCCCGCCCCGTTAACCACCACCTTTATTTCCGAAAGCTTGCGGCCGGTGACTTCGGCGGCGTTGAGCAACGCCGCGCCGGAAATGATCGCGGTGCCATGCTGGTCGTCGTGCATGACGGGAATCTGCATGCGCTCTTTGAGTTTGCGCTCAATGTCGAAACATTCCGGTGCGCGGATGTCCTCAAGGTTGATGCCGCCGAAGGTGGGCTCAAGGCGCGCGACGGTGTCGACGAATTCGTCGATGTCGAGCGTGTCGACTTCGATGTCGAAGACGTCGATGTCAGCGAACTTCTTGAACAGCACGCCTTTACCTTCCATGACGGGCTTGCTGGCGAGCGCGCCAAGGTTGCCAATGCCCAGAATCGCGGTGCCGTTGGAAACCACGGCGACGAGGTTGCCGCGAGCCGTGTATTTGAACGCTTCGTCAGGGTTGCGCGCGATTTCGCGGCAGGGCTCGGCGACACCGGGCGAATAGGCCAGCGACAGGTCGCGCTGGGTAAGCGTGGGCTTGGTGGGAATGACCGCGATTTTGCCCGGGCGGCCGCGCGAGTGGTATTCGAGTGATGCCTGGTAGATGTCGTCTTTGGCCATGGCTGTGTCCCTGTGTAGAGGGGAGACACTTTAGTCAGGCAGGCCGGAAATAGTAGCGGGGTCAACAACAACTGTTGTCCGCAGATTACGCCTCTTCTATTTACTGTTGTTCGCGGCGTTGGCGCGGGCCGCGCGGCGCTGATCGGCGTTGATGGCCGCGATAACAACGAGCGTCACAAGCCCGAGCGAAACAACCCAGAAAAGAATCTTCGGCAGCATGCGCCACAGCGGTACTCGCAGCGGCGGGCGCGGGTCGTTTTCATTGACCAGCCGCACCGCCGCCAGCACCAGCTTGGCGACTGACGCGGGATTAGGATTGCGGCCGGCGCTCTCCACAGCATCGCTGAGCGCGTTTTCGGGTGTGTCCGACCGCGCGCGATTGCTGTAGCGATCGTTGAGGTCGTTCAAACCTTATGCCTTCTTGTATTTGCCTTCGATGACGGGCTTGAATCCTTTGCCGTCCATGTCCATCTCGACGCGCTGGATCAGTTCGCCGCCGTCGAGCGTGTAGGTCACACGGCTCTTGTGGTCGGGGTACTGCCAATCAAACGTCAGCGTGTCGCCCACCCATTGGCCCCGGCCGACGTTTGACGGCGGTGTGCCCCAGTTATCGAACCAGTGCATCGTGTAGCAGGAGTTCTTGGCGTCATAGCCGATCACGCCATGGCCACCGTACGTGACCTTGCCGTCCGTGTGTTCGGCGTATTCCATGAGGAGGAAGAAACCGTCGAGTGCGCTGCGAACGTCGCACACTGTGGGCTTGAGGGACTCCGTGGACCATTGCGACGCAAAGACTTTGTCGTCGCCGGCCCACGTGCCAACAAGTTGTTCGAGCTTCTTGTGAGCGTCCGTCGGTTTGGGCATTTCCATGGTCGTCTCCTCGGAAACAGCTTAGCCACGAATTCCACGAATCAACACGAATCTGGTTCGTGAAAATTCGTGTGCATTCGTGGCTCAACCTGCCATTTTTTTGCCGCAACTATTACGGTCCATCCTGGTCGTCGGGTTCATCCTGTACATCCAGTAAATCCGTGTGAGTTGTTTGCTGTGGCTCGTTTCCCTGCAGCGCCGCGATGATTTGTTCGCGCAGGGTGTCGTCTTCCTCGTGTCTCTGCGCACGGGCGAGAACTTTGCGCGCGGCGGGCGTGCCGTAATGCGCAAGCGCCCAATAACACGCCTCGCGCACAAACGCCTCGTTGTGGCGCATGGCCTGTTCGATTGACGGCAACAGCGATTCGTCGCGCAGGTTGCCCGCGACAATCGCCGCATTGCGTTTTAGCCGCGCGCTGCCGGTCCGTTCCAGAGGCGTGCCGGCAAGCCGCTTCAGCAAGTGGTCGTCCTTTGACGTCAGCACTTTCGACAAGGTCAAACCCGTCAGTTCTTCGTGCGGCTCGGCGCGCGTCGGCTCGGCCTTGCGGTTCCAGGGACAGACTTCCTGGCAAATATCGCAGCCGAACAGCCAATTCCCCACTCCGTCGCGCAGTGCGGGGTCCATCGCGCCCTTGTGTTCAATGGTCAGGTAGCTGATGCATTTGCGCGCGTCGAGCACATACGGCTGCGGAAACGCCTTGGTCGGGCACGCGTCGAGGCATGCGGTGCAAGTCCCGCAATGATCGGGCTCGGGCTTGTCGGGTTCAATATCAAGGCTGGTAACGATAAGGGCCAGGAATTTCCAACTGCCGCTTCGCGGGTCAATTAACAAGGTGTTTTTGCCAACCCAGCCCAGCCCCGCCTGCGCCGCAAGTTCGCGTTCGAGAAACGGCCCCGTGTCCTGGTACCACATGGCGTCGGCGCCCAGCGCCTTGATCGCGTCCTGCAACTTCTTCAGGCGCGGCTTGTAGACGTCGTGGTAGTCGGCGCCGCGCGCATAGCGCGCGATCATCGGCAGCGCGGACTTCTGCCGCAGTTTCTCGGGCAGTTCCGGCGCGTAATCGATCGCCAGCACGATAAACGACTTCGCCCACGGGAAGCGCAGGCGGATGTCTTTGCGGAATTCCGGCGCGCGCTCCAGCCACGCCATGTCGCCCTGATAGCCTTGCGCCAGCCACTGCGCGAGAAAATCAGCGTGCGGCGTCGGTTCGGCACGCGCAATACCCGCACGCTGAAAGCCGTGGTGGCGGCAAAGGTCAAGGATTTCGTCTCGGGTCGTCACGGCCATCGATTCACGCAAAGCCACGGCGAACTTCAACTGCTTAGTCCACGGAAGACACGGAAAGCACCGAGAACGGCAACAACTTTACCTGCTATCCACAGATGTCGCAGATGGCCGCAGATAAGAGGCAATGAACCCCAGCACTATCTGCGAAAATCTGCGTAATCTGTGGATTGCCTTTGCCGTTGCAGTTTTCCGTGAAACTCCGTGTTCTCCGTGGCTAAACCGGCTTTCACGGCTGGCGATAACGCCGTTGAGCGGTATCATTTCCGCCCTGCATGAGCATTCCCCGGGACAAACTTGTCGCCGCATCGCTGGCTGTCCGGCGAGGCCTGATCACCATGGATCAGGCGTTGGCGGTTATCCAGGATCCCAACGCGGATCTCGCAAGTTTCTTGCTGAGCATCAAGGACAACAACGGCAACGGCGACATGGCCAATATGGCCGAAACCATCGCCGCAACGCGCACCATGATGGCCAACCCGCAGAACGCGGGCGACCACCTGATTACGCTGGGCCTTGACCCCGTCGCCCGCGTCGAGCTTGAGCAGGTCATCAAGGGCAAGCCGGTCGAGGTTGAAGAGACGCTGCTTAAGATCGCATCCAGCGACAAGGTCCACAAAACCGAACCCCTGGGCACCAGCGATTTCACGCCCGGCGGCAGCACCCCCGCCACGGTGCGCCTTGCGCGCAACCCCACCAGCCTGATCGACCCCAAGCGTTACACCATCAAGCAGGAATTCGCGCGCGGCGGCATGGGCCGCATCCTGCTTGCCCGCGACAACGTCGTGGGCCGCGACATCGCAATCAAAGAATTGCTGCCGGAATTCCGCCCGACAGGCTCGACGCGGGTCAGCGCGCCGGAGCCCGGCCACTCGTCGTCGAGCACGACCGCCGCAACCGAACGCTTTTTGCGCGAAGCCAAGGTCACGGGCCAGCTCGAGCACCCGAACATCGTGCCGGTCTATGAAATCGGCCACTACGCCGACGGCACGAGCTACTACACGATGAAATTCGTGCGCGGCGAAACCATGTACGCACGCCTCAAGCGCATCCAGAACGACCCGACCTTCACGCGCGAAAAACGCTTCGCCGAGCGCATCAAGCTTCTGGACGCGTTTGTCGACGTCTGCCACGCCGTAGCATTTGCGCACAGCAAGGGCGTGATCCACCGCGACCTCAAGCCGCACAACATCATGCTGGGCGATTTCGGCGACACCGTGCTGCTTGATTGGGGCATCGCCCGAATCCAGGGCATCGACGACACCGCGGGCAAGCGCATGGCCGCCAAGGGCACGATGGCCATCAGCGATTCCTTGCGCGACACCGATTCCGCACAACTGACGATGGAAGGCTCGGTCTTCGGTACGCCGCATTACATGCCGCCGGAGCAAGCGCGCGGCGACGTTGCCGCGGTCGATGAACAAAGCGACGTGTACGCGCTGGGCGCAATCCTGTTCGAAATCCTCACGGGCGCGCCGCCCTACGAGGCGCCCAAAGCCGCGATGATTATCCAGATGGTGCTGGCGGGACCGCCGGTGCCGGCCAGCGAACGCGAGCCGCTCGCTCCGCCGGAACTGGTAGCCCTGTGCAAGCGCGCACTGGCCTCAAGCAAAGCTGAACGCATCAAGACCGCGCTGATCATGGCCAAGGAAGTGCAGGCCTTCCGCGATGGCCGCGCCCTGAGCGTCTACCAGTATTCGTCGCTGGAACTCGTACGCCGCTTCGTCAACCGCAACAAGGTGCCCGTGGGCATTGCCCTGGTGGCCATTCTGCTGCTGATCACCGGCGGCATTTACGCCTACACCGACATCCGCCGGCAACGCAACGCCGCCGAGGACTCGGCCAAGAAGGCCAAGGACGCGTTGCTGATTGCGCAAAGCGCTCTCGACGAGGCCGACAAGGAACGCCGCGACAAGGAAGCCCTGCGCAAGCAGCAGGAAGAAGCCGACCGCGCCCGTTTCAACATGCGTAAAGACGAGATCCGCCAGCGCAAACAGACGCTAGAGAACATGCGCATCGAGCCGACCCTGCAGGAAATGAACCGCAAGCTCGCGGTTTATGACGACAGGAGTTCCGGCCGCACGGTTTTTGAAATCCCCGCAGCGGACCACGACGACAACCGCAAAATGCTGTCGTCGCTGCTGGGCTATCTTTCGGCACAAAAGAGCCTGCTTGAACTGATCAACGTGCCAATCGAACAGCGCGACCTGCTGGGCGACCTCGACCTTAACCTCGAGGACGAGGCCCTGCGGCTGGACAACGCTTGCTTCGCCGCCGCAAGGCTTGCCGCCTACAACGGCGATTTCGCGCTGGCGAGCCTGCTGCTGAACGAGTCGCACGACAAGGGCGAGCGCCACGATGTTGAGACCGCACGCGTCAGCAAGACGCGCGGCGCGCTGCTCGAAGGCCAGAGCCTCGCCATCCAGAACGCGCTGCGGGACGTACGCCTGGACGTCCGCCGCGCGGATCGGCCCAAGGGCTCGCCGGACCTTGTGGCCTACACGGCGCTGTTGTCAAATTTCCGTGACAGCCAGACGGTGAAGCTGCTTGGCAACGCGTTGTCGCTTTACGTCGCGCGTTCGCGCAACAACGTCAAGCGCTTCACCATTGCCGAAAAAGACGAGGTCAAGCTGATCTGCGGCGTGCTGTCGCGCCTTGAGCTCGCGCACGAAACGGTGCCGGTGCTGGTCGAGTTCATGAACGTGGTGCTGGACCCCGAGCTGCTGGTGGCCACGGTTAACGGCCTGTCGCGCACGCGCAGCGCCCAGGCCTTCGAGCCCGTCGCCAGCCTGCTGACTTACCGATTCAACTACGTCTGGACCAGCACCTGCCAGGAATTCGCGCAGTTGCCGATTTCCGGCGCCGCCGCAAACCCGGATAACGCGAAGTCGTTTTTGCTGCGTAGCGTTGCGCGGCGCGCCCGCGGCGACAACGACGGGGCGATCGCCGATTGCAGCGCGGGCATGCGGCTGGACAGCGCCAACACGCTGCTACCGATCAACCGTGGTTTTGCGCGGGGCGCCAAGGGCGATTACGACGGCGCCGTTGACGATTTCACGCTGGCGTTGCGCATCGACAAGAACCACGCCCGCGCCTACGTGGCGCGCGGCGACGCGTACACCCGCAAGGGCGAATTCGAGGCGGCATTTGCCGATTACGGCCAGTCGGCGCTGCTTGACCCGCAGAACCCGACGCCGCTGATCCAGCGCGGACTGGCGCGACGTGAAAACTCCGACCTTGCGGGGGCCGTCGAGGACCTCACGGCGGCTATCAAGCTCCAGGACGACCGCTCCGAGCCCTACCTGCAGCGCGGCCAGTGTTACGAGGGGCTGGGCAATACTGAGGCCGCGATCGCCGACTACAACAAGGCTATCGAGCTTGCGCCCGACGACGCCGAGGGCTGGCGGCTGGTCGGTATTCTTCACCGCCACAAGGCCGAGAACGGCACTGCCGACAAGGAACTCACCGAGGCGATCCTGAGAAACTCGCGCGATGCACGGTCTTACAGTTGGCGCGCGCAGGCGCGCTACGGCATCGGCAACCTTGTCGGGGCGGTCAACGACTGCACCCGCGCCGTCGAACTCGACCCGCTGGACTGGATGGCTTACTACTACCGCGGCATCACCTACCTGGCCATCGGCGGCAACGACGAGCAGGTCAGCCACCAGCGCAAACAGGCCGCCGGCGACTTCGTCGAGGCCCTGCGCATCAACCCGCGCGACTTCCGCTGCTGGTGGCTGCTGGGGACGACGCAGGAGGCCGCGGGCGACTTCGAGGGGGCGCGTTCAGCCTACGCCAGTGCACTCAAGGTCAATTCGCTCGGGTCGTACGCATTGGCGCAAGTGCCGCCCCGCGAAATTGACCGGGCGATTGCACGCGTGAACGGCCACAGGCTGCTAGGCCGCGATCCCGCCACGCCGCCCGAGCACTGGCTCAAAGCCCTTGCCCACGCCTCGCGCGCGCTGCCCGAGGACGCCAATGAGTCGCGCCAGCCGCCCGATGAGCGCGACATAGCCGACCTGCGCATCGCCATACAACTGATCGCCAAGGCGCAGGACGACATCGCGGCGCTGCCTGACAGCGACTGGCGCACACGCCAGCTTGCTTATGACGCGGCGCTGGTGACGGCGCAGGCATTGCAGGCGCGGTCGTTTGTGACCGACGCCAGGGACGTCTACCGTGCGCTGCTGGACCGCTTTACGCCTGCCGCCACCACCGATCCGTACAATGCGGCTTGCGCCTGCGCGCGTATCGCGAGACAACTTGAGGCGGGCGCCGTCATGCGCCTTGGCAAGGACAACGCCGACCGCCAGGCGAAAGAACAAGAGGCCCACATTTCGGACTCGGCGCTGTTGTCCAAGGCCTGCACGCGAGAGAATAACGCGGCGCTGGACTTCCTCGAGATGGCTGTGGCTGCGGGCTTTGACGCCGCTGAAACCGCCGAGCGCGATGCGGACCTTGAGGCCCTGCGCAGCAACGACCGCTTCAAGGCGCTGGTGCGGCGCATGCGCGAGAACAAATCCAACCCCGAAAAGAGCGCGCTGGCAGGCGGCATCCGCCCGGTGCTCACCATCGGCTCGGTGCTGCCGGGCAAACAGGCGGAAAAGCTCGGCATCCGCCCCGACGATGTCATCTACAGCGCCAACGGCAAACGCATCTTCAACTTCGACGGCCTTCGTGCGGCGATGGCTGACGTCGCCCCCGGCGCGACGTTCCGAATGGTCATCCGGCGTTACAGCTTTGATGCCGACCGGCACCTGATTGCGCAACTTGATGACAATGGCAAATACGTCCGCGACGCGGCGGGACAGCCGCAATGGAAATTCGAGGAAGTCGTGGTGGAGCCGCGCCGGGGCTTGCTCGGCATTACGCTTGGCACGGGCGAACTCGCCGCGCCGCCGACGTTGCGCTAAAAAATGACCGCTGCTGAGTGAACCATGTCAACCTTCATTGTCGCCTTTGACATCGAGAAGAAAGACTACGTGATCGGCGTGATCCGCCAGATGAAGGGCGTCACGCTGGCAAGCAAGCCCGCGGCCGACGGCACCGTGCGCGTGCGCACCAAGCTGCCGACGCTGGATGCCGAGGCAGACACCGTCCACGCCATCGAGGACATCGACGGCGTGCTGGACTTGCGGCTAATTCAGTAGCACTTGCTTCCGGGCAGTACCCGTGACAAAAGGGCGCACCCGCACCGGAGCCTGACCGTGAACGAGATGACCCGCCTGATTTTTCCCGAGGCGCGCGAGATCATTCGTTCGGGCAACGTGGCGGACCTCGGCGTGCTGATGGGCGTGCTGCTGCCGCCCGACGTCGCCGACCTGATGGCGGAACTCGCGCCCGACGAATCGGCGGCGATGTTCAAGGCGCTGGACAACAAGCAACGCGCCGAGGTCTTCGAACAGATCGACTACGAACACCAGCAGGCGCTGTTGGACCGGCTGGGGCCGCAGGTGATCGCCGGCGTGCTTGACAGCATGTCCAGCGACGACCGCGCCGATTTCGTGCGCCGCCTCGATGCGCGCTCGCGTGAGACGCTGCTGCCGCTGCTCGCCCACGCCGAGCGCCACGACCTGAAACGACTGCTGGCATTTGCCGAGGGCACTGCGGGCTCGGTGATGTCGACGGAATACGCGACCGTCGAGCCTGAAATGACCGCGCTCCAGGCCATTGAACACCTGCGCCACGTCGCGCCGCTGCAGGAAACGATCTACATCGTCTACGTTGTTGACAAGGAACGTCACGTCGTCGGCGTCGTGTCTTTGCGCCAGTTGATCGTCGCCGCACCCGCCGCAACCGTCAGCAAACTCATGCGCCGCGAGATCATCTCGGTCAAGGGCGACGCGCCGCGCGAAGAGGCCGCCAACCTGATCGCGAAGTACGACTTCCTGGCGCTGCCGGTGGTCGACGAGACCGGCCGCATGATCGGCATCATCACCCAGGACGACGTCATCGACATCATCAAGGCCAAGGCCACGCAGGACGCCCAGAAGGCGGGCGGCATGGAGGCCCTTGAACTGTCCTACTTCGACACCAGCCTCCCGGCGATGTTGCGCAAGCGCGGCGGCTGGCTGATTGTGCTGTTCATCGGGCAAACCTTCACCGCGACGGCGATGGAGTCCTTCGAGGGTGCAATCCAGAAGGCCGCGGTGCTTTCGCTGTTTGTGCCGCTGGTGATTTCCAGCGGCGGCAACACCGGAAGCCAGGCGGCATCATTGATCATCCGCTCGCTTGCCGTGGGCGAAGTCAAACTCGCCGACTGGTGGCGCGTGGCGCGGCGCGAGGTCGCCTCGGGGCTGGCTCTGGGCGTGGGCCTGGGCCTGCTGGGCTTCTTGCGCATCGTGCTCTGGCCCAACGCCGGCGCGGAATACGGCGAACACTACGTGCGGCTGGGCTTGATGATGTGGCTGGCGCTGATGGGCATCGTGCTATGGGGCACGCTGGCGGGCTCGCTGATGCCGTTGTTGATGAAAAGGATCGGCCTCGATCCCGCGACCGCCAGCACGCCCTTTGTCGCGACGCTTGTCGACGTTACCGGGATACTGATCTACTTCAGTGTCGCTACCCTGATGCTCAGCGGGACGCTGCTGTAGGAATGGTCCCGCGTCAGGTGTCGTGAGCCCCGTGTCAGATGACACGGGGCTCACGAGACATTTCTAGATTTCCCGCCCGACGGCTTGCGCCACCGCGCGCATTTGCGGCAGCAACTCGCGGAACTGCGCCGGGTACAGGCTTTGCGCACCGTCGCTTAGTGCGCAATTCGGGTCGCTGTGCACCTCGACCATCACGCCGTCGGCGCCCGCCGCAATGGCGGCCAGCGCCATGGGCGGAACGTAACGCCGGTCACCCGTGGCATGGCTCGGGTCGACGATGATCGGCAGGTGCGAAAGCTCCTTGATTGCCGGTATCAGGCTAAGGTCGAGGGTGTTGCGCGTGTGGCGCGCGAAGGTGCGTATGCCGCGTTCGCACAGCACCACATTGGCGTTGCCGCCCGAAAGGATGTAGTCGGCGGCCATCAGCAGGTCTTCCAGCGTCGCGCTCATGCCGCGTTTGAGCATGACCGGGAGGCGGCTTTTGCCCACACGCTTGAGCAGCGAAAAATTCTGCATGTTGCGCGCGCCAATCTGGATCATGTCGGCGTGCGCTTCGACCATTTCAAGGCTGTGTTCGTCGACCGCTTCGGTCACGAACTTCATGCCAAGAGCGCGGATTTCCTCGAGAATTCTAAAACCTTCGTCCTCAAGTCCCTGGAAGGAAAACGGGCTGGTGCGCGGCTTGAACAGGCCGCCGCGCATGACGTTGACCCCCGCGGCCTTGAGTTCGCGCGCCAGCGCAAGCGCCTGGCCGCGGCCCTCGACGCTACACGGCCCCGCGATCACAACGACCTTGCGCCCGCCGAACTTGACCGCCGGGCGGCCGGGAAGCGAAACGATGGTGTCGTCGCGCTTGTATTCGCGCCCCGAAAGCTTGAAGGGCGAGGTCACGTTCAGCACCTGCTGGACGCCCGAATAGGTACGAAAGGTGTTGAGATCGACGCTGTCGACGTCGCCGCCGCTGACGCCCAGCAGCGTGCAGTTCTGGCCCGGGATTTCCTGGGCGGTCAGGCCAAGGTCGCGCAGGTGGTTGGTGACGGCGTCAATCTCGCTCGCCGAAGCGCCCTGCTTCATCACGATCAGCATAGTCTATGGGCTCGCTTGTCTAAAACGCGCCCCCCATGTCCACAACGCGCATATCCTAAGTCTTGCGCGCACCCGCTACAATCCCACCCATGCCGCACATGACGCCGCCCGAAGTCCCCCCTGAACTGCGCCTCAGTGGCCGCGTGCGCCTTGAGCGCTATACCTTCCTCGCTTTTGCGGCCGTGCTTTCAATCCTCGCGCTTGCAGGCGTGGTCGAGTTCAAGCGCAACCAGGCCGACCTGATCGAACGTTGCGGCCGCGTCCAGGGCCTGGTCGGCGACCTTGCCAACGCGCAAGTCCGCCTCGACCGCCAGCAGGAGCAACATCGCGGCGAAACCGCGCGCCTGGCCAACCAGCTCGATTTGGCCAACACCCGCGTACGGGAAAAGGGCCTCGACCTCGGGCTGGCCTTGACCCGGCTGGCGCTGGCCGACGCCGATGGCGACGAAGCCGCGCGCTCCCAGGCGCGCGAAGTGCTTGCGCAGGCCGACCTCGCGGGCGCGCCCGCATTCATGCCGCTGGCGCGCTGGGCACTGGCCGATGTCCGCGCGCTGGCTCTCGAGTTCAGGGGCAGGCATTCCGGGCTGCCCATCGACCACGCGGTCATCTCCCGCGACGGCGAGGCCTTTGCCGTTTCGCGCCACGACCGCGGCATCGAGGTCTTCAAGACCCGCGAACGCGACCTCCTCACCTACATCGAGCCGCCGGGCGGCGATTCCGTGCAAAGCCTCGCGCTCGCGCCCAACCTGCAGTTGTTCACGGGCTGGAAACAAGGCTCCGTGACTTACCAGCGAGTCAATCCCGGCTCCGTGTCCGATTCGCACATCGCGGCGCGCTTCGAAAGCCGCCAGTCAGTGCGCTGCATGGGACTGAGCCCCTCGGCCAATCGCATTGCCGCTGCCGACACCACTGGCGCGCTTTTGGTCGTTGAAACTCAGCCGCCGCACGCCTCGATCATGTCCGCGCGCCTGTCCTCGACGGCGCTGGCGACCTGCGCGCTTGACGGCGCGGACTACGACGCCGCGGCCCTGTGCGCCGACGGCAAACTCGTGCTGCTCAAGGGCCCCAATGGCGACAGTCTGACCGTGCACAATTTTGAGGCCGCGCCCGATTTCTCCGCCGTGGGCGTCTGGGGCGGGCGTGTGCTCGCTGCCTGCGCGCGCGGCGACAAGATCGAGCGGCTGGTCGTCAACTACGGCAAAGTCCTGCGCTACGACGAAATCGTCCACGGCCTCGGCAGCGTCTGCTACCTCGCGTTTTCGCCCGATGGCGCGCTGGTCGCCGCCGGGCGAGGAGGCCAGGCCGCGCGCATCCTGTGGGATGGCAGCGTGGTGCGCATGCCGCTGGATCTCGGCAAGCCCGTACGCATGGCGGCCGTTTGCCGCAACGGCTACCTGCTGGCGGGGGCATATGGCCAGATCACGCTAAGCCCTGACTTTGATTTGATCCTGCAAGGCGTGCGTGTCGCCGGCCGCAACGAAAAGACACGCGTCGAAGTGACGCCGCTTGGCTTTGCGCTTGTCCCCGAGGAAGGCGACGCGTTTTTCTGGGCCGCCGGCGAGCGCATCTGGCGCAGCGCGGGAACGGCTGAGCGCGTCCTGCCCCTGTGGACGACTTTTGCGTCCTTGGCCGACAAGCAGGGCCGCGGCCCCGGCGGCCAACTGTTACCCGACGCGGGCATGCTGATCGCGACAGTGCAGTCGCCGCAACGGGCGATTTTCGCTGGCGCCGACGGCCTGATCCGCTGCGTCGACCAGGCCGGCCCGACGCTGACAATCTCGGCCCCCGCCGCCGGCATCCCCGACGCCGCGGCTGCCGCGGGCGGTGCGGGCGACGCGGTACTGCTCAAATACGACCGCCGACTTTTCCGGCTTCGCGCCGTGACGGGCGCCATTGACGAAATCGAGTTCGCCGCCGCCGCGCCCATTGCGCTAAGCGCTGACGGCCTGCGCGCGGCGTTTTTCAATGAGCGTGCGATACAGGTCATCGACTTCCAGGCGGGCCCGGTCGGCAAGGCGATAGCGATGGAGCGCCCCGCGGCCGTGGGCCTGATGTTCGGGGGCACGGTGCTGGTCTGCCTCGAAAAGAACGCCATTGCGTTCTACGAAGTCGAAACCGGGCACCTGTTGCGGCGGCTCGCCTCCGACGCGATCAACCTCGCCGCGCGCGACGCCGAGCTGTTGATTGTCACATCGAAGGAATTGCGCGTACTGAGCTTTGAGTAGGGACAGGCGGCAGCCTGCCCGGTGTGAGAGGACACGCTGCCGCGTGTCCCTACAGCACGACGCGCAGCGAACATTCCATCTCGCAGGCCAGGAACAGCGCCCGCAGGAAATCCTTGATCTGCCGCTCGCAGTTATCGTCTTCTGGCGAGGAAACAATCTTGATCGCGTTGCGGTAGGAGGGCTTGCCGTCGCGCATGTGCTCGTAGACAAACTTGTCTTTGAAACTGTCCAGCGGCGCGATCAGCGGCAGATTCGCTTCGTAGAGGTCCATCAGGCCAAGCAGGAAGCGGCCGTGCTGCCAAGTGATCGTGCCGGATAAAAACAGCAGCTCGAACAACTGGTTGGCGCTCAGCTTGACGTCGTTTTCGTAACGACGCACCAGCGGTTTTTTGCTCTGGAAGAAGATGTCGCCGGTGCGGCGCATCTCCTCGACCTGGTGACCCAAAATACCGTTCGAATCAAGGTAGTTGAGCAGAACCTTCGGGCCGGGGTCGTCCATCACGCCGTGGATCATGCCCATCAGCAACGCCTCGCCCTTGAGCGTGACCGGGAAATCCAGGACGCCGCGGCAACCAAAGGCCTGCTTGTGCACGCGCGCAGGGCACGCCTTGCAATGTTCACCGTGCGGTTCAAGCTCGGCGTAGTCGATGCTGACCGCGGCCACGGTCGTTTTCACCGCGTGGGCCTTGCCCTGTTTGTCCTTCAGCGTAAGCCGCACGTGCACGTCGGCGGCGTCGACATCGACATTCTTCTTGCGCGCGCGATTGAGCGCCAGCAGCGCCTGCTCGCGCTCATAAACGAGGCGCATGATGCGGCTGGCCGGCACGTGCTTCTTGACGGGGCAAGGCAAATCGATGAGGTAAGTGATGGACATTTAGGGCTTAATGGCGAGCAGCCGGGGCTCCGTGAACGCTTCGATGGCGTACTTTGGCCCTTCGCGCCCAAGGCCCGAACCCTTGACGCCGCCGTAGGGCATCTGGTCGACGCGGTAAGTCGGCACATCGTTGACGATCACGCCGCCGACCTCGAGCGTTTCAAAAGCCTGGAGCATTTTTGGCAGCGATTGCGTGAACACGCCCGCCTGCAGGCCGTACTCGGTGGCGTTGACGGCGTGCAGCGCGGCCTCGAAATCCTGGTAACGCGCAAAGGTCGCGACGGGGCCAAACATTTCCTCGCAACTGGCCTTGGCGTCCTCGGGCACATCCGTGAGCCAGGTGGGCCGGTAGAACTGGCCTTCGCGCGTGCCGCCCGCCACGATGTTCGCGCCCGCCTTCACGGCTTCGCTCACCCACGCCGCAACGCGCTGCGCGTTGGCCTCATCGATCAAAGGCCCGACCAGCACGTCCTGGTGGCGCGGGTCACCCATGCCCAGCGTATTGGTGATCTCGATCAGCCGCGCCAGCAGGCGATCGGCGATGTTTTCGTGCGCGAACACGCGCTGCACCTTGATGCACACCTGGCCCGCGTGCGCGAACGCGCCTGTCACGATACGCTGCGCCGCGACATCGAGGTCCGCATCAGCCTCGACGATAACCGCCGCGTTGCCGCCAAGCTCAAGCACGCTGCGCTTGCGCCCGCAGATCGATTTCAGGTGCCAGCCGACTTTCGCGCTGCCGGTAAATGACAGCACCGCCGGGCGGTCGTCTCGCACCAGCAGCTCGGCAATATCGTTGGCGCATGGCATCACGCTGAACGCGCCCGCGGGCAGCTTCAGGTCGCGCAGAATACGGCCAAGCAACAACGACGTCAGCGGCGCTTGCGGCGGCGGCTTGAGGATGATCGGGCAGCCCGCGGCCAGCGCCGGCGCAACCTTGTGCGCGACAAGGTTGATCGGGAAGTTGAAGGGCGAGATGCCGATCACCACTCCGCGCGGGAAGCGGCGAACGATGCCGAAGCGGCGCTCGGATGACTGCAGGGTGTCGAGCGAAATGACCTCGCCGGCGATGCGCTTGGCTTCCTCGGCGGCGATCTCGAATGTATTGACGGCCCGGGCGACCTCGCCGCGGGCGAGGCTGATGGGCTTGGCGGTCTCGGCCGTAATCAGTTGGGCGAATTCCTCCTGCCGGTCCATGATGGCCTCGGCGGTGCGGCGCAGGGCCGATTCGCGCGCGCCGGCGGACAGCCGGGCCATGGGCGCACGAGCCTGCATCGCAGCGGAAATCGCCGAGTTGACTTCGTTTTTGCCCGCAAGGCAGACCGCACCGAGGTCCTGCTGGTCGATGGCGCTGCGATGCTGGAACGTGCTGCCGGTGGTGGTTTCTGTGCCGGCCAATATCAACGGGTGTGTTTGCATAGGTGCGGAATTCTTGGATGTGGGTCGCACATGTTACCCCAGCGGCACGTTTAAGGTAAACGAGAAGATAGGGCGGACAGAGGAGTCCGGAGCGCGGAGTGTTGACTTGGCTGTTACTCCGCTCTCCTCTCCCCGTTCTCCGCACTCAAGACTATGCGCTATGCGCCCTTAGCCGTCGTTACCGTGCTGGCCGCCGCACATGCGCTCCTTACGGGCGCGTGGGCGCGCGAAGCCTTCGATTACGGCAGCGATCTCGCGCTCTGGCGCGCGATTTTTTACGTCGAGCTCGCCCTGCCGCTGTTCGTGCTCTGGCCCGCGGTCGTGAAAACGCGCCGCGACGTCGCCGAATTCCTGCTTGGTGTGCTCGCCTGTGCGGCGGCCTCAAGTGCGGTCATGTTCGCATTCGCCTACCTGTCATCGCCCGGGCCGGTATGGCAGAGCCGCCCGGTGGTATTCGCCTGCTGGGCGCTTTGCGGCGGATTCATGGCGCTGGCCGCGCGTTTTGGCGGCGCGTGGCCGGCGCGAGCGCGCATCGCGCTGGTTTGCGTGCTCGGATTGCCGCTGCTGTGGCACTATTTCAGCCTCGAATACGCCCAAAAAAGCCAGCTTGGCCTGCAATCGCTGTCGCCGCACTGGTATCTGGCAGCCAACGCGACACTCGACGGCGGGTCGGTAATCGCGCCGCTGGCAATTGCCGGGGCGCTGGCGCTTATCGCCGCCGCGGTGTGGCCAAAGCGCAAGGAGGCCGCATGATGGCCTGCATCGGGGCCCGCCCGCGTGAGCGGCGGGGCCGCCATCACAATCGCCCTTTGTTTATTGCCCCGCCGCTGACGCAGCGGGCTCTGATTGCGCTGTTCGGCGTGTTGATACTCGCATCTTCTTCACTTTCTGCGCAGCAAATCGACCACGAGCGCACGCGTTATCTAGGCGACGGGCGCGGCCGGCCAGGATGCTACGCGCCACTGGAAATCGTGTTCGCGGGCAAGGCGGGCGGGACCGCGACCGTTGAAATCCTCAGCCCCGGCGTGGCGTTGCGCAGGCAAGTGTCCGTAAACGCCGCCGGGCCCGTGACCGCGCGCGTGCCCTGTCGCGTCGCCGCTGACAGCAAGATACGCGTGACGCTCGATGGCGCCAGCGACGAGTTTTCGCCCGAGGTGCCCGCGCGTTTGATGGCGCCAAGCTATCACCGAATCTACGCCGCAGCGTTCGCGCCCGAGGCCGCGAATCTGCCGGCGAGCGACACCCTGGTCTTCGACGCGTTCAAGACCGATGAGTGCTTTGCCGACTGGCGCATGTTCGACGGCTACGACGCCATCGTATTGCTCAACCCGGGCGATGGCCGGCTGCCCGCGGGCGCGCAACGCGCGCTGCTCGAGTTCGCGAGCCTCGGCGGCGCGGTATTCATCGCGGGCAATTTCACCCTCGAAAGCGGCCTGCCCGCGTTGCCGGATCCCACCACAATTGACTTTGCCGGCGTGCCCGTGCTTCGCCAGAGTTGCGGCGGCGGCACCCTCTACCGCGTAGCCTACGAGCGCATCGCCGAAAAGCCTGCCGACGTGCTGGTCGCCGCCATGCGCCGCCACCAGTGGTACGGCGGCAGCGAAGCGCCCGCGGGCGCACCCGCTACACGCGGCGCCGAGAATCCCCCGCCGACGCAGTATCTCGAAGTCGGGGACCGGCGCGCGGCCGCGCCTTCCTTGATGGTCTACGGGCTCGTGGGCCTAATTGCGCTGACGTGCCTGCTTGCGCCGCTGGCGCTTGATCGCCTGAAACGCGGCGCGTGGCCGGCGTTTGCCGCCACGGCGCTAATCGCCGTCGGCATCGCAATCGCGGGCGCGAATCAGAGCGGCCCGCTGCCGCAAGTGCAGGTCAGTGTGCTGGAATTGGCCTCCGACGGTGACATAACGGCCCGCCGCGAGGTCTGGCTCGTACCGCCCGCGGTCAAGGACGTGTTCACGGTTGATCTTGCGAATTCGCGGCTGCTGCCGCGCGCGGGCAAACCCGTCACGGGCTGGCGCGTGTACACCGTGGACTTGCCGCTGACGCGCGCGATTGCGCAGCGCGCGCCGGTCGCAAAGTTCGAGAACGCGTACATCGAGGGCCTGCCGTTTCGCGACTTCGCAGCGCGCGCGCGCGTCGGCGAGACAGCGCTGGATGAAACCGGCGCGCGGCTGGTCGATTGGTGGCTGGAAGTGAACGCTTACCGCGGGCGCAAGGCGCAGATCGTCAAGGTGGGTGAAATCGAACCGCTCGCCGCATGGCCGGGGACAGAGACCGTCATCCGCGGCGGCTTGGCGATCATCGAACCGCGATAAAAACAAAAAAATTTCACGCGAAGGCGTGAAGGCGCAAAGAAAGGCCTCTGGATCGGCTTTCCTGGCGCCACTGCGCCTTTGGGCGAGACGCCGTTTTTACTCAAGTTTCAAACCCGGTTTTGACGATCAGCGAGGGACAACATTTCTTCTAACCGGAGCCTCCATGCAGCCTAACGCCCAGAATGCGCCCCAGAACAAGCCCGAAAACGGTGTTCTCTTCGTCGGTATCGACCTTGGCACCAGCCACAGCGCGATTTCCGCCAGCAACGGCGTGCGCCAGACGATCGAAAGCTTCGTCGCTTACCCCAAGGACGTGATTTCCCGCAAGGCGCTGGGCAAAGACAAGCTGTTTGGCGCCGAAGCCATCAAACACAAGCACTCGTGCGATTGCTTCCGCCCGATGGAAAAGGGCGCGGTGCGCTACGCCGACCTTGACCGCCAGATCAACCGCGACGCCGACCGCACCAGGCAGGCCGTCCACGACCTGCTCGAGCACGTTGTCAGCCTCGCCAAGCCGCGCCCCGACGATCTCATCTATGGCGTCATTGGGGCCCCGGCCCAGGCCAGCCTCAACAACCAGAAACTCCTGATCGAAGCCGCGCGCGGCGTCGTTGACTGCGTGATGATCTGCAGCGAGCCCTTCGCCGTCGCCTACGGCCTGAACTTCCTCGAAGACACCCTGGTGATCGACATCGGCGCGGGCACCACCGACCTCTGCCGCATGCATGGCGCGCTTCCCGCCGCCGACGACCAGATCACGCTGAGCGCCGCGGGCGACGCCGTCGACCGCAAGCTGTTTGAGCTGATGAAGGCAGCCTGCCCCAACGCCGATTTCAGCATCAACATGGTCAAGCAGATCAAGGAAAAGCACGGCTTCCTGTCGCGCGTCACGGAGCCCGTGATCGTGACCCTGCCCGTGCGTGGCGTGCCGCAACAGTTCGACGTCACGAATTGCCTGCGTGCGGCGACCGAAAGCATCGTGCCGGAAATCGTCGAGGGCCTGCACTCGCTGATCGCGAACTATGACCCCGAATTCCAGGCAACGCTGCGCAACCACGTGCTGATCGCCGGTGGCGGCTCGCAGATCATCGGCCTCGACAAGGCCATCGAAGGCAAGTTGACCGAACTTGGCGGTGGCAAGGTTCGCCGCGTCGAAGAGCCCGCATTCGCCGGCGCCAACGGCGCGCTGCACTTGGCACAGGACATGCCCGCGGACTTCTGGCAGCAAATCGAGAATTGAACTGCGAACACGAAGAAACGAAGTAGCGAAGAACAGCAACGAAAAAGGCAACGGAAGCCCTCCCCCGCTGCCTTTCTTCGTTTCTTCGCTCCTTCGTGTTAAGGTCGTTACAGAAGGGTTCTTGCCCAGTTGCCTTCGTGGGTCGAGGGCACAAGCTTGCCGCCAAGGGCGACTTCGCAGACCTTGCGGATTTCGTCGGCTTCGTAGCGCCGGTTGATGAAATCGAGGCGGAAGCGCATCGCTCCGGCTTTTTCCAGCTCCGCCACGCGATGGGTCAAGGCAAACGCTTCCTTGCCCATGATCAGCGTGCGGCAGTGGTGGTCGATGGCCAGGAACTTCTCGCCGTAGCTGTTGACCATGTCCATTTCGTGGAAGCCGCAAGTCGCGCGGCCCGGGCAATGGCCCAGCATGTTGGCGTAAACACAGCTTTCGCTGACAAACAGCGGCGTGTCCTGGTAGACGACAACTTCCGAAAGCTGACCAAACTCCGCCAGCACTTCCTTCATGTTCTGGATGCCGTCTTCGACGCTGAGCGTCACGCGCGTCGCACCTTGTTCAAGCCATGCGCGCGCTGCTTCACGCGACAGCGTGTACGCCGGCCAGTCCACGGAAACGTCAATGCCCGCGCCCGCGAAATCCGGCAGCTTGGGCTCAAACACCGGAAAACCCGAGCGCGTTTGCACCTGCCGCCGCACAAGCTGCGTGGTGTCCATACGCTTGCGCTTCTGGATACCCGCGGTGTGGGCGATGTACTCAAAGCCGCCAACGTTGGCGACACTAAACAGCCTCGCGCCCGCGGCGTACAGGTCGCGCAGCTTCCATACCGTGCCCGCCTGCTCCCAGGCGCGCACCACAATCGGGATGCCGATGCGCAGCTTGTGGCCATGTTGCTTGTAGGCCTCGACCAGCGCCTCGGGGCGGTCGTTCGAGATATCGACGATCACCTCGTCGAGCTTGTCCATCGGCAGCGCGTCGAGATATTCAACACGGTCGACCATCGCCGCAAACCGGCGCGATCCCGGAGCCGCCAACGTTTGCGGCGGCGTGTTATTCACGATCGCGCGGGTGTTGGTGATCTTTTTGGCGCGTTCGGCCGTGATCATTTCGTCGAATGCGACGAAGAATTGGCGGCGCGCTTCGTTGATCTCGGCGGCGGGGACAAACACGCCCGCGGGAATCACAACGTTGAATGTCCCAAGCTGAAAGCGCGTGCTGCCGAGCCGGTCGAAGAACTCCATCAGGCGTTTTTCGTCCAGCGGCTGGCTGTCGGCAAACAGCAGCTTCACGGGATATTCGCGCTTGAGTTCCATGCCCTGGCAGCGGCCAGTGATCATCAGCGCACCCGGCATGCCGAGTTCGCGCAGGCTGCCGCGGGCGGCATCGACGCGCACCGTGATGTCGATGTGCACCTTCAGGCGTGTGCGCGGCAGTTTCGCGGGCACGTTGGTCGGGTACTTGCGTTTCAGCGCCTGGCTGGCGATCAAACGAAGTTCGTCGCCCGGGCGCACTTCGTCGGGTGCGGCGATGCTGATGTCCTCGCCCTCGCGCACGGTAAAGATGCGCTTGCCCTTGTAGTTGATCTTGTCGGCGCCGAATTTGACCGGCGACCGGTCGGCGTCGCGCGGCTTGCACAGGATGCCGTCATGGCGCTCGAATTCGGTCAGCGCGCGGAAACTCGCGCGACCCTCGTGGACGCGGTCGACGCGGCCCAGAGGCACCCCCTGCGGTTCGCTTTCCTCGACGTCGGCGACGTTCTTGTGATCGCCGTGGCTGCCGTCGAGGAACAGCTTGGTCGTCTCGCGCGAGTAAATCGTCTTCAATTCCTGTTCGGCGGCTTTGAGGTCAATCGATTCACCGTCGATCATGCGCCGGTAAAGCTTGGTCACCGCGGCGACGTAAAGCGGGCTCTTGCGCCGGCCCTCGATCTTGAGACTGCGCACGCCGACCTTGGCGAGGTCCGCGACCGCCGTCGGCGCGTAAAGATCCTTCATGGAGAAAGCCTTACCTTCCCCCAGAGGCGTTTTAAAACTGTCGCGGCAGGTGTAGGCGCACTTGCCGCGGTTGCCACTGCGCCCGGTTTCCTGGCTGCTGAACAGGCACAGGCCCGAGTAGCTGTAGCACAGGCTGCCGTGCACAAACGTCTCGAGCTGGATTTTGACCGTGTTGCGGATTTCCTCGATCTCGTTAAGCGTGAGTTCGCGCGCGAGAATCACGCGCTCAAAGCCGTTGCGCTCGAGCCAGCGCGCACCCTCGGCATTGTGCACCAGCATCTGCGTGCTGGCGTGCCACTTCAGGCGCGGGAAATACTCGCGGATGGTGCGGTAGACGCCGAAATCCTGCACGATGATAGCGTCGGCGCCGAGTTCTTCGCACGCCGCAAGCATCTCTATCAACTCGTCGTACTCGCTTTGCTGGATTACGGTGTTGATAGTGACGTAGACTTTTTTGCTGTGTTCGTGCGCGTGGCCGATGGCGACATCGAGATCGTCGATGGTGAAATTTTCAGCCTGTTCACGTGCGGAAAATTTCTTGAGCCCAAGATAAACCGCGTCAGCGCCGTAATCCATCGCCGCAAAGAAAGCCTCGAGGCCGCCCGCGGGCGCAAGCAGTTCCGGCTTACCGTTGTAAGGCACCGCGGGCTGGCGATCTGACAACGGCCGCGGTGCGGCTCGGCCCGCCATCGAGGTTTCATCTTCGGTCGGTGTTGCGACGGGCCGAGAAGCAGGCGCCTTGGAAGGGATTTGCGTGGTGTTTTCGTCGCTGACGGGAACGCCACCCGGGCGCGCCATGATGCGCGTCTTGCTTTCACTATTCGACGAATGGGCGTTAGGTTCGCTCATGAATTCGCTGCGGCGGCGACTCGTGATCGGTCCCCCACCGCGCTCCTGTATGTTTGAGCCATGCAGTGTAGCGCCGGACGGGCCATACGCAATTACCGCAATACAGTCATCTGTGGGGCGATCATTCCTGTCCGCCCGACCGGCATAGCCGGTCGCATTGTGGCTCGCAAGCTTGCCACCGCGGACTTCCTGTAAAACGCGGTGCGTTTTGCAGGTTCGCTCCTGAAGTCGCTGTCCACGTGCGGTCACAAAATTTTAACGCCGACACGTCATTTCCGGTCCTGAATAATCGCGCGGAAATCGCTAATGCGCGGGGTAAACTAGATGCATGCCCGATCTCAATGAACCAAGCTTGCTTGTGGCACTCGTTGCAATCTTCGTCGTGGCGTCGGCAGTTGCATCAGGACTCGCTCTCTCCTTGACATGGTTGTGGGGAAGAAGTGCCGCCATCACCAACGCCCTTTTGGGTTACGTTGTTGGCGGCATTGCGGGCGGAGCAACGCTTTGGATCGCAGGGTCCGTAACGGGTCACAGCGAAAGAGCCGGCCTTGTAGGCGAAACACTAATTGCGCTGCCGTTTGCTCCCATTCTGATCTCACCCCGCATTTCACCTGACAACGCGACCAATTGGGTCATTGGAGCCGTTGGCCTCGTCACTTGGCTCTTACCGCTCACATTTGCCGCCGCAGCAGCACGAGTAGGTATTCACCTTCATGAAACGCTGAATCCGTGGACTGGCCAGCAGGTGATAGCCGATGTCGTTGCGCCACCCATGGTCCCGCAAGATCCTGTCGCTGCGATGGAATACAAAGCGCCGATAATTGCGCACCTGCACGACCCTGAACCAGCATCGACTAAAATCCCGGTGGTTGCCGCGCCGCCAGCCCTGCCTCAGCAGTCCTGAACATCCGTGTTCGTCCGTGATGGCATCCTGCCGCTTACGCAGTGGGCTTTAACTGACGCCATTATCGGCCCTGAATAATCGCGCGGAAATCGCCGATTCCCGAACAGCTTTTTCCTGCTGATTCCGATTCACTTTGCGCCACAAAGTATTTACTTTGTACGACAAAGTAAGTTGGAACGCCCACCATGTTCGCCGCCGCAACTTCCCTTTTGCGCCGGCCCGGCGCCGTCTTTCGGCGCGCGGGCAACCCCCCAACTCGCGTTCTGAACGCCGGGCTGGCGCTTCCCGGTTTACTCGCTGCGGCCGCCTGGGGAGCGGCGATGGGCTGCTTTTGCGGCGGCGCGCAGATCGTCGTCACCACCATCAAGATGCCGCTATTTTTCGTGCTGACCCTGGGCCTGTGCTTCTCGCTGATGCACGTAACGCAACTTGTCGGTGGTTTAAAACTGCGAGCGAACCAGACGCTGACCGTTGCGCTGTCGGGCCTCACCGTGCAGGCGCTGTCGCTGGGCAGCCTCGCGCCGGTGCTGGCGCTGTTTGCCGCTAACGCGCCGTTTCCGGCGATGTCGAGCTATCTCAACCTGTACGTCGCCTGCGCGCTGGCAGGCCTGATCGCGGGCGTTTTCGGCGCGACGCGGCTGGCGCTGGGCCTGCGCATGCTCGCACCCGTAGGCCGCGGCACGCGGCTGGTGCTCGCCGCATGGATTTTCATCTATCAGTTCGTCGGCGCGCAGGTGGCCTGGACGTTGCGTCCGTGGCTGGGCGCGACGTCGGACTTCACCAACTACTACAGCCTCGAACACGGCCTGAGCGGCAACTTCTACGTGGGAGTTGGCGCCGTCGTGCTGCGCTGGCTCAAAGAACTAGGAATGCCAATATGAGTGAAGAAGCCGTCTATCCCGTAGTTCCCCGGCCTGAAGGAACCCCGCCGGTCGCCCCTATTAAACCTGCGGCATGGATCCAGCGCTGGGAGGCCGATGGCGGCGACGTCGAAGACCCGCCGCGCAAACCCTGGCAGGTCGGCGGCGCGATCTTGAAGACGCAGGCGGGCGTGGCGCGCGATTTGTCGGCGGGCCGCGCGCTGGGCGTTTATGTCGTCGGTTGCCTCGCGCTGATTGCGGTCGCGAGCGTGCTTTATGGCGCGGCGATGGGCTGCCTTGGAGGCCCCGTGCAGGCCCTGTACGCCGCTATTAAATTCCCGCTGGTTGTGCTGGGCGCGTGCGGGCTGTGCCTGCCTTCCTTTTATGTGTTCCAGTGCCTGATGGGCGCGCGCATGCGGTTTTCGCAGGCCGTGGCGTCAGTGCTGCTGATGGCCGCGGCGGCGAGTTTGATCCTGATCGGCTGCGTGCCGATCGTGTGGTTTTTCAGCGTCAGCACAGGCGCAGACAGCGGCGGCTTCATCGTCGCACTGCACGTGGCCACGACGGCGCTTGCGGCGGCGTTCGGCATCCACCTGCTGTCGCGGATGCATCGATATCTGCTGTACAAACGGCCGGAGATGCGGTTCTTCGAGGGCCGCGTGCTGGCGCTGTGGTGTGGCATGTTCGTGATCGTCGCGCTGCAACTGGCGTGTTACCTCGGGCCGTTGATGCACGAAGGCGAATTCTTCACCGGCGAACGCAAGCTGTTCGTGACGGCGCTCTCCGGCAAAAGCAAGTAACCGCCGATAACAACGGATAAACGCCGATGCCCGCAGCAATTCGCAAACTGCAACAGCATTTCTCGCAAAGGTCGCAATGAGCGCAATTAGGACTGATACCTTTGCGAACTTTGCGCGCTCTGCGAGAAAATGCAGTTGTCGGCCCCAACCCGCATTTATCGGCGGTTCCAAATCGCTACTAAGCGGTCCTACATATATTCTGGGCAGTTGTGGGGCGGACATTCTTGTCCGCCCAACCGGCGTAGCCGGTCGAATTGTGGCTCGCAAAGCTCGCCACCGCGGACAGGAATGTCCGCGCCACCTAAAGACAATTTTCTTGGACCGCTTAGAATGTCCGGGATGCAGGTCGCGCCGGAGAATCCATCGCCGCAGGACGAGAAGCCGCGCAACATCGGCAGCGTGGCCTCACTCGCGCCGCTGGTTTTGATTCTGGCGCTCACGATCGTTTACGATCAGTTCAAGCACCAGTTGCGCGGGCACATCGACGCCGCGGGCATCACCTACGCCGACTGGGTCGGCAATTTCATCAATTCGCCTGACAACGAAGCCGCGCGCACCGAACTCATCTCGCGCGTTGTCGGCGTCATGCGCGACACGCCCGTGGGCAAAAGCCTGCCCCTGCGCGACGAGCAGCAACGCGTGATCGGCCGCTTCCGCATCAACGAAGCGACCGTGAGCCAGCCCGCCGCAAACAGCCCCATTGCTCAGGAGCGACGTCGCTACGACGTACGCATGAAGGGCGACGGCGAACTCTGGCACAGCGCGGGCGGCCGCGTGCGCTTTAGCGGAAGCGCCGACGTGCAGTACGTCATCAACACCAACGTGGTCGCGCGCGAGTTCAAGGTCTACGCCTACTTCGATTGCCTTGAGATCCGCGAGATAACCTTTGAGATCACGCACGTGGACAACCTGCTCGCGCGCATTTTCAGCGGCTTTGTCAACGACGCGGGCAAACGCGCCATCCAGGAAGGCATCATGCCGGGCTTCACCATCATCACGCAGGCCGACGGCAAGTCCTATGTTGCGCCGGGCCGCGCGACGCTCGACTTCAAGCCGCGCGAGGGCCCCAATAAGGAAGAGCAGGGCTGGGAGACGCTGAGCAACGACGTGCGGCTGTTGCGCAAGGACTTCCGCGATTACCTCGGCCCCTTCCAGGCGCCGGCGGGCGCGGAACTTCGCATCAACCTGACCGTTGCAGGCGAAGGCGGCAAACCCGCGCCGGGTGTGGACCTGCTTTTGGTGCACGCCGAGGCGTTCAAGCAGTACGACGACCGCTACATGAGCGGCACGCCCGGCAACATGGCGGGGCTGGAAATTGCCGCGGTCGAGCAACGCTGGAGCACGCGCGAACTGGCCTATGCCGGCCGGCCCGAGCCCGGCATGTATTACCTGGTCATCGACCGCACGGTATTCGGCAAAGGCGACCAGACCGCGCAACTGAGCGACATCGCCGCCGAAGTCAGCTACTACGTGCGCATGAAAAGATAACTGTGGGGCGGACATTCCTGTCCGCCGTGCCGCTTTTTGCGGCACAATTCGGTCGGCTGCGCCGACCGCGCGGGCAGGAATGCCCACGCCACGGGAAATCAAAACAACGTGTATATGAACGGCGCGGCGCCGGTGCCCGCAAGGATGATCAGCACACCGACAAGCAGCAGCACGATGATGATCGGCGCCAGCCACCACTTCTTGTTCGCCGACATGAACGCGATGAACTCGGAAACGATATTGCCGGCGGGCTTTTCAGCCTCGGCAAGGAAGTCCTGTTTTTGCGGTTCAGTCACGCGGGCAATATAGCAATCAACTCTGGCGGAAATAACTGTCCTTGGCGGGCGGGGGCGGCAGCTCGACCCAGTAGCTGGGCTTGTCCTTCTCAATGCGGCGCGACATGGCATCCCAGCCAAATAGCCGCATGCCAAAGCCAATGGGCGTGAAGAAGCCGTAATAGATCAGACCCAGCAGCAGATGCGACATCACAAAGCCGACGGGGAACGTCACGTACATCAGGCCGACAAAGACGTATTTAACGGCGCGCAGCTTTACGACGCCCAGAACTGCCACGATCACAGCGGCCACGGCCATCACGTACGCGACCGCGAGCGTTTTTGTGCGCCACCAGACGATCAGCGAGAGCGCGGCACAGAACAGCGGAAACCACAGCCACGCAAAGCTGCGCAGTTCGCGGTCGCTCGGGTTCTTGTTGATCTGGATCAGGGCCATTACTTCATCCTCGGGGCGAGATGGTCGGCCAGCGCCGCCGCAACCTGCGCGCAGCCCGGCGTATTGAAGTGGCAATCGTCGTAGAAGGCCGTTTCGTCCTTGGCGACGATCGCGTCGAGATCAACCACGGCGACATTTTCGCGCGCGCAGACTTCCTTCAGGCGATCATTATAGGCGTCCAGCATCTGCTGCAGCGCGCGCGGCGTATACGCGCCGTCGTCCGTCGCCGCCCACAGCATCGCCTGTTGCTCGTCGGTCAAGCCGTCGCGCCACATTGCGGGCTGCGTGCACATCGTTAGTTTCTGGCCGCGCTTGCGGCAGACGGCAATGATGTCGAGCAGCGCCGACTCATAGCGGTTGAGGCCGTCCGCCAGACCGGGATGCGGCACCGCGATCTTGTTTTTGCTCAGGGCCTCGGCGCGCTTCTTGCGCACGTCGGTGTACCAGCGGCCCTGCTCGTCCTGCTCGGCGGTGCCTTTGTCGGGCACCAGGCGGCGCAGAATCTGGTCCGCGCGCATGCCAAGCTGCGCCTGGTGATAGTAAATCGGCTTGAGGTCGTAGCCTGACGGATGCACGAGCGTGGTTTCGTGGATGCGCGCCATGCGCTTGTCGGTGTCGCCCTTCATCAACATGCCGAGGTCGTTGAGGCCGCAAAGCACCACGACGTACTCGAAGCGCCCCGCGAACTCATAGTTGTTAAGCAAATACGCGTGGTGTGCCGCGATGTGGCCGCTGCGGCCGGCGTTGCCGACGAAAACTCTCTTGCCGGTTTTTTCGGCCAGTTGATTCTGCAACAGCCAGGGCCAACTCTTTTCGTCGGTGACGTACAGGCATTCGGTGGTGCTGCCGCCGACGCACAGGATACGCGCGTCCCATTGCTCCTGCTTGCCGAAATCCGGCCCGCGCAGGCCCAAGGCGTTGGTCGTGAAGCGGATTTCACCCTCGATGCCGGGCATGGTGTCGGCGGCGGTCGAGACGCGTTGAAGCTTCGGCGGCCACGGCACACGGTAAGGCGGCCACGCGGGCGCCATCATTGCGAGCGT
The DNA here is from genome assembly GCA_020848275.1 of Planctomycetota bacterium. Taxonomy (GTDB): domain Bacteria; phylum Planctomycetota; class UBA8742; order UBA2392; family UBA2392; genus JADLAK01. The sequence goes on from JADLAK010000043.1 coordinate 62,062, forward strand.
CAGTTCGCACAGCGCCAGCACGACGATGCCCGTGTAGGCCAGCAGCGCGATCTTCGCCGCCGCAGAGGACCCTTTGACCCACAACGCAACCGCAAGCAGCAGGTAGGTCAGAACCACCCCGTTAATCGACCAATCCAGGATGTCCCACTTCTTGGCGGCGCTTGAGCCGGCAACGCCCGCGATCACGAGGCCGAAATGCCCCAACGCGGGAACAAGCAGCGCGACCAGCAGCGCGGGGCGCCGGGGTTTGCGTGGGGATGTCGCACTTCCGGCCATAACAGTCCATCCGTATTCCGCCGCGACCGGGGACAGTCCGCACGGGCCGCAACAGCGCGGCCCTGGGACAGTCCCCTCTAATCCGGTTCAAACGCGGCCACTAAGTCCAGCATCTGCTTTTCGGTCAGCACGTTCTTTTGCTTGCTCTTGTGCAGCACGTAATTGCCGACCACCAGCACATCCATGTTCGTGCTCATGAAACAGCGCCAGGCGTCGCTGGGCGTGCAGACGATGGGCTCGCCGCGCACGTTGAAACTGGTGTTGATCATCACGGGGCAGCCGGTGCGCGCCTCGAACGCGCGCATTAACTTGTGAAAGCGTCCGTGGCGCGTTTCATCGACGGTCTGCACGCGCGCGGAATAATCGACGTGCGTGATCGCGGGAATCGTTGAACGAATCTGTTTTAGACGTTCCAGGCCGTTGGGTTTAATATCGCTCTGTGCCAGCCGGTATTTTTCCGCTACCGGCGCGACCAGAAGCATGTACGGGCTCTCGACGTCCGGCGCCATCTCGAAGTATTCGTGCGAGTGTTCGCGCAGCACCACGGGCGCAAACGGGCGAAACGACTCACGGAACTTGATCTTCACGTTCATCGTCGTTTGCATCGCGGCGCTGCGCGCGTCGCCGATGATGCTGCGGCTGCCAAGCGCGCGCGGGCCGAATTCCATGCGCCCATTGAACCAGCCCACGACTTTCTCGCTCGCCAGCACATCGGCGACGTGTTCGACAAGCCGGGCTTCGTCGTCAAAATGCTCGAAGACGGCGTCGGCGCCGGCGAAGAACGCCGCGGTTTCTTCGTCGCCAAATGACGGGCCCAGCAGCGAGCCGTACTGCGCATCCGGAGTCGCAGGCGTGCGCGCATTGCCCAACAGGTGATGCCACGTGAACAACGCGGCGCCGAGCGCGCTGCCCGCATCGCCCGACGCGGGCTGAATCCAGATCTTCTTAAACGGGCCCTCACGCAGAATGCGGCCGTTGGCGACGCAATTCAGCGCGACGCCGCCCGCGAGGCACAGGTTTTCCTGCTCCGTCACCTTGTGCGCGTGGCGCGCCATGCGCAGCATGATTTCTTCGGTGACTTTCTGGATCGACGCCGCAACGTCCATGTAGTGCTGATCCATGGCTGCTTCGCGGGCGCGCACGGGTTTGCCGAACAGCGCGTCGAAGCGCGCGTTCGTCATCGTGAGCCCCGCGCAATAATTGAAGTAGCGCATGTCGAGCCTGAAGGAGCCGTCCTCTTTCAAGTCGATCATGCTCATGATCGTGTCGTAGAATTTCGGGTCGCCGTAGGGCGCGAGTCCCATCAACTTGTATTCGCCGCTGTTGACCTTGAAGCCGCAGTAGTACGTGAACGCCGAATACAGCAGGCCGATGCTGTGCGGAAAGCGCAGCTCGTGCGTCAACTTCACGCTGTTGCCCTCGCCGACGCCAATAGTCGCGGTCGACCACTCGCCCACGCCGTCGAGCGTCAGGATCGCCGCTTTTTCAAACGGTGATGGCAAAAACGCGCTCGCGGCATGGCTCTCGTGGTGGCCTAAAAAGACAAAGCGGCGCGTATAGCCGGGCAGCGCCTTGCGCATGATCGCCGGCAGCCGCAACTTCTGCTTGAGCCACAGCGGCATGGCCTTCAGGAACGATTTAAAACCTGCGGGCACATAGGACAGGTACGTTTCGAGCAACCGGTCGAATTTCACCAGCGGCTTTTCGTAGAACGCGACGAGGTCGAGCTGCGCGGCCGTGATGCCCGCGTGCTTGAGGCAATACTCGACGGCCTTTTCGGGGAAGCGTTCGTCGTGCTTTTTGCGAGTGAAACGTTCTTCCTGTGCGGCGGCGACGATTTTGCCGTCAATGACCAGCGCCGCGGCGGAGTCGTGGTAGAAGGCCGAAATCCCGAGAATGGCAGTCATGGGGCGGGAGTGTAGCAGATGGCTTTTGCCATCCGCTATGCGCTAACTGCCATCTGCGAAATCACACCGGCGCCCATGCGATCATCATCCAGATACCGGCGGCGATGCAGCAGATACCCAGAGCCAGTTGCAGCGCCGCGCTGGCGATCAGCACGCCACGTGAAACCCGGGCATCGGCGGCCATGCCGCGGCGCGTGCGAAATGACCGCACCGCGCTCAAACACGCAAGCGCGCCGATGCCGATGATTGCGCCGATCAGGAGCCCGTGCATGGCGGCATGCTAACAGAGCGATTAGCGGGAGGGGTTTCAGAAACCCCGGTCCTGATGGACCGGGTCAGTCAGGCTTGTACATCACACCGTCATACCAGGGCTCGAGCGCGCGGCCTTCCTTCTCGATGAACCAATGCTGTTTGACCCAGTCGCGGATATTTGAATTGTCGCCGGGGTTTGCGCGCTGCCAGGCCTCGTACTCGTTCAATAACTTATGGACCGCCGCGGCATCGCCGAACGAAAAGTGCATGTAGGGAAGCAGCGCCAACTGGCCCCGCGCCTCGTCCAGCGGCACGCCCCTGTAATCGTGAAGCCAGATCGCGCTCACCAGGCCCGTGCGGTCGCTGCCGTGCTTGCAATGCACCAGTACCGGGTACTCAACGCGGTCGAGTTCTTGAAACAGCGTCCTTAACTCGCTGCGCCACGGCGGCCGCGAAGTCGCAAGCTTGGCGACCACAAGCTTCGCGCCGGCGTTTTCGGCCGCGCGGGCTTCGGGCTCGTACCACGCGTTGTCGTCGGGGTTGGCGCCGCGCAGCGCCAGCAGCGTCTTCACCCGGTAACGCTTGGCCAGAACTTCCATGTCGTCCCCATCAAGCTGCGTACACCGATACCATTCGTTTTCACGGACTACGTGGAAGTTGTTGCCGCCCCAGCGATGCAGCGCAAATATCGCAAACAGCAGCACGATCGTCGTAACGCCCAGCGCCATTCCCGCCAGCCACGCACGTTTGTGCGTGAGGCGGCGGTTCTCGTAGCCCCACATGCGCGGCGTGTAATCGGGCTGGTGCGGAAATGTCAGGGCGAGATCGGGGACTGCGGTTTTTTGTTCTTGGTTCATGGTTCTTAGTTTTCAGCCCCGACCGACTTTCCCCAAGAACTAAGAACCACAAACTAAGAACTACCGCCTACACCGCCGCTTTGACCTTACTGGTGCGGGAGCTCACCGGCGCCGGGTCACCCCGAAGCCACCTCACGTAATCGGCGATGCCCTTTTCAAGGGTGTATTGCGGCTCGTAGCCCAATTCGCGGCGACTGCGCGTGAGGTCGGCCTGCGTGAAGGGCTGAAAGAACGCAAAGGGGTTGCTGATGTACTCGGCCTCAAGTTTGGTCTTCAGCGCCTTGTTAAGCAGCGCGATCACGTCATTGAAACTGCGCGCTTCGCCGCTTCCGGCGTTGAACACCGCCGCCTTGCCGCTGTCCATCGCGCGCAGGGTGCAATCGACCACGTCGTCGACGTGGACGAAATCGCGCTTTTGCTCGCCGTGTTCAAACACGCGCGGGCGCTTACCGTCCTTCATCTGCAAATAAAGTTGATAAATCATGCTCGCCATCGCGCCCTTGTGCTGCTCGCCGGGACCGTAAACGTTGAAGTAGCGCACACCGGCGATCTTCCAGCCCGCGAGGTCCGGGTCCGACAGATAGGCCGCCGCGAGGTTCTCGAGTTGCACCTTCGAGAAACCGTAGACGTTGGCGGGCTTGCACGCGTCGGTTTCGGTGTTGACCTTGGCGTCGATGCCGTAGGTCGCGGCGGAACTCGCGAACACGATCGGGATTTTGCGGCGGCGCGAGAACTCGAGGATGCGGCGGAAGCTTTCGATGTTGTCCCAGCACATCTTGCGCTGGTCCTGCTCACGGGTGTCAGTGATGCTGGCGAGGTGAAAAATCGCGTCGACGTCGCTGGACGCCAGGAAGCTGCGCAACTTGAGTTCGGCGAGGTCGCCGGTGATCAGTTCGCCCTTGAAACCCTCGAGGTTCTTGAAGTTGCCGCTGCGAAAATCGTCAACGACCGTGACCTCGGCGTTGTCCCATTCGTTCTCGATGCGCCGCACCAGCCGCGAGCCGATGAAACCCGCGCCGCCAGTGACAAGCACGCGCCAGATAGCCGATTTGCCGGGTAATCCCATATTGCCTCCACAACGGATTTAACACGAAGGAGCGAAGGAACGAAGGGGCAAGTTGGGACATGAAACAAAAGGGAGACCCTGAGGTCTCCCTTCGCTGCTTCGTTTCTTCGTGTTCGGCTTCTACGCGACCGCGGCGGTTTTGCGGCTCTTGCCCGCTTTGCTGCCGGGCTGCACGAACAGGCCGTCCTCATTGAAGAACTTGGCCAGTTCCTTGCCCTTGCGGGCCTTGTGCGCGCCGCGCGAGAACAACGCACCGACGATCAGCGGCATCGTGATCGTCGCTTCGCCAAACACCATCTGCTCGTAGGTCAGGTCGACCTTGCCCCAGCTTGAAGCTTCCTTGAGCGTGCTGCCCGACAACGCGCCGTCGCGTTCGTCGGCGACCGTCAACTGCACGGCGTACTTGTGCATCGGGCAATCGTGCATGCCCAGCACCTCCGCGGCCACCACCGTGTCCTGCGTGAAGTTCTTGGGCACGCCGCCGCCGACCATGAAGATCGCGGTGTCTTTGCTCGCGTGCATCTTGAGGTAAGTCAGGTCGAGGAAGTCGCGGCCGCTGTCGAAGCTGACCATCGGCTTGCCGGCCTTGAGACGGTTGTGCTGGTGCAGCACGATGCCGAAACCCGCCGAGCAATCGCTGAACGCCGGCACGAAGATTGGCACGTTTTTCTTGTAGCAGGCCTCGACGAAGCCGTCGTGCTTTTTGCCGTTCTCGACCAGATAGCGGCCCATCGCCTTGATAATTTCGCGGCTGGTGTGCGGGCGCGGCGGCAGAGCGTCGATAATCTTCGTCATCGCGTCGTCGCACAGGCGAAGTTCATCTTCGTCGATGTAATGGTCGTAGATGCGGTCAATGGCGAGTTCGCGCAGTTCGGCGTCGTTGACGAACGGCGTGCCCTTGTAATGGCTGAAGCCCAGGCCCTCGAAGAAGTCCTGGTCGACCACGATCGCGCCCGTGGAGACAATGGCATCGACCAGATTGTTGTTAACCAAGTCCGCGATGACCTTCTTTAAACCCGCGGAAACCAGCGAGCCCGCGAGGCAGAGAATGGTGCTGCAATTCTCATCGCGTGCGGCCATGTCGAGAATGTCGGTCGCGCGCGAAAGATTGCGCGCCTGGAAGCTGGTGTCGCCCATGGCGGCCACGAGCTTGCCGAGCTCGGCGTATTGGCTGACGTCGATGTGTTTGACCAGCGACTTCTTGTTCAGGTAATCGGATTTTTTAGCCATGTCTGTGTCCTCTTGAAGACCGGTATACGCAGGTGCGAGCGCGCGTGGCGCTAAGTGACCTTCGTGATTGTCCGTTGTCTTCGCAGTCCGGTGGGACGCTCTTTTCAGACTCTGAGCGAGGCAATTTTCGAGCGCCGAGCGAGCAGATCAAGGAGCCCGACCGAGCCGTATTTTCATAATACGGCGCAGGAAGGGCGACGCTGAGATGCGAAGCGCGCCGCCGAAAAGTGCCCGCGATAGAGTCTTGAAATGAGCGTCTAAGCCCGAGGCTATCGCGCTACTTCGTATGCGCTCCATTCGGCCGGTGCCGATGAAGCTGAACCGCAACGCGACTTGCAGAGTGTAGCGCCCCCAGCGGCGTTGCAAAGAAAAACCCTGCTACACACGTTGAAGCTTTTGTGAATCTCCTGCGGGTTGTTGAACAGGCAAAGATGAACCATCTCGCACGTGTTGACGAACTATTTTCGTGGGGTTACGATGCCTCTGGCTCGCAGAATAACACTCGGGCCTAGCCATTTTGGGTAGCTCCTAAGATGGCTAAACTATGGCAAGGATAGTGGACGCTGATACGGTCGCGCGTGTGAGCGGAGATCTAACGATCTAGCCCGACTTTATTATCGCCACCGAACCCGCCAATAGTTTTCGAAAGCTCACTTAATTCTATCTTTTGAAAAACCCTCGGATTACCGAGGGTTTTTCGCATTTGGAAAGTCTCTTTGTTTTGCATTTGGTTCCCGGCCCCTAATCGTTGCATCCGGCCAGATGTTTACGTACTTCTTAATGACCCACTCTTCAATCGGTGAGCACACAGCTGTATGTCTCGACGCATTGACGTCCCAATGAAATCCACGCGGAAGTTCCATGCCAGCCACATTCAGTACAACCTGCGCATGATCCGGTCCCACCTGCCAACTGAGGTTTTGCTCGTCAATACGATGGCCACCGTGACCATATTTGTTGTCGAATGCATCTCTACCTGCCGTAGCAACCAACCTTTTGCTCCAAGTTGGATCCGCGGAAAAAACATGCAGCGGCAAACAGCGTGCGTCGTTTTGTCCTAAACACGCCACTCGGTTTGTCCAAGAAAGAAAGGACGAAGCCCACCCCGCAACGTCCCGATCCCAACGCATTCGCAAGAAGAATGCCTTATGTCGGCAAAGATGCCGGACGGAAACTAAATCCTCGCGACGAGCGCTTCGCAGATTCGCGCTAGGTCGTAGTGCGACAAGCGGTCCTCCAGCCCCCGGTTTTTGAAGACTAAGGACGGCAACGCGTGCACGATGCATTCGTTGATAGATTTGATGCGCGTATTCCCCAGACAACAAGGTCAACTTGCCCAGCCTTATTGTCGGACGTTGAGCGAACGCCCATTCACGTTCTTGACAAATCTTTCGAATGCCGCTTCTGACCCTGTCGCGATGCTCACTTTGGGTTTCAGAGGGAACAAGAAGCCAAACTTCTAAATTCATCGCATTTTTCCCGCGTTTTTGGCCCTTAATACTGCCGCTGGCGGTAGTCGAAGTTCAGACAATTCTGAAACCGTCATCAAGGTCACACAATCAAGGACAATTTGGCGTAGTGCCTCTTCCGCTTTGCCGGACGTAACTTGTTGATTGGGTAAGGTAGCCACAAGTGTTGGGGCAAGGTTGTTCGCGGCGAGCCACTCCGTCGCACGATTGGACACTCGTTCCGTCAACATTGAGTTCCAAGAATGTCTTAGGTCAACTGGTAACGCCGTCGTGCCCAGAGCGAAGTTTCGCCATTTTTGCAACTCGGGAGTCGCACCGTGCTTTTCGATAAAATCGGCACGCCATTTGTCGATTTCCTTGGCGTCTAACGTCGGCAATATCATTTCATCATCAGGAAGCGCCTCCCTCACGATCTCTTGGTTGGCATCCCATGCATATTTCTTGCCAGTGCGATAGTCGATCATCGCTCGCCAAATATCGTCTCTAATACGTTTTGGCGGTGCACCTACCACTTTTGGCGCTTCAAGCGCACTAGCGTCGACTAGAGTAACGCTGTTGCCTTCAACACGCACAACGTCAGGAAACCTAACAAGAATCTCCCTTAGTGTCTGACCGCCAAAGGCCGCTTCTCGAAAAACACCGCCTGTCAGATTCAAGAGACGATTTTTCAACACGGCAACGGTCATGCATTGCCAGTTAGGCTTACCTTTTGATCGAGCACGATGAAACGCCGCAATCAAAAGTGATTTGAAGTCCGATGGCTGGGTTGATGTCGTTATCGTCATAACTTGAGGGTATCCCATTTATGGCGCTGTTATTCTGTCAACGTCGGTGGCTAAATAAACCCCATGCTCGTGCTTGGCATTGAATCTTCCTGTGATGACACCGCCGTCGCAATCGTCGAGGACGGTCGCACGGTCCGCGCGTCGGTGATTTCCAATCAGGCCAACCTGCACGCGCAATACGGCGGCATCGTTCCCGAAGTCGCCTGCCGCGCGCATTACGAGACGATCATCCCGCTGATTCACCAGGCGCTCGACCAGGCCGGGGTCGACCTTGGCCAGATCGACGGCATCGCCGTCACCAACCGGCCCGGGCTTGTCGGCAGCCTCTATGTCGGCCTGAGCGCCGCCAAGGCCCTTGCCTGGGCGCTCAAGAAGCCGCTCGCCGCCGTGGACCACATCGAGGCGCACATCTACGCCAACTACATGGTCCACGACAACATCGAGTTCCCGCACGTCAGCGTCGTGGTTTCCGGCGGCCACACCGATATCTTCATGAGTGAAACGCCGGTCAAACATTCGCTGATCGCACGCACCCTCGACGACGCCGCGGGCGAGTGCTTCGACAAAGTCGCGGCGCTGCTCGGCATCGGATATCCCGGCGGGCCGGCGATCCAGATGTGCAGCCTCGGCGGCAACCGCGACGCCATCAATTTTCCGCGCGGCGACGGCGGCCCCGACGGCACGCAGATCAGCTTCTCGGGCCTCAAGACCGCGGTGCTCAACGATCTGAAGAAGCGCGGCTTTGTGCACGAGGCTTCCAAGAATTCCGGCCGCGCGCTGCGGCCCGGCACGCCCGACCCCAAGGCCTTTGGCGAAACCCGCACCCTGAACGTGCGGCTGCCGCTGGCGGACATCGCCGCGAGTTTCCAGGAAGCCGCCTGCGACATCATCGTGCGTGCGACGCTCGCAAGTTCGCGCCGGGCGCGTTGCCGCGGCGTGGTGCTGGCCGGCGGCGTGGCGGCGAACAAACGGCTGCGCGAAAAACTCGCCGACGCCTGCGACGCCAACAAGAAGACGGGCTTCTTCGTGCCGCCGCTCGAACTCTGCACCGACAACGCGGTGATGGTCGCGGGCATGGGCTTTCACCAGTTGCGGCTGGGACGCGCCGACCCGCTGACTGTCGACGTGCTGCCTAATAAGGAGGAGAAACAGTTGAAACTTAAGGCGGCGGAGACGGTGGATTAGTCTTTAGTTCTTGGTTGATAGTTCTTGGTTCTTAGCGGACCTTGCCGGAGCTTGACCAAGAACTAAGAGCCACCAACCAAGAACGATCCTTGCCGATCTACAAATTCAATCCGTCCCACTTCAAATGGCCCGCGACCGCGGCGCTGCTGGCGGTGTTGATCACAATCGGCGTCGCCGATGTTGCCTCTAATGAGAAACTGCTACGCCTCTGCGCAGTGCGCGGCATCGACATTTACTACGGCGAATACTGGCGCTTCATCACCGGCGCGTTCATGCACGCCGATTTCATGCACATCGCGGTCAATTGTTTTTCGCTGGTGCAGCTCGGGCGGCTGTGCGAGCAGTCGTTTGGCTGGCGGGCGACGATGCAGGTGTATTTCATCGCGCTGGTCGGCGGCAACGCGCTTGCACTCGTGTTCCATGACCCGTCGCATCCCGTGGTCGGCGCGTCAGGCGCGATCTTCGGGCTGTTCGGGATGGTGCTGGGGTTCATTATCGCGCGCACGGGCAGCATCGCAGAGACCTGGAAGACGCCCCTTGGCCGCAACCTGCTGATTTTTCTCGCGATCAACGTAGCGCTGAGTTTTTCGATGCCGCGCATCAGCTTCTGGGGGCACCTGGGAGGCTTCGTGCCCGGGCTGGCGATGGGGTACTTCGTCGAACGCAGGCAATCGCGGCGCGCCTCGTGGCCTGAATATGCGTCGATGGCGGTGCTGGGCGTCGCGATTGTGGGCCTGGCCGTGTATTCATGCATTCCCTTCAACCGCTCGGCTTATATCGCAACACAGGCGCTGAAGGCCTACGAACGCGAGGACATGGCAGCGGGCGACGCACTGCTGAAACGCGCGCGCAACATGCCCAACGCACCCGAAGGCGCAACTGCCCTGATCGACCACCTTCGCGCGTGGCGCGTGCTGCACCGGCAAAAGACCGACATCCTGATACCGGGCCTGTTGCAGTGGCCGCTGATGGGCCGCGACCACGCGTGGCCGACGGGATTCCCTGCGGGGTTGCCGTTTCATTTCTTCGTGCTTTCGCCGGAATTGATTGACGAGGAAGCAAAGCAGCAGGCAAAGCTTGAATCCGGCAACGCGGGGGCCTAGAAGAGCAGGGTCAGGGCTAGGGTTAGGGTTAGAAGACAAAGCTGAAAGTTTTTTCTAACCCAAACCCTGTCCCTAGCCCTAAGGACGCCCATGGCCACCAACCAGGACGCATTCGAAGAAGCGCGGCGCTACATCGCCGGCGGCGTCAACAGCCCCGTGCGCGCCTTCAAGGCCGTGGGCGACTGCCCGATCTTCTTCGCCTCGGGTTACGGCAGCAAAGTCACCGACATCGAGGGCCGCGAGTACATCGACTATGTCGGCTCCTGGGGTCCGCACATCCTTGGCCACGCGCACGAAAAAATCATCACCGCCATTACGCGCGCCGCCAAGGCCTCCACGAGTTTCGGCGCCCCCACTGTCGCCGAAACCACGCTCGCCAAATTGATCTGCGAAGAGCTTCCCGGCGTTGAGCGCTTGCGCCTGTGCAGCTCCGGCACCGAGGCGTGCATGAGCGCCATCCGCCTTGCGCGCGGCGCCACGCGCCGCAGGCTGATCGTCAAATTCGCGGGCTGCTACCACGGCCACGCTGACAGCATGCTGGTAGGCGCGGGCTCGGGCGCGCTCACATTCGGCAGCCCCGACAGCGCGGGCGTCACCAGGGCCACCGCCGAAGAAACCCTCGTGCTGCCCTACAACGACGTCGACGCGCTGGAGCGCGCCTTTGCTGCATACGGTCCCGACATCGCCGGCACCATCGTCGAACCCGTCGCAGGCAACATGGGCGTGGTGCTGCCCGTGCGCGGCTTCCTTGAATCCGTCGCCGCCATTACGCGCGAAAACGGCGCGATCTTCATCATGGATGAAGTGATGACCGGTTTTCGCGTGGCCTGGGGCGGCGCGCAGCGCCTGTTCGGCATCACGCCGGACATCAGCGTGTTTGGCAAGATCATCGGCGGCGGCCTGCCGCTTGCGGCCTTTGGCGGTCGCGCGGACCTCATGGCGCAGCTCGCGCCCGAAGGTCCCGTCTACCAGGCGGGCACGCTTTCGGGCAACCCGGTCGCCGTCGCTTCGGGCCTGGCGGCATTGACGCACCTGCGCGCCACGCCCGACATCTACACGCGCCTTGAAATCCTCTCGGCGCGCCTTGCTGTCGGCCTCACCGAGGGCGCGCAGCGCGCCAACGTGCCGATGTACCTCGCCCGTTGCGGCAGCATGCTCACGGTTTTCTTCCAGAACGGGCCGGTGCGAAACCTCGACGACGCGAAAAAGAGCGACGTCAAGCGTTTCGCGAAATTCCACGCCGCCATGCGCAAGCGCGGGCATTACTTGCCGCCCAGCCAGTACGAGGCGTGGTTTGTTTCCAACGCCCACAGTTTCGCGGACATCGATAAGACCGTGGACGCCGCCCGCGAAGCCTTTGCCGAATGCGCTTAGTTTCAACCGCGGTGTCGCGGAGGCGCGGAGAACAACAAAGCCGCGCCTAATTGAAACCTTTGTTGTAGTTCACCGCGTCCCCGCGTCTCCGCGGTAGAATTCATCACGACATGAGTGCGACAGACGACATCAACGCCATATCCTCGGCAGCGCCCAAGGGGCCGCTGCGCGCCGCGCTGATGCGCGCGATGGCGGACAACGACGCGGCCGCATGGCTTGCGCTGCAGGAAGTCGCGAAGTCGCGCCGCAACGCCGCAGCCGCTTTCACCAAGGCCGCCGCCAAAGCGCGCGAATTGCGCCACCCGGGCGAAGAAAAGTTACTTGCGGCGGCGCTTGTTCTCGAGCCCAACCATGTCGGCGCAACCGAGGCGATTGCCCGCAGCTACCTTGGCCGCGGGCTTGGGCCCCAGGCGACGACGCTGCTGCTGAACCTGCGCAAACACGCACTGCAGAACAACCTGACGCCGCCCAAACATGACGCGCTGATTCTCGCCGCCGCACAGGCCGCCGGCCAAACCGAAGACGCGCGCGCCGCGGCTTATCGCATCGCGACGGGCAAACGCCCGAAGTGGGAGGATCTGATCTCTGCGGGGGAGTTCTTTCGCGCCGAGAAAGATCTCGACGCCCAGCGCACGCTGTTCACGCGCATGACAAAGTCGCGGCCCAAGGATGTCCGCGCCAACTTGCTCATGGCGGCGTGGCTGCACGACGAAGGCTACAATGAGCAAGCCGCCAAGCACGCCCAGCGCGCGCTTGAACACGCCAGGGAACCCGCGCAAATTGCCGAAGCCCGCCGCGTGCTGTTCGAAATCAAATTCCCGGAAGACGACGCCGCGTTCCGCGAGATCACCGTGGGCTTTTTCAGCGCCGACCCGGCCGACGTAGCGCCCAAATTGCAGGCTCTGACTATTAAACATCCGGATTTCGGCCAGGCCTGGCTGTTCTACGGCTTCGCGCTGCGCCGCCTGCGCCGTCTTGAGGAAGCCGCCGCCGCATTCGGCAAAGCCATCGAATTCACCGACGACCCCAACGCCCACAAAGAAATCGGCGGCGTGCTGGGCGAACTTGGCGACCCGCAGGCCAGCCTCGCGCACACCGTGCGCGCGATGGAATTGCTGGGCGAACAGGACAAAGTCCTGTGGCTGAACATCGCCGCGGCGACGCTCGAACTAGGCGATTTCGCGAACTGCGAGAATGCCCTGAACCGCGCGCGCGCGCTTGACCCGCACAGCAAGAGCCTCGCCCGCCTCGATGATGAATTTGCAGCGCGCATGATCCCGCGCCGCGGCTTCTTCAACGCGCGGCATTATCGCGTGAAGGCGGGTGCGGCATGAACCCGCGCATCGCCGTCATTCCGTTTTCGACCGGCCCCAACGAGTCGCGCGCGGCGCTTACGGGCCGCGGGCTCGCGCTTGAACTGATCGAGTGGCTGCGCGGCGCGGGCCTCGAGACCGTGCTGCTGACCGCCACGCACACCGACGACGACGGCGGACGGCGCGCCCTCGTGGCGTTTTCCGAACCGCTGGACGCCCAGACCATCGCCGACATCGTCGCGCTCGACGAAGGCGAATCCGATGAAGAGCCCGAAGACATCACGCAGGCTCCGGGCATCCAGACCGTGATCAGCGGCAGCCTGCGTCTTACGCCCGTCGGTCTTGCGGCGACCGTCGAAATCACCGACACCGTCGCGGTTTATTCGAAGGGCAGCGTCGAGGGCGAACTCGTGCCCGGCAACTTCTTCGAGGCCGTCCAGAAATTTTTCAACGACATCGCTCAGCAGGCGGGCCTCGATAAAATCGAGCCCTACGATCCCGGTACGAAAATTTACAAAGCGTGGGAGCACATGCTGCTCACGCGCGCCTACAAACTCGCGGCTGAACTCGGGGTGCTCGACCCCGAAATTCCCCAGCCCTACAAAGAACCGCTGGCGGGCATCAAGCTCGACCCGGCCTACAAGACTATCCGCGACCGCGCGGGCGAACTCGCGCTGACGCTGGTGATTGAGCGCGGCTTCGACGCCCACCAGGGCCTCAAGGCCATGGACGAAATCACTCGCGCCACGGGCCACGACTGGAAAAGCTGGCGCGTGCGCGCGCAGTTGCTCAGCGCCGCGGGCAAACACGCCGAAAGCGCGCGCACCTTTGTGCGGCTGGTCAAGGGCGACAACCAGGCGCCGGAAAAGTCTGCGCAATACCAGGCCGCGCTCGACGCCGGGCGCGAATTCAACGCCGCGGGCAAACACGACGACGCCGTGCGCCTGCTGCAGCGCGCCATGGAATCGCGCGAACTCAAAGTCGACGCGATTGTCGAGTCCGGCAGCGCCTATGCGGGCCTCAACGCGGAAGTCGTGGCCGAGCGCCTGTGGCAGCGCGCGCTTGAGCTTGATTCCGGCGCGGTCGCGGCGCGCCTGAACCTCGCGCACCATTATCGCAACAAGGACGACACCGAACGCGCGGCCAAGGAATACGCCAAGCTGCTCGAGGTTGAGGGGTTGCCGCGCGACATGCTGGCGGAAGCCGCCGAATTCTTCTTCTCGCACCAGTTGTACGACACTGCGGTCGCCGCGGCGGACCAGTTCGCGCGCGAATATCCCGGCGACCCGATTGCGCATGTGCTCAAGGCGTCGGCGTTCAACGCGCTGGGCCGCCACCCGGAAGCGATCAACGAACTCAACCAGGCCGAACTTTGCGCGGGCGTCAGCGCCTTAAAAGACATAGTCACGCGTCAGCGCCGCTACGCCGAGCACCCGGACAGCGAAAAACGCCTGCGAGAACTCGCCGACTTTGTTTTTGGCGAAGAAGTCGGCAAGGCCGAAGAAGGCCTGCGCACGCTGGTGAAGGATTATCCGGATTTCTGGGAGGCAAGCATGCTGCTTGGCATCACGCTGCGCCGCCAGGAACGCTGGGAGGACGCGCGAGTGGCGTTTGAACAAGCGCGCACCGGCCGCGACGTGCCCGGCGCCGACAAGGAACTCACGGGCATTTATTCGAAGCTCGGCCAGCCGGAAAAGGCTCTGGAATGCGCCAAGCGCGCGTTTGACAGCACGCCCGACGACGCCGAAATCGTCGCCAATTACGCGGCGGCGCTGCTGGAAAGCGGCGAGATGGCCGAGGCTTACAAACACGCCAAGCGCGCGGAAGAACTCGACCCGGAAGACGCGGTCACGCGCAAGTTGCTCGATATTATCGAGTCGAAGTATTTAAAACGCGGCTTCGTGGGTTCCGTCGCCGCCGCCGCGCGATACCTCACGCGCAAGTTCCGGCGCAAAAAACCGAAAGGTAACGGGTAAGGTTTCGTTATTCGTGGTTCGTCCCGCACGATCCACGAATAACCAACAACGAACCACCACATAATCCTTGTCGCCGCGTGTGCTATCCTGTTCTTGTGACCAACGTAAATGACATCCTTGGCCCCGGCGGGCTGATTGCGCAGAAGCTTCACGGCTACGAAGAACGCCCTGAGCAACTGGCGATGGCGCGTTCGGTCGAGGAAGCTTTTGGCACCAAGCGCCACCTGATCGTCGAGGCCGGGACGGGCGTGGGCAAAAGTTTCGCCTACCTCGTGCCCGCCATCCAGCGCGCTCTTGCGGCCCGCAACGACGAACGCCCCGTGGTCATCAGCACCGGCACGATCGCGCTGCAGGAACAACTCATCGGCAAGGACATCCCGTTTTTGCGCAGCGTGTGGGACGAAGAATTCACGGCCGTGCTGGCCAAGGGCCGCGGCAACTACATCAGCCTGCGCCGCCTCGACCTCGCGCTGAAGCAGGAACAGGGCTCGGTAATGGCCGGCGACGAATTGCGCGAGCTCACGCGCATCAAGGCCTGGAGTGAAGAAACCGCCGACGGCTCGCGCGCAAGCATGGACTTCGAGCCCAGCAGCGAAATCTGGACGCAGGTCGTCAGCGACCGCACCAACTGCCTCGGCCGTCAGTGCCCCAACTACGAAAGCAAATGCTTCTTCCAGCGCGCCAAGCGCCGCATGTACAACGCGCACTTGCTCGTGGTCAACCACGCGCTGCTGTGCGCCGACCTCGCGCTCAAGTCGCAAGGCGTGAATTACCTGCCGGATTACTCGCACCTGATCATTGACGAAGCGCACGAATTCGAGCACTACGCCAGCGAGAACCTCGGCATCCGCCTGACCAAGCTCGGCGTCAATTTCATGCTCAGCCAGCTCTACAACGCCCGCAAGAACAAGGGCCTGCTGGTGCGCTTCGACTTTTTGCGCGGCGCGTTCGAGCGTTTTAGGGCCGTGCGCGACACCGCCGAAAAATTCTTCACTGAGGCCGAAGCCTGGGCCTACGCGCAAAAAGAACGCCCCGCGCGCCTCCACCGCGCCGAAATTTTCGACAACAAGGCGTCCGACGCGTTGCGCGAACTCTCCATCAGCCTCAAGGATGGCATGCTGCAAACGCAGAGCGAAGAAGCCCGCCTTGAGATCGAATCCCACGCCACGCGCGTGCGCGAAGCCGCGGAATCCATCGACGCCTTCAACCGCCAGGGGCTCGAGAATCAGGTTTACTGGATCGAGGTGGGCCAGGGCGCGCGCCGCGAAAACGTCGAACTTCGCGCCGCACCTATCGAGATCGGCGGCCTGCTTGAAAAGCTCATCTTCAACCGCTGCAAGAGCGTGATTTTAACCAGCGCGACGCTCGCCACGGGTCCTGACAACTTCGATTACATGCGCGGCCGGCTCGGCCTGCCCGCCAACGAACGCTCGATGCAACTGCACGTCGGCAGCCCCTTCAACTTCAAGGAACACGCGCAGATCGTCGTGCCCGATGTGCCCGAGCCGCCCAAAGGCAAGACCGTCGACGACAGCTACGACAAGCGCATCGCCGAAGAAGTCATCGAGGCCGTCAAACGCTCGCGCGGCGGCGTGTTTGCGCTATTCACGAGTTACGGGCAGATGCGCAAGGTCTACGAGGCCGTCGCGCCGAAGCTGCAATTGCTCGGCCACAACCTGCTGATGCAGGGCCAGGGGATGACTGCGCGGCGGATGCTCGACCAGTTCAAGGCCGGCAAAAACATGGTGCTGTTCGGCGTCGAGACGTTCTGG
Source organism: Planctomycetota bacterium (assembly GCA_020848275.1). Lineage (GTDB taxonomy): Bacteria > Planctomycetota > UBA8742 > UBA2392 > UBA2392 > JADLAK01. Next base: position 78,627 of record JADLAK010000043.1, read on the forward strand.
CAGGGCGTCGATGTGCCCGGCGAGGCGCTGACCACGGTCATTCTCGTGAAATTGCCGTTTCCGGTGCCGAGCGAGCCGCTGGTGGCCGCGCGCATGGAAGCCATCGTCAACGCCGGCGGCAACGACTTCAACGACTACATGATTCCCGAGGCGACGATCAAGCTTCGGCAGGGTTTCGGCCGCCTGATCCGGCGCAAGGACGACTTCGGGACGGTGGTGATTCTCGACAGCCGCATCGTGCGCAAGCCCTATGGCAAACGGATGCTGAAGGCGCTGCCGGATTGCCCGATCACCGACGGCCACGGCGGCAACCCGCTGGCCAAGAAGAAGACTCCCGCGGATCCGCTGAACCTGTAGCTAAGGCGTCCCGCCTTAGCAAGCAAGACGACGATCTGGGCCGCTAAGGCCGGAGGCCTTAGCTACACGCCTTGGCGTGAACGTTTATCGGGTGACGCGGTCGAAGAGTTCCAGCAGGCGGTCGGCCCTGGCGTCGTAGCTGTACTGCTGCGCAGCGAGTTGCGCGTTCTGCGATAACTTCCTGGCGAACACCGCGTTGCCGCAGACTTCCTCCAGCGCGCGCGCCAGCGAATGCGCCGAGCCCGCCTCGAACAGCCGCGCGCTGACGCCGTCACGCAGCACTTCGCGCACGCTGCCCAGGTTGCTCGCGACAATCGGCAGGCCCATCGACATGTACTCGAACAGTTTCAGCGGCGAGGTAAAGCGCGCCGCAATTGTCTGGTCGGGCGGCAGGGGATGCACGGCGCACGCGGCGTCAGCGATCAGCGCCGGGAGTTCCTTCTGCGGCACGTGGCCGATTAAATTCACGCGCGCGCCCACGCGCAGGTCCGTAATTTCCTTTTGCAGGCGCGCGAGTTCCTCGCCGCTGCCGTGGCCGACAATGCGCAGGTGCAGCCCCCGCGTCAGCGCAATAGCGTGCACCAGTGTGTCGAGCCCCTTCCAGAACTGCAACGTCCCGACGTACACGACGGTGCTGCCGCCGCCATGCCATTGCGGCGCAAATAATTTCGTATCGACGGCGCTGGGAACGACCGCGGTCGGGCCCTTAAAACCGTAGCGCGAAGTGATTTCGTCGATCACGCCCTGCGTGATGCCCGCGACGCCGACGGCTCCGGCGTAAATCACGTTTTCGAGTTTCTGCAGGCGGGCGACCTGCGCCTCGCTGGCGTCGCGGTCCTGCGCCCAAAGTGGCCCGACCAGGTGCGCCTCGTACACCAGCGGCGGGTGGACGGGCATTTTTTCGGCGACGTAGGCGGCGAGTTTGTCGCTGCGCAACCACAACACGTCGGCCTTGCGGCCCGCAAGCGCCTTGCGAAACGCGCGAAAAAACACGCCGTTGAAGGTAAATCCCAGCCGCTTATGCACGCTGGGCAGCGTGCGGATTTCGAGCGCGTCGGGCAGTGCGGCGCCGAGTTCGGCTTCGAAGTAATGCGCGATGCGCTCACGTTTGTCGGGCGTGAACCAGACGGTCTTCGCCTTGGCCGCAACCGCGGCGAGCGTGCGCGTAATGGCCGACCAACGCGCTTTGGTCGGTTCGATGGGCTCGTGATGAGCGAAGATGATCATAGGTTTTAGGTGCCAGGTTCCAGGTTTAGGGCACACCCATCGACGTTGAAGATTTCCTGAAACCCAACACCTAGAACCTAGAACCTTCCATCGCTCACGCCAGCCCGTGTTCAGTGAGTAAAGCCGCGTCGCCGAGCAACTCAGCCGTTGGCTTGTCTGCCACGACTTTGCCGCCGGACATTACGATCGAGCGGGGACACAGTTCGCGCGCGAATTCCAGGTCGTGCGTCACCACCAGCATCGTGCTGTCGATGCCTTTAAGGAGCGCAAGCAGCTCGCGCCGGCCGCGGGGATCGAGGCTTGCCGACGGCTCGTCGAGGGCAAGCACGCCGGGGTTCATCGCCAGGACACCCGCCAGCGCCGCACGCTTTTTTTCGCCGACGCTCAGGTGATAGACGAAGCGCCCGTCAAAGCCGTGCAGGCCGACGCGTGTCAGGCAATCGTGAACGCGCTCCTGCACCTCGGGTTCCTTCAAGCCAAGGTTGCGGGGGCCAAACGCGACGTCCTCCCCCACAGTCGGGCAAAACAACTGGTCGTCCGGATCCTGGAACAGCAGGCCCACACGCTGGCGGATTTCCTTCAGGGCATTCTTGCGCACCATCAACTCTCCGACCTGGACATCCCCTTGACCCGTCAAGATGCCATTGAGGTGCAATATCAGCGTCGATTTGCCCGCGCCATTTGCGCCGACCAGCGCCACGCGCTCGCCCGCCGCTACGCGGAACGTCACGCCGTCGAGCGCAAGCCGCCCGTCGGGGTAGCTGTAGGAGAGTTTTTCAACGCTGATGGGCAGGCCGCTCATTGAAGCAGGAGTCTTATCATCACGACGACGGCGAGCGAGAGACCAAAGAAGGTGAAATCCGCCGCGCCCAGCGGCCGCAACGCGCCGCCAGGGAAAACGCCCGTAAAGCCGCGCGAATTCATGGCGCTTTGCATGCGCTCGCTGCGCTCGAGTGTGCGCAGATACAGCGAGCCCAGCATGCGGCCGATCACGCCCGCCTGCCAGAACCAGCGGCCCGCGTAGCCGCGCGAATCGCGCGCCACGCGCATCGCGCGGATTTCGTCCCGCAGCAGAAACAGGTAACGCCACGTCACCGCAATCAGCGTCGTCAGCAGCGCGGGCACGCCGAGTTTGCGCATGCCGCGCGTCAGGGCGTGCATCGGCGTCGTCGCACTTAGCGCCACCAGCGCCATGATCGCCGTCAACGCACCCAACAACAGGCTCGCCAGCGCGTGCAGGCCTGCCGCCGGAACGCGCAGGCCCAACAGGAAAACCGCCGGGCCATAGGGATCGCGCTTCGCAAACGGAACAAATATCGCCACGAACAAGATGAACGGCGCCGCCGCAAGCAACCGCTTGACCACAACGCGGGGCGGCAACCGGCCAAGCACGAGCCACGTTGCGGATACCGCCAACAACGCGGCGTAGGCCGCGTACGCGCCCTGGGGCACGGTGACGGCGGCGAGAATCAGGGCGAGTGCGGCGAGAAGCTTGGCACGCGGGTCCAGGCGATGCATGACGCTGTCGCCGGGTTCAAAAAGATCGGTGTGTGCGTGGGCTCCGCTCATGTTGGTTGCAACTTGCGGCGGCGCGCGGCCATTAACTTGCCGATGCCAAAGGTTATGGCTAGTACGCCAAGAGTTCCGGCGACGCCGGCCAAGCCGGTTGCGAGTTTGGGATCCGTGATGCCGGGAATCCTGTAATCCGGCATCGGGCCTTGCGTAAAGACCGGACTGCCCGCGGGCAGTCCCTGCTGCCCGGCGACTTTTTCGAGGCCGTCGGGATGTTCGCTCGCGTGGGGTGCAACAAAAAACGCCAGCACCAGGCTAAGCATCACGATGCCCGCGACGACAAGTCCCGCGCCGAGTTTCATGCGACACTCCCGGCAAGATGTTCGCGCGGGGTGTTCCAAGCCTGAACCAGGTCCGGCCGCACAGCCAGCAGCATCGAGGCCATCGCGCAGGTAATCACGCCTTCGCCGAGCCCAATCACCGCGTGGAAAGCGAGCATCGGCGGCAGGATGTTTTCCATTGCGCTGCGGCCCGAGAACACGAGCTCGAGCGCGCAAACCGCCGACGCAACCATGACCGACGCCCACGCCGCAACAAACGTCACGCCGATGAACACGGCCCGCTTGCGCGGCAGCATTTTCGAGAAAGCGGCGAGCAAACCGTAGCCGACAAAGCCGCCGACGATGCCCATATTGAAGATGTTGCTGCCAAGCGCGGTCACGCCCCCGTCGACAAAACCCAGGCACTGGATAATCAATACCACGGCCATGATGAGGCAGGCGTTGAGCGGCCCCAGCAACATCGCCGCCAGCGTCGCGCCAAGAAAATGGCCGCTTACGCCCGCGCCCACGGGGAAATTCAGCATCTGCGCGGCAAAAATGAAGGCCGCGGTGCTGCCTAGCAACGGAACTTGTCTTTCCGTAAGAGTTTTGCTGCCGCGCCACAAGGCCGCCCCGACGGCTAGAACTGAGGCCGTCGCGGCCCCCGCGTTGATTTCCAGGCTTACGAGATTATCCGGAAGGTGCATTGCGGTTTTCCGAAATTCAGCAATCATTACCGCTCTTTTGAGGTTGAAAGCAAGCCCCGCAGTGCAATCCACACTATAATGGCCGGCTACCGTCCGGGCGAAAGCATGCCACTCGAAAACACACCGGTTCCGCCGCGTCCACGCCTCACGGAAAGCGGCATCCTCAGACTGCCGGGCAAACTTGGCGAAATCCTGATCCGCAAGAAGCTGCTGCGGCCCGACCAGCTCGCGCACGCGCTCGAGGTCCAGAAGTCCACGGGCGGCCTGATTGGGCGCGTGCTGCGCGACCTGGGCCTGATCGATGACAAGGCGCTTGCGACCTCGCTGTCCGAGGCGCTGGGCCTTGAGCTGATCGACCTGAATAAAATGGGCACGATGAACGCCGATGCCGTGCGCACCATCCCTGAGCATATCGCCAAGCGCCACCAGGTCGTGGGCGTGCGCTTCCAAGACCCGCCGCCGGGGTCGAGGGAAGCGTCGAAGCTCGTGGTGGCGATGGCCGACCCGAGCGATTACATGGCGCTGGATTCCGTCCGTTCCTCGACGGGGCTGGACCCCATTCCCGCCGTGGCCACACGCACGCAGGTGCTTGACGCCTTGCAGGGCGCCTATGGCGACCGGCCAATGTCGCTGGAACAGGCCGTTGGCGAACTCAAGGACTTCGGCGTCGAGACCACCGTCGAGGAAACCGGCGAAAACGACGCGGGCCGCCTGCGCAAAGAAGCGGGGCTTGCGCCGGTCGTACGCTTCGTCAACAGCATCCTGTATGAGGCCGCGCGCATGCGCGCCAGCGACATCCACATCGAGCCGCAGGAGCACGACCTGCGAGTACGCTTCCGCATTGACGGCGACCTTCGCGCCGTGGCGCCCCCGCCGAAATCGCTGCACGCCGCCATCATCAGCCGCATCAAGATCATCTCGGCGCTGGACATCGCCGAGCGCCGCCTGCCGCAGGACGGCCGCCTGCTGCTGCGCTTTTTGGGCCGCAGTATCGACGTGCGCGTCTCGACCATGCCCACGGTTTACGGCGAAAAAATCGTGATGCGCCTGCTTGACCAGAGCGCAACCGAGCTCGACCTCGGCGTGCTGGGTTTTGACGAGCAGACCGTCAAGGACATGCGCCGCCTGATCCATTCGCCCCACGGCATCGTGCTGCTGTGCGGCCCCACGGGCTGCGGCAAAAGCACGACGCTCTACAGCTTCATGCGCGAGGTCAACACGCTCGACGTCAATCTCGTCACCGTCGAGGACCCCGTCGAATACAAGATGGCGGGCGTCAACCAGACGCACGTCAAGAGCAAGATCGGCCTCAGCTTTGCCAACGTGCTGCGCACAATTTTGCGCCAGGACCCGGACATCGTGATGGTGGGCGAAATCCGCGACCTCGAGACGCTCGAAGTGTCGGTGCGCGCGAGCCTGACGGGCCACCTTGTGTTCAGCTCGCTGCACACCAACACCGCCGTTTCGTCGGTCACCCGCATGGTCAATATGGGGCTGCAGCCCTACCTGATCGCCTCCACGCTGCTTGCGGCGCTGAGCCAACGCCTGGTGCGCAAGAACTGCGTCGAGTGCCTGGCGCGCGAAGTGCCCAAGCCGGCGCTGCGCGAGACGCTCGAACGCTACTTTGCCCGGCCCGTAGACTTTGCCGTCGCCAAGGGCAAGGGCTGCAACACTTGCGGCCACACGGGTTATCGCGGGCGCATCGCCGTGAGCGAGCTGTTTGAGCCCAACGACGCCCTGCGCGAAATGATCAGCCGAAACGAGCCCGAACGCGCCATTGAACACAAGGCGCACGAGTACGGCATGCACAGCCTGCTCGACAGCGCGTTTGCGAAGCTGCATGCCGGCGTCACCAGCGTCGATGAGGTCCTCAGCCTTGGCTTCATGAAGGAAGACGACGACGCCGCACGCCTGCGCCTGAGCCGGCGCGCGGCGAGCACGCCCGTGGTCGAGGTCATTGAAGAGGACACGGACGAACGGGTCGTCGAGGGCGAGGTGCTGGACTTCGACGCAATCCCTCCCGCGCAATAAACGTCGCGAGTGCTACACTGAAGTTATGTTGTTGACGCGCGACGAGATGGCATTCGATTTTAAAGGCGCGAAGTTCGACCGCGTACGCGACCGCGACCTGCTTGCGTGGATTGCCAGCCAATTCCTTTACGGCGAAGTCACGGGCGTACAGGTCGGACACTGGATCCGGCGCGCGCCGGACGTCGAATCGGCGCGCTTCCTGGCGCGCCAATGCGTCGAGGAACTCCAGCACGTCGACGTCTTCAAGGAATTCTTCCGCTGGCTCGACGCGCGGCCGGTGCCCGTGCACCCAGTCGTCAAAATGCTCTCGGGTGAAAGCAGCAACTGGGAAGAGCACGTCGCACTGGAGATGGCGCAGGGCGAAGGTTTTGTGCTGATGATCTTCTACGCGCTGCTGGCGACGCTCGACGACGAGAAGATGGTCAAGCGGCTGGAAGCCGCCGTGCGCCAGGAGGAGGGCCACGTCGAATTCGGCGAAGAACAGACGCAGCGGCTGATTGCCCGCGACCCGCGCGCGAGAAAGCGGTTGCTCGGCTTGCACCTGCTTTCGCTGTGGGCGATCCGCCGCTTCGAAAAGTGGATTCGCAAACGCGTGGACATGTCGCACGCCGTGATGCGCCTGATGCCCGATTATCTAAAACGCATCCTCGAAGTAACGGAGTTGCGGCTGATGCGCGTGGGCATCCTCGACAAACCGCTGGCTCAGATGGGCCGCATGGCGAAGTTCGGCGCGATTGTGCGCGCGCTGGTGGGCCGCTTTGGGCGCAAGCTGGCGTTCTGGCGCTGGTTTAATAGGAAGACAGACCTGACCAATACCTACATGGCCGACCCGTACCTCGCCGACGTGATGGCGCTCAAGGCCGGCAACCCCTGGAAGCTGCAGGGGTGAAAGCAGCCCGCAAAAAGAAACAGCGCCGTGCGGCGCTGTTTTTGTTTAAGTCATTCAAGTCAACGCTAAGCCGCCCGACGTTTGCGCTTCTTCTCGTCGGCGAGAAGCTTCTTCTGCTCGGCGTCGCGCTTCTTCAGATACTCGCGAGCCTCTTTGCCTACGCGGACGGTCCAAACGATATCCCTGACCTCTGATTTTCCAGGGCCATAACCGATGATGTATTTACCCTTCACCTTCCTCATCCATCTCTCCCTCAAAGGTGAAACCTTTCGAGTACATCAATATATCATCAATCAGAATGTCTACCGAGAAGCTACCCGTGGCTCGAGGACCGAGATCAATCGGGGTCGCAGCCAGTTGTATCAGCGGCCTGTCTGCCTCAAATTCCTCGACGGGCCCCTCCCAATGAAGATCGTGCTCCGGACCTCGAATCTCGACTTTCGCGCGGTAGGTTTTGAAGATCCTAGCCCGAATCTCCACGTAGACGCCAAGTCGCCCGCCAAAACACGGGGCAACGTCCAGAATGTCAAACGCAAAGAACGGGTCGGGACCGCCGACGTGCCGGGCGACGATGCAATTGACGATTTCAATGTCGTGTACCGCCGCCATCACTGCCCGAGCTTCTTGAGTAGGTTACGGGCGTGGTCGACGTAGATCGCCTCGGCAAGCGTGGCCTCGAAGCCGCGCGTGGTGATGCCGATAACGCGGCCGTGCCGGTCGATCAGCGGGCCGCCGGAGTTGCCCGGCATGATCGGCACGCTGATGAAAATCGTGTTGATCTTGCCGTCACGCTGCAAATTCCGGATCACGCCTGTGCACGGGCTGGTCGTCACGGTTCGCGCCTTGATGACCTGGAGGCCCAGCGGGAAGCCGAGCGACATCACGGGTTCAAGCTGGTGCAGCTTCGCCAGCGCGTCGTCGTCGGCCGTCGGGATCGGCAACGCGAGTTCCTTGGGATCGTTGCGGTCGAGTTGAAGGATGCACAGGTCGTCGGGCGAGTCGTATTCGTGAATTTTCGTCTCGCGCACGCGCTTCATCACTTCCTCGGGCCAGTCGGTCTTCAGGCCCGCGGCCGTCAGCCGCGCGACGGCCGTGTCGCCGACCGTTTCAAGGTCGTCATCGGCAAAGCCCAGCACGCGCAAGCCGCCGTGGCCGCCGATCATGTTGCCGGGCACCATCGCCCAGGCGTCTCCGACATTGAGGATGCTCGAGCCAAGCTCGGTGCGCAGGTTCATGCCCGAGTGCCAGCACGCAATCACCCAGTTTTTCATGTCCGGGTCCGGGTGGACGTCTTCAAGCGCGTTGCTCAGCGCCAGGTCAGGCTTGAACAAGTAAGGCTTAATCACGTGCTTGTTCGTCACCACGTAGCCGTGCTTGTCCGTGGTCTTGATCAGCCAGCCCGTGCCGCTGCCGCCCATCATGCCCACACGCTCGCCGTCTTTGTTCAGCATCGGCGTCTGCACGAACACCAAAAACACCGACTTGTTGTACTTGTCGACCATCGACAGGAACTGCGCCTCGCTGCTTTCGGGCACGTCCTTGCCGCTGGCCCTGGCGGCCTCGATTTCCTTGCGGATTTCGTCGCGCACCTTGGCCTCGACGCTCGAGAACTTCGTCTCGGCGTCCGCCGCCAATTTTTTCAACTCTTCGCCCGAGGCAAGCGCCTTGGTCGCGTTCTCCTCAATCTCCTTCATGCGCTTGAGGAACGCCGCCTTTTCGTCCTCCGAGCCCGCAAGCTTCGACGCCAGCGCCTCGATGTCCTTTGATCGCGCGGCGCGGTCCTTTTCGGCCTCGGCGCGCAGGCGTTCGATTTCCTCGTTGCTGCGTTTGACCGCCGCAACCATGTCGTCCATCTTCTTCTGGTCGGCGGCGCGCTCCTCGGCGATTTTCGCGTCGTGCTTTTCGCGTTCTTCGCGATCGCGTTTATCCTTGTCGGCCTCGGCGGCTTTGTTCTGCGTGTCGTTGTAGTAGTACCAGCCGCCTGTGGCGCCCGCCGCAAGCAGCAACACGAACAGCGCCCCGACGATCGTGACGAGCGCGCCGCTCTTGCGCTTGGCCCGCACCTCAATCTGCTCGGCGACTTCCTTGATCAGATACTTGGTCTTTTCGCCGGCGCCGACCTGCGCGCCGAGCTTGTTGACCATCGACGAAATGTTCTCCGACGGGTTGTTCGGGTGGTCGGGGTAGGCCGCCGCCTTTTTCTCGGCGGCTGGGGCGCGCAGGTTGGGGCTGGTCTCCTCGGAACTTATCACCATCGGGCGCACCGCCGTTGGCGGCGGCACGGGCGCTTGCGGCGGCAGGTTAGTCGTTGCCGATTTCGTGCCGCCCATGTTGGTGGTGCCGGGGCGCAGGGGTTCGCCGGTCAGCGTCACGCGGATCAGTGCGCCCTCCTGGCCCAGGGAAATCTTGGCGCCGGTCTTGAGCGGCGTGCCGCTCTGGCTGACGCGGGTGTCGTTGACGTACAGGCCGTTGGCGCTGCCCTGGTCGCGCACCAGCACCCGGCCCTCGCGCTCTTCAATCAGCGCGTGGTGGCCGGAAACCTTGAGGTCGCGGGTGGGATCGAAGCGGACGTGGCAATCCGTCGCGCGGCCAAGCAATACGCCCTTGCGCAGGTCTTCCTGGCCGAAGGTGTAGCGCTTGCCCGAAAGCGAGCTTGTGAGCACCTCAAGCACAACGCCGGGCTTGGTGTCACCCTCAGCAATGGTGCGCGCGAGTTCGTCTGCCATGTTGGTTCTGCCCGCCCCAATGGGGTATTTCAGGACTGCGTGGCCGTCGTGTAGCCCTTAAACGTAGCTGCACAAAGCGCCTACGGCAAGCTTGTGAACGGCGCCACTGCGCGGTCCTGGTGCTATTCAGCAGCAACGTCTCGGCATGGCGCGATTTCGAAGTTAGCCTGCCCCACTATGGGAGATCAGCGCCAACGCGCCCAGCAAGCCCTGATTGGTTTCGTCCGCGGCCTGGCCCAACGCCAGGGCACGGGCAAAACCGCCGTCAGCGTCGAGCTCACGCAGGAGACCTGTTCGGCGGGCCTGCAGGCCGGCGCGACCGGCCAAGACGAAGCCGAAATCAGCGAAGCCAACTTCACGTTCGCGCCCGGCGGCGTCGCCTTTTCAGCACGCGTGCGCGTGCGCGGCCGCGCCTGGCCGCCGCGCCCGCCGGTTGACACGCGCCTGAGCCTCAAAATCGCCGACGTCGTCGTCAGCAGCGAGGGGGCCTCGGGCCGCGTGATGTTCCGGGTGGACGAACCCCTCTCGCTTTCCAGCGCGTTTGCCGAGGTCGTACTGGGCCTCCTCAATTTCTTCGGCGGGCCGGACCAACTCGACGCGCTGCGGCGCAAAGGCGCGGTCGTGACCCTCGACTTCGCCCAGATTGTGCGCACCGCCCGGCCGGACCTCGCGCCCATGGCCGAACTGTTGCGCCTGCACAAGGTCGCCCTTGGCGCCGGCGTCGTGCGGCTGGAAATCGGCTTTAATTACGGGTAGGGACACGCGGTTTACCCGACGAAGCCTTGGCGAAGTCGGGCAGCGTGTCCGCAATCCAAGGACAACTGTCCCCCACACGAACTATGGAACCTTGGCTCACCATCCTGAAGTTGGTCGGCGGCCTGGGGATACTGTTGCTCGGCGCGGACCTGCTGGTGCGCGGCGCAACGCGCTTTGCGGCGAGCGTCGGTATAAAGCCCGTGATCATCGGCCTTACGCTGGTCGCCTATGGCACCAGCGCGCCGGAACTCAGCATCGGCGTCAACGCGGCGCTGCGCGGCGATTCCGGCATCCGCACCGGCGATGTCATCGGCAGCAATATCGCCAACATCGGCCTGATTCTCGGGCTGGTCTCGCTGGTGCGCCCCATCAGGTTCGACCCCGACCTTTTCAAGCGCGACATCCCCGCGATGCTGACCGCGGCGGTGCTGCTGGGAACGCTGCCCTTCATCGGCGGCCCGCGCCCCCTTGGCGAAGAACTTGTGTTTATCCTGCACCCGTGGATTGCGGTGCTGTTCCTGGCGCTGCTGCTGGGGTTGCAGGAGTGGATGCGCCGCAGCGCCAGGGAAGGCGCCGACCCGCCGCCTGAAAACGCGCGCTCCTGGCGCAGGCGCGGCTTGCTGCTGCTGTGGACGCTGGCGGGCCTGTGCGCGCTGATTTTTGGCGGCGTGGTCTTCGTGCAGGGCGCCGCGGGCGCTGCCGCCATGCTGGGCGTGCCCCAATTGCTGATCGGCCTCACCGTCGTCGCCGTCGGCACAAGCGCGCCCGAACTTGCGACCTCGCTGGTGGCCGCCGCGCGCGGCCAGGGCGACATTGCGGCGGGCAACGTCGTGGGCAGCAACACTTTCAACATTCTGCTGGTGCTCGGGCTGACGTCGCTGATCGCGCCGCTGCCCATTGAAGTACGCGCCATGCAATTCGATATGCCCGTGATGCTGGGTTTTTCGGTGCTGCTGGTTTTCCTGACGTGGCGGCGGCGCGAACTCAGCCGTGTCGGCGGCGGTATATTGCTTTCGCTGTATGCGCTTTACATCGCCAACCTGTTTTTCGAGTGGTACTAGAAATCCTGTAACACCCTTGCCCTGCCCCCGGTAATAGAAGAAAGACCAGGGGGATCCCCATGCGCAATTCCGTCTATGCCGGCCTGTGCCTTGGCCTTTTATTGACACTTGGCGTGTCCCTTGGCGCCTATTTCTACATCACGGCCCAGAACCGCAATTCCAACGCCGTGGTCGAAGAAGAAATCGCCGATCTCCCGGCGCAACCGACGCCCGCCGAGGCCGAACAGCCGCACAAACCCGCGCCCACCATCCATTTTGACGAACCCGCGGCCAAACTTGACACCGCTGCAACCGCCACGCCAACGCCCGAGACAACACCGTTGCCCAAGGCGGAGGTCAAACTCGAAGCGCCCAAGCCGGAAGCCGTGCCGGCTCCCGCCGACAAGCTTCCCCTCAATGAAAGGGTCGCCAAGCTGCTGCGCGACAAGCTGGCCGAGGGCAACGCCGAGGTTCCCGCGGTGCTCTTGCAGCCGGTCGATCCCGCGGACCTGGTGGATTTCTCGGCCAAGGTCAGCGGCACCGTCGTTGACAACTTCGGCCTGCCCGTCGCCGGGGCGGGCGTGTACGCCGACGTGGCCGAAAAACGCACGCAGGGCGGCGGCATGACCATCGCCATCGGTCGCACCATTAGCATCGGCTCCGATGACGCCAACAAAGTCGCCACCAGCGACGCCCAGGGCAACTTCACCTTCACCGTCAGCCGCAAGATTCCCAAGGATGCGTCGGTCAGCGTCTCGATCACCGCCCGTGCCAAGGGTTTTGCGGCCAGCGAGGCCGTGCGCAAGGCCCTGAACAACGGCGACGAGGCGGCGGGGATCGTCGTCAAACTGCGCGTGCCGGGCAGCGTGGCGGGCATCGTCAGCACACCCGAAGGTCAACCGATTGGCGGCGCGACAGTCACTCTGGTCAAAGCCGGGGCGTTGTCGCTTGGGATGGAAGACAGCGATGACGAAATCTTCGCCGATTTTGGCGCGGTCGAGATCGGCGAGGACGGGCCGATGGCCTTTGGCCCGTCGCACGAGAAGCTCAGCGCCACGACAGACGCAGGCGGCGCGTTCGCCATCGATAACGTGCCCGAGGGCGACTACGAGGTGCGTGTGAGGGCGCCGGGGTTCAAGGCCGCATGGGAGAACACCGCGGGCAAGGCCACGCCGCGTAAAGCCTCGGTCAAGGCGGGCCAGATAGCCGCCGCCGACGGCCCGCTGCACATGCTCCCGACCACCAGCCTGCGCGCCGTGGTGCGCAGCACCGACGGCAACGCATTCAGCGCAAGCGTGACGGCTGAGCTGTACTTCCACGGCGGCGACAAGGCTGGCCAACTGGCCAAAAAGATGCGCGCGACGCCGGACAAAGAGGGCGTGGTGGTTTTCGGCAACCTGCCCGCGGGCGAATACGAAGTGGTGTTCAAGGCCTACGGCTTTGAGACCACCGCCAAATCAGTGGTGGCGCTGCGCGAGGGCGCGGTGCTGGAGGTCGGCGCGGTAGTCCTGAACAAGAAGGCCGGCGACGCGCCAAGCGAGGCCGAACCTGTCGGCCCTGTCTACCGCATTCGCGCCGTCGCGCCTGACAAAAGATAGGCAGCAGTTGCAAATCGTCCGGGAGGCGCGCAGGCGCCTCCCGTTTTATTTTTATGATACAGTCCGGGCCATCACCTTCAGGAGAAACCAAGATGAGACTTCTGCCCGTTTTGTTCGCGCTGATGTTCGCCGCGCCTTTGATCGCCGACGACGCCCACGTAAAAAACGCTCAGGACTGGTTGAAGACCCAGACAAGCATTAATGAAAGCGTCTGCCGCACGGGAATTTACGCGTTCTCTGTCGGCGGCATGAACCTCGGCAGCGGTACTTTCACCATTGGCAAGAGCACTTTCGACGACCAGCCCTGCTACCTGATTACCGTGGCCATGGATGCGAAGCTCGGGCCCAAGGGGTCATTTGGCGTGAAGAGCGAGAGCTACGTCTCTCACGACTTGCGGGTGCTTTATGGCTCCAACACCGAGACCGAGAACGGCAAGGAATCGAATTTTACCTCGGTTACCTTCAGTGAAGGCAAATACGCGATTGTGATGCGCAAAGACGGCAAGCCCACCAAGAAGACGGTGGACGCGTCGCCAGGGTTGCTGCTGGCCGGCTCGCAGATGATTGCGGGCCTGCTGCTGCCGCTTGATAAGCAGCAAAGCTACGAATTCGAATACTTCCGCGAAAAAGACGGCGCCGCGCCCTACACCATCACCGTTGGCGCCAAAGAAAAGTTCAAGGACGCCGAAGCCATCAAGATGACCACGACGCGCAAGGCCAAGGCGGGCGATGACGTCAACGAATTCTGGGTTTCCGCCGACCTGGCGATGCTTTGCATGCAGGGCGTCACGCAGCCGATGAAACTTGAGCTGGTGAGCGAGAACGACGGCGCGGGCCTTGACTTCGCCAAAGTCCGCAAGCTCGAACGCGCCGTGGACGCCGTGCTGCTGTGGTGGGCGGCTGTCCTCGAGGCCGACGCCGAGATGGCCGCCGAGTGCATGGACACAAAGAAGATCGCCGAAAGTATCGTTCGGCGCATGCCCGACGCGGCCAAGATGAGCGCCGAGCAGACAAAGATAGCGGTCGACGGGATCGCCAAGGACATGTGCAAGAACCTGACATCGAGCGGCAAGTCCTCGATGCCCAAGGAAGCGCTGGGCGATGGCTGCTTCAGCGTGACAATGGACGGCGACTCCAAGGCCACCATCACGCTGAGCGACGGCTTCCAGAAACTCGCCGGCGGCGGCAAGCAGTTCACCTTCAGGGTCGAGTGGTACACCGACGGCAAGTGGAAGGTTGTTGATTTCGAAATGACTGAAAAGAAATAGAATAAGCGTGTATCAGGGCCGGGGTCGAAAGACCCGGCCCGTTTTTCTAGGCGAGGAAAACCATGCGCACGATTTTGCTCACGGGCGTTGCACTGATGCTGCTGGCTGTCGCGGCGACAGCCGAGGACAAGCCGCCAACCGAGCTCGGGCTCAGCGTCTACAAGCTTGGCGAAAAGTACGCGACGGACGAACAGGCCAAGCAACCCATCGACGACCTGTGTGCATTCCTCAATGGCAAGGTTGAGGGCGCGAAGTTCGTGCGCCGCGGCATCCGCAACAAGCCCGAGGACGCCCTCAAGCTGCTCAAGGATGACAAGGACAAGACCGCCGTCGCGATCATGAGCCCCGGCTTGTATTTCGCCAACAAGGAAGCCCTGAAACTTACCGCTATTGCCGAAGCCCGCCGCGGCGGCAACGACGGCGAACAATACGTCCTTTACGGCAAGACCAAGGCCGACGGTTATCCCGCGGGCAAACGCATCGCCACCAACATGACGGCCGACAAAAAGTGGCTCGACAACGTGGTGCTGCCCATCACCAAGGGGCTGAAGGCCAAGCCCGTGGAATGGGTGCAATACGACAACCTGATGGACGCGGGCTACGCGATTGCCGACGATGAAAAAGACGCGCCCGACTACGTGTTGCTCGACCGCGTCACCGCCGCGGCATTCACCAAGGACGCCGACCTGAAGGAAAGTACGCTGAGTTACGAAAGTGCGGTGCTGCCGCAGGAACTCGTCGTCGAGATCGACGGGCGCCTGGGCGACAAGCGCGACACGCTCAAGGCGGTGCTGGCCAAGCTTGATGAATCCGAGGCCGGCAAGAAACTCGGCGTAACGCTGCAAACGGCGACGTTTGTGGCGCCCGACGAAAAGCGCCTGACCGCCGCCGAGAAAGCTTTCAAAGGCGAATGAACCGATGAACGATCACCAACCGCCGAGCACCGAACCCTTCCCCCACCCCTACGTCTTGGCCGCCATCGAGCGCCGGCTGGTCCAGCGCAAGCGCCTGGCGGGCATGGGCGCCAGCATCATGCTCGGGCTATTTGCCGTCGGCATCACGCTGCTGAGTTCGTGCCAGAGCATCCCCACCGAAACCCTGGGCGGCGGCGCCGGCGGCGACGCAACAACTTATGCGCAGCTTGTATCGAGCGCGCGCGAGCTTTACGTCGCGCAGCCGCGTAACGAAGAACGCCTGCGCAAGTGCGTCGAGAAATTCGCCGCCGCCGCGAAGATCAAGGGCGAAGACTACGCGATGTTGAATGACGCCGCACGCGCCTATGTTTGGCTGGCGAGTTACGCAGGGGATACAGCGGAGCGGATTAAATTCAGCAAAGAGGGTCTAAAATACACCAGCACCGCGATCAAACTTCAGCCCGAGGGCGCCGAGGCGTTGTACTACCATGCGGTGCTGTCCGGGCGGCTGGGCGACAACGACCACAGCTACGGCTTGGACGCCGTGGGCATCATCGAGCGCAACTGCAAGAAAGTCATCGAGCTTGGCAAGGAAATCGACAACGGCGGCGCGCACCGCGTTTACGGCGCGCTGCTGATCGAGGCGCCGGGCCCGCCGACCAGCATCGGCAGCCTGCGCAACGGCCGCAAACAGCTTGAACTGGCGCTGCAGCGCGCCCCGGACTGGCCCGAAAACCATTACTGGATGGCGCGGCTGGAATTCAAATGGGCGCGCGAGAAGGACAAGCCCGAGGACGCGCAGAAGGCCCGTGACCGCATCGAAAAATATCTGCTGGGCCCCACAGCCAAGGCCCCGGCGGAGATGCAGCACGAGTTCATGCAATGGCAGGCGCTCGCGCGCAAGATGCTCGACGAATACCGGTAGTGTTTAGAGCTTTTTCAAGGTTAGTGTGCCGAGTTTATGCGCTGCGCCGAGCGAGCAGATCAAGAAGCGCGAGCGACGGCGTGGCTGGAAGCCACGCTGAGCGAGCGCGACGCAGAGATGCGATGCTCGC
>JADLAK010000044.1 GCA_020848275.1 Planctomycetota bacterium
GACCGATTGGTCATGTGGAAATTCAGGAGTCCGCGAGTCCATTTTCCGTTGAACTACCTTGTCGCTTCGTGGTGTAGATTGCCCTTGTCGTTTCAGCGCCGACCGGGTACCCGTAGTTGACCTCTCGCCGGTTGCGATGACGTTTGGGTACCGTTGCACGAGGAGAATCCGTGAATCGTTCCGTTGTCTTCGCACTCGTTGGCCTGCTCGCGCTGGGATGCCTACTTGGCGGGTACATGCTCACGCGGCCTCGCGACCTGAACGCCAACCGCCAAGAGAACAGCGTTGCAACCATCAACGCCCCGGACTCCAACAGGCTATTGCCGTCGGCTTCCCCGCCGAAGACGCCGGTTGAACAAGCGGAAAGCGACTACCTAGAGGCCGAGGGCGCAGCGGACCGCATTGAGATCATCCGCAAGGTCGCGGCGCTGCCTGACGCCAAGTCGAATATGCCATTGCTACGTAAAGCGCTCGTCGCCGATGCCAGCGAAGATGTTCAGCTGGAAGCGCTGACCAAGTCCGTTGAACTGGCTGAGAAGGAAGGCCTTGGCACGCTGATCGAGGTTATCCGTGGCGCTTTGTCGGCACCGAAGGACAAAGTTCAACAGCAGGCATTGCGCGAAGCCCGCAAACATCCAAGCCCGTTATTCGTTCCCGACCTGATCGAGATTGCCGACGGGAAAGCCGCTCACCGCTTTCTCGCCGTCGACGCCCTGGCGTTCACGGAAGACCCACGCGCCAAGGCCAAGGTCCTTGAAGTTGCTTCAAAGACCGACGGCGACAAAACCGAACGCGTCCGGGCCGTCGCCTTGCTCGCAAAAACGCGCGACACCAATGCCAACGAACTCCTCCACCAGCTTTCGGGTTCAAGTGATGACGAACTTCGCAAGGTTGCAAATGAAGTGATTGAAGCCTTGAAGGCGAAGTAGATCATGAGGCGGAAAAAATAGACCTACGCCGCAGAACCACGAAGTCGCAAGAGCCTGGCATCGAACTCCGTTCGGTTCCAGCAACCAGCTAGATGTAAAACTTGAACTTGGCCTCGGGTTGCTTTACGCCCGGATTCGAGATCAAAATTTCTCCCACGACGTCCGAGAACTTGATCGTCACCGGTTCGGACTCGCCCAGCTTGCAGGCGTTGTAGTTGAGCTTGGTCAGGCCAAGAACGTCCTGGGCAACCTGCCGGAAACCAGTTTCGGCACGGCCTTCCCGAAAGAATTGAAGGCCCCCATCGCTCGTGTCCGTACGACAACAAGTTTGCCGTCAGAAAAGTGTCCTTCGCCGCATTTCGTGGCGGCCGTCCATCATGCGACCTAGCCAAGTAGAGGGCAGGTGTCGGCTTTAGGGCTTAGGATCGTGGAATGTGTTCGTGCGCGCGTGACAGCCATCCGCATGAGCCTAGCTGAATCGGCCACTTTTTTTGGATCCTGCGCAGGGATGAACTTGCCATTGAATCTTCCCTCGAAGATTACGACCTCATCAAACTCTTTACCCTTAGCCTTGTGCATCGTCATGACGTAGACACCCAATTGCCGGCGCGTCGACGCTAAGAAATGTTCTTGGAGCAGTGCGGAAGAAACAACGTCAACGGCACCGGAGTAGCTGCCGTTGGTTCTCCAGAGGTCGCTCAACCTCGCGCGAAGAATCGCGCCTTTGTGGAGCAGGCGAACGTACCTGGAATGGTCAGCAATGTCGCGCAAGGTTGGACATGTGCATTTTTCCAACTGGTCCCGGATCCACGTCCAGTCTGCTTCAGGATCGCCAGTGAAGGAGTAATGCTGAAGATTCGCCCCAATTTTCCGGCATTCCTCCACGAGAACTCCTCGAGTCGACCCGATCGTTTTCCCAGAGTTCAAAAACTGCTGGAGCCCCTCCGCGAGTTTTTTGTCTGCTTGTGTTGGTCCGTCGTCGCCCCTACGCCCCCTTAAGTACTCAATGACGTTGGCTACCAGTGCTGGGAGGTTATTGGGCACCGCGACGCCAAGCGACAGCAGCTGAGCTATCACCGCCGCAGCCAGTGTTGGCCCCTCGGCATCTATGGCTACGTCGTGTTCGATTGGTGGCATGACCCGCTTACCTTGTTTCAACTGGATGGTCTGTCCACCGCTCAGGAACCCGGATGCATCAAGCATCATGCGTCTCGAAGGGACGAGGACCGCAATAGACCAGTTCGATGTGCTTTTTTTCGTCCTCTCAATTGCACTTAAGAGGGAGAACTTAAGAAATACGAAGTCGTTGATGTCCCTAACAAAGGGATACAGCACGACCTTGACGTTGTTGTACTGCTTACCTTTGCAAGCGCCGGTAAGAAGCTCATTGCCAAACACCGTGATGTCCGTTCCGTTACTTCGGTGGTTCTCTTCTGAGAAGTCGCATAAGGTCGGCTTGAATTCCTTAGTGAACTGTTCAAGTCGGCGTGGATCAGCCCCGCGAAATTCGTAAATTCGTTGATCCGCATCTGCCAATGCGATGAGTTGGCTTGTCTTTCCTAATTGTTTAACGATTTCCCATTCGGAAGCGTTGGTGTCTTGGAACTCGTCAAGTATGACGATTGGAAATGCGTTGCTATAGACTTTCGCCAAAGTCGCGCATCTGCGGAACAACTCTGCCGTAAGGGGAGCAAAGAGATCGAAATGAAGCAGCCCCTCCTGGGAAAAGAGGCGCTGCAGTTCGACCCTACGTTCGTTGCGTGGAATATCGGCAAGTTTCGCAGCGGCTTGTGGAGGAGCCAGAAGGCGAATCGGACGCGCGGGTTGCAGGAGATAGCCGTGGCTCTTCAAGATACGCCACGCAAATCCGTGGTAGGTCTCGACTGCGAGCGCCCCGTTAACATCGTCTATCCGAAGCTTCGAAATCTGCTCGATAACGCGGGCTACCGTGGCACGTGCAAAACTTAGGAACAAGATGGACTGTCCGGGCAGCAACTTGGACGCGCCGAGTTCTTTCTGGGCTTTTAACAGCGCGATAGTGGTCTTGCCGGACCCAGGCCCGCCGAGCGCGAGAACGTGGCTAACGGAAGCTAAAAGCTTTTTCTTTTCCTGCGACAGTATCATCGTGTTGGCGGCGTGGTTTTTTTAACGATCACCTTCTTTACTAGCGGTGGCGGTGAAGCTGATTGCGGCTGTGCTGGTTCTTTCAGGTACGCCTGTCGAACGGCAGTGGGAGTAGACTTCACTTCGCTGATGCTTGGAGGCGGTTGTTCATTTGCTCCGTCCTCCGCCTTGCCATCAGGGGATTCATCTTCCTCCTTGGGCTTCTCAATTTGGTCGATTCGTGTCTGTATCTTGGAAAGCACGTCGACAACGAAGGGGGGCATCTCCGCCTTGGTGCATGACCACATTAGCTCCGCAACGGCCCCTTCGCCCTTGCGGGCTTTGAAGAAGTGCATCAGTGCGTCCTGAACTTTTGTGTCAATCGTTTCTGGCGTTGGCTTATGCTCATCCAAACTAGCTGGCCACCGGCCGTCCGCGACCATTTCGAGGGCGAACCTCTTGAGCGCAGCCGGATTCGTGGTCCTGACGATGAGCGCTTCGAGACCCTTCTCGGGAGACTCGAAGAACGTATCGACGCACGTTCCGATTTGGGCGCTTTGCGCTGGAGGCTGCTTATCAGCAACAGCGTAGACCTCTTTCCCAAGCTGCCGGTAGTAAGTTCCAAGAGGTGCCACCTGAGTATCGGTCTGTGCGTTAATCGGAGCGATTCCCAAGCCCTCCAGCGTTTTGAAATCTTTTGAGTGCAGCTCATGAAGCCTTCGCGCCGCCGCTGGGAAGGCCATGTATTCGGCATGCCCTTCAAGGATGAGGACTCTGCGCGCCATGAGGACTTCGCAAAAGCGTTTTCGAAGTTCATCACGGTAGAGCTTGGGCTTTATCGAGGGCGGATAGTCCGCCGGCCTTCCAGTGAGTACACCCTTTTGCCTCTGCAGAACAACAATTTGAGAGGGTTCCAACTCCTCCAAGACGTACGGCGAGTGTGAAGTAAAGAGGGCTTGAGCGGAATTGTTGCAAACGCCGTTAATGATGCGTTTTTGGGTATGTGGTGGTAAGGCGATTTCTGGTTCTTCCATGGCGAAAATGACGTTCTTCTTAAGTTGCGCAATGATTGACAAGAGCGCGAGCACCAAGGCGTTAATCGTGCCTGTCCCTTGATGCTGAAACGGAGCCGCAAAGGGTTTACCATCGATGGTCGCGCCAGTGCCCATGAAGACAGTGACGATTCGACGCAGCGTTTCACGAGTAAGGTCCGAAACGCGCAAGTGCGGTGTTTCCGCCCATTCGGAAGGAACGAACCGGCTGAGTTCTTTCTGCACCGAACGCAGGATTTCGTTGATGCCAAGCGCGTCGCTGGCAGCAACAGGGAGTGTGCGAAGCTCAGTTAGTACTGCTTCCCACATGTTCAGGGTCTTTCCCTCCAGTTTGAGGATCATGTCCAATAGCGAGCCGCGCTCCAGGCTGAGCGCTCGATAACCAGTTCGCAGCGTCCTCAAGAAGAGAAAGCCGCACTCTCGCTTGTCCTTCGGTCCGAATTGAGTGCGCTGATCTCGGTCATCAACGGGGGAAGAGAAGTACGTGTTGGCCGCAAAATCGTCCTCGTCTTTGTCGTAATGCCCATCGAATCTCACGCGAAGAACTGGCGTCACATTCTTGTTACTGGTGGCTTCGGGCGGACCTCCCACCAGTGCATTGGATTCAACGTCCCAAAATTCCAGATGGTCTCTGAACCGCCGTTTTTGCGTTTCATCGAGATCCGAAACGACAAGCTCGACCTCGATCCGAATTGGTGCTTTATCCTTGTCGAGATAGGCACCGCCAAAGAAATCGTGTTCGTCAATAGCCGGTCGTCGTGACAACCGTTCGGGCCCAAGGACCAGATCGATTGCTTCTAGTACCGTTGATTTACCCGTATTGTTGTCTCCGACGAAGACAACATGTTTGGGCAGCAGAACTGTACCCTGCCGTATGCCGC
Organism: Planctomycetota bacterium; assembly: GCA_020848275.1. Classification (GTDB taxonomy): domain Bacteria; phylum Planctomycetota; class UBA8742; order UBA2392; family UBA2392; genus JADLAK01. The sequence continues at coordinate 4,966 of JADLAK010000044.1, forward strand.
GGAAATTCTTGATGGTCAGGTGAATGACTCTCACGGGATATACTCCTGCTGCGATTGACCCAGTTCAAACACCAACGTTTGAGGTTCGGCATATGAATGCGTCGACGGGCCTCGTTGACGCCCTCCGCACACCTAGTCGTCAGGAGCTCAGGGGCTTGGTGCCGAACGTCCAAGGCTTTTCAATGTATTCCGCTAACTTTGCGCGGTGTGCATTCAGATTCGAGCGTACAAATATCCGATAGCCTGCTGCTGTTGAAGACGGAAGTACGTCGAAAGATGAGGCGCATGCTGCCGTAAAGTCTTCGATGGCAATTAGCAGATCTTGAGCGAGAAAAGCGATCAAGGCTAGGTAGCTCCCAATGCTATTCCTTAGGGGCTTCGTCATCTCCCACAAGCGACCCTTCTCCAATGCGTGACCGATGAACGAGTCCTGCGCGATTCCGACACCCTCGGCAAGTTTGAATATCCAGTCTATCGACCTGCCGTGATGACCAATGCCGTCGCGCATCTCCCGTAGCAGCATGAAACGATCTTTCTTCGCCGCATAAAAGCTCGATATTGCGGACGAGAAGCCATACTCGAGCCGCTCCTCATCGGACTTCTCTGCAAAGCGGCGAAACGAGTCTGGGATTGTCTTTCCTTTGGGGACATATGGCTGGATGAAAGCCATCGAGAACTTGTGGAGCAGATCGTACGCGGAACGATGGTTGAACAGGGCATATTCCAGTTCTGTTGCGAACACTCGCGAGTACGCCAAGTCATGGGCTGTATCGTAGTGGCGCGACAAGATGAAATACTTGTGCAGAACCGCCAACGCATTTTCGACATCCTCATACAGCATTCGATGCGCCGAAGCCCCTTCAACGGACGGGAAATATTGGAACAGAAACGTTAGCAGAGGAATCTCGACGTCCGACGGCGATGCAGGACTTAGCGCGACATACGAAGTGTTGAATACCTCGATCGGCTTCATTGCAACGACGCGTTTATCGGGTTGAAGCACGTACGAGTGCCAATGTTTGCCGTCGTGGTACGTCGAAATCGGTCGCACTCGCCCGTCCTTTGGGCAGTCCTTGAGATAGGGGATTTCGTCAGTTGTTATGTACGGAACCTTGTCGGTCATGGCAGGGCCCTCATGCTTTCGTTAGCAGTTCTAGCCGACCAGAGTCTTGTGCCGATCCGCCCAGACCTTGTAACCCTCGGCAGTGAGCCTCAGTGCCAGCTAATCAACGAATGCCGCGTTGGCCCACGCGTAGCTGATGAAGAGATGTTCTCGATCAGTCATTGCGCTTCGCCCGGGTTCTTCAGGTCGCCACTGTCGTCTGCGTGCATTTCCTTCCAAGGCTTGGCGCGGTAATACCAACGTTTGGGGTCTTCGAGCCGTGATGGGTCCAAGCGATCCGCGAAGGCGGCGCCCAGGCGTGACAGCGAATAGCCGCCTGACGGCGTTGTCGTCTTCTCGATGGCCTTGCGGATTGCGTCAGAAATGCTCCGCGGATCGGGCGGGCTGTACTCCTCCATTGGCATCGGCGACCGGAACAACTGGGTCTCGTGAAGCCCAATATAGCTGTCTGCCGACCATTTAATCAGACCCAGCCGGTGCAATTGCCAAGCCAGGTCATCAATCTCAAAGGCGTGGCGCTGGAATTGCTGTTCAAACCCCATTGAGTGATGGAGCCCGTCTGGCGATAGCAGAGACAGCAGCTTCAGGTGGTCCTCGTTCATTTCTTCCAAGATGTTGAAGAACTGCTCGTCATCGAGGAATTTCGTGGGATCAGCGTCCACGTAATCACCGACGAGGATGCGGCGGGCGGCATCGAGCTTTTTCTGGCGGAACTCCTCGATGACCGTTTTCCACCACTTGCCGGCGAGAAGGCGCGCCTGGCCGGTGGTCAGGTATTGCTCGTTCAGCTTGTCCTTAACCGCCTTAAGGTCATGCTGAAGTTGGCGGGCTTCGCGTTCGATCTTGTCACGGAGTCTCTTGAAGTCACGAGAACTCAGCAGCGCACCTAACCCGGTCAATGCCGTGGCGGCAACAACAAGTCCGACAAGAATCGGCCCGGCAAATACGGCACCGGCGACACCGCCAGCCCCAGCGGCAAGCAACTGGATCATCGCACCCAGGTCTGCTGGATCGCTTTCGCTTGTGGGTTCGTTACTCATAGATGGTCCAGAAGGACACGGCGTCCGATCACTATTCCTCCGATGAAGCTGGCAATTTGGAAATCAAGTACGGCACCAGTGCCGCAGCGATTCCGACAACTACGCGCGCTTCAGCAGGTTCAACGGCGTTGCCTTCCCGACCGTGGCGCGCCTGATCCGAGGTATATCCCCAAAGCTTCTCAAGTCCGGTCTTCAGCGGCTCCCGCACTAAATCGCGATGATGTTTCAGAATCTCCCCCAGCGTTCGCTTGGCGTCGCCGGTGACGTGACGGGCAACGGCCTCCAGCGCGGCCATTGCATGTTGAACAGCCCCTGAACAGTCGGCTTCGGGTCGGCGCGAGATGTCCTTGATTGCCTCGTGAAGCTCGGTTTGCGCCGTCGCGAGGTGGTGGTCTTCGAGTACCTTCAGGGCGTGATCGATCGGCGGTCTTGCAGTATCATCAGCCATCGCGACAACTAAGCCATCGCGCAATCGCCATCCGACGTTTGCGTCTTCAAGCGATCCGTTGACCGCAGTTTGGAATGCACTTGGATCACCGGTCCGCCGGAATACGGCAGGTGCCAGCTTCTCAACCAAGTCGAAGAACTGAAACCACTGGCAACCCTCAACATGGTCGAGAACCTCATTCCAGACGGGGTCGTCCGACCAGTTGTTCTTGTCCGGGCGGCATAAAAGGACGTCGCACACAACGTCCCGGACGCCTTGAGGGCCCAACCGACCGATTCCGCGTGCTGCATTCAGGATGGCAATTCGAAGCGACTCCGGTGCCTCGTCCCAAATTGGCGGTTCTGACGCAGTCTTTCGCAATCCTTGACGGCGTGAGAATGGCTGTTCGGGTGGATCCATTCGCGGCATCACAGTTCCCCCTTTAAGGCGCGGTCGAGGGCGGCGGGTAGAAGGGCGTCGAGTTCGGCAGCGGACTCGGTTTGTAGGCCCTTCAGTGTGTCCGCCTTCGCCTGCAACGCATCTAGTTCCGCCACGATCCGGCGTTGCTCGGGCAATGGAGGGACCGGAAGCGTAACGGCACGCAATAACTTTAAGTTCAGATTGCCCTGCGAATTCCCTCGTCCCAAAGTCTCACGATGTGAACTTGCTCGACCTGCGGGGGAATTCAGCCACTGAACGAGATACTCCGGCGAAAGCCGAGTGCTGTCCGTCCGAATTAATGCAAGGCTTACGTAAATGGCGAAGTCGATCTCTTGGTCAATAACAGCGGCTTCACCTATTCCTGCGCCTACACGCGTCATGAGCACATCGCCCCGCCTCGGCTTATTACGCGCGGTGTAGCTGCGAAAATCGTCGTGCGATACCTTGCGATGTTTCTCGGGCTTGAAGCGAAAGGGCTTCACATTTTGGGCGGAAAGGAAAATCGCACCTTGTTCGGTATACCGCGGGGTTTGGTGCGTGCCGTCCGTGATGATAGGACAAACTTCCTCAAGTTTCATTTGTGGCCACCGACCGGAAAGGAATTCTCCTGAAATGGACCCCGCCAACGCTACGGTTTCTTCGGCGGCTTGATCGTGTAGGGTGCGGGCTTCGGTGATTTTGGCGGAGAGGGCGTCGAGGTAGGCGACGATGCGCCGCTGTTCTTCGATTGGCGGCAGAGAAATCGAACTCGCCAGAAATCTATCGATTTTGAGCCGAACGCGGTTTGTAGTGCCCTCGCTCGCTTTGCGGCACATGTCGACGAAGTCCGGCGTGCGGCACACCCAACCGAGGTACTCGGGCAGCAAGCGGTCAGGGTCCGGGCGGAAAACCGGAAAGTCAGAACTGACCACGGCCTGGTCCAACGTTGGCGGCAGCAAACCAAGGGCACCATTGCGTGCATCAATCTTGGACAAGATGAACTCGCCTGAGTTGACCTGAAGGCGCGAGCTACCGGACATGGCAGACCCGGCAACGATCCCACGTTCAACCACACCTTTGCCCCAAAGTCGCACCGTCACTTCGCGATAGGTCGCGGTGGGAATGATGCTCACCCAGTTGTCGCTGGGCGTCAGGACGTCAGCCAATGGGACGCTTACTCTGGTCACGCGCCATCTTTCCGCAGAAGCCAATGCACGATCTGCAGAAAGTTCGGGCTGTCGAACTCGCGAACCTTGCCGTTCTCGCCCAAGTAGAAATGGACGTGACCACCCCCGAGTATGCGCTTGAGCAGCAACGGCAGGTTTTTCAGGTAGGAAAGCCACACGTTCCGGTCAGCCTGTGAAGCCAAGGGGCCATGGTTGAACAAGGCCTGCTCCAGCGTCATCGGATGATTGTGGAAGATGACAACCTCGGCCTCATGGCTGCTTTGAAGATGCCGATGGATTGCGACTTCCAAAGACGGCGACACGTCCACCGTGCGCTCGGCACCGACGTGAAAATGCACATGCGAAATCTTCGTGCCGCGTCGCTTATGGCCGAACCCGACGACAAGGTATTCAGCAATTATGCGCGCCGTTATCGTGGTCCACACCGGGAATCGCGCATTTGCCAGCGGGCGTCGCTACCAGAGGACGCCATGGGTAACCAAGACGAACAAGACATCGCCCCGGCGATACCCGCCGAAGGGAATCCCTTCCTTCTAGATAAACGGTATCGCAATTATTCTAGTCCTGCTGTAACTCCACACCACTCCTCGTCGCGTCGTTCCATACGACATACCAGCGGGTCACGCCTCGTTTGATCGACCGAGCCAAAAACGCCACGAGTACTCCGCAAGTGGGCCTGTTCCTGTCCGACCCTTTGTCCGACCCTGGAAAAGTGAAATTCGGTAAAACTCTACAAACTTGCGCTTTGCCTTGGAATGGCGTTAGTTCAACACTCTTATCCTGTTACGTGAATTTACGGGGGCTGCCGAAAGGCGCGTAAAAGCGTTTTTAACTAACTGTTAATCACGAGGTTGATGGTTCGAGTCCACCCGCCCCTGCCACCTTCTTTTCAGCCTGGGAAGCCGCTTCCAAGGCATCCGCCGATTAAAAAACTCCAGAAAGGGAACATGTACACAGTGTCGTACACCTTATTTTTTTCGCCCGGTTGGCAGAAACAGATCATTCACCGGAACCTGATTCGCGCAGGCGGTAGCCGACGCCGGGTTCGGTGATGAGCACTTGGGGCCGAGCGGAGTCGGCCTCGATTTTGCGGCGGAGATGGCCGACATAGACACGCAGATAATGCGTCTGATCGGCCTGCGTCGGCCCCCAAACCTCGCGCAGAATTTGCTGTTGCGTGGCGACGCGGCCCGCGTGGCGAATCAGGAACGTCAGTAGCTTGTATTCGAGCGGTGACAGGTGGATCTCCTCGCCGCGCACAAACACCTGGCGCTTGGCGAGGTCAACCTTCAACCCCTCCACCGCGAAAATCGGGCTGTCCGGCTCTTTGGTGTGCGATTGGGCGTGGCGCAGGGCCACGCGTAGCCGCGCAAGCAGCTCGCCGGCCTGAAAAGGCTTGGTGAGGTAATCGTCGGCGCCGTGATCCAGCGCGTTGATCTTGTCCTGCTCCTGCCCGCGCGCGGAAATCACGATCACCGGCACACTCGACCACTCGCGCAAGCGCTTCAATACTTCCAGGCCGTCCATATCGGGCAGGCCGAGATCGAGCAACACGATGTCAGGGTTATGGCCAGTGGCGTGCATGAGCCCCTGTTGAGCGGTGTCAGCTTCCACCAGACGGTAGTTGTTGACGCTCAAGGTCGCGCGCAGGAAACGCCGCACCTGCGGTTCGTCTTCAATCAGAAGAACCAGCGGCCCTGATGTTGCGGTAACTTTCGCGGTCATGGCTTGCCCCTGTCGCCCATGTTTTCCGGAGGCAGCGGCGCGGCTTCCAGCACGAATTGAAATGAAGCGCCGCCGCCGTCGCGATTGCGCGCCCAGATGCGTTCGCCGTGAGCTTGAAGTATCCCCCGGCAGATGGTCAATCCAAGGCCCGCGCCGCGCACGCCGGGGGCATTGCTCGCGCGATAGAACTTGTCGAACACACGTTCTTCCTGACCCGGCGGCAGGCCCGGCCCGTTGTCGGCGACTTCGACCAGCACTCCTTCCGGTGTATTGCGAGCTGAAATCTCAATGGTGCTCAGTGGCGCATACTTAACGGCATTTTCAACCAGATTGACGATGACTTGCTCCATCAACACCAAGTCCACCCGCACCGGCGGCACGTCAGGCGGAATGTCGATCTTGACCTGCCGCGATTCCAGTTGGTCTTTGAGGGCTTCCAGCGCCGAGCCGACGACTTCTTCGATCAACACCGGTTCTTTGCGCAGCCGCAACTGGCCGGATTCCAGCCGCGTCATGTCCAGCAGGTTATTCACCAGCCGGTTCATGCGCCGCGCCTCGTCGTGGATGCTGCGGACAAGTTCGCGGCTGGTCTCGTCGTCCGTTTTAGGCCCGAGCAGGGTGCTGGTGGCGCCCGTAATGGCGGCCAGAGGCGTGCGGAGGTCGTGGCTGACGCTCGACAGCAGCGCATTTCGCAGGCGCTCCGTTTCGGCGTCGACCTGCGAGCGTTGCGCCTTTTCGGCCAACTGTGCGCGTTCCAGCGCCATCGCGGTCTGGCTGGCGAATGCGTTGAGCAGCTCACGCCGATCCACAGCAACGGCGCCATCTCCGGCAATGAACGAAGCAACACCGATGTTCCCCGTTGCACCTCGCAGTGGCAGAGCCAGCACGCGCGAGGAAGGAAGATTGTCCGTGCCCGCGCCCGCGGGTTGGCCGCGCTCAAAGGCAAGCTGTACTACGGCCAGGTCGGCCGCACTCAATTCCGCCTTGCCGGCAAGGCGCTGAAGCGCGCCATCCTTGCCCGGCGCGAAAATCGCCATATCGCCCGCGACGACATCCTGCATCCTGCGCACCGCAAGCTCAGCCAGCTCTGGTTCACCACGTTCGGCTGACAACTCACGCGACAACGCATACAACGCGGCGGTGCGGGTCTCACGCCCTCGCGCGGCTACTGCTTGCCGACGCACGCGGGAAGTCAGGGCGCTGACAATCAAGCCCACAACGAACATGACTCCGAAGGTGATGACATAGTTGGCGCTTTCCACCGCAAATGTGAAGCGCGGGGGAATGAAGAAGAAATTGAAACAGGCCACCGAAAGAACTGATCCCAAGACAGAGGGCGCAAAGCCGTAGCGCGCCGACACAAACACAACACCCAGCAGGTAGACCATCGCAAGGTCGCTTGGCGCTACGAAGCGTTCGAGCGCCGCACCCGCCAGCGTGCAGAGTGCGACGATTACCGCCGCGCCGATATATTCGGTCCAACGGGCTAGACTCGGCGGAGTTTTCAGCGCCGGGGCAGGTTCGCCTTCCGGTTCATCGCCGGAAATCACTTGCACGTCAATGTCGCCTGACTTGCGGATGAGTTCATCGAGCATCGAGCCGGTGAACAACTCGCGCCAGCGGCGGTAACGCGGCTTGCCCATCACTATGGTTGTAACGCTGCGTGCACGTGCAAAAGCGAGGATGTCGTCGGCGATATGGTCGCCGACGATGGTGGTACACTCGGCGCCCAGCCCTTCAGCGTAACTGAGGTTTTCCTCGATGCGCCCGCGGGCGTTTTCGTCCAGGCGGCCGGGCACCTCGACGTTCAGGGCAATCCACGGCGCCTTGAGGTTGGCGGCCATGCGTCGTGTGGCCCGGATCAGGCGGGTTGAAAACGGGCTGGGTCCGACGGCGACGAGCAGGCGCTGCTGCGTGGGCCACGGGCTCTTGATGCCTTCTTCGCGCCGGTAGGTGTCGACGGCCTGGTTGACGCGTTCGGCTGTGCGGCGCAGCGCGAGTTCGCGCAGTGCCAGCAGGTTGCCCTTGCGGAAAAAACTTTGCAGCGCGCGTTTGGCCTGTGTAGGCACGTATACTTTGCCTTCGTCCAGGCGTTTGAGCAGGTCGTCGGGCGGCAGGTCAACGAGTTCCACTTCGTCCGCGCGCTCCAGTACCGTGTCGGGCACGGTTTCGCGCACAACCACGCCCGTAATCTGCGCGACCACGTCATTGAGCGACTCGACGTGCTGGACGTTGAGCGTGGACCAGACGGTAATCCCCGCCTCGAGCAAATCGAGCACGTCCTGCCAGCGCTTGTCGTGCTTGCAGTTGGGCGCGTTGGTGTGGGCCAGTTCATCGAGCAGCATGATTGACGGTTTGCGCGCCAACGCCGCTTCAAGGTCGAATTCTTCGAGGAAGTTGCCCTTGTATTCGACACGCTTGCGCGGCAGGACATCCAGCCCCTGCGTCAGCGCCGAAGTTTCTGCACGGCCGTGCGTCTCAACCACGCCGATCAGGATGTCTTTGCCTTCGCGTTTGGCCGCCCGCGCGGCCTCTAGCATGGCGTAGGTCTTGCCCACGCCCGGCGATGCACCGAAAAAGATTTTCAGCCGCCCGCGCGTGGCGCTTTTCTCGGCCGCTTTAACTTCGGCCAGAAGCTGATCGGGATCGGGGCGTTGGTCGGTCACGGGCGCAGTCTAGAACGACACTCCCAAGGCAAACAGCGCCCAGAACTCGCCGTCGTCATGCGGGTTGATGGTGTCCTCGGGCGTGATCGTGTAATTCACGACAAGCTTGGCCCACAGGCAGCGCCAGCCGACCTGGACGCCCGCGCCGAAGTTCACGTCCGCGATCGCGGAGTCCACGTTGAGTTGGCCGTGGTTGTAGCCCACCCAGAATTGCAGCGGGAACGTCAGCGTAATGTTTTCGGCTACGGTCAGGTTCGGGCCCGCGTCGGCGCCAAAACGCAGGTAGTAGTCGTTGCCCTTGTCGTAGTCGTAGAACAACTGGCCGTAGACCGACACCGGCACAAACGCCGGCAGGGCGGGCACGTAAAAACGCACGTCCGTGAACAGCTCTGACGTCGTCCCGGCGTGTCCGTCAGTGTTTGGATAAATGTAACTGATGTGGCCGACGCCGAATTCGAGCTGCCAGAAACGGCGGCGAAAGAAGAACGTCAGGTCAATTTCGTCGAGAGTTTTCGTGCTTGCCTCGTGCTCCTCGCGGCCCGACAGCGCCCAGCTTCCCCAAACGCTGAAACCAAGCCCGACGTTGGGCGTGTTCAGCGTAAAGCTGGGCTGAAACGCGGGCCGGTCGTCGTAGACGTCCCAGCCGCGAAATATGTATTTCGATACAACATCCACCTCGGCGCTGATCGAGAACTGCTTCAACCAGCTTTGCTCGGCGCTTTCAGTGGACTTCACGTCCTCAGCGCACAACGGTGCGGCGGCAAAAAACAACAACATCCATGCGTACTTCACTTCATTCTCCTTCGCGCTCTGCGCGATATGTGGACAGACGATCTCCCCGGCGCGGCGTAATAGCCGCGCAGCCTTGATTCATGCGGGGTCGGTTAAGGCGCGGGCTTCAACTTCTCCAGCGCAAGGTTCAACTCCAGCACGTTGACGGCAGGTTCACCCAACAGGCCGACAAACCGGCCATACGTGTATTTGGCAACCAGTTCACGCACGTCCCTCTCGGGCACGCCACTGACGGCGGCTACACGCGCAATCTGGTATTCCGCCGCAGCGGGGCTGATGTGCGGGTCCAGGCCGCTGCCCGACGCCGTCACCAAGTCCACTGGTACGGGCGCATCATTCTTCACGCCCGCAGCTTTCTCGGCGTCATGCAGTGCGGCGACGCGGTCCTTCACAGCCTGCAAAAACGCCGGGTTGGTGGGGCCCGCGTTACTGCCTGAGGACGCGCCTGCGTTGTAGCCGTGCGGACCTGTCGCCGACGGGCGGCTCCAGAAGCGGCCGGGCTCACCAAAAGGCTGGCCGATCAAGGCCGACCCGCGCACGCGGTCACCCTCGCGGATCAGGCTGCCGTTGGCCTGGTGCGGGAAAATCACCTGTGACACGCCCGTCACCAGCAGCGGATAGGCGGCGCCGGTCAGCACCGTGAACAACACAAGCAGGACAATTGCCGGTCGAATAGAACTAATCATGACACACCTCCACCCGCGCCGACTGCCACCAGCAGCACGTCAATCACCTTGATGCCAATAAAGGGCGCAATCAGGCCGCCCACGCCGTAAATCAGGATGTTCTGGCGCAGCAACTTCGCCGCGCCGATGGGCCGGTACTTCACCCCCTTGAGTGCCAGCGGGATCAGCGCAACGATGATCAGCGCGTTGAAAATGACCGCGCTCAGAATCGCGCTTGCGGGATTTAGGCCCATCACGTTCAGCGCGTTCAAGCTTGGGTACGTCGCCGCAAAAGCCGCCGGGATGATCGCGAAATACTTGGCGACGTCGTTGGCGATGCTGAACGTTGTCAGCGCGCCGCGCGTCATCAACATCTGCTTTCCGGTCTCGACAACCTCGATCAGTTTCGTCGGGTTGCTGTCGAGGTCGACCATGTTGCCGGCTTCCTTGGCGGCCTGCGTGCCGCTGTTCATGGCGACAGCCACGTCAGCCTGCGCAAGCGCGGGCGCGTCGTTGGTGCCGTCGCCGGTCATCGCCACCATGCGGCCTTGCGCCTGGTAGTCGCGAATGAGCTTCAGCTTGGCCTCGGGCGTCGCCTGGGCAAGGAAGTCGTCAACGCCGGCCTCCGCGGCAATCGCCGCCGCCGTCAGCGGATTATCGCCCGTGATCATCACGGTCTTGATGCCCATGCGCCGCAGTTCCGCGAAGCGCTCGCGGATACCGCCCTTGACGATGTCCTTCAACTGGATGACGCCAAGCGCGACTGCACGGCCGGCTTTCTTTTCGGCAACGACCAAGGGCGTGCCGCCCTTTTTGGCGATGTCGTCCGCCGCCGCACGAACACCGCCCGGGAGAGTGCCGCCCTCAGCCTTCACCCATTCGGTGATGGCTTCGAGCGAACCTTTTCGGACCTGGCGGTCGGCGAAATCCACGCCACTCATGCGTGTGTTGGCCGAAAACGGCACGAACTTGGCGCCAATGGCCTCGACGTCGCGCGAACGCAGGCCGAACTTCTCCTTGGCCAGCACTACGATGCTGCGGCCTTCGGGCGTTTCATCGGCAAGCGAACTCAGTTGTGCGCAATCGGCCAGCACGCCGACATGGACGTTCTCGGCGGGCAGGAATGCGACCGCCTGGCGGTTGCCCAGCGTGATCGTGCCGGTTTTGTCGAGCAGCAGCACGTCGACGTCGCCCGCGGCCTCCACCGCGCGGCCGGATGTCGCAATCACGTTGGCCTGAATCATGCGATCCATGCCCGCGATGCCGATGGCCGACAGCAGGCCGCCAATCGTCGTGGGAATCAGGCACACCAGCAGCGCAACCAGCACTGTGATCGTGATGGGCGCGCCGGCCCCGGCTTCGTTGACGGCGTAAATCGAATAAGGAAGCAACGTCGCACAGGCGAGCAGGAAGATGATGGTCAATCCCGCGAGCAAGATATCCAGCGCGATTTCGTTGGGCGTCTTGCGGCGCTTGGCGCCCTCGACCATCGCGATCATGCGGTCGAGGAACGAATCGCCGGGCGTCGCCGTCACGCGCACGATGATCCAGTCCGACAGCACGCGCGTGCCGCCGGTGACGGCGCTGCGGTCGCCGCCGCTTTCACGGATCACGGGCGCGCTTTCGCCGGTGATGGCGCTTTCGTCCACGCTGGCCACACCCTCGACGATTTCACCGTCGGCGGCGATCACGTCACCGGCTTCGACGAGAATCAGGTCGTCCTGTTTCAGGTCCGCGGCGTTGCGCTCAGTACGTTTGGAATTGCGGTCGGCCTCACTCAGCAGCTTGGCGATCACGTTCTGGCGCGTCTTGCGCAATGCGGCGGCCTGGGCCTTACCGCGGCCTTCGGCCATTGCCTCGGCGAAGTTGGCGAACAGCACGGTAAACCACAGCCACGCCGAAATGCCGAGGATGAACAGCGGCGACGCTTCACCCGAGCCAAACAGCGAGTGAGCGAACAATAATGTTGTCAGCAGGCTGCCCACCCATACCACGAACATCACCGGGTTGCGCACCTGCCGGCGCGGGTTGAGTTTAAGAACAGCGTCAATCGCGGCCTGCTTGGCAATCGCGACATCGAATAGAGAGTGTTTTTTCGTGCTCATGGCTTCACCATCAGTAGATGCTCAACGATCGGGCCAAGGGCCAGCGCGGGCACAAACGTGAGCGCACCCACCAGAAGCACCGTGCCGATCAACAAACCGACAAACAGCGGCGTATGCGTCGGCAACGTTCCCGGTCCCGGCGTCACGGTTTTCTTGGCCGCAAGCGAGCCCGCAATCGCCAGCACCGCCAGCATCGGGCCAAAGCGGCCCAGAAGCATTGCGGCGCCAAGCGACAGGTCGTAGCCCAGTGTGTTCACGGTGAGGCCCGCAAAGGCGCTGCCGTTGTTGTTTCCGGCTGACGAATACGCGTACAGGATTTCGGAAAAACCGTGCGCGCCCGGGTTGGCACGGCCCGCCAGGCCCCAATCGCTTACGCAGGCCAGCGCCGTGCCCACCAGCACCGCACCGGCGGGAATTAGGATCGCCAGCGACGCCATCTTCATCTCGTGGGCCTGGATTTTCTTGCCTAGGTATTCCGGCGTGCGGCCAACCATCAGCCCTGCGATAAACACGGCGACCAGCGCGAACACGAGCATGCCGTAGAGGCCCGAACCCACACCGCCGAAGATGATCTCGCCCAACTGCATCAGCCACATCGGGACCATGCCGCCCAGGGGCGTGTAACTATCGTGCATCGAGTTCACGCTGCCGTTGCTGGCCGCCGTCGTGGCGGTCGCCCACAGCGCCGAATTCGCGATGCCAAAGCGCGTCTCCTTACCTTCCATGTTGCCGCCGCTTTGATTCGCGCTTGCGACCTGGTCAACGCCCGCAAAGGCCGGGTTGCCCGATTGCTCGGCCGCCACGCACGGAATCAGCAGCGCGACGAGGACAATGGTCATTGCGGCAAGCATCGCGATGCCCTGGCGACGGTCTTTGACCAGCTCGCCAAAGGCGATGCACAGGCCGCCCGAGATAATCAGGATCGCCAGCACTTGCATGAAGTTCGAAAGCGGCGTCGCGTTCTCCAGCGGATGGGCCGAGTTGACGTTGAAGAACCCGCCGCCGTTGGTGCCGAGCTGTTTAATCGCCACCTGCGATGCGGCGGGGCCCACGGCGATGGTCTGTTCCTTGACGATGGTCTTTTCTGTGACGGGTTTGCCGTCGGCGTCCAGCACAGGCTCGCCGGAGTCATTCTTGACCGGCGTCTCGATGGTCTGCGCTTCGATGAATTCAGCTTTCTGGTAGGGCGACATGGTCTGCACCACGCCCTGGCTGACCAGCGCCAGCGCCAGCACAAACGAGAGCGGCAGCAGCACGTAGAGTGTTCCGCGCGTCAGGTCGACCCAGAAATTGCCGATGCCCGCGCTTTCGCGGCGCGAGAATCCACGGATCAGCGCGATCACCACGGCGATGCCCGTCGCCGCCGACACGAAGTTCTGCACGGTCAGGCCCAGCATCTGCACGAGGTAACTCAGCGTCGTCTCGCCGCCGTAAGCCTGCCAGTTTGTGTTGGTCGCGAAGCTGATGGCTGTGTTCAGCGCCAAATGCCAGCTTGGCGGCGGCAGATTCTCGGTGTTTACTGGCAGCTGCTGCTGGAACATCTGCAGCACAAAGACGGCAAGCAGGCCGAGCAGGTTGAACATCATGGCCGCCCAGGCGTACTGCTTCCAATTCATGTCGCGATCTTCGCGCGTACCGGCAAGCCAGTAAAAGGCGCGTTCGAGCGGCGCAAACCAGCGCACTTTACCCTCGAACACGTGGGCCATGAACTTACCCAGCGGGAACGAAAGCCCGATCAAGACGCCGAGATACAGCGCCAGTTGCACGTAACTTTGCCAGGTCATGGCTCAAACCTTTCCGGAAACAGCAGCGCGACAAACAGATAGGCCAGAAGGCCCAGCGCCACGATTCCGCCAATCCAGTACCAGAGCGTCATTTCTGCTCCCGTTTTTCGCCCGACTTAAAGAACACACCGTCATCTCTAGCAGCCAACCTGCGCTTTGCTTCCTCAATCCGGCGTTTCTTCATCCGTTCAATTTCGTGGATTACGCGAATTGCCATACAGGCCGTCGCGACCGTCAACAGGATCAAGAGTTCCAGCAGCCTGTTCACGCCATGCCCCGCTGTGCAATTACCCGCGACCTTTAGCGCGGTCTCTGCGGCGGTCGGCCTCGTAAGCAAGTACCACCACCTGGGCGGCCCCGCCAATCATTCCGGCAATCCATATCCAGAGAAGTTCCATCGCCCTGCTCCTTGGTGCACAAGCACCTCTACGTCTGGAGCCAGAGTAGTGCGTGGCGCATAGAAACAGGGTCAAAGGAGGACCCCGCCGCATAAAAACGGCGTAAACGTCGTTAAGCGGGCCGGGGCGGCGAGGGTTTTGCTGACCGTGCAATATCGAGTCGAACGGCGGGCCCCGGGCTTTGCACAGTTGAAGCAAGTGCCGTCCCTTGAACACCTGCCAAAGGTCTCTGATTTCGGAAGGCGAATAGCCCTCCAGGTCAGCGGCCTTGAAGGGATAGCCGACGGCCTCGGCCAAACCGTTGGATACATCGGTCAAGCCGCACACATCGACGCCATTGGAACAATTCGCGAGAGCGATAGTCGCGCTCGAGTTCGCGCCGCTGCTCCGGCTTTCGGACCTTCGCAAAACAATCGGCGTATATCCTCGAATGCCTTAAAGGCCGCTTGTAGAGCGCTTTCGGGAGACAAGGACAGTTGAGGACGGTCGCGGGAAAGTGGTCTTGAGTCGCTGTTGATTGGAAGGTTCTTGGTTCGAGTCCACCCGCCCCTGCCATTTTCCTGTAGCTGCGGCTACAGCCGCAGCCTGTCTTCACACCGCCAACGACTGCGGCTGAAGCCGCGGCTACGCGTTTCTATCGCCGCTTGACTATCCGCCTTTGGCCGCGCGAACTAACATTTAACGCCGCTCATCGGAGAATCCCATGAAAGGCCTGCGCATCTTCCTGTTGATCGGGGCTATTGCCGCCATCGTGTTCGGCGTGCAGAACACGCTCACCTCCGTGCAGAACTCAACGCCGACGAAAATCAAATACACCGACTGGATCGCCCAGCGCCCCAACGCGCAGTGGCTTGAGCTCGATGACGCCTGGATCGATTTCCGCTACGCCAAGGAAATCCAAACCATCAGCAAGCGCAAAGGCCAGACCACCGGCACCGTCACCAAGCGCGAATACTTCGCGCCCATCTATCGCGGGCGCGACGACCTCCAGAGCGTCTGCGCCTTCCTCAAGTGCAACGACCAGGCCTCGACCTCCAAGGCCATGGAGGGCGCGAACATCGGCTACAGCGGCGAGGCGCGCAAGAGATGGCTTGCCGAAGCCGATGGACGCCTCAACGTGCAATGCACCGTCAGGGGCATGGTGCGCGCCGGGCTCTTTGACGATGGTGACGACCGCCGCGAACTCAGCAAGGCCATGCGCGGCGAGGCTGACCCGAACTTCATCGTGATTGACGAAAACGAAGAACCCCACGGCGTCGAGGGCATGGCGCTGCTCGGGCTCGGCGGCGTCTTGCTCCTGGCGTTTGCCGGCACGCTGCTGGCCAAGAAGAAGCAGCCGATTTACCCGGGGTATATGCCGCCGGGCGCGCAGAACTACCTGCCGCCGCAACCCTACCCGCAGGCCGGCCGCCCCACGCCCTATTCGCCCGGCCCGCCGCAACCTTACCCGCAACAGCCGCAGGCTTACCCGCAACAACCCTACCAGCCCCAGCCCGGGCCCTACCAGCAGCCGCAAGCAGGCCCTTACCAGCCGCCACGTCCGCCACAGGTCTAACAGGAGCACCCGATGGCCGGTTATCCGCAGAACCCGATGCAGCCCTACGGCGGCCCCGTGATGCACCAGCAGCCCTCGCCCGACGCCTGGGTGCAGGCTGTGGCGGCCGCCGAGGCGCGCGGCCGCCACGTGCTTGAATCGACACGCGCCAACGCCGCCAACGAGCCCAAGCTCGGCGTCGCGCTTGGCAATTACACCAGCGGCGTCGTCGGGCTGGTCTTACTTGCGCTGTTGTGCGGGCTGCTGGCCGCAGTCGGGTTTTCTAACGGCGCCAAGGGCATGACGGCGGGGCTGATCAGCGCGGGCATCGCCGCCGCCAGCCTCGGCGGCATTTTTGCGCTCGTCCCGCTGGCGCGCGCGACAACGCCCAAACGCGCGATCATCAACTACTTCAAGCTTTTGGGGCGCGGCAAAACCAACGAGGCGCGCAAACTTGTGGCCTTGGCCGACCTCGACGACATGCCGCGCTTTCAGCCCCGCATCGCCAACCTCGGCCAGCCCTGCGGCCATCCGCTGCCCTTTGGCTACGCGTCGGGCTACGGGCGGTACTGGAACGAACTGCTGCGCAGCCACTCGATGCCCTATTGCCTGGTGGGCGTTTCAAAGGTGCGCGTGACGCCGCTGGCGCCGGATGTCGCGGTGGTCGACTTCCACCTCGCGCTGGCCATGAACACGCAGCTCTGGATTTTCCTGATCCTTGTCGCGTGGCTTGTCGCCATCATCGTCGACTCCGCCACGCGCAAAAACGTGAAAGCCCCCATGCGCAAGGTGTTGGTGCGCGTCGGCGAGGAGTGGCACCTGCTCAACGGCGAATGGCAGGGCTTCGAGGAATCCAACCCCGTGTGGGCGCTGCCGCAGGGGCGACCGGCCTAAAAACGTGGCATGGATGGGCGTTTTGTGGCAGGGACATTCCTGTCCGCGGCGGCGAGCTTGCGAGCCACGACCGGCTTGCCCCAATCGGATGCCCCGCAGGCAAATTGTCAATGAAGCCGCAGTTACACGTCCAAGCGGCGGCGGCGCAGGAAAAGCGCCGCAATGCCAAAGGCGAGCACGGCGACAAGACCGACGTTGGCGCTATCGACCGGCGCGCAACCGCCGCCACCGCCTCCTCCGCCGCCGCCTGACGGCGCGGCGATGGTAATTGAGAACGAGCGGCTGCCCTGGCTCACCGGCGTGCCGCTGTCGGCGGCCTGCACCGAGAAGCCGAAGGTGCCCGCGGAAGTCGGCGTGCCGACAATCATGCCGGCGTTGGTGATGCTCAGGCCCGGGGGCAGGCTGCCGGAGCTGATCGAAAACGTCAGCGCCCCGACGCCGCCTGTCGCCGCAACCGTCGCGCCGTAGTCCTCACCTGCCAGCCCGCCGGGCAGCGTTGCGGCACTGACCGCGACGGCGTCGGGCAGATCGAAGGTGTCGTTGGGCTCGACGGTATTGTTACCCGAGGGATCGGTGGCCTCGATGACGAAGTTGTGCGTGATGCCCGCGGTCAGGCCCGTGAGCATGCGCGTGTGCGAGGTGCCAAACAACGTGTCGGGCAGGTTGGTGCCAAGCGCGAGCGTGGGGCCGTGGCGCAGGATCGTGGTTGCGGCTTCGTCGGTCGTGAAATCAATCTGCGCCGCCGTCACGCCGAGGATCGTCACCGTCGGGGTAACGACCGGGCCGGTGTTGTCGGCGCTCGCCGAGGTAGTGAAGGTGCCGTTGGCGCTTTGCGTGGGACCGTTGAGGTAGGGGTCGGTGCTGTTGACACGGAAATTGTAGAGCGTGTTGTTAGTGAGGCCCGTGACCAGCACCTGGTGCAGCGTTGCGTAGGGGCCGGGGTCGGCGGTGTTGCTGCCGTAGGCGACGGTGAGGCCATAATCGACGCTGCCATCGGCGATTTCGTCGGTGGTCCATTCAATCAGCGCGCGGTCGGAACCGACGTAGATCACGGTCGGGCCCGCGGTGATAACGGGATTGATCAGGTCATCGGGCAGGAAGTCGATGGGGATAAATTCGAGGTCGACGCGGTAATTGGTGCTGGCGGCGGTCGTGCCGACCGCGCCGCCGTCTATCATCGCCATCAGTTTGAAGTTGGTCGAATAGCTGTTGCCGCTGCTTGCGGGCGAACTCTCTTCGATCAGCCGGTAATTGGTCGAGCTTGCGCTGCCGCGCACGGTGACGGCGCAAAGCACGATCACCAGCGCCGCGAGCGCGAATCGGGTGAAGCGGATTGTGGTGCTCGTCTTCATGGTCTTCTCCCCGCCGTTTCTGTAGGGGTGACACAGGTGTCGCCCGTTCAGCCTTTCGTAGGGGCTCGCCGCGGCGAGCCCCTACAACTGCGAGGTTTAGGGATTCACGACGATATAACTGACTACGACATTCTCGGCCAATGCAGGAGCAACGTTGAACTCGATTCGCACGTTGCCAGCAATGGGAGTTGCGAACATCGTGTAATTAAATCCTGTAGACGCCGATTCGATTGACGCCACAACAATGCTACCGACCGTTACCAAGCTATTCGGCAGATCAAATATCTTAGTGCTGGCATCGCCAACTACGGTTGCTTTGTTGGCGTACTTATTTGCGCCCGCACCTTTCAACTCAGTGACCGTTGCCTGTGTAACGCCGGTAATGTTGCCGGTCACTGAGAGCCCCCCACTAGCCGTGATTAAACCCGCGCTGGTGATAGTGCCGGTGCCGGTTGTCGTGATGTTGTTGGTCGTCGTGATGAGGCCCGTTGCGGTGATGCTCGTGATGCCGGTGATCGTGCCAGTTCCCGCGATGTTGCCAGTTACCGACAGCCCGCCGCTGGCCGTCAGGGTGCCCGCGCTAGTGATGGTGCCGCCGGCAGTCGTGGTGATGCTGCCGGTGGTCGTGATCAAGCCGGTGGATGAGACATTGCCCGTCACGTTACCCGTCAGGTTGCCAGTAAAGGTCGCGGCAGTGATGTTGCCGCTGCTGCCGGTCAGCGTGATGGTCGTTGCCGTGCCGTTGGTGATGCTGACGGTTGCAGCGGTGCCGCCCGTGATGCTGCCAAGGGTTGTCGCGCCGGACTGCGACAGCGTGTCAAAGGTCGGATCGCCGGTGTTGTCTTTCAGGATAATGCGGCTGCCGGTGACGTGGGCGGTGATCAGCACACCGTTCACCGCACTGGCGTCGTTCAGTGACAGCGTGCTGTTGACTCCCGCCGCGCCGTTGAAGCTGGTGGCGTAGACGTCGCCCGCGGTGAAATCACCGCCTGCGTCGCGGCGAACAATCGTGCTGGCGGTATTGGCGTCCGTCGCGGCGTTGGCAAGCACTGCACCCGCCGCGACGTTCGCCGCGGTTTCGCCGCCAACAGCGTCCACCACAGTCGCACCCTGTGTACCGGAGACGTCGCCAACCAGCGCGCCGCTGAAGCTTACCGCGGTTGTCGCGGAGCTGGCATTGCCGGTTAGCGCACCTGTGAAGGTCGCGGCAGTGATGTTGCCGCTGCTGCCGGTAAGGGTAATGGTGGTGGCAGTGCCGTCGGTGATGCTGACGGTCGCGGCAGTGCCGCCCGTGATGCTGCCCAGAGTCGTCGCGCCGGACTGCGACAGCGTGTCAAAGGTCGGGTCGCCGGTGTTGTCCTTGAGGATGATGCGGCTGCCGGTGGTGAAGGACGTGATCAGGACGCCGTTAACCCCGCCGGCGTCGTCCAGCGATACGGTGCTGTTGAAGCCCGCCGTGCTGTTGTAGCTGATGGCGCTGACGCCGCCGGTGGTGCCGCTGAGCGTCACAACCGTGGTGCCGGCGTTGTTGGTTACATTGACGAGGCCCGGCGTGGTGAGCGCGCCGCTGCCAACCAGGATGTTCGAGGTCGCGTTGAGGTCGACGGCGGTGATGACGTTGCCGGCGAAGTCGCCAAAGGAGTTGCGCAGCACCAGCTTGTCGCCGCTGACGTTTGGCGTCGCGGTTGCAACCGCGGCGGACGCCAGTGCGATATTGGCCGCGGTCGCGCCGCCGACGGTGTCGACGGTGTTGGAACCAATGGCGCCCGAAACATCGCCGACCAGCGTGCCGCCCGACGGAAGGTTGGTTAGCAGCGAGCCGTCAATGGCCGGCAGTTTGCCGGTGCCGTCAAGCTGCACCAACTGGCTCGCGCCGTTGAAGGTATTGCCCTGCAAGGTAAAGGTGCCATCCATGTCAGGCAATGTGTAAGTACGGGTTCCAGTCAGGGTCGCAACCGTTTGCAGAACGCCGACCTCGTTGCCTCCAACACTATCGTTAAGCGACAATTTTCCCGGGAGGGTATTTGAACCGCCAACAATATTGCCAAACGCCTGTATCACGCCGCCGCCCGAACCGTTGATGAATACTGTCTCCGTTGCGCCGCTGGTGATCCTCACTTCACCGACGCCGCCGGTCAAATTTCCGAGCGTTAGGCTGCCCGTGGACGGCACAAGGTTAACCCGTGTTCCCAACACAAGGTTTCCGGAGCCATTAAGCTGCACAAGTTGGCTGGCGCCGTTGAAGGTGTTGCCCGCGAGCGTGACGTTGCTGCTGAGGCGCAAATCGTTGAGCGTGCCGGTGGTGATGTTGCTGGCATTCAAGGTCGTCAGCGCCGTCGTGATGTCGCTCGTCAGAGCAATCGTGCCCGTTGCGTCGGGCAGGGTGTAGGTTCGAGTGGACGTCAGGTTATTCGCCGTCAAAAGTTGCCCAACATTACCGTTTCCGCCGGTGGCGTCGTGAATAATGAGTCCACCCTGATTTACCGGCGAATCTTGGCCCGTATTGATTAGGCCGCCAATCGCAGCCACGCCAGCAACCGTCAATCCGTTGGCGCTGGTGATGGTGCCGGTGCCCGTTGTGGCGATGTTGCCGGTGGTCGAGATCGCGATGTTGCCCGCGAGGTCAGCGCCGCTGATCAGCGAAGTCGACAGCACACCCGCGGCGCTGTTGTGGACGACGCCGAGGCTGCTGAGGCCGCTGAAGGTCACGGTCGAGGAAGCGGACAAGGTGGTGAAGCTGGCGGCGCCGCCGCCGGTGATGTCGCTTAGGAAGGCTAGCGTGCCGCTGGCGTCCTGCAGCTCATAGGTTCGGTCGTTAGTCAGGCCGCCTACGCGAGTAATCAATGTGCCGATGTTACCGTTGCTTGCTTGATCATCGTGGATGAACAGTTTGCCCGACACCGGTATCGCCGCATCGCTGCCCAGTTGGAGAAGACCGGCGTCACCACTTCCGTAAATGGTTTGCGCACCCGTGGCAGCCTGAACCCAAAGCTCACCGTTATTTCCACCGCCGCCGGCTATGACCGACGTCCTTGAGGTCAGGGCCGTGAATGCGCCCGTGCTCGGCGTTCCCGTGCCAATTGCCAGCGGTGCCGCCCAGGTCGCGCCCAGCAATTGCGCCGCGTTGACGTTGGTCAGATTAACGCCGCTGAGCGTCGGAAGCGCACCGCTGCCGTTGAGCTGGACCAACTGGCTTGCGCCGTTGAAAGTGTTGCCCGCAACCGTGATTTCACCGCTGACGTCGGGCAGGAAGTAATCCTGCGCCGTCGTCAGCGTGCCGGTCAGGATGCGGCCATAGATGCCGTCGACCGCGCCGTTGTTGTGGACGTAAATCTCGCCCGCCGTCGGGCTGGCGGTGTCGTCGCCGGCGCTAAGGATCGCCGCCGCAATCGAGCCGCCCACCAGGCTGAGGTTGCCGGTGGTGATGTTGCCGGCGTCGAGGTCGGTGAGGGCGCTGCCGTCGCCGATGAAGTCGTTGGCGGTAATCGTGGTCGTGGCGTTGATGTCCGCGCCGGTAATCGTGCCGTCGGTAATGTCGCCGGTGACAACACTTCCCACGAGGTTGAGCTTGCTGTACGCAATCGCCGCGGTGCCGCTGACGTCCGCGTCGACGATCAGCGAGGTCGACAGGTCACCCGAGGCGTTGTTGTGCACTACGCCGATGGTGCTCAGCGACGTCACCGTCGCGGTGCCCGTGGTCAGGGTGGTAAAGCTGCCCGCGCCGCCGCCGCCGGTGATATCGCTCAAGAGCGCGAGGGTGCCGTCGTTGTCGGGCAGTTCATAGGTGCGGTCGGCGGTCAAGCCGCCGGTACGGGTAAGGATGGTTCCGTTGAAGCCGTTGGAGGCCTGGTCGTCCTCGATGACCACCGCACCCGCAATCGGCGTGGCGGTGTCGGTGCCGACAACGAGCGAGCCGTCGGCAATCAGGTCCGCCGCAGTGACGGTTCCGCTTGTAACGATGTTAGTCGCGGCATCGAGGTCAGAGCCGAGGATGCTGCCCGTCAGGTTCAGCTTGCTGTAGGCGATGGCCGCGCCCGCCGCAACGTCAGCGTTGACGATACTGGTCGTCAGGTTGAGCTTGCTGTAAGCAATAGCCGCGGTGCCGCTGATGTCGGCGTTGACGATGCTGGTCGTGAGGTTGAGCTTGCTGTAGGCAATCGCCGCCGTCGGGCTGATGTCGGCATCGACGATGCTCGTCGCGAGGTTAAGTTTGCTGTAGGCAATGGCAGCCGTCGGGCTGACGTCGGCGTTGACGATGGTGTCGTCAACAAGGTCGGCGCTGACGATGCTGGATGCCAGGTTGAGCTTGCTGTAGGCGATCGCGGCTGTGCCGCTGATGTCGGCGTTGACGATGCTCGTGGCGAGGTTGAGCTTGCTGTAGGCGATCGCGGCCGTGCCGCTGATGTCGGCGTTGACGATGCTCGTCGCAAGATTCAGCTTGCTGTAGGCAATCGCGGCAGCCGCGTCGACGTCGGCGTTGACCAGCAGCGAGGTCGACAGCACACCCGCGGCGCTGTTGTGCACCACGCCCGCGGTCGCAAGCGAAGTCACCGTGACGTTGGTCGAGGACAGCAGCGCCGCACCCGTGACGTCATTGCCACCCATGGCGATGTCGCCGCTCATGGTTCCGCCGGCAAGCAGCAGGTACAGGCCGGTGATGTCGCTGGTCAGCGCCAGGGTGCCCGAGGCGTCGGGCAGGTCGTAGGTGCGGTCGGCCGTCAGCGCCGCCGCAGTGCGCAGCGTGCCGTCAAAGGTATTGGTGGCCGTGTTGTCATTGATGATGATGCTGCCGCGCGTGGGCGTGGCGGTGTCGTTGCCTAGCGTGACCGCGCCGACCAGTGTGCTGGTGCTGTTGGCCGTTACGGCGCCGCTGGCGGCAACGGTCGTAAAGGCGCCAGTGTTGGGCGTAACTGCGCCGATGCTGCCGTTGACGTTGCCCGTCACGTTGCCGGTAAGGTTGGCGCTGACGGTTGTGGCGTTGAAGTTGCCGGTGCCATCGCGGCGCACGATCGCGCCCGCGGTATTAGCGCTGGTCGAGGCGTTGGCGAGCACCGCCCCCGTGGCCACGTTGGCGGCGGTCTGGCCGCCGACGGTGGCGACAACAGTCGTGGCCTGCGGGCCGGTGACGTCACCCGCGAGGTTGCCGGTAAAGGTTGCCGCCGAGCCGCTGACGTTGCCCGTCACGTTGCCGGTGACGTTGCCGACAAGGTTGGCGGTAATGGCGCCCGCCACAAAGTTGCCCGACGCGTCGCGACGCACGATGGTGCTGAAGGTGTTGGCGCTGGTGGACGCATTGGCAAGCACGGCGCCGGATGCGACGTTGGCGGCGGTCTGGCCGCCGACGGTGCTGACCACGGTCGCGGCCTGGGTGCCGGTGACATCGCCGACGAGCGCGCCGGTGAATGTCGCCGCCGAGCCGCTGATGTTGCCCGTAACGTTGCCCGTCAGGTTGCCCGTGACATTGCCCGTCAGGTCGCCGTTGAAAGTCGTGGCCGTCACCGAGCCGGTGAAGGTTGTGCTGGCCGAGGCAAGTTGCGCGTAATCGGCGGGCAGCAAGCCGCCAAGGCGGTTGCTGTCGCCGGCCAGGCGCGCGTAATGGGCAAACGAAGTCGAGGTCAGCAGGTAACGCGGCGCCATTTCGGCGTCGGCCTCGACCGTGACGCCGGCGTAGACCGCGGCGCTGAAGTCAATCGTGCCGGGGAGCGGGGCGGTCTGCCCGATGATCACGGAAAATACGCCCGTGGCCGAGGGCGCCAGGGTGAAGGCCTCGGTGTAGAGCGCGACACCGCCGACCGGGCCGCTGTACACGCGCACGGTGATGGTGACGGCCGTGGTGATCGGCGCGCCGGCGGTGTCGGTCAGGCGGCCCTGGAGGCGGATGCCGTCAAAGCCCTGCGCAGTGAGTGCCCCGGCGAAAATGATTGCCAGCAGCGAGAGAAACCAGGCGCGCCACGTGTTATTGAGAGTCATGTTCTTCCCCGTGATGATTTCGGTTTGTCCGGCGGTCCTGCGAAATTTTCCGGTTACTTGAAGTCGAGCTTGTCGAGCTCGCCCCGTGCCTCGTAAATCTTGAACAGCAATGTCTTGGCGGCTTTTTTGGTGTCGTCCGGCAGGTCCTTCACGGCCACGACTTCCTTGGCCATCTTCAGGGCCTCGTCGCTGCGCTTGGCGGCCTGCAGCATTCCCGAGTAGCCGATCTTGACCAGGGCCTGCTGCTTGGCATCGGCCTTGGTCAGCTCGAGCGCGCGCTTGTAGCACGCCTCGGCCTTTTCAAAGTTGTTCTGGGTCTCTAGCACCCGCGCCAGCGCAAGTTGCTGCTCGGCGTTGTTCTCATCGGCCTTCATCTGCGCAATCCACTTCTGCGCCTCGGCTTCGTTGCCCAGCACGCGGTAGTGGATGGCGATGCGATCGATGTAGTAGTTATGGAGCTCGGGCTTGGTGTTCTGCTTGAAGAGCGTTTCGTATATCCCGAGCGCGCGCTGGTAGGACTTCTCAGCTTCGGCCTTGCGGTTTGCCTTGCGCAGCGCATCGCCCAAGCCCGTCCAGTTTTCGGCGTCTTCGGTGCCGGTCTGTTTGGCCTGCGTGTTGATCGCCAGTTCGTACAACCGCAGCGCTTCGTCGATGTTGTTGAACTGCAGGTGGACTTTGGCCAGCGCGGCAGTCAGTTGGTAGGGATACTTGGCTTCTTTGGGCGGTTCGGGCTCGGGTTTTGCCCCATCTTTCGTGGGCGCATCCTTGGCCGCGGCATCCTTGGGGGTGCCGGTGTCGTTGACGTTGCCCGCGGGCGTATTCGAATTGTTCGAAACCGACGGATTGCATGCCGACAAAATCAGGGTGACTGCGATAACAACAGCACTTGTTAGCGCCTGATTGAGGCGGAGGGATAGCATCATTAGTACATCCTGTAATGAAAGGAGCGATAATTTAGTGCGATTTATACTTTGGTCAACCTTGATGTATTAATTATTTAGTGAAGATTCTGACGTGTTAGTACGGCAAAATGCCCGCTGTGGAGACCCTTCGCTTCCTCTTTAATGAGTACCGCCGCAACGCCCGCTGGATGGTCATCGGCTTCGTGTCGCTGCTGCTGGGGACCCTGTGCCAGGTTGCGGCGCCGGTGTTCATCAAACTTGCCATCGACATCCTGCAGGGGCCTGTCGACGCGGCGCGCGAAGGGCCCGTGGGCGCGTTTGCCATGCGGCTGCTAAGCAGTAACGGCAGCGACGCCCAAGCCTTCATTAATGAATGCCTGATCTGGACCGGCGGGCTCGCGCTGGTTCTTGGCGTCTTCCAGTTCACCAAGCGCTATTACCTGATCCGCGTCAGCCGCAAGAGTGAATACGAGCTCAAGAAGCGCATGTACGAACATCTGCAGGACCTGCCGGCGACGTACTTCGACAACACGCGCAGCGGCGGCATCATGAGCCTGATGACGAGCGACACCGAGGCCGTGCGCATGATGGTCGGCCCGGCATGCATGTATTTGGGCAGCACGTTGCTGATTACGCCCATGGCGCTGGCGATCATGTTTTCGCTCAACACCACGCTGACCTGGTTTGCGCTGCTGCCCTTGATTGGGCTGATCGTCTCGACGCTGTGGTTTTCGCCTCGGGTAAGGCGCTTCTCGGTGCTGGCGCAGGAGGACCTCGAGCAGATCTCGGCCCGCGCGCAGGAGAATTTCGCGGGCACGCGCGTGGTCAAGGCGTTTTCGCGCGAGAACTTTGAGGTCTCCGAAATGGACGCGCTGGGCGCGCGCTACTTGAAACACAAGCTCGCGGTCTCGCGCAATAACGCCATGTTTGCGGCGTCGATCTGGGTGCTGGGCGGGCTGGGCGGGCTGGTGGTGCTGTTTTTCGGCGCGCGGGAGATCGCCGCCGGGCGCTTCAGCCAAGGCGACTTCGCCGCCTTCAGCCTCTACAACGTGCAACTGTACTGGCCGATGATCATGCTGGGCTGGGTGACCATGCTGCTGGTACGGGGTGCGGCCAGCCACAAACGCATCACCGATCTGCTCAACCTGAAACCGGACTCCGCCGAAGTGCGCGGCGGCGAAGCTCCTTCCGAGATCAAGGGCCGCATCGAATTTCGCAACGTGACCGTGCGCTACAGCAAGGACGGCCCCCTCGCGCTCGACAGCGCTTCCTTCATTATTGAGCCCGGGCAGACACTGGCGGTCGTCGGGCCCGTCGGCTGCGGCAAGACCACTGTCGCGAACCTCTTGTTGCGGCTGGTGAAACCGGACAGCGGCGAGATTTTAGTCGACGGCACACTGCTGGAGGCTTACGACATCAAGGCCTTGCGCCGCTTCTTTGCCTACGTCCCGCAGGAAAGTTTCCTCTTTAGCGAGACGGTGAAGGACAACATCGCGCTGGGGCTCGACGAAGGCGCGGGACGCGACGAACTCGTAAAAACTGTGGCCGAGGCTGCTGCGCTGGACGAAGAAATATCGGCCCTGCCCTCGGGCTACGACACGATGTTAGGCGAGCGCGGCGTCAATCTCTCCGGCGGACAGAAGCAACGTGCGGCGATCGCGCGCGCGCTGGCCAAGCGGCCGCGCGTGCTGGTGCTCGACGATTGCCTGAGCGCCGTCGATACCCAGACCGAAGAACGCATCCTTGGCCGCCTGAAGCAGGCCTCGCGCGGCCTTACCGTGCTGCTGATCGCCCAGCGCGTCAGCACTGTTTCGCACGCTGACCGCATCATCGTGCTGCAGCGCGGCCGCATCGTTCAGCAGGGCACACCCGATGAATTGCGCGACCAGCCGGGCTTGTACGCCGACATGGCCCGCCGCCAGGAACTGGCGGAAGAACTGGCTTAGAAGCGCAGCAGTTAGCAACGACCGCTTTTCGCTAACTGCTATCTGCCATCCGCCAGTTGCCCTTGCTAACCTTCCCCCATGCCTACCAACCTGCGAGTCAACGGCGAAGTAAAGTGGTATGACGCCAAGAAAGGTTACGGTTTCATCCTGCGCGACGGCGCGCCGCAGGTGTTTTTGCATTACAGCGTGCTCAAGCCCGAAGAAGCCCAGGTCATCAAGCCGGGCGACGTGGTCGAGTTTTCACTCGAACAAACCGACCGCGGCGGCGTCGCCAAAGACGTGCGCCGGGTGTCCAAGAAGAAGCATTAGGTTTGCGTGGCCGGGGCCTCCCGGGCCCAGTTGAATGCTCAATGGCTACCGTGCTGGGCACGGAGGCCCCAGCCACGTTAGGTTTTTACGTCTTCCGGCGGGTCGTCGGGCTTCTTCATGGTGCGCGTTTCCATGCGCTCTTTGCGTTCTTCAACCTGCTTATTGATGTCCGCCGTCAGGTTGTAATGCGCTCCCGAGGCCGGGCGCACGCTCTCGGTAATCGACGTCAACACGCCGCCCGTGACGATGAACTTCATGGCGTCCTCGACGCTCATGTCCAAGCGTTGCACTTCTTCGACCGGGTAAAGCACCGTGTATCCCGTGACCGGCGCGGGCGTCGTGGGGACGTACACCGTGACGTAGCGTTTCTGCGTGCGCGCCTGCAGGGACTTCAGGCCTGAGCCTGTTACAAACGCAATCGACCATGCGCCTGCGCGCGGGAACTCCACCGCAACCACGGTCTCGAACTCCAGCGCCTGTTTGTCGTCCGAGAAAAAGAAATCGACCAGTTGCTTGGCGTGCGGGTACACCGCCTTGATGCCCGGCACCCGGTTAACCGCCCACGTGAACAGGTTGCCCAGCCGCCGCCCGATAAAATTGCGCGCTCCAAAACCCAGCAGAACCACCAGCACGAGCCCGATGATCGACGCCAGCAGGTATTCCAGCCACGAGTAAACCGTTACGCGGCCGTTTTCGTCGTATTCGCGCGGCAGGTTCCACGCGTCCAGCACAGCCTGGTTGAGGCTGCGCCGCCGGCCCAGCGGCGACAGCCCGCGGTATTCGTCCTTGGTCTCGGACATTGCCGGCACGCGAGAATACTCGGCGTTCTCGATGCGGATGTCCGGCGGCAACACCTCGCCCTCGCGCAGCGCGCGCGGCGCAAACACCTTCGGCGCGTCCAGCCCCTTCACGATCAGCACCACCACGTTGGTCGACAGCATGTCCCACACCCACGCGAACAGCGCGATGGTGATGATCGCCGGCAAAACAATCGTCAGCCCCTTCATGAACGACGTGTAGAGGCGGCTGGGCGGTTTCTTGTTTCTGCCGGATTCGGCCATCGGTCAGGCCTTTCCCGGGTCGGCGGGCGGGGCGGGGGGCGTGGTGTCTTTTTCGTGCTGCGCGGTTTCCTTCTCGCGCACGCCGTCTTTGTCCCGCGCGCCCTCCTCCTGCATCATCTTCTTAAGTGAGCGCGTCTCCAGCCGCACTTTGCGCTCGCGCACCTGTTCGTCCATCTTGTGTGTCAGGTTGTAATGCGCACCCGAGGCCGGGCGCACGAGTTCGCTGGGCGCGGTCAGCACGCCGCCGGAAATCACGAACTTCATCGCGTCCTCGACGCTCATGTCCAGGCGCACAACCTCCTCGACAGGGTAAAGCACGGTAAAACCCGTCATCGGCGCGGGCGTCGTGGGAACATAGACGGTTGCATAGCGCTTGCCCGTTTTCTCCTGCAGCGTTTTAAAACCTGAGCCCGTGACAAACCCCAACGACCACGCGCCTTCCTTGGGGAACTCGACGGTGACCACCGTGTCGAACTCGAGCGGCTGCTTCTCGTCGGAGAAAAAGAAATCGACCAGTTGCTTGGCGTGCGGGTAGACGGCCTTGATAAAGGGGGTGCGGTTTACGAACCATTCGAACAACTGCACCAGCCTTCGCCCAAAGAAGTTGCGCGTGCCCCAGCCCAGCAGGACCACCAGCACCAGGCCGATAATTGACGCCAGCAGGTATTCCATCCACGAATAACTCGTGACGCGGCCCTGGTCGTCGTATTCGCGCGACTGGCTCCAGGCGTCCAGTACCGCCTGGTTGATGCTGCGCCGCCGTCCCAGCGGCGACAGCCCGCGGTATTCGTCCTTCGTCTCCGCCACTAGCGGGATGCGGCTGTACTCGCCATTGACGATGCGGATGTCCGGCGGCAGGACTTCGCCCTCGCGCAGGTCGCGCGGCGCAAAAATCTTGGGCGTGTCGAGCCCCTTGATGATCAGCACTACGACGTTGGTCGAAAGCAGGCCCCACACCCACGCAAACAGCGCAATGGTGATGATGGCGGGCAGGACAATCGTCAAGCCCTTCATGAACGACCTGGAGAGGGGGCTGGCGGGTTTGTTCTTGGGAGGCGTGTCAGATTCGGCCATGGGATTTTTCGGTCGCGGAACGCGCTGACTCTAGGCGTCGCAAACGGAAGGCTAAAGGCTAAAAGCCGAAAATCGCGCCCGATCCCGCCTCGGGTCTTCATCAAATTTTAGCCTTTAGCTTTTAGCTTGAGGCTTTGTTCACTACACTCCCGCGATGCGCCACTACCGATACGACGTCCGTGACATGCTGCAGGCGTTCGTGCTCGCGTTCGATATCCGGCGCGTCATGTGCGGCACGCTCGCCATCGCCTGGACGATTGTCGTCATCTTGTTGTTCTACGGCATCTTCGCCTGGCGCGCCGCCAGCGGCAACGCGCCCGACTACAACGCCTCGGAAGTCGCCTGGCGTATGCTTACCGACACGCAACCCACGCCTGAACGCATCGCGCTCTGGGCGGGCATGCTGGGCGTCTGGTGGCTCGGCTTCTCGTGCATGGCCACGCCGATTCTGCGCAGCGGGGCCATGGAAGTTGCGCTGGACCGCCGACTCAAGTTCGCCGATATGTCCGCCGCCTCGCGCCACCTCGCACCGCGCGTGACCTGGGCGCCGTTGATTGCGATGTTCGTCCCGACTCTGATGCTGGGCCTGTGCGCGCTCTGGGCTTTGCTGGCCAAAATTCCCGGCGTCGCGGGCGAAATCTGCACGCTGGTCGGCCTGCCCTTTGCCCTGCTGTTCGGCTTCATCGGCGGCCTGGCGCTGCTTACCACCCTGCTTGCGGCGCCGCTGATGGGCCCTGCGGCGGTGGTTGAGGGCCATGACGTGCTTGAGGCCCTTAGCCGCGCGGTCTCATACCTCTATCAACGGCCCTTCCGCTTCCTCGGTTACGCGTTGTTCCAGCTTATCGGCAAAGTTGCGGCGCTGGCCTTTTCGGCGCTGGTCCTGTGCCTGAGCTGGGGCTTCGTGGCGGTCGGCCTGTACATCGTCGGCGAGGGCGCGCTGGCCGAACAATCCGTGCGCCTTGCGCTCGCACCCGGCAGCGTCTTTCCCGCGCCGGAAGCCACCTCCGGCGTGCCGCATGTCGTGATTCTCCCCGCCGCACGCATGCTCGCGGGATTGTTCTGGTCGACGGCGCTGTTTGCGGCGGGCTGGTGGCTTGTCGTGGTGCTGGGCATGGATTTGTTCCGCTACCTGCTGCTGCGTTACGAGGTCGACGGAGTGACCTACAACGAAATCATGGACCCGCAGCAATACATGGCGGCGCATAAACACCTCAACGCGATCGAATCCGCCGAACAAGCGGCCAAATCCCGCGAAGAAACGCCCACCCCGGCACCGGCAACTCCCGCCCCAGTGGAAACCAAGTCTTAGCCACGAATCGACACGAATAGGTTCGTGAAAATTCGCGTTCATTTCTGGCTGCCGCTTTCCGCCCAACCATAAGCCCCGTCGGTCGTTAAATCTCCGTTACAACCCGGAGTGCGCAATGACCGAGATGCTCGCCAAATTGCTCGTCGATGAAAAGAATCTGCGCGGAGACAAGGTCGACGCGTTGCTGCTCAAGGCCGGCGAATCCGGCGAAAAACTCGACGCCGCCCTGGTCGATTCCGGCCTGCTGCCCGAGTCCGAGATGTTGGATTTCTTCGCCAAGCAACTTGGCCTGCCCTACGAGGCCGAACTAGGCAAATACCGCACGCCGCACAAGTTCATCGAGAAAGTCAGCGTCAACTTCGCGCGCAATTACAATTTGATCGGCCTCGAAGAAGTCGCGGGCTCCATGCGCGTCGCCACCTGCAGACCCCTCGACCTCTACCCGATGGACGAACTTGCGGCGATCCTGCGCCAGCCTGTCGAGCCCGTGCTGTCGCCGCGCGTCGAGATTTCGGCGCTGATCAACAAGGCCTACGCGCAAAAGAGCGACCTGAACGAGGAAGTCGAAAAAGAGCTCGCCGAAGACGGCATGCTCGATGACGACATCGAGTTCGACGCCTCGACGAACATTCTCGATGTCGCAACCGCGGCGCCGATCATCAAGCTCGTGAACACGATCCTCGCGCAGGCCCTGCGCATGCGCGCGTCGGATATCCACGTGCAACCGTTTGAGCACAAACTTCAGGTGCGTTTCCGCGTTGACGGCGTGCTTTACGACATCATGACGCCCAACAAGAAACTGCAGGAAGCCATCACCGCGCGCGTGAAAGTCATGAGCAAGATGGACATCGCCGAGCGCCGCCTTCCCCAGGACGGTCGCGCGACGGTGCGCATGGGCGACAACGAAGTCGACTTGCGTATCTCGACTGTACCCAGCAACTTCGGCGAGCGCGTGGTGATTCGTCTGCTCGATAAATCGAGCAAGACCTACAACCTCGAGGAAATCGGCTTCACGCCGCGCAACCACGATATCTTCAAGAGCTACCTCGGCTATTCCAACGGCATCATCCTGCTGACAGGCCCCACGGGCTCGGGCAAAACCACCACGCTGTACGCAGGTGTCACGAGCATCAACAAACCCGACGTCAACATCATGACGATCGAGGACCCGATCGAATATCACATCGCTGGCGCGTCGCAGATCGAAGTGAATGAAAAGAAGGGTTTGACGTTCGCGCGCGGGCTGCGCTCTCTGGTTCGCCAGGACCCCGACATCATCATGGTCGGCGAAATCCGCGACCTTGAAACCGCGCAGATCGCGATCCAATCGGCGCTGACGGGCCACCTGGTGTTCAGCACGCTGCACACCAACGACGCGCCGTCCACCGTCACGCGCCTGGTCGACCTCGGCGTCGAGCCATTCCTGGTTTCGTCGTCGGTGCTGTGCGTCGTCGCCCAGCGCCTTGTGCGGCGCATCTGCCCGGATTGCAAGGCGACTTACACGCCGGACGTAACCGAGCTTCACGGCTTTGACCTGAAGATGACGGACCTGCCCGACGGCGTGTTGTGGAAGGGCAAAGGCTGCGAGACCTGTTTCAAGACGGGCTACACGGGCCGAACCGGCATCCATGAAGTGCTGCCGATTACCGAAACGCTCAAACAGCAGATCGTCGACAAGGTCCCGTCGGGCGAAATCAAGCGTGTGGCCGTGCAGGAAGGCGGGCTCAAGACGCTGCGCATGGACGGCATCACCAAGGCGCTGCTGGGCCAGACCACGCTCGAAGAAGTCGCCACCATCACCCAGCGCGACACGTTCTAGTTAATGGGTTCTCAGGCGAACCAGAAGGTCGTTCAGGTCCGCTCTGGCATCCGACGACTCCCGCAATTTGCTGCATTGTCCAGCCTGCTCAAGCTCCGCCCGCAACCGCGTGTACTCACGGGCGTAAAAATCCATATCCGCCGCATCGAGCACTGACTTTTCCCTTCCCTCAACCTTACGCGCGACAAGTTCCTTCACATACGGCAGCTTGAACTCCTCGTTGAGAACAAGCAGGTTTGCTTCAACCACACCGGCGCGCATCAGGTGAATGCCCGTCAGCAATACGCGCAGGACGTACAGCAGCGGCTTCACGCGCGGCGGAGATTCCTTCTGGAACAAACTCCACTGGGTGTCCGCAAAACCCAGGTAATGATGTACGTGATGGCGGGTAATGCAGCGTTGCCCGATTTCCTTTAGTTCGGCATGTTCCGGGGACGTTTGCACGACCAGCGGCGAGTAGAGCTGTCGCATCCGTCGGCGCTTCGGCCACCCTACCCACGCTGCCAACGGGAATTTCCGGCCCGCCACCCAGAGCCTGGACCACCACCCTGGAAACGACCTGGGTTCCCGCTGAAAGAATGAGGTGCGGTGTTGCTGCGTTCATGGCCAACATCCTAGCGGGGTGAGAGGAAAACCGGAAATCAACGTAAGCATGGCAGGCCAATGTCCACTACCCTTGCCGTCATTGGCGGCATTCCGTTGCATCCGTATTCAACCGTGTTGATCTGTGGCTAAATCGAGTTCGCCATGGGCGTTTACCTCGCGTTCGTTTCGATGTCATTCCGGCGCCAGTTCGCCTATCGCGCCGCGAACTGGGCGGGCTTGTTTACCAATTCCTTCTTCCTCTTCTTCCGGGCATATGCCCTTGGCGCCCTGTTCGTCGGGCGCGAGGCCGTTGGCGGCATGAGCCTGGAGCATGTTGTCAGCTACATCACCATCACCCAGGCGCTGCTGATGGTAATTCCGCAATGGGGAACCATCCGGCTGGCAGAATCGGTTCGCTCGGGCCAGATCGCCGTCGACATGTGCTGGCCCGCCAATTTCTTTGGCATGCACATGAGTCGGCGCATGGGCATGAGCGCCTATTATTTTCTCACGCGCTGCCTGCCGCTTTGCGTCATCGGCGCCGCAACGGGCTTGCTGCACCCGCCGGCTCAGTGGTGGCATTTGCTTCCGATGCTCCTGAGCGTCGCGATGGCGGCGTGGATCGCCAATTCGCTGTTGTTCATCATTGAGGTCTCCGCTTTTTGGATGGAGAGCGAACGCGGCGTGCGCATGATCCTGGGCGGCCTGACCAATTTCTTCTCCGGTTTGATTCTGCCGCTGTCGTTTTTCCCGGCATGGCTCGAAGCCGCGTCGCGCTACATGCCCTTCCGCTACACGCTCAACCTGCCGGCGGAGATCTATCTTGGGCGCGTGGCCGGCGAGGCGCTTTGGCAGCAACTGGCGATGCAATTGGGCTGGCTGATGGCGCTCTCGCTGCTGTGCCACGGGCTTTTTGCGGCGGGCACACGCAAACTGATCATCCACGGGGGCTAACGACAACAACTTACATGGACAGGATGTACAGAATCAGATTTCGCCTCCCCATCCTGTGAATCATGCCTATCCGTGTATGTAGTTTTAGTTTTTTGAAAGAATGTATGTCTTCGTTGCGCGCCTACTTCTCGCTGATGTCCGCCTCGCTGCGTTCGCAGATGGAGTACCGGCGCGCGTTCTTGCTCGAGTTCACGGGCCGCTTCATTATTACCGGCCTCGAACTGGCGGCCCTCTTCATCATCTTCGAAAACGTCGGCAATGTCCTGGACTGGACGCGGTGGGAAGTCGTCTACCTCTACGGCATCGTGAACGTCACATTCGGCTGCGCCGAGATCATCGGTTATGGCCTCGAAGCTACCGTGCCGACGCTGATTCGCACCGGCGACTTCGACCGCGTGATGCTGCAACCGATATCGCCTTGGCTTTTTTCCTGCGGCCGGCAGTTCCGGCTGCTCGATCTTGGCCGCATCGCGCAGGGCCTGCTCGCTCTTGGGCTTGCCTTTGCCCATCTCCCCATTCAATGGACCCTGGCCGCTGTAGCCATGTTTGTGCTGACGCTGATCTGCAACGTCGCCGTCTACACCGGGTTGTTCACCTGTGCCGCCGCAAGCTGTTTCTGGACTACCGAGAGCACCGAAGTATTCAATGCCTTCACCTATGGCGGCACGCAGATGGCGCAATTTCCGGTTCACGTGTACCGGCCCTGGTTGCGGGCGATTTTCCTGTGGATCGTGCCAGTAGGGTTCGTGACGTACTTCCCGGCGCTGGTGGTGCTAAGCAAACCCGACGCGTTGGGCCTGCCGCCGTTCATGCCCTGGCTTTCACCTTTCATCGCGGCGGTTTTCTGCGGCCTGTGCGCGCTGTTCTGGCGCGCGGGATTGAACCATTACCAAAGCACGGGGTCCTGATTGCCTCTCATTTCTGTCAAAGACCTGCGCAAAGACTTCAAAGTGCTTGCCCACAAGAGCGGCCTGATCGGCGCCATGCGCAACCTTTTTTCCGCAGCCGGGCGAATCGTCAACGCGGTGGACGGCGTCAGTTTCAGCGTTGAGGCCGGCGAATTCGTCGGCTACGTCGGCCCCAATGGCGCCGGCAAATCTACCACGCTCAAGATGTTGACCGGCATTCTTGTGCCCAGCAGCGGCGTCATTGATGTCTGCGGTTTTTCGCCGCCGCACAAGGCCCGCACAAAACTGGCGCGGCGCATCGGCGTGGTGTTTGGCCAACGCACACAGTTGTGGTGGGATCTGCCGCCGCGCGAGAGCTATGACCTGTTGATGAGGCTGTTTGGCGTGCCTCGCGGGGTATTCGAACTGCGACTGGCCAGGTTGTCGGGGTTACTTGAACTGGAGGGATTACTCGATACGCCTGTTCGCAAACTTTCTCTCGGCCAGAAAATGCGTTGTGAACTTGCGGCGGCGCTTCTGCATGAACCTGCGTTGTTGCTGCTGGATGAGCCGACCATCGGCATGGACGTCGTGGTAAAAGAGCAGGTGCGCAAGTTGCTGCGGCGCATCAACGAAGCCGGCACGACGATCCTGCTGACCTCACACGACCTCGACGACATCGAGCAACTTTGCAGGCGCGTGATGGTGATCGACAAGGGCAGGATTATCCACGACGGCGGCGTTGACGCGCTGAAGCGGCGTTATGGCAACCGGCGCAGGCTGGTTGCGGATTTTCTCGACCAGCCGAAGCTGGTATTGCCCCAAGGCGCAGAAGTGGCTTCCATCGAGGGTTTGCGGGCAACGATCGACTTCGACGCCGACAAGCTGCGCGCACCGGAAGTAATCGCCGCCGTCGTGGCCGGCAACCGCATACACGACATCGCAATTCAAGAGTGCGACATCGCCGAAGTTGTCAAACGTATTTACGGCGAAGGCAAATGAACCGGGGCAAGCTCACCAGTTATTCGTGAGGAATCGCGCGTGTTCGTGGCTAAGATGAAAGCACGGGCGCGGGGTATTGCAGAGGTCCGCCATGCCTGATTCTCTCGCCACCTACCACAAGAAACGCAGCTTCAACAAGACGCCCGAGCCGCGCGGCAAGGTCCACAAGCGCGCGGCCAACATTAAACCCACGTTCGTGATCCAGAAGCACGACGCCACGCGCTTGCACTACGACTTCCGCCTCGAGATAGACGGCGTGCTGAAGTCCTGGGCCGTGCCCAAGGGCCCGTCGCTCAACCCCGACGACAAGCGCCTGGCCGTGCGCACTGAAGACCACCCCATCGAATACGGCGGCTTCGAGGGCGTCATCCCCCAGGGCCAGTACGGCGGCGGTACCGTCCTGCTATGGGATCGCGGGACTTTCGAAAACGTCGGCGCACTCGAACCGCTGGACGCCGAACGCAAAGGCCATCTCAAATTCCGCCTGCACGGAAAAAAACTGCGCGGCGTGTTCTCGCTCATCCGCATGGGCCGCGACGAAAAAAATTGGCTGCTGGTCAAGGGCGACGATGAATTCGCCAGCCGCAAAACGGACCTCACGAAATCGAAGCCGAAGTCGGTGAAGACCGGCCACACGCTCGACCAGGTTTCACGCTCGCATAAAGTGTGGCAGTCGCGCCCGAGGAGCCAATCCCGTGCCTGACTTGCGCACAACACTCGCGAAATTATCCGGCGTGCGCAAGTCGCGCCACCCGGGCTTCATTGAGCCGATGCTGGCGACGCTGGTCGAAGACTATTTCTCCGACTCGCACTGGATCTTCGAGTGCAAATTCGACGGCTGGCGCTGCATCGTGAGTTCGCGCGCCGGCAAGGTCACGCTCTGGTCGCGTAACCACCGCGACCTCAGCGCCGTCTATCCTGAACTCGTGCGCACGTTGAGCGGCCAGGGCGATTACGTCGCCGACGGCGAACTTGTCGCGATGCAAGGCGGCGTCTCCAGCTTCCAGCGCCTGCAACAACGCGCGGGCGTGCGCGTGGCGGCGCCGGACCCGACCATTGCCGTCGAGCTTTACCTCTTCGATCTGCCCTGGTGCGCCGGCTACGACCTCACGCAAGTGCCGCTGCTGGCGCGCAAGAAGGTGCTCAAGCAGGCCGTCCGTTTCAACAAGCTCGCGCACTACACCAACCACCTCGCCAGCGAAGGCGAAAAATACCGCGATCTCGCCTGCAAAGCAGGCTGGGAAGGCGTGATCGCCAAGCGCGCGGACAGCACGTATGTAAGCGCGCGCTCGACTGACTGGCTGAAATTCAAATGCGTGCGCCGCCAGGAACTCGTGATCGTCGGCTACACCGAGCCCCAGGGCGCGCGCAGCGATTTCGGCGCGCTCTTGCTCGGCTACTACGACAACAAACATTTGCGCTACGCGGGCAAGGTCGGCACCGGCTTCGACCAAGCATTGCTCGGTGATCTCGGCCGCAAACTCGCGCGGCTGGAGCGCAAATCGCCCGCAGTCACGGACCCGCCGCGCGAACGCGGCCTGCACTGGGTCGAGCCGAAACTTGTGGGCGAAATCGGCTTCACCGAATGGACGGGCGAGGGCCGCCTGCGCCATCCGCGCTTTATCGCCCTGCGCACGGACAAGCCGGCGCGGGAAATTGTCAGGGAGCGGGCATTATGAGGTGCGGGCATGGACAGCAAACTCAACGCAAAGCAGAAGAGAATCCGCCGCGTGCAGCGTGTGATGCGCGTCGTGCGAGTGCTTCAGGCCCAGGGACGCTGGCGCAAGCCCAACCACTAACGAGGCAACCATGAGCACCCAAAAGACCACGCTCGAATTTGGCAAGCGCCGCTTCCCGGCGACGAACCTCGACAAGGTGCTGTTTCCCAAAGACGGCATCACCAAGGGCGAGATCATCGCCTACTACGATTTCATCGCGCCCTGGATGCTGACGCACGTCAAGGGCCGCGCGCTAAGCCTGCAGCGTTATCCCGACGGCATCGACGCTTTCAGCTTCTTCCAGCGCAACATCGGCGAGCACTTCCCCGACTGGATCGGCCGCGCGACGTTGAAAATGTCTGACGGCAACCTGACGTCGGTCGTCTGCGACAACAACGCGTGTCTCGCCTACCTCGGCAGCCAGGCCGCCTTCGTGATTCACAGCCATCTTTCGCTCGCCAAGTCGCCGCACACGCCCGTCGAGATCATCTGGGACCTCGACCCCAGCGGCGACGATTTCGAACTTGTGCGCGGCACGGCATTCGAGCTGCGAGACCTGCTGATGGAACTTGGGCTTGTTCCGTTCGTGAAAACCACGGGCTCGCGTGGCTTGCACGTTGTCGTGCCGGTTAAAGGCGTCAAAGATTTCGACGACTCGCGCGATTTTGCGGCGCGCGTTGCGGCGCTGATGGTGGCGCGCCACCCGGACAAACTCACGGTCGAGCACCGCAAGGCCAAGCGCGGCGGCCGCCTCTACTTCGACGTCGCGCGCAACGGCTATACGCAGACCGCAGTCGCCCCGTATTCAATCCGCGCGCTGGCAAAGGCGCCGATCGCAACGCCGATCACGTGGGACGAACTGAAGTCGCGCAAACTGACTTCGCAGAGCTTCAACATCGGCAACATCCGCGCGCGTATGAAAGCCGCGGGCGATCCCT
Source organism: Planctomycetota bacterium (assembly GCA_020848275.1). Taxonomy (GTDB): domain Bacteria; phylum Planctomycetota; class UBA8742; order UBA2392; family UBA2392; genus JADLAK01. The sequence continues at coordinate 43,552 of JADLAK010000044.1, forward strand.
GGGCGGACATCCGCAAACACGCGAAGTCCCTGAACGCGGCGCTCAAGAAACTCTCGTAGGGACACGCGGCAGCGTGTCCTTCGTGCACGGATTGCAGTCGGCGGACGCGGCTGAACCGCGTCCCTAGACCCGCGGTTCGATCCTCACGCCGCCGTGGATTAGCTGCTGCACCATCGGCCCGTTGATGAAGGCGTGCGGAAAGCCAAGCTCGATGGCGCTGATCTTGTCCAGCGCCGCGATGTGGTCGCCGGCAAGCTCGAACTCCGCCGCACCAAGGTTGTCCTTGAGTTGCTCGCTCGTGCGCGCGCCAAGGATCACCGAGGTAATGCCCGGCCGCTGCATCAGCCAACGCAGCGCGACCTGCGCGGGCGTCCTGCCCACGGCCTTTGCGACTTTCTTGACTTCCTCTGCAATGGCTAACTTGCGCTCTGTCAAACCTGAGGCGACCATCGGTTTGCGGTCCGGCGACGTCATCATCTGCTGTATGCTCGGCGGCGGGCCGATGTCGGCCTTGGAGTATTTACCCGTCAAGAGACCCGACGCCAGCGGCCCCCAGGGCGTGACGCCGAGCCCAAGGTCGCGCGCCATCGGCAGCAGGTCGCGCTCGACGTCGCGCTGCGCGAGGCTGTGCTCGATCTGCAAGGCGACAAAGGGCGTCCAGCCGCGCAGCTTCGCGAGCGTATTGGCCTCGGCGACTTTCCACGCGGGATAATCGCTGATACCCACATAAAGCACCTTGCCGGCGCGCACCAAGTCGTCCAGGCCGCGCATGACTTCTTCAATGGGCGTGAGCTGATCCCACACGTGCACCCAGTAAAGGTCAATGCGGTCGGTACGCAGCGCCTTGAGCGATTTCTCGACGCTCGCGATCATGTTTTTGCGCTGATTGCCGCCGGCGTTGGGGTCGCCCGGCCGCGTGTTTAGCGTGTATTTCGTGGCGAGCACCAACTGGTCGCGCTTTGGCTGCGCGAGTTCGCCGACGATCGTTTCGCTTTCGCCGTTGGTGTAATTGATCGCGGTGTCGATGAAATTGCCCCCGCGCTCAAGATAGAGGTCGAATTGCTTGCGGCACTCGTTGTTGTCGGCGCCCCAGCCCCAGGCTTTGCCGAAGGTCATGGTGCCCAGGCAGAGTTCTGATACCCGCAACCCGCTGTTGCCAAGCAGTCGATATTTCATTGCCGTCTCCATCGCCCTGGCCGCCCGCGCGGATTTTATCTCCGGCAGGAGCGCGACTTGCGACAATTTTTCGTCAATGTGTGTCCCTCGGCCCGGGACGACGATGCGCTCGCGTTGCCGCGGCGAAAACAACGGGGCCGGACAAATGTCCGGCCCCAAGGGCGATGATCCCGACGAGCCGGGGACGGAGTTTCCAGCCACCTATTCCTTCTGGGCGACGACCCACACGCGGCTCTGCACCTGCACGTCTTCGTGCAGGTGGATATTGAAGCTGTAAGTGCCCAGTTCGCGGATGTGTTCGTTCTCGAGCTCGATCATCTTGGCCTCGAGCGTGATGCCTTCCTTCTTGAAGGCGTCCACGACCGTCGTCGGCGTCACGCTGCCGAACAAGTGGCCTTCCTCGGATGAGCGCATCGGCACGGTAAGCTGGACCTTGGCGATCGCCGCGGCGATTTCCTGGGCTTTCTCTTTTTCCTTGCCCTGGCGCACATCGTAGGAGCGCTTCTCGGCGTCGAGCTTGCGCAGATTCTCGGGGCTGGCCTGCATGGCGAGGCCGCGAGGCAGCAGGTAGTTGCGGGCATAGCCGTCGGACACGTCGATCATGTCGCCGCGCTTGCCGACGTTACGGATGGATTCACGAAGAAGAAGTTTCATGTCAGTTCTCTTTTCCACTGTGGGGCGGACATTCCTGTCCGCCCACCTCTTTGTCGCGGCCGCGGACAAGAATGTCCGCGACACGGATAACTTACTTGGCCACGTACGGCATTAGCGCCATGAAGCGCGCGAGTTTGACCGCCTCGCGCACCATCTGCTGCGTGCGGGCTGTCGTGCCACCGCGCTTGCGCGAAAGCAGTTTGCCCACTCCCGAGACGAACTTCTGCAGCGTCTCGATGTCCTTGTAATCGATGAAAATCTTCTGCTCTTTCGAGAGCTTGTTCGGCACGGGCAGTAGGATACGCGCCTTCTTTTTCTTCTTCTTCTTCAGGTCCTTCGCCTTCTTGCTGTTGAACCGGCCACCGCCGGGTCCACCTTCAGGTCTGAACATGTTTTTCTCTCTTTATCGCGGCAATGCCGCGGGTTGGATTTGGTTAAAGGTTTGGTTCGTCGCCAATGTCTTCAACGGCGGGACGGTCACGGTCCATGTCGTCGGGCGGCGGCGCGAGATCGCCGTGGTTGGGCGCGTCGGTGACGGTTTCGGCGCCCTGCTCGACCACGCGGAAGTGGCGCCCGCTCTGCGAGCGTTCGACTTCGCGGCGGATGAACTGGACGCTGTAGGCGACCACGCGGATGCGCGAGCGCTTCTGGCCGTCGTGGGTCTCCCACGTGTCCTGCTCAAGCCGGCCCTCGACGAAAACCGGCGAGCCCTTCTTGAGGTATTCCGAGCAGCTTTCGGCAAGCTTGCGCCAACACACCACATCGATGAAACAGGTGCGGTCGTGCTTGTCGCCCGCGCTGGTCGTGTAGCTGTCGCTCACGGCAAGGCGGAACTCCGTCACCGGCGTGCCCGACGGCGTGTGGCGCAGGTCGGGATCGCGGGCAAGGTTGCCCACCAGGAAAACTTTGTTGAGGGTTATCATGGGATCCTTGGCTGGGGGCTATTCCCGCACCGCAACAGGGGCTGCTTCCTCGGCGCGGTCACGGCGCGGCTCGCCGCCCATGCCTTCCTTGCGTTCGACGCGCGGGGCGGGTTCGTACTTCTTGAACCACTTTTCGATCGGCACGTTGGCGCGGTTGACCAGCAGGTAGCGCAGGATGCGTTCGGTCAGGCGGCACTCGAGTTCGATTTCGCTCACCTTCAGCGGGTCGACGGTAAACGCCGCAAGGATGTAGGCGCCGCGCTTGTTTTTGCGGATCTCGTAGGCCAGCTTCTGCTCAGCCCATTTCTCGCAGCGAACCACGTTGGCGCCGTGTTTTTCCAGCACGCCCTTGGCAAGCGCGATCGCACCGGCTTCGTCCTTGTTGGCGAAGTTCGACTCGACCAGGAACAACCCTTCGTACAGCCTCTCTTTGACGTCAGCCATGTCTTCCTCAGTTCTCCGTCATTGGGGCAAAGCTGCCCCTTCTCTTTCCATCGCTCCCTTGGCTTCCGGCTTTTTGCCGGAACCCGCCGCGGCCGGAGAACCGCTGCGGGGAGAGCGAAATTTTGTCCGGGCTTCCGGCCCGCTTGAGTCCTTGTCGCGGACACGCTGCCGCGTGTCCCTACTTCTTGGCCGGTGCGCCCTTGGCCGGTGCGGCGGCAGCGGCCGGGGCCGCACCCTTGGCGCCTGCGGCGCCGGCAGCCGGGGCAGCGCCCTTGGCGCCTGCGGCCGGGGCAGCACCCGCGGCCGGGGCAGCGCCCGGAGCGCCAGGAGCAGCGCCCGGTGCACCCGGGACCGCACCCGCGGCAGCAGCAGCAGCGGCATCCGGCGTGGCGACAACTTCGATGATTTCCTTGGGCTCGCGGCAGCTTGCGACCAGCCACTCGGGGCTGACGACGAGCTTGGCGCCCTCAGGCAGCGTGATGTCTTTGTAGCGGAGGTAGGCGTCGAGCTCCATCGGGCTGATGTCGACGTCGACCTGCTTGGGAATATTGCGGGCCTTGCAGAACAGCGGGATTTCCGCGCGCATGTACTGCATGACGCCGCCGGTGGTTGCGCCCTTGGGCGTGCCCACGAAGTTGAGCGGCAGGTTGACCTTGACCTCGTCGTCGAGTTCGAGGCGCGTGAAGTCGATGTGTTCGATGTTGCTGCCCATGCTGTCGCGCTGGATGGCGCGGACAAGCGCATGGGCCTTGGTTCCGGCGACGTCGAGTTCAACGACGTGCGTGGCGGTGTGGATCAGGTGATCGACCACGCCGGACTCGATGATGATGTTGATGTTCTCTTTGCCGCGGCCATAAAGCACACCGGGCATGCGCCCCTCGGCGCGGAGACGACGGTTGTGTTTGGTGCCGCTGTTCTCGCGGCGCTCAGCCTTGACGCTGGGAATCTGCATGTTCTGCCTCGTTAGTGGACCGCGAATGCACCATGCATTCGTGCTCTTTGGGAGGTGCTTGGTTGTCGCGGCCTGCGCCGCGTTGGCAGGCCGGAGGCCCGCCCCACGCTACTCCTTCTTCTTCTCAACCTTCAGGGGAATTGAGGCAAAGCCGCAATGTTCGCCCTTGGCGTCGAGGGCGAAGATTTTGACTAAATAATCGCCCGGCGCAAGGGTGTTGTCGGCATAAGCCATGATTTCAAATGACTTGAGCGCATGGTCCTTTGTTGCCGTAACACTGTCCACCGACAGACGATAACCGAATTTGTCGTTCGCTAACTTGTGGTTACTCGCAACCACATCCTCGGCAGTCTTCTTTTTCTCTGCGTCTTCCCCAATCAACGCTGTCAGATCCACTGGCTTCTGACCGTCCTTCAACGAACTCCGTCGAAGAGCCAGATACCGCTCGATCAATTGAATGCGTTTGTCATTCGGGGGCTCATAATCAAGGCCGGGCCCAAATTTCACCTTCACAACGGTTTTTCCGGGCGCGTTGATTTCCATGGAATCGACGGCGCATGAAGCCTCAATGGTGACGTTCGGGTGCTTCAGCTTCAGCCCCGGGTCGCCAATCAAATTGTAGAGGTGCAGGTGGGCGGTGTTCTTGGCGTCGCGTTCCTTCTTCTTGGGCATCAGCAGCGCCGCCATCGACTCGAGTTCCGCGCGGTCCGGTTCGTCGGCCAAAATCAGCTCGCGCTTCATATAAGCGAACGCGTCGCCCAGCGTCGCCAGCTTCTTGTTGGCAATGCCCTGCACAATGCCCTTCTGCACGATCATGTTGCTGTATGGGTGACTGTTGCGGCTGCTGGCGATCACCGCCACCGGCGCGTTGTCGGCAAACAGGACGCGCTCGGCGAGGCAGCGTTTTTCGGGCTTGGCGTCGAGCCAGCCCGTGTCGCAGGCGATAATCAGCATCACCGGCAATTGGCCGTCCTTGATACTGAACTTGCTGACATCGTCGGCTTTCAAAATCGGGTAAGTTGTGGTCTTGTCGCCGACCTTGACGACAAACTGGTCGAGGTGGTCCCACGCGCCGTGGCCGATGTAGGTCAGCAGCAGCGAGCCCATGTTGGCTTCGTCGATAACTTTCTCGCTGAACTTGCTCGGGATCCACGCGTAGGGGCTGTCGAGGTTGGCGTAGGTCATGCGCACGTCGTAGGCGTTGTCCACGTGCTCGTCGACAAATTGCGTGAACGCCGCCTCGATCATGCTGTCGATCATCGGCCCGTAGTGGCCCTCGCCTGCAAAGAACGTCAGCCGCTTCACCCACTCGCCGTACTTCGCGCCCTCGTAGGCCTTGACCTTCTCCAGCGCCAGCCGGACTTCCTCAATTGTGCGCGCAGGAATGCGCCCCACGGCGATTTCGGGCACTTCGTCGTCCTTCATCAGGTCGGCGTAGTAATTGTCGCCCGCGATCAGCGTGCCTTGTTCGTCTTTGTAGGTCGTGACGAACCACGGCAACTCGACTTTGGGGTCGTATTTGTCGCTGTCTTTAGGCGCGTCGCCGATCAGCAGCACCTGGAAAGCGTCGCTGATCGTCGGCCCTGCGGCGCCCTTGATGGAATTCCTGATGTCCGTGACGCTGGCGAACTCGTGGCCCCAGTTCGTCGCGATGTCGCCAACCTTCATCACCTGCACTTTGCGGCCTTGCGCGGCGCGATAGTCAGCCCACTCCTTGGCGGCGGACGCGAAGTCGTTGGCCGTAATAATGAGGTAGTTCGGGCGATCCTTCGGCGGATCGGACTCCTCGCCGCAAACGGGGCTGTGCAGGCACAGGGCCAAGGCCGCAAGGGCGACAAGTACGATGGTTTTGGTTTGAAGCATGGACGCTCCCGGGTCTGCCAAGGTTAATACGCGGGGCTCGCTTGGTATGCCGCCAATAACGAAAAAGCTTGCCGCAGCGAGACGTTGCGGCAATGCAAGGCCTTACTGCAATGGCATTTGCGTTCAAAACGGAGGTCCCAAGCCCGTTTTGCCCCGCCAACTTGCTATACTCGGCCCGATTGCCCTGTTGCGGCAACCCATGAGCACGCGTGATGGCCAAAGACGTCATCGAACATCGGCTGGCCCTGATTGAAGAGCGACTGGGCGAAAGCGAAAGCGCCCAGCGGCGTATCGACTGGTCCAGTTGGAGCGGGCGCATTTCGGCCGGTGCAGGCTTTTCGGTGGTGATGCTGGCGGTCCTGCTTGCGCCCTATGACGGCATGGACGCGCTGACCGCCACCGGCCACTCGTTGATGGTGTTTGGCTTTGTCTTCCTGTACGGCCTCTACCTGTGGCGGTTTCGGCCTGACCTGTTTAACGAGCGCGGCAAGCAGATTTTGTTTGGCGCGTGCGTGCTATTCAGTGCGGCGGGCGCGAAAATCGCCATGAGTTACCCGCAGTGGGGCGACTTTCGCTACGAGTTCGTCGTCCCGCTGATGCTGTTTTCGATCATCTACGCCGTGGTTTTCGACCAGCGCTTTGCGCTGGACGCCACGCTGTTCACGATCATGGGAATCGCCGCAGCCAGCTTCCGCTCGCGGAATTTCGAGGCCCTGCCGCTGATTGTGATGCTCGCGGGCTCCGTCGTTGCGGTGCTGTTGACCCGCAACCTGCGCTCACGCTACAAGCTGGCGCTGGTGGGCCTTGCGGGCGGCCTTGGCCAGGCGCTGCTGATATTGGCCCTTTACCTGATTGGCTCGTGGCAACATGCCGACCGATGGATCGGTGTCGGCGCGTGGATGGGCATCTCGGTGGCGCGCGGCGCCCTGATCGGCGTGGTAGCAACCTTCATGTTGCCACTGATCGAGCGCGTGTTCCGCATCACCACGGACCTGCGCCTGATCGAACTGCTCGAGAGAGAACACCCGCTGCTGACCATGATGCAGGAGCGCGCGCCGGGGACGTACCAGCACACACTCAACGTCGCGAAGTTCACCAAGAAGGCCGTGGAGGCCATCGGCGGCAACGCGCTGCTGGCGGAGGTCGCGATCATGTTCCACGACCTCGGCAAGATGGTGCGGCCGGAGTACTTCACCGAGAACGAGCCGGATTCGAAACTCTTGCACGACCGCCTCAGCCCGATGATGAGCGCAATGATCATCATCAGCCACGTCACGGACGGAATTCTGCTGGCGCGCAAGCACAAGCTGCCGCCGATTTTCGAGGATTTCATCGCCGGCCACCACGGCACCAGCGTGGTGAAGTATTTCTACTACAAGGCCAAGGCCGGCGCCAAAGAGGGCGAGACCATCCTCGAAAGCCAGTTCCGCTATCCCGGCCCCAAGCCGCAAACCAAGGAATCGGCGGTATCGGCGGTCGCGGATCACGTCGAGGCGACGGCGCGTTCGCGCTTTTCGGCGGGTATCGAGCACCCCGACGACCTGCGCAACATGGTGCGCGAGGCGATCAACACCAAGCTGCTCGACGGCCAGTTCGATGAGTGCCACATCACCAAGGCGGAACTCGCCAAGGTTGAGGACTCGCTGGTGAGTTCGCTGGCCGCGCTCTACCACCACCGCGTGAAATACCTGGAAGACCCGGACAAGAAACGCCGCGCCGAGGCAGTTGAAGCCCGCGAAAAGTACCGCCGCGAGCAGGCCCAGCGCAAAGAAAAGATCCTGACGCAGTAGCGTGGCGCAGGCAGCCCGCGCCGCCGCACATTTTGCGGCACGATTCGGTCGCCTTTGCCGACCGTGCGGGCAAGAATGTCCGCACCACGGATTTATCCAATTCCGTCGATGCGATTTGTCGGCACGTGGCCGAGTTCTTCGGGCCGGCCGTCGACGTTCATGCGGGCGATCGCGTCGGTCCACAACATCCGCAATTCGTTCAGGACGCGCAGGGCTTCCTCGGCCGCCGCAGCGTCGCGCTGCATCGCCGCGCGCATCAAGCGCTCGATGCAGAAGCGATAGAGGCCCACCAACTTTTCGTACAGATCGCGGCCGATTTCGGGTTTGAGGCTGTCCATGAGTTCCGCCACGATTTTCTGCGCGCGCGCCAGATGCTCGCCGCCGGGTTTGCCGGCTTTGAGTGCGTCAATGCCGCGCAGCGCAAAGCCAATGGCGCCGTCAATCAGCATGATCAAAAGTTGCTCGCGGGTTGCGCTGTTGACCGCCGCCTCAAGATAGGCGTTGGTTTGATCAGCGTGGCGGGGCTTATCGGCGCTCGCGCGAGGCGCGGGCCGGCCCGGTTTTGCGCGGCGGGCGCCCTTGGGCGGCGCATAGGTTTTCGGCGTGTCGTCGGGCATACGATAAAATTACCAAAAGAATAAAATATAGCAATACTGCGACTCGATCCGACGCCGGGCGGGCTCAGTCGTTAAACCGGCACCGAGACGGAGCACACATGCCGATACTGATTTTGGTTGCGCTGATGCTGATGATCCATGCGCCCGAACTTGGCGCGACCACGGCCGCCAAACTTGACCTCGACGCCCTGACGGACAACGCGTCCGTTGTCGCGCGCGGCAAGGTCAAATCGAAGGAAGCGCGCTGGGACGCCGCGAAAACCGGCATCTGGACCCGCCATACCGTCGATGTCAGCGAAGTCGCGCGTGGCGACGCGCGCACGACACTCGAATTCGTCACGCGCGGCGGCGTCGTCGGCAAAGTTGGCCAGGCGATCAGCGGCTGCGGCAGTTTCGAGGTCGGCGACGAATACGTTTTCTTCCTCGCGCAGGACGACGACAAGCGCCTCCAGCTCGTGGGCATGGTGCAAGGCGCGTTCAAGATCGACGGCAAGCGCGCGAAGAATTCGTACGCCGGCCTGACGCTTGTCGACGCCAAGACGCTCAAGGCATTGGACAAAGAACAATCGGCGGCGCTTGAATTTGACGTCGCCGACCTGCTCAAGCGCGTGAAGGACCGCGTAAAGAGGGCCGAGTGCCGTGTTCCGAGTCCCGAGTCGAAAAGCGACAAAGCCACCCCGAAAGTGGACGACCCGGGACCCGGCACGCGGGACTCGGAACAAAAAGCGCCGGAGAAGAAATGACCCGCTTTGCGAAAGCCGTCGCCCTGCTTTTGGGCGTGGGCATCCTTGCGTTTTCCGGCGAGCCGGCGCAGGGCTACATGAGCACGCGCGTGCCCAGCGGCGGCGTGCCGTCGGTGATCGGCAAGCCCATTCGCTGGAACCTCGACAATCCCGGCAATTTTTCCAACGTCGCCAACCGCCGCATCCGATACGAGATTGCCAAGGCGGGCTGCGCCGACGAGGGCGGTTTTACCGGCCCCGTCGACGAGTTCGAGGCGATCCAGAACAGTTTTGCACGCTGGCGCCGCATCGAGGCCAGCGAGATTGATTTCGAATTCATCGGCGCGACGGACAACGCGGTTACCGACGCCGACGACGGCCGCAACGTGATTCACTTTCTCGGCGCCAACGTGACCGCGGGAGTGTTTGCGACCACGCTGGTGACCTTCAATTCGGACACGGGCGAGATCACCGACGCCGACATGGAAATCAACGACCGCGATTTCACCTGGGACACGATAGGCGACTCGGCCACCACGGGGCCCGTGGGCCGGGCGATCATTGAAAGCGTCATCACCCACGAAATCGGCCACATCTGCGGCCTCGACCATCCGCAGAATTCGCAAGCGACAATGTTTTTTGCCTCGGGCAGCGGGCTTATCAACCAGAGCACGCTTGAGCACGACGACCTCGCGCCCATTGTCGCCGACTACCCCCACCCGACCTTCACCATGCCCGAGCTCGGCACGGTCTCGGGCACAGTGCGCAACTCGGGCATCGGCGAATTCGGCGTGGCTGTGGCGCTGGTCGATGTCGCCACGGGCAAAAACGTGATCGGCCACGTGACCGAAAAACCGCCCGTCAGCGGCGCGCCCGGCGAATACACCGTTGCCGGCGTGCCGCCCGGCAATTATTTCGTGTTCGCGCAGCCACTTGACTCGTCAAGACTTGGCGCCTACTACAACACGGCGTTTACGAACTTCTTTCCCGTGGTGCGCGGCGTGGCCGTGGGCGTAGTCGGCGCGCCCGCCATTGTGCGCGTTGCGCCGGGGGCCGATGTCACCGGCGTCGACGTGGACCTGGCGGCCGCGGGCGCCAATCCGTTTCCCGCCGACGACACAACCGCCGCGGCGACGCCAATTGCCAGCGGCCAGGTTGCAGTGTCGGTGATTAACCCGCCGGCGGAGTCCGATTTCTTCAAGTTCGATGTGCCCGGCGCGCGCCGCGCGACCATCCGCGTGGTTTCGGATGCCTTTGGCCTTACGCTCAACCCTACACTCACGCTCTACAGCACCGACGGCGCAACGGTGCTGGCCAGCCCCCAGTTCGGTCATCCCGCCTTCATGCAGTCCGCCAGCGACATCGACGGCGACGCCTTCGACATCACGGGCGTCAACTACGACGCCGAAATCGTGTTTGACCTCCCGGGCGCCGGTACCTACTTCATGCAGGTGCAGAGCCGCCTCGGCGTGACCAGCGGGCAGTACGTCATCACACTCGAGATCTCCGACGACGACACGACTGCCGACCCCGCCGCAAGCGGCATCGCGACGGGCTTTGCGGGCCTTGCGGCGGGGACGGCGGCGACATCGGCCATCACCGTGACGCCGCGAAACATGTTCGGGCGCGACTTAATCGCGCCGTTGACGTTCACGGTCGACCTGATCGACCGCACCGGCGGCGGGACGGTCGTACTGGATACCATCACGGCGCAAAGCGCGCCCTTTGTGTTCACGGTGGCGGCCAACGCGACTCCCGCAGTCAAACTTTACGGCATGCGCATCAACAGCGCCGTGATGGACGCGACCGTGCAGATCAGCCACTACGGGTCGTTTTCGGCCGCCAACAGCCGCATCCGCTGCACGGAAACCAGCATGATCGCCAACGAAGTTGACGAAGGACTGGTGGTGGTGGATCTGCGCGACGCCGCAAACAATCCGTTTCTCGAGCCGACGTTTTCCGTCAAGGTGAGCACAAACCTTGGCACGCTCGATAACGGCGCCGACGAAGGTGCGGCGGACATTGTGGCAGACTTCGACGCTGCGCGCCGTGCCTGGGTAATTGTGCTGCGCGCGCCCACGGGGGTCGGCACCGCCGGGTTGTCGGGCAAAGCGGGCCCGTCGGATACGGCGCTAGGCGGGACGGCCAGCGTGCCCATGCTCAAGCGCGCATCGACGGCGGACGTGCCTGACGATGGCGGCGACGACGATGATAATAAGGATGATGGCGGCGGCGGCGGATGCGCCGCAGGAGACGACGCAGGTTTGTTCGTGTTGGTTTTGCTGCTCGCGCTGCTGGCTTCGATGAAAAACACCCGCCGCTTGCGCTCTGATTTATAACTCGTTTTCTTCGGGCAGCAGCGGCTCGATGTTGATGCGCTCGAGGAATTCATTGAGCAGGCTGCCCGCGTGGCAGCGCTCGACATCGACATCCTTCATCCACGGCAAAATCCCGAGCACCGGTGTGTTGCAGAAGTGCTCGATTTCGTCAGGGCTTGTGCGCTCGGGCAGGCCGATTTTGTCTTTGCCAAAACCGTTGATGATGATGCCCGCGACGGGAATACCCATCATCTTGGCGGTGTGCACGGTCATCAGCGTGTGGTTGATGGTGCCGAGGCCCGGGCGCGCGACAATCACGAGCTCGAGGCCTAGTTGCAGCACGAGGTCGCTGACGAGTTCGTTGCCGTTGAGCGGCACCATCAAGCCGCCCACGCCCTCGACGATCGTGATTTCGTGCAGCAGCGTAAGCTGGAAATAGTGGTCAACGATGTAACTCAGGTCGACGTGCGCGTCCTCGAGGCGGCTGGCGATGGACGGCGCCGCGGCGGCCTTGAGGCGGTAGGGCGAGACGAGGTCTGGGTCGTCGCGCACGCCCGTCACGTCGCGCAAGAAGCGCACGTCGGTGCTGACGACTTCGCCATCAAGCACGGGGCAGCCGGCGGAAACCGGCTTCATGAAGCCTACGTTGAGGCCGCGCTTTTTCAGCGCGAGCGTGAGGCCCGCGGTGACGACGGACTTGCCGACGCCCGTGTCTGTTCCCGTGATGAAAAGGCCTGTGCGCATGATGTTCCCGGATGCCGCCCGGGGCGCGGTTTACAGGTTCAGTCGCGCGTGTCCCCGGAAGGTTCAGATTAGCGTCAGGGGCCACGCGCGCAAGGATTACGTCCGCAGCTTCGGGTCCAGCGCGTCACGCAACGCGTCGCCAAACAGGCTGAAACTGAGTGACAATCCGAACAGCATGATCGTTGCCCCGGCAAGCGGCCACCAGACGCTGGGGTCGCGTTGCAGTTCGTTTCGGGCCGAGGCGATCATCTGGCCCCATGTGGGAAGGTTCGGGTCAATGCCGATACCTACGAAGCTGAGGAAAACTTCGAGGCCCACGCTGCCCACGAATGAAAGCGTGCAGGTGATGATCACCAGGTGGAAAACGTTGGGCAGGATGTGTTTGAACAGGATGCGGGTGGACCCGCATCCCAGTGCGCGTGCCGCGATGACGTAGTCCCGACCTTTGTGCTTGATGACCTCTGCACGGACGAGACGTGACAGGCCAATCCAGGTCGTGATGCCGATGACGACGAGGACAAGGATCAGGTTTCGCATTGCGCGCTGGTCGTCGCCAACACCGATGGTTTCAAACCAGCGCGCGACGAGTTCGCTCGACTTTACCGCCTGAATGAACGCGATCAGCAGCAGCAGCAGCGGAATCGACGCCAGCACCGACATCACAAAGCCGGTGAAGTCGTCAACGAAGCCGCCGAAGTAACCCGACGCAAGGCCGATGAACGTCGCGATCACGGCGCTGATCAGCGTCGGGATCAGGCCGATGATGAAGGCGAGTTCGAGGCCGCGGATCAGCTTGGCCAGCACGCTCACGCCTTCGATGTCAGCGCCCATCGGCAAGGCCCAGAAGCGCCCGTCGAAGAATCCCCAGTTGCGCTCCTCGAGCGGGATCGGGGCCAGTTGTTTGCCCTTGGCATCCAGGCCGGTCTTTTCCCAGTGCGGGTTGTGCTTGTCGAAGGCCAGAAACCACGTCGGCGGATGGTAGGAGCGTTCAAGGTTGGTCACCGCTGGGGGCGAACGGCGAACTTCCTCTTCGACCTGTTGGCCGGCCTTGTCGGCGATCTGCTGTTCGGCCAGTTTGACCGCTTCCTTCTTTTCTTCGGCTGTTCTCTTGTCGTCTTTAGCTTTTGCTGCCGCCTGGTGGTCGTAGTCGCGGCGCAACTCGCCATGCACGACCGAACGCCGACGCGCGCTGTAGTTTTCGACCGTGTCGACGTCGGGGTTGGCGATCAGTGCGGTCTCCGACACAGTCAGGCGCGCGGTCGCCGCCACCAGCATGAACAGAACCATGATGACGCCGCAAACGACCGCCATGGGCCGCTTCAACAACTGCCGGATGACTTCACTCCATGGCATGAGTTATCCCAGGCGGATTCTCGGGTCGATGAAGGCGTAAAGAACGTCGGAGAACAAGTTGGCGAGCATGAACATGACCGCGCCGATCACGACAATCGCGCGAATCACGTTGCCGTCGCTGTTGGCAATCGCGTCAACGGTCAGGTAACCCAGGCCGGGAATGCCGAAGAAACTCTCGAGGATCAGCGAGCCGGTGTAAAGCGTGGGGATGGCGACGGCCCAGCGTGTGACGAGCGGGATCAGGCCGTTGCGCATCACGTGCTTGAATAGCACGACGTTTTCGTTGAGGCCCTTGGCGCGCGCGGTGCGGACGTAATCCTGGCCGACTTCATCGAGCATAACGATGCGGTTGAAGCGCACATGCTCGCCGAATGAAAGGATGACGTAGAGCAGCGCCGGCAGTGCGAGGAAGCGCAGGGCGCCAAAACCGTCGGCGTAGCCGCTGATCGGGAAGTAGTTCCAGTCCGCGGCCATGATTTTCTGGCCTGCGATGATGATCGCCACACCGTTGAGGCTCATCAGCACAATCGAGCTTATGACCAGCGTGGCGTCCAGCGCGGTTTTGCGGTACATGGCCGCGAGCAGGCCGAAAAACAAGGCAATCAGTTCGGCGAGCAAAAACGCGGGCAGGGCGAGCGAGAGGCTGGGGCCTATGCCGTCCTTGAGCACGGTCACGACCGACCGGCCCGAGCGCGTGTCGCCGAAGTCCAGCCGCACCATGTCGCCGACGTACGAAAAGAACATTTCAATGGGGTTGGTGTATTCGACGTCGGCCTCGACAGCTTCGATCTTGTCCAGCTTCTTTGCGGCGTCAGCCCTTGCTTGCGCGAGCTTGTCGCGCAGGCCGCCGCCGGCTTTGTCGACGGTTTCGATCGCCGCACGTTCTTCGGCCATTTCGGCTGCTAGTTTGGTTTTTTCGGGCCCGTCGGCCATGTCCTTGAGCGAAGTTTCTTTTGCTTCAAGTTCGCCGGCGCGGGCAAGCAGCGCTTGCGCCTCGCGGACTTGCCCAAGCCCCATCGTCTCGATGGCCAACGTATTGCGAGCGCCGGCGAGGATGCCGTTGATCGCCTGGAGGTTGTGCGCGCGCTTTTCGTCCAGCGTGCCCAGCCGCGTCTTGATGTCCGGGAGCAGCGTCTGTTGCTTGAGGGCATCGACTTCAGCGGTTAGTCGTTCGTCTGAGCCCGGTTCGCCGGTTGTTACTTTCGACCTTGCTTCAGCGGACAGGTGCTGTGCGACGAGGGCGGCGAGCTCGCGGTTAAGCCGTTCATGGTCTGAAGCGAGGTCACGCAACGTCGCGCGGTTGTAGATCGCCGTGCCGCGCGTGGGGATCGCGCCCTTTTCCATCTCGCCCAGCTTGGCGCGGCCACGTTCAGTCCAGCGCACGTAGCGCTTGCTGGCGAGGTACTCGTACTTCTGGCGCGGGCTGGCTTTCTCACCAAGTTGGATGGACGCCAAGGCCTCCGGCTTGGTTGAAATCGTCAGCAGCGCAAAGGTAATGGCCATCACGCCCAGTAAAATGAAGGGCATGTAGAGCAGTTTGCGCAGTATGTAACTGAACATTACCGATTCACTCTCAACGAGACTGCCTGACGATTCGCATTACCATCAACCCGGCCGGAATAAGGAACGCCAAGCCGATCAAAATTCCCCACACGGGGTTGCTCTCGCTGCGTTCGACAGAACCTTTGGTGCGCACCTGCATATCGGCGTACCAGAACTTGCCATAGCTGTAGGCGAAGTCGTTTGGCTTGGGCGGCAGAAACCACGGGTTGTAAAGCGCATAAGTCTTCTGGAAATTCGTCAGCACCCACGGGACGTCGCGGTCGATGTGCTTGTGCATTTCGCCAATGAGCTCGAGCTTGCGGGCCTTTTCCTCTGGCTTGTGTTCGTACAGCACTTTCATCTTGTCGTAGAGCGCGTCGAACTCGGCGTTTGCGTAGGACGACGAGTTGACGTTAGGCGGCCCGAAGGGCCCGTACAGCAACTGGAGCATGTTCTGCGCGTCGGGATAGTCCATCACCCAGCCCGCGTCGTACATCTGGCCGGTGCCTTCATCCTGGCGCGTGAGGAACTCATTGAAAGTCAACGGCTCGCCGACCAGCTGAATGCCGATCTTGTCGCCGCAGATGCGGTAGTAGCGGGCTTTGTCTTTGCTGCGTTCGGTGTTGCCGCGCAGGCTGATGGTCACGCTGACTTGTTTGCCGGTGTCGGGATCAAAGGCCCGCCAGGGACCTTCGCCCGCGCCTTCCAGCCGGAAGCCGGCTTCCTGAAGGGTGCGCCGGCCTTCAGCGGGGTCATAGCGCTGACTTTTCATGTCGAAGCGGGGGTCGTGGCCCCAGACCCCGACGCCCGAAGGGATCATTTGGGCGGCGGGCACGCCGCGGCCATTCAAGTAGCGGCGGATGTAATCTTCGCGGTCGAAACTCAGGGCGACCGCGCGGCGGATCGCGCGCGCTTTTTCTTTGGCCTTGGCGCGCTCGGGCGGCGCATTTTGCAGGCCGACCACCGGGTCGTTCATGTTGAAGACGACGTAATCGAGCGTCGGCGAACTCCACTTCTTGAGCTGGATGCCCAGCTTGGCCAGTGCCGGCGTGACGTCGGTTTGCGGCGAGATCGCCGAGGAAAACTGGTCCTTGTCGAGACCCGAAACGTCGAGCTCACCCTTGAGGAACTGAAGGTAAGTCGGCTGGGTTTCCTTGATGATGGAATACTCGATGCGGTCGGCAATCGGCAGCCGCTTGCCAAAGAGGTGTTTGTAAACGGCGTCTTCCGGGTCGTCGCTGGTCGGGAACTTTTCGTCGCGGAAGGTCGGGTTGCGCTCCCACACCAGTTCGAGGTTCGAAATCCAGCGCGTCAGCACAAATGCGCCGGTTCCCACGGGTTTGCGGAAATAATCCTTGCCGTAGTACTCGCTGGCCTCCCAGGGTACGGCCGCGCCGTAGGAGAGAGTGATGGCTCCAAGAAATTGCGGGTAGGCCTGCGTGAGTTTGACGACAAACGTGTGGTCGTCGGGTGCTTGCAAGCCTTCGACCTCGGCACTCTTGAGCAGTTCGCGCCAGGGTTTATCGGGGTCGTCCGTCGGGCCCGTGTCGAGCTTGCCAAGGACCGCGCCGCGAAACGAGTCGAGGCCTTTCACAAAGCCTTCAAGTACCCATGAACCGCCCGAATCCGGCAGCGCGAACAGCCGCTTGAACGAATAGACCATGTCGGCCGCGACAAGCTTGCGTCCCTTGCCCTTGAGAGCCTGCGGGCCGTCGCCTTCTTCTTTGTACTTTTTGCCCGCGGCATCGGCGTGAAAGCAGCGGTCGTCGTGGAAGTAAACGTCGTCGCGAAGTTTGAAGGTGTACACGAGCGCCTTCTCATCGAAGTCATAGGACAATGCCAGGCACGGAACCAGTTCCGGCGGTCGCTGGAGGTAGTCGTATTGCAGCAGGCAATCGTACGCCATGCAGCAATGGAGCGACGACTGCGTATCACCAGACTTGTGTGGGTCAATCGAGCGGGGGTTTTCGCCCATCGCCCGGTAGATGACCATCGGCTGCGCGCCGCCTTCACTTTGCGCCATCGCCGTGCCGCCGCAGGCCGGCAAAGTCGCCAGCACGGCCATCCAGGCCGCAAAAGCCAGCATGGGTGCAAAGGCTGCGGATTTCAGGATTTTACGCAGCAAGGTTCTCTCGTGCGGCGGTGCGCCGGCGAAGTGTGTCCGCCGGGTTCTCCGGCGCGCTGCGGGGGAGACCGGATGATAGCCGCCTGTCGCAACGGTTCCAGTGCGTAAATAGAGCTGGGCGGCCGAGTTGAGCTGTCAAGCATATTGCGGCGGCGGGGGCCATTCGGTATTCACGTTTACAATTACGTTACGCGGGTAAGTGGGACCCTGAGGGGTAGGGCGCGCGTATCAGTGGTGACGGGGCAAGGGCGATTCCGCCCGAAAGGATGACTATGAAACGCTTACTGATGGCTATGGTCGCAGCAGCGGCGCTTGCGACGCCGGCGGCATTGGTGCTGGCGCAGGATGCTTTCAAGGACGACGTCGATAAAACCATGAAGGTCGCCGACACCAACAAGGACGGCAAGCTCTCGGGCGACGAGGCCAAGAGCACCTACAAGGAACGCGAGGACGCGCTCAACGCCATTTACCGCGAGTCCATCGGCAAAGATGCCAGCGAACGCATCGACGAAATCTACAAGAAGTACGACGGCGTCATCAGCTATCGCGACTTCCTCAAGGCTGACGGCGACGACGACATGACCGTCACGCGCGAAGAACTCACCGAGTTCTACGCCCGCACCAACACCAAACATTCCAAGGGCCCGCCGAAGCTGTCGGACAAGGACTTCGAAGTCATGGCCGCCGAGGAACTCGACGAGATGTGGCCCAGGCTGCTGAAGTTTGACGCCGACAAGGATGGCAAGTTGTCGCGCGAGGAACTGATCAAGTTCGCGGCGTCGGAGATGAAGGAATCAGAAAAGCGCATGATGGAAAGCGAGCTGCCGCGCATCATGGAGCCGCCGCCGGTTGAAAAGGACGGCAAGTAACAACTAGGACTGTGCGCACAGGAAGGGGCGGCGATCATGCCGCCCCTTTGCTATTTGCGTCGTCGGAAATTCATGCGGGGGGCACGGCGTTGCGGCGGCCTGACATGCTGCTGCGGCCGGAAATGCCGTTGCCGCCCGATGCCGTGTTGAGTTCGGCGCGGGCGCGGTCAACCTGGCGTTCGATTTCTTCCTCGGGCACGCCAATAGCCTCCAGCAGTTGTTCGGCCAGCGTTACGGCGACTTCCGCTTCTTCGAAGGCAATCGCATCGGGCTTCGCTTTGGCAAGCATGGCGTAATCGGCGATGTAATGCGCGCGCACCAGAACTTTGATGGCCGGGTTGAGCGCACGTACGGCTTTGATGATCTCCGTGTGGCCCTTGGCATCGGGCAAACAAAGCAGCAAAAACTGCGCGTCTTTGCCGCCCGCGGCCTCAATTACTTCGCGGTTGGCCGCGTCGCCATAAACCGCGTGGACGCCGTCCTCGGCCTTGAGCTTTTTGACGGTGTCGACGTTGAGGTCGATGACCGTCGGGCTCAGGCCGCAATCGCGCAGGATCCGCGTGACGGTTTTGCCCACGGGGCCATAGCCGCAGACGATTGCGCCGGGTTTGCCGGTGCCGCCAATGGGCGGCGGGTCGTCCTCGATTTTGCCGGGGTTGAGCATGGCCCAGAGTTTGGGGTTGCGGCGAATCCAGTTTTCGATTCGCGGCAGGTTGCGGAACAAAATCGGGTTGATCGCAATCGAGATCAGCGCCGCGGCAACCAGCACGCTGCGGGCTTCCTGCGGGACCATACCCAGCGAGAAGCCGAGTTCGCCCAGGATGAAGGAGAATTCGCCGATCTGCGCCAGGCCCAGCCCCGCGACCAGCGCGGTGCGAAGCGGCTTGCGCAGGACAAGCACGATGGAGAGTGCGGCCAGCGGCTTGCCGAGCAGGATTACGCCCAGCACCGCGGCCACCAGCTCGGGCCGGCCGAGTACGAAGTAAGGGTCGAACAGCATGCCGACGGAGACGAAGAACAACACCGCGAACGCGTCACGCATCGGGTGGGCGTCGGCCGCGGCCTGGTGGTGCACGTCGCTTTGGCCGACGATCATGCCGGCCAGAAACGCGCCCAGAGCCATCGACGCGCCGAAAACCGTCGCCGACAGCCATGCCAGGCCCAGTGCCAGCGCGAGCACGGTAAGCGTGAACAACTCGCGCGATCTCATGCGCGCCACGCCACTGAGCAGCCACGAGACGACCTTGCCGCCTACGAGGAAGACCACCACGCCCAGCGCGATCAGCTTCAGCGTGGCAAGGCCAAAGCCCTCCACGATTTTCATGGTGTCGCCCTGGCTGTGCATGGCGTCGGCTACCAGCGGCAACATCACCAGCACCAGCACCGTGAGGATGTCTTCGACGATCAGCCAGCCGACCGCGGCCCGTCCGGCGGGCGTTTCAACGAGGTTTGCGTCCTGCAACACGCGCAACAGCACCACGGTGCTTGCCACCGAGACGGCCAGGCCCAACACCAGCCCGGCTTCGAGCTTCCAGCCCCACATCAGCGCCAGCAGGGTGCAAAGCAGCGTCGCGACGCTGCTTTGCACCAGCGCACCCGTGATCGCGATGCCTTTCACTTTCCAAAGGTCTTTTAATTGAAAGTGCAGCCCGACGCCGAACATCAGCAGGATTACGCCGATTTCGGCAAGCTGCGCCGCCAGGTCCGGGTCGGCTTGAAAACCGGGCGTGTAGGGGCCCACGACGATGCCCGCCACGAGGTAGCCGATGATCGGCGACAGGCCGATACGTTTGGCAGCCAAGCCGAGCACCAGCGCAAATCCCAAACCCATTGTGACGGTCAGGATCAGGCTGCTGTGGGGGCCAGCGGTCGAAAGGATGGGCAATAGAGTCGACATCGCGCCCAAAAGGTAGCCCATGGCCGAAGGATTGCCAGTGATCCGCAAAGAATGTTTTGCGGCACGCACGGATGCCCATTGAGGCCCGCACGCTCTATGATCTGCGGCGATGCTCGAATTCGCCCGCGACCAATTTCTGTGGCTGTTCGCCTTCGTGGGCGTGTTCTTCCTCGTCTACTTTTTTGCGCGGCGCTACCGGCGCGCGCGCGTGACCTACGGGTTTGTCTGGGAACGCGTGGCGAAAAAACTTCGCCCGCCGGCCTGGAAGCGCCTTCTGCGCACGATTATTACCGTGGTCGTCAGCCTGACACTGCTGGGTTCGCTGGTGCTGTATGCGTCGGGCCTTGGACCGCCGCGCGAAGAAGAAACCCCGCCGCTGGTGGTCTATCTCGTCATCGACGGCACTCCGAGCATGCGGACTGCCGCGACCGGCGGCGCGCGCCGCGAACTAGCCATTAAGCGTGCGGCGGAAATCATGCGCCGCCTTGGCGAGCGAGATCGCGCGTTGCTGATCCAGTTCCGCGGCGGCGTCGCAAGCGCTGGGCGCTGGCTCAAGAGCACCGACCAGCCCGGCGAGCTCGCGCCGACCGATTTCGCTCAACCGGATTTCGCGTCGCTGCGCGGCCTACTTGCCGGGCCGCTGCCGCCGGACGTGCCGGTCTCGCCGTCGCCGCAACGGCTGGCCGTGTGGCTGGGCGACGCGCCGCCTCCGCTGAAGGAAATCATCGCGCCCGTGCGCTTGCAACGCCTGTCGCCGCGCTGGTTTGACTGCGGCGGCGTCCCCTGCGCCTTCGAAAGCATCGGCGTCGCCGCGGCCAACGACGGCGTCGCCGACGTCGTTTATCGCCCCGCACGCGCGGACAGCCCCGCGACCGTCAGCGCAAAGCTGGTCAGCGGCAAGCCGCCGGCGTGGCGCATCGAGGACGACGAGGGCGCGAAACTTGCCGAGGGAGCGTCGGCCGAAATTGAACTGCCGCGCGATCTGCCTGAAAACGTGCGGGTTGTGGTTTCGACCGCGCCCGACGCTCTGATTGAGGACGACCGCGTCACGCTGAACCTGGCGCAATTCAGCGTACGGCGCGTGGCGCTGTGTTACCCGGCGTCGGAAACCGCCAATGCACTGTTGCTGGACAGCCTGAAGCTGCTGCTACCGGGGCGTGAGATCACGACCAAGCCGATTGCAACGGGCGCACGGGAAGTTGAAGCCGACCTCGTCGTACTTGACCGCGTCGCGCCGGAGTCCGTCAAAGCGCCGCTGTTGCTCGCGTTCTGCGCCCTGCCGCCGGCGCTGGGCAAACTCGGCGCGCCAACCCGCGCTGCGGCGGGCCTTTACGGCACGCCGCGCTCGCCCGACGACTTCACTGTGCCGGATCCGGCGCTGATTTCGGCGCGCGAAGTTGTGCCGCTGGCGTCGTCGGACGCGCTCACGCCGCTGGTCACGCATGCGCAAGTCGGCACGCTGGTCGCGCGCGGTCGCAAGGACGGCGACGTCCTGTACATAGGCTTCTCGCCGCACGAAAGCGGCTTTTTGTTTGTGCCCGCGGGGCCGCTGTTGCTACAGCGCTGGCTGGGAGTGCCACGCGGACGAGCGAGCCTGCCGCCCCTGGTGCGCTACAACGCTGCGACAGACATCAAGCTGTCGCGCGCGGGAAAACTGGAGCTGGAACTAGCGCAGGGCTGGACCGACGCCCAGGGCGCGCGGCGCGTCGAGATCACTTCGGGGCCGGATGGCCGCCTGACGCTTGGCCCGCTTGAGCAGCCGGGTGTTTATCGCGCGCAGATCGACGGCGCGGTCGCGGGCGAAATCACCGCGCTGTGGGGCGACGCGCGCGAGCAATCGGGCGAATTCGCGCCAACGCCCCCGCTGGACCTTGCGGGCCTGCGCCCCGAAGCGCGGCGGCAGGATTGGCGCGATCTGTTCCCCGGCGTGTTGTTGTGGATTGCGCTGTTCGCGCTTGTGCTCGAATGGCTGCTCTGGCTGGCAGGCATTACGGACTGACGCGATCAGCCCCGGCCGGCAGGCCGGGGCAATGCCATGACAGTCGTCGGTGATCAATCCCCGCCCTCGGGGGCGGGGCTGAACAGCCCGCTAAAACTGAAAGTAGATGAAATTCGCGCCGTGGCCGCCCGCAGTCACGGCGAGAAACAGCATGATGCCCGCAGCGATCGCGGTTGGCACCCAACCCACTTTGTCGGCGAGTTTCTCGACGGTCATCTGGCGCATGCCGATGTGCGTGCTGACAATGGCGATGATGCCCGCCAGCGCCGTGGCGATCTGCCAACGCGAAAGCCGCGGGTCGGCGATCTCGAGGTTCAGGCCCGCCATCGATTTCAACATCGACAGCGTGTGGCCGAAGTCGCTGGCGCGAAACGGCACCCACGCGATGCAGATGAGGTGAAATGTAATCAGCGCGAGCACGAACACACTGAAGCGCGAAAGCGGGCGTCGGCCCACGGCGAATTTCACGGCGCGCTCACCGATCAAAAACAAGCCGTGCAACCCTCCCCAGAGCACGAAATTCCACGAAGCGCCGTGCCACAGGCCGCCCAGCAGCATCGTCAGCATCAGGTTGAAGTAAACGCGCACTTTGCCGACGCGGTTGCCGCCAAGCGGAATGTAGAGGTAGTCGCGCAGCCACCGCGACAGCGTGAGGTGCCAGCGCTGCCAGAAGTCGGAGAATCCCACGGAGCCGTAGGGACCCCTGAAATTGTCCGGCAGCGCAAAGCCAAAGGACATCGCCAGCGCAATGGCCATGTCCGAGTAGCCGCTGAAGTCGCAGAATATCTGGCCGGCAAAGGCGTATGTCCCGACCCACGATTCCATCAAACTGAGTTTCGCCCAGGGGTTGTAGACGGCTTCCACGACCGGGGCAAAAAGCGCGTCAGCCAAAAAGACTTTCTTGAACAGTCCCAGCGCGAACAACACAAACGCCCAGGATAACTGCGCCGAGGTTGCACGTTTGGGCGTGTCAAGTTGCGGCAAAAATTCGCTGGCGCGCACGATCGGCCCGGCCACGAGCTGTGGGAAAAAGCTCACGAACAAGCCGAAGTCGATAAGGCTGCGCGTCGGCTTCAACTGCTTGCGATAGACGTCAATCGTGTAGCTCAGCGTCTGGAACGTGTAGAAACTGATGCCGACGGGCAGAACGATGCTCCAGGGCGCGAGGTGAACGTCCCAGCCCACGGCGTGCGCGATGCCGATGAAATTCTCGGAGAGGAAGTTGGCGTATTTAAATGCCGCCAGCACACCGAGGTTCACGATCAGGCTGATGATCAGCAGCGCCCTTCGTGCGCCCTGCTTTTCCGTCGCGCCCATCGCCAAGCCGAGGCCGTAGTCCATCACGGTCGAAAGCACCAGCAAAAGCGTGAACGGCGGATTCCACGCCGAGTAAAAGAGGAAGCTCGCCGCCATCAACACGAACTTGCGCAGCTTCCAGGGCGACGGTAGCGCCACGAGGCCGAAAACGACCAGGAAGAAAATCAAAAAGACTGGCGAGGTGAACAGCATCGGCTATCTCATCCGTCCTTTTAGCAATTCTCCGAGGCGGCGGCTCAGGGCCACGGCGTCCTCGCCGCGCAAATGCGAGCCATCAAAGGTTTGCAGCCGCGACGCAACGGGGTCGCCCGCAAAATGCCAGCAACGGCCGGGCAGCCTGCGGGCGAGCGTGTCCCACGTCTGCACGCGTGGAAAACGCTGCTCTTCGGCTTCCAGGACGCTCAGGCCTGAGTGCATGCGCGCCAGGATCACGACTCCGCCGCGACTTTCGAGTTTGCGCGCCGCCGCGTCGTATCGCGCAATCAAGGCCTCTAATTGCCACGGTTGCGGCGGCTTGCCCCAGCGGCTGAAAGTACGTGCGGTGTCTTCGGCATCGGCCTTGCGTTTCGCGTTGTCGGGTTCCGGGCTGAGGATTTCGCGCCAGCGGTCACGGTGCAGTTGCTGCGCGACTTTGTTCGAGGACATTTCCTCGCCGCGCATACGCCATGTCACCGCACGCGCCGCCGCAAGCGGCGACCCATGTTCACTCACGCTGCGAAGGTTCGTCGCCCAGGCAGTGTGCATGGCGAGTTCGGCATCGCTGTAGGGCCGCGGCCTCACCAGTTGCTCGATGCAGGCGTTCTGCATCGGCGAAGGTTCGCCGCCGAAGTCGTGTGTCGGCAGGATTTCGACGACCAGCGTGCCTTTAAAGTCCTCGCGTGCCGCGAAGTGCTCCAGCATCGGCAGGCCCGGGCCCGCGGAAATGCCGAGGTTGATCACGCGCTCGTGCGGGATGCCGAGAACTTCGGCGACGACCGCGGGCGAAATGTCCTGCTGTGTGCGCGAGCTGCCGACAAACACCACGCTATCCGGCCCGATCTTGCGGTAGTTCTCCAGCCACAAGTCGAGTTCACCGGGCAACGAGTCGGGCGTTACGCCGCTTGCCACCAGGCTGCCCTCCCAGCCGGCAAACAGCAGCAGCGCCAGCGCCCCCGCAGCAAACGCCATGCGCGGCGACGCACGCCCCGGCACGCGGGCGTGCACGCCCGCCGCAACGGAAGCTGCCAACTTGAGGTCGGAGGAATCGCCCATGGGCCGCGGCAAGCTTAGCCGACAGATGGGGGTAGGTAAACGACGCTACCAGTTGGCGGCGCGGCGCGATAATCTGCGGCTATGGCTTCTGTGAACCCGGTACTGCTAGTAATCCTTGACGGCTGGGGCGTCGCGCCGCCCGGCCCCGGCAACGCAACGATCCTCGCCAAGCCCGCGTGTTTCAACGCGCTGATGGCGCAGCACCCCAATTCCACGCTGGAGGCCAGCAACGAAGACGTCGGCCTGCCCGACGGGCAATTCGGCAACTCCGAAGTCGGCCACATGAACCTTGGCGCGGGCCGCGTGGTCTACCAGGACATCACGCGCATCGACCGCGATATCCGCAACGGCGATTTCTTCAAGCTGCCGGCGCTGAAACGCGTGCTCGACGCCACACAGCCCCAGGGCCCGGGCACAGCCAAGGGGGGGCGCATCCACTTCATCGGGCTAGTCAGCGATGGCGGCGTGCACAGCATCGACCGCCACTATTTCGCGCTGATCGACTGGCTCAAGCGCGAGAAATTCCCCGGCGAGCAGGTGTTTTTCCACGCCATCACCGACGGCCGCGACACTTCGCCAACCGGCGGGCGCGGCTATATCCAGGCCCTGCACGAAAAACTCGACGCGGCGGGCATCGGCCGCATCGCCAGCGTTTCAGGCCGCTACTGGGCCATGGACCGCGACAAACGCTGGGAGCGCACCGAGCGCTACTACGACATGCTGACGCTGGGCCAGGCCGACGTGTGCCACGACGCCGTGACGGCAGTCGAGGAAAGTTACGCCGCGGGCAGGACCGATGAGTTCATGGAACCGCGCCTGATTGTCAGCCACGGCGAGCCCTTTGGACGCCTGCGCGACGGCGATGTCGTAGTGTGGTTCAACTTCCGGGCCGACCGCGCGCGCCAGCTTTGCCGCGCGCTGACGCTCGACAACTTCGAAGGATTCAAGCGCAAGTCGCGCCCCGCGGTCGCACTTGCGACCATGACGAAATACGCGGACGACATCCCGGCGCACGTATGTTACCCGCCGGTTCCGCTGAAAAATGTGCTGGGCGACTGGCTGGCGCAAAAGGGCATTGCGCAATTCCGCTGCGCCGAGACCGAAAAGTACGCGCATGTGACCTACTTCTTCAATGGAGGCGTCGAGCAGCCATTTACAGGCGAAGAACGATTCCTGGTGCCGTCGCCGAAAGTCGCGACCTACGACCTCAAGCCGGAAATGAGCGCGCCGGAAGTCTCCGACGCCGTGGCCAAAGCAATCGAATCGGGCAAGCATCCATTTGTACTGGTCAACTTCGCCAACCCGGACATGACCGGCCACACCGGCATGATCTACGCCGCGATCAAGGGCTGCCAGGCAACGGACGCGGCGTTGGCGAAAATCCTCGCCGCGGCAGAGCGTAAGGGCTATGCGGCGCTGATCACCGCTGATCACGGCAACGCCGAGGAAATGCTGATCTCCGCAGCGGCGGCCAACGACCCGCTCAACCAGGAAAAAGGTGCAAGCTACACCGCGCCAAGCGCGGCGCCCGTGCGGGACGACGGCCTGGTAGCGAGCACGCAGCACAGCCACAACCCCGTGCCGCTGATCCTTGCGGGCAAACACGGCCCGGCGAAGCTGAAGAAGGGGCGCTTGAGCGACATAGCCCCGACGGTGCTGGCGTTGATGGGCGTGCAACCACCGCCCGAAATGACGGGCAAGTCGCTGATAAGCTGAGCCATTTTCCCCGCGCCGCCGCGTCCGGGTGGCTATCATGCGGCCCAATAACTATGACCGAGACGCCGATCAAACTCGACCACCGCAACCTGCTCGCGCAGGCCGTGGGCGACCACGGCATCACGGCCGAGGAAGCCGCTAACCTCCCGCACCGCATTCGCGGCATGCGCTCGCGCCTGGCGATGGAGCGCAAGCAGGGCCTGCACGAATATCTCGCCCTGCCCGGCGATGACCTGATGATCGAACAGGTGCTGCGCGTCGCGCAGCCGCGCATGGGCCGCTTCGAAAGCCTGATTTTAATCGGCATCGGCGGAAGTGCGCTGGGCCTGCGTGCGCTGGTTCGAGCGCTTTCTCCCTTTGGCACGCCGGGGCCGGAACTTTTCATCATCGATAACACCGACCCGGCGCTGTACGCCGAGGTCGCATCGCGCGCCAACCTCAAACGTTCGCTGATTGTCGTGGTCTCGAAATCGGGCGGGACGCTCGAGTCCGTGATCGCGCTGGGTTACTTCGTCGAACGACTTCGCGAGGCCAAGTGCGACTTGCGCGAGCACTTGATAGTGGTCACGGATCCCGAAAAAGGCCCTCTGCGCGCTTTTGCCGACAAATACGACCTCGACAGCCTCGCAATTCCGCCCGGCGTCGGCGGCCGCTTCAGCGTGCTGACGGCCGCTGGGCTATTGCCCGCAGCCCTGATGAGCGTCGACATTGCGGGCCTGATTGGCGGCGCCGCCGCGGCTGAACGCGCCTCGTGGCAAGGCGAACCCGAGGCCGACTGGCCCGCGACGCTGGGTTTGCTCGTGACCGACCTCTGCCGCAAGCGCGGCAAACACAACGTCGTGTTCATGCCCTACACCTCGCGGCTGGACGCCTGCGCCGACTGGTTTGTGCAACTGTGGGATGAAAGCCTGGGCAAGTCCCGCGCGCTGGACGGCACGGCAATCGAGGCGGGCCAGACCGCCGTGCGCGCCATCGGCGCGACCGACCAACACGCCCAGTTGCAGCTTTTCCTCGAGGGGCCCAACGACAAGGCCGTGGTGCTTTTGAAGATCGAAAAGCATGAAGCCGACGTGCACGCGGGCAAGTTCGAATGGGCGGATTTCGACGCCGCGTTTGTCGCCGACAAGACGCTGGGGCAGATCATCAACGCGCAACTCGACGGCACGGCGCAGGCGCTGGCCGAACGCAAGCGCCCCAACGCCACGCTCACGCTACCGCGCCTGAACTCGCATGGACTGGGCGAGTTGATGCTGGGGCTGGAACTCGCCACAAGTTACGCGGGCTTTGCCTGGGGCATCAACGCCTACGACCAGCCCGGCGTCGAACTTGGCAAGCGGCTGTCCCGCCGCATCCTGGGTGTGAAAACTTGAAGCCGTCGGCACTGGCGCAACTGCTCACCGAAGAACGCGTCAACGCGTTTCGCGGCAAGTATCGGCCCATCAACGTGCTCGCCGCGCTGGCGGGTTTGACGACATTCCTCCTTTATCACGGCCAGGTACTGGGACCCGCCGATGCGGCGTGGGTGAGCGCCGTGCAGGGCGGATGCCTGGCTGCCTTTGCGGGCGAAACGCTGGGCTGCTACACGGTGGCGCGTTCGGCGCGCGTGGCCTTTGCGCAGTCGCTGGTGGACAGCGGCGTGCTGGTCGCGGGGGGCGTGGTGGCGCTGGCGCTGCTGCTGCTTTCACCCGTGGTCTTTGCGGCCATTGACGGGCCGACAGCGACGATCGCTTTTGGCTTCTTGCTCCAGGGCGCGATGATGTTGTTTGTGGTCACTCGCGTGCTGCGCGCCTTCAGCGTGGTGTCGCGCGCGATCAACAGCCCGCTGGCGGCGTTCGCCTTGAGCTTCGTCGGCATCATCCTGTTCGGCGCGGTGTTGCTGCTACTGCCCGGAGCCACGCACAGCCCCGGCAGCATGGGCATCGTCAACGCCGTGTTTCTTGCGACGTCGGCAACCTGCGTTACCGGCCTTTCGACGATGGATGTAGGCCGCGACCTCACGACCTTTGGCCAGCTCGTGATTCTCGGCCTGATCCAGGTCGGCGGGCTGGGCATCATGACATTCGCGGGGTTCTTTTCGCTGGCATTTGGCCGCGGCATGGGCGTGCGCGACAGCGTGGCTATGGGCGAGGCGCTCAACGTGAGCGTGATCGGCCAGGTCGGCCGCACCACGGCATGGATCGTCGGCCTCACGCTGCTGATTGAACTGCTTGGCGTTGCGGCGCTGACGGGGCACTGGCGCGACACATCGGGGCGGCTGCTTGGAGTGGGCGACCAGATTTACTATTCGGTGTTTCATTCAGTCAGCGCGTTCTGCAATGCGGGCTTTTCACTGCACAACGACAGCCTTGTCTCGTACTCAGGCGACGCGACGGTGCTGCTGACGGTCATGGGGCTGATTATCGTCGGCGGCATCGGCTTTTTCGTCGTGGGCGACCTGCTCACCTATCGCTTCTGGGCTGCGCCGCTGTTTCGCCGCCTGCCCATGATCGGCAAGAAGGTCAAACACCAGCGGCTGCCGCATTTGAGCCTGCAAACCAAGATGGTCACGCTCGCCACGCTGGCGCTGATACTCGGCGGCGCTGCGATGTTCTGGCTGCTGGAGCACGACGGCGCGCTTGCGGGCAAGCCCATCGACCAGCAGGTCACGGCGTCGCTGTTCTTGAGCGTGACGCCACGCACCGCAGGCTTCAATACGGTCGATGTTGGCGCCCTGAGACCCGTAACCAATTACGCGACAATCCTGCTGATGCTGGTCGGCGCCAGTCCCGGAGGCACCGGCGGCGGCCTGAAAACGACGACGGTGGTTGTGTTGTTTTTGGCGGTGATTGCGATGATCCGCGGGCGCGACCCGGAAATTTTCAGGCGCCGGCTCGCGGAATCGCAGGTGCGCAAGAGCCTGGTGATGCTGGTGACGGTGCTCAGCGTGATCGGGCTGGCGGTCTTTGGCCTTATGTTGTGCGAATCCGGCAACACCCTGGGCACGGCAGGCGGTTTCGAGGCGCTGCTGTTCGAGACGGTCAGCGCGTTCTGCACCGTCGGCCTTACCATGGGCGTAACACCGGAGTTGACCGATCCCGGCAAGCTCATCATCATCGCGTGCATGTTCGTGGGCCGCGTCGGCCCGCTGACGCTGGTGCTGGCCATCGGCCGCCGCGTAGCCATGCGCTACAGCTACCCTGCGGAAGAAGTGATGATCGGGTAAAGGCAGGGCTGGGTTTAGGGTTAGGGCTAGAAACGTCCCTCGCGGCTCGTTTTCAGCCCGATCCCTGCCCTCTCCTGAAACAAATGCAGAAGATCGCCGTGATTGGCCTTGGCCGTTTTGGCAACGCCCTTGCCGAGAATCTCGCGCTTGAGGGCGCCGAGGTGATTGCCATTGACGCGCGGCCCGAACTCATCGGCGCGATCAAGGACAAGGTCGCGCTCGCCGTCAGCGCCGACGCCAGCGACGTCGAAACCCTGCGTTCGCTGGGCGTGGGCAAGGCTGACGTCGTGATCGTGGCAATCGGCGAAAACTTCGAGGCCTGCCAGCTTGCGATGCTTGCGGCGCGCGACCTTGAATACCCGCGGGTGATTGCGCGCGCCAACGACCGCATCAAGGCGACGATCCTGCGCCGCCTTGGCGCCGATGAAGTGCTGATGCCCGAGGAACAGGCGGCATTAAAACTAAGCCAGCGGCTGGCCAAGCCAAGCCTGCTGGAAAGCGTCGACCTCGGTAGTGAGCACTCGTTTGTCCAGGTCCAGTCGCCGCACAAGACCGTCGGCAAAACGCCGCTTGAGTTGAACCTGCGAAAGGGCTTTGGCCTTAACCTTGTCGCGATCAAACGGCCTGCGCTGGCGGGCAAAGAAGGCGCGCAGGCCAGCATCATCATTCCCGGCCCCGACACACGCATGGGCGAGGGCGACGTGCTGATGCTAGTGGGCGAAAACAACTCCATCGACCGCTTCCTGCGCGAAATGGAGTAACAGGTTCGGGTGCGGGGTCAGGTCCAGATTATCGGACGGAACCGTTTTCTGAACCTGGATCTGAACCTGGACCTCCATTAATGCCGATAGACGCTGCGGAGGTATTCGTGAGCGTCACACCGCTGGGCATGCAGATTCAGCAATTCCTCGACTACCTCCGCCTTGAGTGCGGGCTTGCCGGCAATTCCATCACCGCCTACCGCAACGATCTTGACCACATGCGCGACCATCTCGAGCCGCGCGGTTTCAACGACGCCAAAAACGTCATGCCCGATCACTTGAGCGCGTTTCTCGCAGACCAGCGCGGCGCCGGCGACAGCGATCGCACACTTGCCCGCCGCGTCAGCGCCCTGCGCATGTTCTTTAAATTCGTCAGCGTCGAGATCACGCGCGGCCCGGACCCCGCGCAGTTCCTGCAGCCGCCGCGCTTGCCAAGCAACCTGCCCGATTGTTTGTCGACTGAAGACATCGAGCGCCTGCTGGCGTCGCCGCACGGTGACGAGCCTGCGACGCAACGCGACCGCGCACTGCTGCACGCGTTTTACGCCACCGGCGCGCGCGTGAGCGAACTCTGCGGTCTGGTGCTGTCGCGGCTGCATCTTGACGCGGGCTACTTGTCGGTGCGTGGCAAAGGCAACAAAGAGCGCATCGTACCGCTGGGTGTGCGCGCCAAGGACCAGTTACGGGCCTATCTTGTTTCCGGTCGTCCGGCCTTATTAAAGGCGCCGAGTGAACACGTGTTCGTGTCGACGCGCGGTCGGCCGCTGGCGCGTTTTCGCGCCTGGGAAATCGTGCGCAAGTACGCGAGTGTAGCGAACATCCACACCGACCTCGTGCATCCGCACACGTTTCGGCATTGCTTCGCCACGCACATGCTCGAGAACGGCGCGGACATCCGCAGCGTGCAGGAAATGCTGGGCCACGCGAGCATCTCGACGACGCAGATCTACACGCATGTCAACGCCAAGCGCCTGCGCGACGTTGTCCTGCGCCATCACCCCCGCGCCGCGGGTTAGTTTTTAGCCACAGATAAACATGGATAGACACAGATAAAGCACTTCACGCGAAGGCGCGAAGGTCGCGAAGAACTGCAAAAGCATTTTTCCACGGAGAACACGGAAGCCACGGAGAAAGCAAACGTACTCTAGCCGTTTGGCAATGCCCGAACCGACAGGGTGCGAATGACTTCTTTGTTTTCGTTCTCGAATTGCCAGAGGTGAACCGTCACGTTCGAAAGTGGTTGTCCGAACAGTTCTTCAGGTTTGACATCGAGCGCCATCGTTTTTCGAAGTGGCGGCCAATCGGGTTTGAGCATCATCAGCCTGGGCGGCCCGTCTTTGTTGCTTAACCATCGATTCAAATCGGCCCGTGACGTCAATTGAACCTTGACGGGCTTTCGCCCGCGTCGCAACGAAAAATCGAGTGCGATCAAAAATGGTATCTTGTGTCGCTGTATAAACTCGGCGGCAAACTCAATGGCTGCCAAACCCGAAGTGATCCAATAGCGGTGTTCTTTGAAACGGGCCTCGATCTGATCAACGTGTAGCTCGTCGAAGTTGTTGTATGAACCACCTTCGTAAGTCTGACGAATCCACGTGCCGACACGTTTCTTCATCGCCGCGGTCAGAACAACGCGGCCAACTTCCAGGGCGTTCGGCCCGATTCTTGGCGAACTTGGAACTTTTCTTCGCGACCTTCGCGCCTTCGCGTGGGTTTTCGCTTTTGCTGCCATCTGCGTTTATCCGTGTCCATCTGTGGCTAAACGCAGTTACGCAACCGGCTTGATTTCGATGCCGAGTTCCTTCAGCAGCTTGGGTTCAACCTCGTTGGGCGTGTCGATCATCAGGTCGCGGCCTGTCGCCGATTTCGGGAACGCCATCACGTCCTGGATGTTGTCCAGGCCCATGTAGCACATCAGGTTGCGTTCGATGCCCATGGCAATGCCGCCGTGCGGCGGCGCGCCATGCGCCAGCGCGTTCATCAAAAAGCCGAACTTCTTCTCGGCCTCTTCCTTGGTGATGCCGACAAGCTCGAACAGGTTTTCCTGCCAGTCGGTGCGGTGCATGCGGATGGACCCGCCGGCGATCTCCGTGCCGTTGAGGACGAGGTCGTACTGGTTGTTGCGCAGTCCCAGCACCTGCTCGAGCGTAAAGCCCGCCTGCTTCAGAATCCCGATCACGCTCAGCACCTGCGGCAGCCTCGGGCTCGAGCGGCTGGCAATCGCCGTTTCCTCAGGATCGTGTTTTTTCAGCTTTTCGACCTGTGCGATCATGTTGCTGCGCCAGCCGCGCACGGCGTCGGCCATCTTGGCCACGGTCGCGACGTCGGCGGGCAGCGTAAACGGGTGGTGCGTGGCGTAGAGCTTCTCTTCTTCCTCTTTGTACTCAAACAGCGGGAAGTCCACGATCCACGTCAGCCCGAACTTGTTCGGGTCAAGCAGGCCCAGTTGATGGCCGACCAGCGTGCGCAGGTTGTGCATGACCGCGTGCACGACTTTTTCCTTGGCGTGAGCACATATGAAAATCATGTCGCCGGGTTGCGCCTTGAAAGCCGCAATCAGCGCCTTTTGCTCGGCCTCGGGAAAGAACTTCGCAATTGCGGCGTCGATTTTGCCGTCGGCGGCGACTTTCAGGCTGGCGAGCCCCGCCGCACCCATGCCTTTGGCGTCGCGCTCGAGGTTGCCGATCTGGCCTCGCGAGAACTTGTCGGCCATGCCCGGGCAGCGCAGTCCTTTAACGAGGCCGCCACCTGTGGCCGCCGTCTTGAAGGCGTTGAACGAGCAGGTTTTGGACCATTCCGTGAGTTCGGTCAGGCGCAGGTCGCGCGAGCGCAAGTCCGGCCGGTCGATGGAATAATCGCGCATCGCCGTTTCATAGGTCATGCGCTCGATTGGCGTCTGGATATCGCCGCATTTCAACACGGGCCAGTCGCAATCCTTGAACGTGGCGTCTTGCTGTAGCGCGCGCACGTAACCGGGCACCACGCGCTCCATCATCGCAATCACGTCTTCTTTGCCGACAAAACTCATCTCGACGTCGAGTTGCGTGAATTCGGGCTGGCGGTCGGCGCGTTTGTCTTCATCGCGGAAGCATCGCGCGATCTGGTAGTAACGGTCCATGCCCGCGACCATACACAACTGCTTGAACAACTGCGGGCTTTGCGGCAGCGCGTAAAACTGGCCGGGGTAAGCACGCGAGGGCACGATGAAGTCGCGCGCGCCTTCGGGCGTGCGTTTGTAGAGGATCGGCGTTTCGATTTCCGTGAATTGTTCGCCGTCGAGCGTCTTGCGCATCGAACGAATGACCGATGCTCGCGCCTGCAGCATGCGCTGCATCGGCTTGCGGCGCAGGTCGATGAAGCGATGTTTCAGGCGCAGTTCGGGGTCGCATTTTAAATCGTCGCGGACTTCGATCGCGGGCGTCTTGGCCGAATTCAGGTGTTCGAGTTCCGTCACGTCGATTTCGATTTCGCCAGTACTGATGCGCGCGTTCACGTTGCGCGATTCACGCGCGCGCACGGTGCCCGTTGCGGCGACGACATATTCATGGTGCTGGGCCTTGGCGAGCGCATGGAGTTCCGGGCGTTTTTCGACGTCGAAGGCAAGCTGCACCTTGCCGGCGACGTCGCGCAGGTCGATGAACACCAGCGCACCCATTTCGCGCTTGGTGTCGACCCAGCCGCAAACGGTGACGGTTTTTCCGACGTGCTCTTTGCGGAGATCGCCGCAACGGATGGTGCGCTTGTGGTTCATGAGTGTGTCCCGATTGTGGATCGTGGATTGTGGATTGTGGATTGGACATGTCCAGCGCGGATTCGGTCGCCGCAGGGCGAATCAAAAATCCACAATCCAAAATCCACAATTAGTCGGTCATGGTGTCGCCGGGACTGGCGGGATCTGCGGGACGGGCTTTCTTGACATCGGGCAGGGCGTCAGCGGCGGCGTCGAAATCTGCGCCGTCGGCGGCGGCCTTCTTGGCACGCAGGCGCGCTTCCTCTGCCTTGGCGAGTTCCGCGGCCATTTCCTTGGGCACATGGAAGGTGTCGCCGCCGGGACCCTGCGGCTCGGCCTTTTGGCGCGGGCGCGAGGAATCGGCCGGGAAACCCTCGGGCTTGGCGACGTAGACCGTCTTGGCCTCGCCCTCCGGATCCTGGTTTTTGGGGGCGATCACTGTGAGGTCTTCGTGTCCCGGCAATTCCCTTTTCTTGATCATCAGGCGCTTGGTCGGCGGCTTGCCGGTGTTGGGCGGCGCAACGGGCGAAGCGGTAATGACCCGCGGATCGGCGGGTGGACTCTGCGGGGCATCGTCGCCGCCAAGGTCGAGTTCGCTGTCCTCGAGCAGTGCGTCGTCGCCGTCGTCATCAAGTTTGGCGCCGGGCCCGAATTTGGGGGGTTCATCTTCCTCGACCGGAGCTTTGCCGCCGAAGTCGACGGCTTCGAGTTTGCCGGTCTTGCGCTGGCCGCCGAAGTACTCGGCAATTTCGTCCGTCGACAGGTCGTGGTCGTCGTCCACGGGTTGCTCCGGCGGCGGCGGCGCGGCCTTAACTTCCGAACTTGCGGGCTTGGGCGGCGCTGCTTTGATCTCGGCGCTGGGCGGCCTCGAAGCCGGCGCTGCTTTGGTCTCGCCGCTGGGCGGCCTCGAAGCCGGCGCTGCTTTGGTCTCGCCGCTGGGCGCGCGAGGGGGCCTGGCGTCGCTGTCGGGTATGCGCGCCCCGGGCGCCGTGCGTGTTTCGCCCGAATGGCCCTTGGGCGGCTTGTTGTCGCCGCTGAGGGCTTTGGCTGAAGGCACGCTGCCAAGCCTGACCGTGGGCATGGCGGCGGGTGCCGAGTATTCGTCCATCATTTCTTCGGAGATGGTGCGCTTGCGGCCCGTCTCTGACTTCGGCTCCGTCTGCGACGGCGGCGGACCCAGATTGGCCGACGGCACCTTCGGAGCCGGCGGCGCAGTTGTGCCGGGGCCGCCGCTCATATTCCGCGGTGACGGCAAGCGCGCCGGCGCCTCCGTCAGCGCGCCCGGGGGCAGCGGCGCGTCGGGCTTTTTCGCCACGGGCATATTCAGCGGCGCGGGCCTCGGCGTGTTGCCGGTGCGCTGCGGCATTGGAACAGGGGCGTTGGCCTGGCTTGGCTTGAGCGGAATGGCTGTTTGCTTGCGCTTGTCCGTCGAGGTCGGCGGCCAGCTTTCTTCCCAGGGCGCCGGCACGATGCCCGTTTGCCGCTTCTTTTTTGGCGCGGGTATCACCGGCGCTTGTTGCTGTGTCGTCGATTTGCCCGCAGTCTTCACCTGCGGCTGCGCGGCCGAGGGTTGCATGGGCTTGGCGTCATCGGAGAACTGCTCCTGCTTTACTTCCGGCGGTTCCTCGGCAGGCTCGTTTTCGTCCGTGGGCGCGACGCGTTCGGCAGCGAGCACGGTCTCGTTACCCGCCATGTAGCGTTCGCGCACGTTGAAGCGGATCAGGCCCTTGGGATCGCTCTTGGCAGGCGCATCCTTGGCGTTCACGGGCGGATCGGCGTCCCAGAACACCAATCGCGCCTGGCCGATGCGCACGCGCGCGCCGTCCTTGAGCCGCCGGGTGCCGCGAAGCTGCTGGTCGTTGACGAAGGTGCCGCCGGAGCTGCCGAGGTCGCGCACAAATGCGTTGCCGCGGCTATCCATGAACACTTGCGTGTGCAGGCGCGAAACCGACATGTCGCGCAGTTGCACGTCTGCTTTGGGAAGACGGCCCAATACGTAATCGATGCGCCCAACGAAGCGCATCATCAGGTTGTCCGGGCCTAGTTTGACTTCCAAATAAGGCATCTTGCCGTTTCCGGCTTCCGTCATTCACTTTTTGACCGGGGGGCCAGCCGCACACAATAACACCCGCATTGGTCCATTCCAGTCATTGGCGCGTCATTGCGTTCTCAGGGAGAAAGTCACGGGTTGCGGGTTGGGCGCCGCGTGGTGCACCCTCACCATATACACGCCGTCGGCCAGGGCGACGGTGGCGGATTTTTCCTGTTCTATGCCAATCATGTAGAAAACCAGGTGATGGTTGAGGTCGTAGATGTAGAGGTCGATACGGTGATTGGCGGCAAAATAGACAAAGGGCGTTGCCTCGAGTTCGAAAGTCACGTCCTCGGAGGTCGCCAGGTCAAAACGGAAGACCGCGTTGGCGTTGGCGCCAAGTTCCGCGTTGGGCGGCGTGCCTCCGGGGCCCGTTGAGGCGTCGAGGCCGCCCGTGACGGCGTCCGGCAGAAGCAAGTCTTCGGGCCACAGATCGCTTGCCATGGGCGGGAACGCAGCACCCTCCGAGGCCATCAGATCGTTGGCTTGCGCGATGGTGAGCGCGCCGTCGTCGATCAGTTGCTGCAACAAGCTTGCAAGCCAGGCGATGTCGTAGGGTTCGTCGCGCGT
This sequence comes from Planctomycetota bacterium, assembly GCA_020848275.1. Classification (GTDB taxonomy): domain Bacteria; phylum Planctomycetota; class UBA8742; order UBA2392; family UBA2392; genus JADLAK01. The sequence continues at coordinate 80,179 of JADLAK010000044.1, forward strand.
GGCAAGGTTGCTGAGGCTGTTGAAGAACGAGGTGAAATCGATCTCGACGCCGTCGTTGTCGAAATCGGTCAAGCCGTTGAGGCCATCGAGAATGTCCCAGCCTACGGCAATTACGCTGAATTCCGCGTCGTAGCCCTCGACGCCCGGCACCATCGGCGGGTCCTCGCAATCAAACGCAAACAGCAATTCGCTTGTCGGCGGCAGGCCGCGGGTATCGATGTAGGCGCTGTTGCCAAGCAGCGCGCAGCCGATAGCGGACGGCAGGCCCTCGCTGTAGGCCGCGGCGGGCACAATGGATTCGCCGCTGTGGGGCCCGCCCCAGTTCTGGTCGCGCGAGGTCGTGAACATGATGAAGTGCCCGAATTCGTGCGCAAGCACCGCTTCGTCGTATTCATCGTGGTCGGAATTCTGGACGTCGTAGGGATCGCCGCCGGAAACCGTCAGGTAATGGTCTTCACCCTCACCCATGAAAATGAACGCGGTGCCCGGCACCGCCGCGAAGAAGTCTTCCGACGATGTGCTTAGCGAGAAATATTGGCCAAGGTTGCCCGGCGACCAGACGACATTGAGTTTATCGGGCAACGAGTTCAAAACGCCCGCGGCCTCCATCGTGCGCAGGCACTTGTAGAACGTGCCGAGGATGCTGAAGGCGCCGCCGCGTGCGTAGGGCAGTTTGGTGTCGGCGATGACGTCGGCCTGCTGGTCGCCGTCGGCGCGATGCAGGATCTTGCTGCTGGCGGCGTAGAGGATGGGCTCGGGCGGCGCGAGCGACGTGCGGGTCTTGGCCACGGGTTCAATCAGCGGGAACAGCGTGCTGGCACTGACGGTGATGCGCGTGCCGTAGTCCATGTCTGCAAGCACGCGGATGTAGAAATCGGCGCTTGTTGAAATGTCGATGGAATAACGCCCCAATTCGTCGCTGGTATCCTCACCCAGAACCGCGTGCGGCGGCGCCCAGCCAACGGCCTGGACCGTCACGAACTGGCACACTTCGTATACGCGATAGCCGGAAAGCCCGCTGGGAAGCGGCACGTGGCGGTAATAGCCCGCACGTCCGCTTACGGTAAGGTTTACGGACGCGCCGCCGTCGGGGTCGGGCAATTCGCCGGGTTCAGGCCCCAGCAGGCCTTCTTCCGTCACAAAGGGGCCGTAGACCGTGATGACTTCGGTCTTAGAACAGCCAAAAATCGTCAGCAAAGCCGCGAAGGCGCTGACAGCGAAAAACATGGCTCGCGGCATGGGTCACCGATGTCAAACATTACCGTGCACGGAGGTTACAGCATATCCCGCGCCAGTCCACGCAAGTAGAGCGTCCAAAGGCGCCTCTGGCGCGCCGCGCGTGGCGCGGTAAAACCCCTGTCCATGCGAAAGTGGCTCTTCAACCTTGCTTATCTGGCCCTTGGGGCGCTTCTCCTGCCCTGGTTCATCTTCAAGGCTATGACCACCGGCAAGTACCGGGCCGGCATTGGCCAGAGGCTGGGCAGCATCCATCCGCGCGAAGGTGAAAAACCCTGCATCTGGATCCATGCCGTGAGCGTCGGCGAGTTGCTCGCCGCACGGCCGCTCATCACCGCGCTGCGCGAGCGATACCCGCAGCTCGAGATCGCGCTGACCTATACAACCAAAACCGCCGCGGCGATTGCCGCGCGTGAATACCCGGAATTGCACCGCAGTTATTCGCCGCTGGACTTGTCCTGGGTCGTGAACAAGTTTTTCAAGCTGCTGCGTCCCAGGCTGATCATCCTGATCGAGCTTGAGCTCTGGCCCAACTGGCTGATGAAAGCGCGCGACAGCGAGGTGCCGGTGCTGCTGGTCAACGGGCGCATCAGCGAGAAGAGTTTCAAGAACTACCTGCGGGCCGGCGACCTGCTCGGGCCTGCTTACGGCGGGGTTACGCATTGGGGAATGCAGGATGGCGCATACGCCGAACGTGCGGCGCAACTTGCCGGTTTTGCGCCACAACACCGCGCGCGCGTGTGGTTGCAGACGGCCGACGACGCGTGGTGGATGTCGGGGCAGGAGCTTTCGCTGGACGCACGCAAGGCGTGGTCGGTGTACTTGGCCGACTACCTCGACGCCGCGGCCCGGGGGGAAAAATCCCTGCGCTTCAACACGCCGGACCCTGACCGCAAGGCCTACGGCAAGCCCTACCAACCGCTTACGTTCGTCGATGGCAAGCCGCACGTGCACGGCGTGCCAATGGTGCCCGCGCCGGTCAGCATCGCCGGCAACCTGAAATACGATTCGCTGAAGTCCGAGATCGACGCAGGGCAGCTTCGCGCGCTGCGCAAGCTCTTCAGCCTGCCGCCGGGCGACCAGGTACTGGTTTGCGGCAGCACACACCCCGGCGAGCACGAAGCCCTCGTGCCGATCTTCTCGCGCCTCACGGCGCAGGGCGTGCGTGTGATCATCGCGCCGCGCCATCCCGAGCGTTATGCCGATGTGCGCGAACTGCTCACAGACGCGGGCCTGCCATGGTGCAACCGCAGCGATCTGAACGAAGACGTCCAGGCCGCGGCGGGCTCGATCATCCTGCTGGATACCGTTGGAGAACTCGCGACGGTTTATGGGCTGGCGGACGTCGTGTTTGTCGGCGGATCGCTGATCAAGCACGGCGGCCAGAACATGGCCGAGCCCGTGGCGCTGGGCAAGGCTACGCTGTTTGGCCCCAACACCGACAACTTCAAAGAAACTGTGCGGGAACTTATCGAGGTCGGCGGGGCGGTACAGGTCAAAGACGCCGGCCAACTTGAGAGCGAAATCGTGCGTTTGCTTGGCGACGATGCGGCGCGCGAAACCTTGGGCAAGAACGGACAGGCTCGGCTGCTGAACTCCCGTGGCGCCCTGGGGCGCTACATGGAACTCGTCGACCAACTGCTGGCGTAACAAGACGCAGTTCGCAGATAGCTATAGCTTGTCGACAAAGCCGCGAGGATCCGAACAAGAAAAGAGAGCGGCGGTCGGCCGCTCTCTTCTTGCTATCCGCTATTTGCCGCCCGCTATCTGCCGTCGGCCTCTTTGCGCCGGCGGGTGAAGAAGCCGCCAAGCAGCAGCGAGATCATCGCCAGCAGGCCCCAGGCGCCATTGCCCGAGACAGTGGCCGCGCAGCCGTCATCGTCACCGTTCTTGATGTTGTTGATGACGTCGGTGGCGTCGTAGATCTGCACGGTGATGGTGTCATCATCGTCGCTGAACGCCGTCGTGCCGCCGTTGACGCTGGCATCCACCTGAGTGCCCGGCGTGCCGGCATCCGACTGGTCCCATGCACGATAAAGCAGCGTCGCCGTGCCCGCGGCGCCCGCATCAGGCACAAAGCGCACGTCATTGTCGTCATCGAGCAGCAACGCGGCGCTTTCGGCAATACCCGCCGGGAAGTCCGTCCAGTTGGTGCCGCCGTCGGTGGAATACTGCCACTGGCCATCGCCGCTGGCCGACGTGATCGCGACGCCCTCGAGCGCGCCGGTGTCGACATCGGTAATCAGCGCGCGGACCACGTCGCCGATTTCGTAGGGGATGGGCGCCGCGCCGCGCAGGGCCACAATCTGCGGCGAAGCCGAGACATCCAGAACCGGCGCGTCGTTTACCGCGTTGACGGTGACGGTGAAGGAGTCCTCGATGAAGTCGCCGCCGGCGTTGGTAGCGCGCACGGAGATGACCGCCGCGCCGTTCTGGTCCGGCAGATATGTGAGCGTCAGGTTGCCGCTGCCGTCAGCAATGGCGTTGACCAGCGTCGGGTTGTCGTTGGCGCTGACGTTGTAAATGACATCCGGGTCGGTGCTGGCGAAGATCGTCGAAAGGTCGATGACCGTCGGAGCGTCGTCCTCGTCCACAGAAAAGTCGGCTATGCCGCCGCCGATGACTGTGGGCGTGCCAAAGGGCGCAAATCGCTGGGCCCAGACGTCCAAGTCGCCCGACGGAGCGCGCGGGCCGTTTCCCTGCACCGCGAAGGTGGAGGTGCTGCTGGACGAATAGAAGGCCTCCCATGCGCCCACGAATTCGCCGTCGGCATCCATGGCCACGGCGGGATCCCACTCGGCCCTGGGCGTATCGGTCGCCATATTGAACGGCAGCGTCTGGGCCACGCCCAGCCAGTTGTAGCGCCGCGCCATGACATCGGAGCCCGCGGGGAAGTAGTCGTTGGGGTTTTGCTCCCAGGCGACGACGAAATCGCCGTCGTCATCCATGGCGACAGCGGCATCAGAGCTGTTGCCGTTGGGGTCGCTGACCACGATGGTCTCGGCAACAAGGCCGCTACCGATCTGGCCATCAAAAGTACGAAGATGCACTTCGGTTTCGTAATTGGGGTAAGAGTAGTACACGTGAGTGTAGGCGATGACGAAATCACCGTCGGCATCCATCGCCACAGACGGCGCAAACTGCTCCCCTGCAAAGAGCTCCGTTATCGTGGTAATCGACGTGTTCTCGCGAATCGCGCCGTCCCGGTCGCCGCGCGCGGCGAAAATCCTGTTGCCGCCGGGGAAGGGGAAGCCGCCCGGCTGATATCCGTGATAGGCGATCACAAAGTCGCCGTCGGCATCCATGGCAACGGACGGTCGGCCAAAGCCGTAGCTGAAGCCGCTGCTGGTCACCGCAAACTCCGCGCCCATAGGCGTCCCGTCGTCGTTGTAACGGCGGGCAATGATGCCGTTGGAGAAAAAGCCGCTTGTCGGGCCTTCCCACGCGACAATGAAATTGCCGGTGGCGTCCATGGCGACATCGGCCACGTAGCCGGGGGTCCCGCCCGAAGGCATTTCCATGTGCACGGGAGTGTTTGAGCCAACGGGTGCACCCGAGGAGTTGAAGAGTTGCATCACGATGTTGTTGTCGCTGCTGGACGTCGCGTAGGAGCTGAGCACGCCCGACCACACCACCACGAAATCGCCGTCGGCGTCCATGGCCACCGCGGGATCACCCTGGAAGCCGAACGAGAGCGTGTTGACCTGGAACTCGGCGCCCTGCGCCACGCCCTGCGCGTTGTACAGGCGCGCAAACACGTTATAGCCGAAAGGCGGAGAGTAGCTCTGCCACACCACGACAAAGTTTCCGTCAGCGTCCATCGCGACGTCCGGGTTTTCCTGGTCGGTGGAGGACGCGGCGGCGTGCACCATGAATTCGCCGCCGACCTTCTGCTGCCGGCTTACGGTGAAGTCGGTGACAAAGTTGCCGTCCTGAATGCCGTCAAAATTGCCGTCGAGGGCATTGCCGAATGGGACATCAAGCAGGTTATCGGTGGCCGTCAGGACGTAGTCGCCGTCCTCAAGGGCGGTGTCGCCGAAGTCCAGCGTTGCCTCGTAACGGTAGCGCGTGAAGTTGAACATTGAGGTCACGCCGAGGATTGCCACCGGCGCGCCGTTGTGCGTGAGGCTCCAGTTCGTCACGTCCTCAACCAAGGCCTGATCCATCTGTTCGCTGAAGGTCACCAGCAGGCGCGAGATATTCTGTGTCAGGGTTTCGCCCTGCGTCACGCGATGGCCGTCGTTGGGGACATACACGCCCGCAATCCAGGGCGCTGCGCCGCCGCTGTGGTTGAGTGCAAGGTTGCGTGCCTTGACGTCCCAGGTGCTGGATACCTGGCCGTGCCAGCCCGTCACGTAATCGCCGTCGGCATCAACGGCCACGGAGGGATAACCGGTCTGGAAGGTGTTTCCCGTGGTGTCGAGGGTTGTGGAGCCTGTGGAAGCGCCGCCAGCGTTGAAAGTTTCAACCATCACGCGAAAGCCACTGAAGTAGGGCGAAGAGTAGTAATAGTACTCGTTGTCAAAGGCGATCACAAAGTCGCCATCGGCGTCCATGCTCACCGAGGGCCGATGGCTGTCCTGGATCATCGGATAGAACGACGGCGGGCTGGCCTGGGTCTGCACGCCCTGTGGCGCGCCAACGGCGTCGAAGCGCTTGAACTGCACATTGTTGGTGTAATAGGAGTAGTAGTTGGTCGAATAGGGGGACGAAATGGACGTGTAGCTGTAGACGAAAAGGTAGCCGTTGGTGAAAGCCACCACAAAATCGCCGTCCACATCCATTGCGACTGCCGGCTGCGACTGATTGTCCGTCGATGGGTCGTTGACCGAAATCGGCGTGCCCTGGGCGACGCCCGCGGCGTTGTAACGCTGCGCGAGCACATCGTAGTCCCCGCCGTTGCCTATCTGCCAAGCGATGACAAATCGCCCGTCGGCGGCCATCGCCACATCGGGGTAATAGTCATAACCGGCGTCCGCAATGAATTGCTCCGCCGCGCCTGCGCCGCCGGCATCAAAGCGCCGGAAGAAGACTTGGCCGTCTACCGCCGAGTTGACCCAGCGATGCCACGCCACCACGAAGTTGCCGTCAGCGTCCATCGCTACGCTGGGCGCACTAAGCCCGTCAGAGGTGTCACCGCCGCCGACGTAGAATTGCTCGCCCATCGGCGCGCCTTCAAAGTTGAAGCGCTGGCCCCAGATCGCGTCGAAGTCGTAAAGGCTTGAATCGCTGGCCGAGTGCCCATAGCCGCGCCACACCACCACAAAGTCTCCGTCGGCGTCCATCGCCACATCGGGCGCGTACTGGTTGCCGCTCGTCTCGGTATGCACCCGGAATTCCGGGCCCGAGGCATCGCCATTGGCATTGTAGCGCCGCGCATAGATGCCTTCGCCAACACCGTCCTGGGCGTAGCTCTGCCACACAATCACGTTGTCGCCGTCAGCATCGGCCGCGACCGCGACCGCGGTTTGGTTGTTGGACGCGAATTGGTTGACGACGTACGACGTCGGGCCACCCGCGTGCACCGCCGGGCCGGCGATGCCGCCCGCCACCGCCGCGGCAAGGCCGCAACCAACCGCGATCTGCGCCAGGCGATAACCGACTGTCCCCGGCACGCCGCCAACCAGCCAGCGCACGCACGCGCCCGCGAGACGTTTGAGCATCGCAGCGATCTTGTTGCGCTTGCGGCGGGGCAGCTTCGAGACCGACAGTGCAAACACGCGAGTTTTGGCGGACATGCGTCGTCTCCGTTGAGTGGTTTGGGTCGCGAGTATAGCCATGGGGCACACCCAAAGACCAGTGCGGACGCGCCGCGTGCGCGGAGATTTTGGCGTGACGGTTGCGGGAACTGACCCGTTTTCAATCCACGGGGCTTGCCGAGCGCGCGTTGGGGCGTAGTTTGAGGACGCGATGGCGGCGACCAAAGAAAAGAAGATGTCGGGTAAAGAGGCGTCGGCACGGAAGTTTTTGGCCGATTTGCGCGCGGAAATTTTGATTCATCCCGGCGTGGGCCATTCGCTGCTTGGCCGCATGAACACCGACCCGCGCAGCAAATTCGATTTTAAGGTTTTGGCCGGCCAACACTTTGCCCTGGTGGGAAATTTCACCCGGTACATGGAACTCTTGTTATTAAACGCGCCGGACAGCGACGCCAAATGCTGGCTTGCCAAGGTGCTGGTCGACGAATACGGCGAACGCAGCGAGGGTGAAGACCACGCCGAGCTTTACATGCACTTCATGCACGCCGCGGGCATCAAACCGGGCACGGAGTACGACCAGCCGCTGCATCCCGAAGTCGTTAATTTTATCCGCGAGCACTACCGCATCTGCACTGAGGAGCCCTTCCTCGTCGGCCTGGGCGCCTTGGGCCCGGGGCACGAGTGGGCGATCCCGACGATGTTCACCCATGCCATCGCGGGCTTGCGAAAAGCCGGCTTCAAGGAAACAGAAATCGACTACTGGACCTGCCACCTCGGCCAGGACAAGGACCATGGCGCGTGGCTTGAGGAGGCCCTGGTCGACTATTGCGACAGCGCCGAAAAACGCGCTCAGATTCGCCGCGGGGCGCTGCTGAGCCTCGATGCGCGCGAGCGTTTCTGGTGGGGCGTGACTGACAAGGTCGCGAGCGAAAAAACCAAGGCGATAATCCCTGCGACGGCGTCAACGGCCGCGATGGAAGCGGGCCAATTAACGCTGCGCCAGTTGCGCGAACGCTGGAAAGTCGAAGCGAAGCTGGTGGAAAAACCGTAGGGACACGCGGCAGTGTTTCCGCCCAAAGGCGACATTTCCGACGGACACGCTGCCGCGTGCCTGCAAAAGATGACCAAGACGACCGACGAGGGCGACACAGCGATGCGCGAGCGCCTCAACCAGGCGCTGGCCGGCATTTCGCACAGCGAAATCAGCCGGCGCACGGGCTTTCACGTGTCCAACGTCAACCGCTATTTGCGCGACGCGCGCATGCCCGCCGATTTTCTCGCGCGAGTAACATACGCCTTCGGCCTCAACCCCGTCTGGGCGCTGGCCGGCGAGGGCCACGCGCGCCTTGACGCCGTCAGCCAGGAAGTCACCCGCAACGCCGAGAATCTACTGTCGCTGGTGCAGGCCATGCGCAGCGTGATGCGCCAGCGCCTGGGATCGCTGCTTGGCAACCGCGACAAACTTCTGCTCAGCGACCTCAACGACGCGCTGGCGTCGCTCGAAAAAGCCCGCGTCGAGCTGCGCAAGCAGGCGCACCCGGTGATGAAGGACTACCTCGGCCGCTTCCAGGACGCCCTGAACAAGCGCGACCACAAGGCTGCGGCCGCCATCGAGCCCGCACTGGTTGAACTCGCGCGCCTTGATGACGACGATGAGTCACGCCAGATACTGCTGCACCTGCGCGCCGGCCTGGCGCACATGCAGGGCAAGTTGCCGGAGTCCCTCGACCTCGAACTGCGCGCTTTTTTGAGTTTCCCCACGCGCGTCCAGCGCCTCGACATGCCGTTTTGCACGGGCGTGCACAACCTGGTGCTGAAACTCGAGGCCATCGGCCGCTCGCGCGAAGCCCTCAAGGTCGCCCGCGCCGCGCACATCCTGCTCGAGGGCTCAAGCGTGCCGCAGGTGCACGTCGCGAAGATCCTCGGGCTCGAGGGCATGCTCCAGTGCGGCTTCTTCCGCCTCGACAAGGGCTTGCCGCTCGTGCTCAAGGCCTTTGCGCGCGTTGAGGACGCGTTCAGGCGCGACATGATGTGGGCCGTGCGGTTGCAGGCCGAATTCCTCGCGGGACTTACGAACTTCGACGGCGCGCTTGCCTTGGCGCCGCAACAATCGACATCGAGCAGCATGATGCTGCTGGCTATAGCCGTGCTTGAGGACCGGCGCGACGCGATCAAGGAACTGATGGAAACGCGCGTGGGCGAAGGCGTGGGCAAATTGGCGCCGACTTCGCCCTGGGCCATCCACAGCCGTGCGTTGATAGGCGAAAGCCTCGAGCCGCTGCGCCAAGCCGAGGAAGCCGCGCTGAAACTGGGCGCGCCGCCGCAACTTACCCGTGCGGCGTGGGCGATACGCCGGGCGCACGTGCTGGCCGCACGCGGCGACGGCAAGGGCGCGCGGCGCGAACTTGACGACGCCGATGCAGCCCGGAAAGCCATGCCGGCCCATGAGCGCATGCCCTGGCAATTGCTGCTGATGTACCAGCGCCTGCGCAGCCACGCCGATCTTGCCACGCCGGTGCAGCTCAAACGCGCCGGGAAGTTCTTTGTCCGCGCGACTAACGGCGGCTGCCGCAACCTCGCGTAGCTGCGCGCATTCGACATCGATTTTCGGCCTTCTCACTTCCGCACATTCGGATGCACTACGCTTTTGCACAAATGTGCACCTGTGCCTAACTTCTCTCCGTCGCATTGACGGGTTGAGCCCCTCACACCCGGTGCGCCGACCGACCCCGAGACCACGGAAGTTTCATATTGAGGAGAGAGACCATGACCCGCAGGACAACGACGAGCATTCAAGCCGCGCTGGGATTGATCGTCCTGGCAATGGCCGTAGCGACATTACTTGCCGCGTGCGAGACGGAAACCGATACCGGAGCGCAGGCAACCCAAGGTCCCGCACGCCGGTTGACCGACAGCCCGCCGAGCGACGACGTCGTACCCTTCGAAGGCTGGATCTACGTTTTCAGCGGCTATACGCAGTTGCAGGACGACGGCACCCACGAAAGCGGAAGACGCGGCTGGGCGGTGCCGGGCCCCGCGCTCGATTACACCATTGAGAACCCCGGCGGCGGCGAACTTTTGCTGACCGCAATGCCGGCGGTAACCGTCAGCCATCTCCATAACGTAGGAAGCGTCTCGATCTCGCAGCCTTCAACCAGCGTAATCGGGCCGCAGCAATCGGTCGACTTCAGCATCACCTTTACCGTCGTTGCAGAAGGTCCGTTTGCCATGCTGGTGACGATCCCGACCAACGCCATCAACGGCCAGACCGGCCCCGCTTTTGAGTTCAAGATTTCCGGCGCCGGCGCACCCGAACTTTTCTACATGCAGTGGAATTCGCCGCTGAACCAGGAACTCCCGTACATCAACGGGACAGCGCACGGCAACCTCGAGACCGCCCTGCTTCCCTCGGGCTGGCCGATTGCGTCGCAACGCCGCGCCGTCAGCGCGCTGTCGCCCAACGGCGCTTACGCCGCGTACCTGCCGCCGCGACAGAACGGCAACGACCCTATCGTCTACGTGCAGTCCAGCTCCGGCAGCGCGCTGGTTGCCACCATGCCCCCCACCCCGCAGCCCGACAACCGCAGCACAGAATTCGTCTGGGGGCAGGATGCGGCGGGCAACCAACTCCTGGCCATCGCCACCAACGCCTACGTCAACGCCGTCGACCCGGCGCTCTCGCGCCGGCTTTACGTGTGCAGGATCAGCGGGACTCAGCCAGTGGTAAGCGCGCTTGTCGCGGTCACGGGCTACTACGAGGCCGACGTGAAGCGTTCGGTTGTTTCGATGAGTTTCAGCAGCGATGGATCGCGGCTGGGCTTCATGGTCGGCGCGTATTACCTCAACGGCGGCGGTTACTCGCAGTTGCGGCGCGAAATCTGGGGCTGCGCGATTACCAATGCGCTGCCGGGACCAGCGACGAGCCTGCTCGGCACGCCGGGAACGCCCGATCAATTCCACGTTAATTCGTTCGCGTGGTCGGACGCCGCGACCTTGGTGTTTGAACTTTACGCGATGCCAATCCGCAACCCGTCGCGGCTGTGGGCGGTGCCGATTTCGGTCAATAAGGGCGCGCTTGTCGCCGGTGCGCGCGTGCGGCAGATAACCACGATTGACGAAATCCCGCGCTATCTCGCCGAATGGAAAATTTCGCCCAACGGCAAGCGCATTGCCTACTACCACTCCGTCGGCGGCGTCTATGAGTGGCCGGCGGTGCTCAACATCAGCACCACGGCGGCGCCGGGCGGAACATTGCTGGCTCGCGGCGTCGAGCCGCTGAACATGGGGCCGGACTCGCACGTGGCCTTCCAGGACCGCGAAATCGCGTGGTCGCCGGACAGCAAGGTTGTGGCTTTCATCGGCCAGGCGTCACCCGGCGGCTACATGCTGCCCCGCAACGTGTTTGCGCAACGCCTGGCGACCGACAGCGGACTGGTCGTGCTGTTCGGCAACACCCTGCAATTGACGACGTTCACTGACGGCAACGGCGCGCGCCCGTTTGCGTCGCTGGTGTTCTCGCCGGAAAGCAGACGCCTGTTGTTCAGCACCGGCATTTGGCCGAACTCAACGGCCGACCTCGTGCTAGCGCCGCTGAGCCTTTCCGGCAACGTAACGGTGTTCCACGCCTTCTCGTTCATCGGCGACTACGGCTTCAGGCCCGGCGAGGGACACATGATTGCGTTTGCGGCTAACACCGACCTGATGGTCGCGCCGCTTTCCGGACGCCGGCTGACGACGGTGCTGACGCCCTATCGCGTCAACTCGGGCAGCACGTGGTCCGGCGTCACAAAGTTCGAATGGATGAGGTAACGGCTTTCATGCGCCGGGTGGTCCGGCGCAAACATGTTGGACAAGTTTCAGGAGGAGTGTGAGCGACAGCGGGGACGGCCTGCAAAGGCCGTCCTTGCTGCTTAACGATCACTCAATATTGCTGATCTGAATGTTGATTCGCACCTTTGCAGACCTGCGAGACAGGTTTCATTCCGTTTTTTGCCCGCGGGTGCACGAGTCGTACAATTCCAACGCCGCAGCGCGCCCGCTTGCTATCCCTCTCTCCCAAGGCGGGTGCGCTGCGGCTCGGTTTAATAGGCCACGGCGAACAACACTTGCTGCGCATCGTCAGCGCCGCTGTAGATGCACTTGCCGCGCTTTAAATCCGTATCCAGGGGGATGCAGCGCACGGTGGCCTTCGTTTCTTCCTTGATCTTCGCCTCCGCCGCCTTGTCCTGTTTAAAATAGCACCGGACAAAACCACCCTTTTCCGCTATCAGCTTTTTCAGCTCGTCGTACGAGTGCGCCTCGTGCGTATTGTCGTGGCGGTACTTCAGGTTCTTCTCGAACATCAGCTTCTGCACTTCCGCCAGTTTGCCGCGCAGCCACTCGCCGCTGATCGCGTCGACTTTCACCACCTCTTTAGCCCGATCCAAACGGCGTTTCACCATCAACGCGCCCTGCTCCACGTCTCTGGGTCCCACTTCGAACCTAAAGGGCACGCCGCGCTGCTCCCAGTGGAACTGCTTGTCGCCGGGCCGCGCATCGCGCCAGTCAACCACCACGCGCTGGTGCGTGATCTTGTCGAAGAAGTAGCTGCGGATTTCATCGCGGCTGTTTCGTTCGCTGGCCGCGGCGAATTCGTCCTCGCCGACCAGCGCCTTGACGGTACGGTCGATGAACGCGGCGACTTTGGCCTTCTCTTCGTCGGTTTTGTAGATGGGCACGATCGCGACGAGGTTCTGCGCCACGCGGGGAGGCAGAACCAGCCCGTCGTCATCGCTGTGGGCCATGATCAAAGCGCCGATCATACGCGTGCTGACGCCCCAGCTTGTGGTGTGGCAATGCGCGATCTTTTGGTCGCGGCCCAGGAATTTGATGTCGAACGCCTTGGCGAAGTTCTGCCCCAGGTTGTGGCTCGTCCCGCATTGCAGCGCCTTGCCGTCCTGCATCAGGCCTTCAATGGTGTAGGTAGTATCGGCGCCGGCGAACTTCTCCGATTCGGTCTTGCGCCCTTTGACCACGGGAATAGCCAGCACGTCTTCGGCGAATGACCGATAGACTTCCAGCATCTTCATGGTTTCGCTCTGCGCGTCTTCGCCGGTTTCGTGCGCGGTGTGCCCTTCCTGCCAGAGGAACTCCGCCGTGCGCAAAAACAGGCGCGTGCGCAGTTCCCAGCGCATAACGTTGCACCACTGGTTAATGAGCACAGGCAGATCGCGATAGCTCTGGATCCATTGCGCATACATGTGGCCGATCACGGTTTCGCTCGTGGGGCGGATGATGAGCGGTTCTTCAAGCTCGCCGCCGGGCGCGAGCTTGCCATCCTTGCCTTTCTCGAGCTTGGAATGCGTGACGACCGCGCATTCCATCGCAAAGCCCTCAATGTGCTGCGCTTCCTTGGTCAGGAAGCTCTGGGGAATGAGCAAAGGAAAGTACGCGTTGACGTGCCCGGTTTCTTTGAAACGCCGGTCGAGGTCGCGCTGGATTGCCTCCCACATCGCGTAACCTTCGGGGCGGATCACCATGCAGCCGCGCACGGGGCTGTAATCGGCCAGTTGCGCAGCCTTGATGACATCGAGGTACCACTGCGCGTAATCTTCGGCGCGGGATTTAATATTTTTAGCCATGAGAGTATTCCAAGGTGAGCGGACAGGAATGTCCGCTCCACGAATTCAAAGTTGGTTGATTATTGCGGCCGGTGGGGCCGCGCTGACGCCAGCGCAAATGACCACACGAGCCGCTATCGCGGTCGCGGGGACACCTGTTTCGCTGATTTCCTGCTCATGACGGCAAGCGTAACGCGCAAAGCCCGCCTGTCAATTACGTGGTGAGGTTGCCTTGTTCGCGCACCTGATGGCGATACCACATGATCAGCGCGATCAGCACGACGATGAACGCCACGCCAATGCCGACATAAAGCCACAAGTTCGCGACGTCGCCGCGAGTGAACTCGGGCGTCGGCACGTTGTCAGCAGCTTTCACAGCGGCAAGCGGCAGCATGGAAACATTGTACGGTTATTTCGGCTGTTCAGTGCCGCGCAGGCGTTTGCTGGGGGATTCACCGGCAATCAACTTGTCCGCTTCATCGGGCGTGAGGTAATCCAGACGGTCGCTCTCGTTTTTCAAGGCCATTTCGCCGGGCGTAAGTATTTCCGTCTTTCGCTTGCGCGGGGCGCGCACGGCCTGTGTGCCGGGCTTGCGCCGCCGCGTCGCGCGTTTGGTCAGGGAAGTCGCCGCGTCGCCGTCCTTGGGCGCACGCGCTTTGCCGCTGCGCGCCTGCAACAGGCGCGCTGAAAGGTTCTGCGCCAGGTATTCCGTCGCCTCACGCACCAGCGAATCGACAATGCGCGTGTGGTCGCCGTTGGCCCCGACCACCTCCGCAAGGCCGCTCGCCAGCGCATCGATGTTTTCACCGACCACGTGCGCCACCGGCTGCTCCGAGGCCCCGTGCAGCGCCGAGTCGCCGCGACCATTGAGCGGCGAGTTGTCGCCCGCCAGGCCCAGGCGCCGCTTGACCTCACTCGCGAGTTCGCCGCCGCGCTCGATCATGCAAAATTTGCTTTCGCCCTCGCACACCACGACGCAGTTGCGGCCGCCTTCCTTGCCCTTGTACAGGGCATTGTCGCAGGCCTTCTTCAGGGCTTCTTCGTCGGCCATGTTGGCCGGGTCGAACTCCGCCACGCCAAAACTCGCGCTGATCGGCAGCAGGCGGCCCTTGTCGTCGTGGAATTCCGTGTGGGCAATCGTCTGCCGCAGACGCTCGGCGAACTGCGCGGCGTCTTGCTCCGTCGTGCCGTTGCAGATCACGCACATTTCTTCGCCGCCGTAACGGTAGGGCGTGTCCGTTTCGCGCGCTTCGCGGATCAACAGCGCCGAAACCTGCGCCAGCACCAGGTCGCCGGCCATGTGGCCGTAACGGTCGTTGATGTGTTTGAACTTGTCGATGTCGAGCATGACCAGCGACAAGGGCACGCCGGTGCGGCGGGCGTTGGCAACACGGCGGCGAATCTGGTCGGCGTAGTGGTTGTGGTTGTAGAGGCCTGTCTTTTCGTCCTTGATGGCGCGGTCGAACATCGTCGTCGCCTTCAGGCCCAGGCTGACCATGCGCACAAGTTGCGCCACCGCCTGTTCGTAGGAAACGAGGTCCTCGAGGAAATCCGGGTCCTCCGCGAGGTTGCGGCTGATGCGCACTGCGCCGCGAACACCCTCTGGCGTGCTGAAAAACACCGCGAGCGTGTAAACGCCCTTTTCCTCGTCGATTTTGCGGATCACCTGGCCGCGGCGTACGGCGTCCTCGACCAGCGTGCACTCGACATCCTCGGAGGCGATGTTGGGCGCGAACTGGTTGATGCCGTGGCGGCGCAAAGCGCGCGCCACGGGATGATCCTGTTTGTCCATCACGAACACGGCGACACTCTCGGAGCGCGCGAAGAATTCGAGCTGCTCGAGCACTACAGCGATGATGCGTTCGAAGTCGACTTCCTGCTTCACCGCGAGGCTGACCTGCTGAGCCGCCGACACGAGGTCGAGGTTGCGCTGCAGTTTCACGCGTTCACGGGTGACGTCTTCATTGAGATAACGTTGAAGGTTGCGGTATTCGTTTTCGAAACGCACGCGGGCGCGGTAGGTCGCCGCCGAGAACAGCGCCAGCAGCGCGGCCATGATCGCCGACAGGCCGCCGGCGATGGCGATAACCGAAAACGCCCAGTGGTCAGGTTTAAAAGCGCCACCCGAAAGAGGACTCATCCGGGCAAAGTAGTAGCTCACAAGCACCAGCGTGCCGATCGGCAGCAAAAGCGCCACGCCGAGGAAGTAACTTGAACGCCAGTTGGTATTTGAGTTCGCCAAGGTGCCCCGCCTGTGTTGTGAGCGTCTCGCTCGCACGTGAGGCAGCCGTCTCGGCTGCCGGGCCGGTGCAGCGGCCCAAAAAAGCGGCGGGTCGGAGGCCCACCTCACATGCGGCCAGGATGGCCACATCACAAGCGAGCTATCGGCGCAATTTGTGCAAACCTTGAGTCCGATAAATTCTGACTCATCCCTGGCGACGGCGGTCGCCGCGGCGGCGATCACCCCAGATCAACGCGAGGTTCACGCGTCGGCGGTCAACGCCGCTGCGCTTTTCGCCCACGGGAATGACTCCCGCGGCCTCGGGTGCGATCAACCACGACTCGCCTTCCAGCGGCGAGGGCTTGAGCCATCGCGCCAGCCGCGCAGCCAGGCCGGGCAGGAGGTCATGGCGGTCTTCGATCACGTCGAGGCGCTTGTTGTCCCTGCTGACGCGCATCTCGATCTCGATCAACTCGTGGTCGGGGCAGACGTCGCGCAACACATCGGCCCACTCCACCACGCAGATTGTCTCGGGATCCGCGATCGCGTCCTCGATGCGCTCGGGCACCTCGGGCGCCTGGTTGATGTGGTAGAAATCGATGTGGTGCAACGTGCAGCGACCGCCGTGGTATGTACACATCAGCGTGCGGCCGGGCGCGCGCAACGCAGCCCAGCCCGGGATGTCCAGGCCCTGCGCAATGCCGCGCACCAGCAGGGTTTTGCCCGCGTGATGGTCGCCGGTCAGGGCGACAAACGCACCGTTGGGAAGAAGAGCGCCGACTTCGCGCCCTATGGCGAGTGTATCGTCCTCGTTGCTGCTCAGAAGTTCATAGCGGGGCATAAGGCACCTACCTAGCCCCGCCCACTATATGTGATTTTACTCGATACTTTCTTCGAGGGCAGGCGAAATCGGCCGCCAAGAAAAATTTCCCGCCTTCTACAACTTATGCACATACGAGTGCACTTCGAGCGTTTCAGGTTCGCCCTTCTTGAGCAACCGGATCGGCGGCTGGCCTTTGTTCTGCGCGCGAATCACGCCCAACGCATGCAGCGGCGTGTCGAACGGCCATTCGGCCACGATGCGCTTCCATTTAAAGCTCGGGACCGTGAACAAAAGTTCGAAGTCTTCGCCGTCATGCAGCGCGTGCTCAAGCGCGCGCTCGGCCGCCGTGCCTTCGCCCGCGCCTTCCATCTGCGTCAGGCGGCGGGCGGCTTTGCTGACGGGCACGGCCTCGGCCACGATATCGGCGCCAAGCGGCGCGCGACGCGAGGATTCTTCCAGTACGTGTTGCAAGTCGCCGGAAAGACCGTCGGAGAGATCGATCATCGCCGACACGCCGTTTTTGCACAGAAAGCGGCCCTCGCTAAGGCGCGGCTCAAAGCGCAGGTGGTGGCCCAGGATCGATCCCCCGAGGCTGCCCGTGACGGCGATGACGTCGCCGATCGCGGCGCCTGCGCGAATAGCGGGCCGCTCGTTCTGCATTTCGCCGACCAGCGAGACCGACAACATCAACGGTCCTTCCCAGCTTTGCGTGTCGCCGCCGGCCAGCGTCACGCCGTAGGTCGCGCAGGCTTTGGCCAGGCCGAAAAACAATCCCTCGCGCACCTTGGCGCCCGCGCCGACGGGCAGCGCAACGGCGGCCAGCGCCGCAAGCGGCACGCCACCCATCGCCGCAATGTCCGAAAGCGGGCGGCATAGGGCCTTGCGCCCGGCTTCCTCGGGCGTGGCGGGCGGGCCTAGCTTCGGGTCGGTTTTCGCGCCCTTGAAGTAGAAGTGTTTGCCCTCAAGCACGCTGTCGACCTTCAGGCACAAGCGTTCGTTCTGGGGCACGCGCAGGATTGCGGCGTCGTCGCCGGGCCCGACCTCAAGGCGCGGGCTGGCGGGCGGCAAATGGGAGCGCAGCCACTGGATGTAGCTGAATTCGCTGTCGGCGGAATGTGCCGGGGTTTTCATGCCTTGACCTGTCAAGTACGGACGCTACGCCGACGTTATACAATGGTTCGTCGACGAGTTGCATAGCGTGCGCGCGCGGCTAATATCCCCGGGGTCTTCAGACCCCAGTACTCGAAGCGAAAGATATTCGCGTCAAGGCTCTTGGGCCGGGAGCCCCCAGCCACAAGTACAAACTATGCGCAAACAGCAGGTCATCGAGGGCATGCGCGACACCTGGCAGGTGTTTCGCGTCATGGCCGAGTTCGTGGAAGGTTTCGACACGCTGACGCGCCTGCGCCGCGCGGTTTCAATCTTCGGCAGCGCGCGCACGCCCCGCGATAGCCCACTCTACCACACCACGATGAAAATGGCGGCCAAGCTGATCGAGGCCGGCTACGGCGTTATCACAGGGGGCGGCCCCGGGGTGATGGAGGCCGGCAACCGCGGCGCGTTTGAGGCCGGCGGCGAAAGTACGGGGCTGGCCATCGACCTGCCGATGGAGCAGGAAGCCAACATCTACTGCAAAACGCTGGTCGACTTCCGCTACTTCTTCATCCGCAAGGTGATGTTCGTGAAGTACGCCCAAGGTTTCGTTTTCATGCCCGGCGGCTTTGGCACGCTGGACGAAATGTTCGAGGTGCTGACTCTGGTGCAGACCCTCAAGATACGCAAGATTCCCTGCGTGATGTTCGGCAAGGGTTACTGGCAGGGTCTTTACGACTGGATGGTGAAGGTGATGTTGCAGGAGTATCACCACATCAACGAAGAAGATCTCAACCTGTTCTTGCGCACTGATGACATCGACGAAGCCGTCAATTACATCGTGGAGTTCCACAAGCGCGCCAAGACCAAGCTCAAGGGCCGCGTCGTTCCCAAGGGCAAGAATAACGACACGCGACACCTTAATCGCGATGCTTAGAGATCTTGATCGAAACTGCTTGTGGCGACCTTCGCATCTCCGCGTCGCGCTCGCTTAGCGTGGCATCCAGCCACGCGGACGCTCGCGCTCCTTGATCTGCTCGGTCGGCACGGCGCATTTTCTCCCTACATGACATGTCGAATCGTCAAAAAGCACCACCCCTAATGCTTTCGTTCGATGGCCATTAAACTAACGTAGAACGATATGGCCGCCGTCGACGAAACCTACATCTCACGCGGGCGCTCCATCGCCTCGGTCATCACCGTCGCCCAGAAAATTTTTCGCGCCGTCACTGACCTCGTGCGGCGGCACGACCTGACCGAAAGCCAATACAACGCACTGCGCGTGTTGCGCGGAGCGGCGCGACGCGACGAAAAGCTGACGCAGGCGCAACTTGCCGACCGCCTGATCGCCAGCCGCGCGAACACCACCTGGATTCTGGACCGCCTCGAAGAGCGCAAGTTGATCGAGCGCCAAGCCCACAGCGACCGGCGCAAAAACACGGTCGTGATCACACCCGGCGGCCAGAAGCTGCTGACGAAAATCGACCCGGAGTTCGAGCAGTTCCTCGCCGGGATGCTGGGCGACATCGACGCCGACGAACTCGCGGGGTTGCAGGCGCTGCTGGCCAAATTCAAGTTCAAATAAATCAGCCCCGCCCGCAGGAGCGGGGGGACTGGGGTAAATCCCCCGGCCTTTCGGCCGGGGCTGAATACGTTACTTGAACAACAAACTGACGCTTTCGCTGAAGTGGATGCGCCGGATCGCCTCTGCCAGCAGGTTGGCGACGCTGACGAGTTTCAACTGCGGGAAGTCCTTGCCCAGCGTCGGGATCGTGTCGCACACCACGCATTCCTTGATCGGCGCGCCGCGCAGGCGCTCGACGGCCGGACCGCACAACACCGGGTGCGTGCAGGCGACGTAAATGTCCTGCGCGCCGAACTTCTTGCAGGCGTTGGCGCTGTCCACAATCGAGCCGCCGGTCGCGATCATGTCGTCGATGATCACGCACACCTGGCCGTCGACCTTGCCGATCATGTCCAGCACTTCGGTTTCCTCGCCACTCACGCGGCGCTTGTCGACAATCGCCAGGCCTGCGTTCAGGCGCTTGGCGTAGCCGCGCGCAACCTTTGAGCGGCCGACGTCGGGCGCGACAATCGTCAGGTTGCGCAAGTCGGCGCGGGTCTTGAGGTCGCGGAAATAATCGAACAACACCGGCGCCGCATAAAGGTGGTCGACCGGGCAATCAAAGAAGCCCTGGATCTGCGCCGAGTGCAGGTCCATGGTCAGCACGCGGTCGTAGCCAGCGGCGGTAATGCAGTTGGCGACCATCTTGGCCGAAATCGGCACACGGCCTTCGTCTTTGCGGTCCTTGCGCGCGTAGCCGTAATACGGGATCACCGCGGTCACACGTTCGGCGCTTGCGCGGCGGCAGGCGTCGCCGAACAGCAGCAATTCCATTATATTGTCGTTGACCGGCGGGCAGGTGCTCTGGATGAAGAACGCGTCGACGCCGCGCACGTCATCGTAGATTTTCACGTCAATTTCGCCGTCGGGGAATTTCTCGATGCGGCAGTTGCCCATCGGCATCTCAAGCGCGCGGCTGACGGCCTGCGCCAGCACCGGGTTCGAATTGCCCGTGAAAAGTTTCAGTCCCTTGCTGCGTGCCATGGCCCGTCACTCCCCCGATGTCTTCTTGCGCAACACCCGCGCGGGCGCGCCCACGACGATCGTATCGTCCGGCACATCCTTGCCGCGCGGCACCACCGTGTTTGCACCTGTTTGCGCGTTCTTCCCTACCTTCACCGGGGCGACAAGTACAGTGCCGCAACCGATGAAAGCGCCGTCGCCGATTTGGGTCTTGTGCTTCTTCTTGCCGTCGTAGTTGGCCACGATGCTGCCCGCGCCGATGTTGACGTTTTTGCCGAGCGTCACGTCGCCCATATACGCCAGGTGGCCGGACTTCGCGCCGTCGCCGTAAATCGCGTTCTTGGTCTCGACGAACGCGCCGATTTTGCAGTCGTTGCCGACCTTCGTGCCGCCGCGGATGTGCGCAAAGGGCCCGATTTCGCAACGCTCGCCGATCACCACGCCCGAATGAATTACGGTGCTAGGGTAAACGATGGTGTCGCGCCCGATTTCGACGCCCGCCTCAATGTACGTGTTACCCGGGTCGAGCACCGTCACGCCGCGGTTCAACATCAGGTCTTCGAGAATGCCCGAGCGCGCCGCAACGTCACACAGTGCGAGGTCTTTGCGCGTGTTGATGCCCTGCACCTCGACGGCGTCGGTCAGCGTTGCGCCCACGTGCTGGCCGCCCTGGCACAGCAGGCCGATCACGTCGGTCAGGTAATATTCCTTCTGCGCGTTGTTGGTGGTGAGCTTGTCGAGCCTTTTGAGCAACGCTGCCGCGTCAAACACATAGGTCCCGCTGTTAAATTCCTCGATCTCCGCATGCTCGGCCGAGAGGTCCTTCTGCTCGACGATGCGCAGCACGCGGCCGCTGGTGTCGCGAACGATGCGCCCGTAGCCGCGCGGGTCAGGCAGTTTCGCCGTCAGCACCGTCGCCTTGGCTTTGCTGTCGCGATGATTTTTCAACAGGCGCGTGAGCGTGTCATGGCGCAACAGAGGGACATCGCCCGCAAGCACCAGCACGTCGCCCTTGAACCCCTTCAATTGCGGCGCGGCCTGCATCACGGCGTGGCCGGTGCCGAGTTGCGGCGACTGGTTGACGAACGTGAGCTTGTCATCGGTGAATTTCTTGCGCACTTCGTCGGCGCCGTGGCCGACGACCGCGACGACTTCGTCAGGGTTGAGAGCCTCGGCGGCGTTGACGACCCAGCGTAGCACCGGCAGGCCCGCAACTTTGTGCAGCACCTTGGGGGTGTCGGACTTCATCCGCGTGCTCTTGCCCGCGGCGAGGATCACGATCTTGAGCGGCAAGGCGTCGTCCCTAAGGCCGCGCGAAGTCTAGCGGAACCCCATGCAGCCTTCCAGCGTGCGCATTGCCGTAGGATACGCGAGTTCCCCGACGAAGCCTTGGCGAAGTCGGGCAGCGCGTCAACGGAGACACGCGGCATGTCCCTGCAAAATCATCGCCAATGAACCTCAGGGGGTGGTTATCGTTTGAAGGACATGCGCAAAACGCGGGCATTTGCGGTGCTGTTGATCATCGGCGCGCTGGTCGCGCTCTGGATCTTCTTGGCGGCGCCGCGCGCAGCCCGCAACGTTCTAAATGAACCGCCCGTCGACGAGGTCGCCTCCGCCTTACAGCCGCCCGGTAAGAACCCGACTGTACGCCCTTCACCTGATCGCGCGCCACAGAAGACAACCGACAAGCCCCCCGCGCTGGACCGGCCCGAAGACCCGTTCATGCTTGAACAGCCGCTGTGGAAACCCGATTACGGCGACAAGTTGAAACGTGCGGGTTGCAAGGCGGAGTTTGAGGTCCGCGACGCCAAGGGCAACCCGCCGGATGTCGAGAACTTCTTCTACGTCGACGTCTGGCGCAAACTCGGTTCCTACTACTCAGAAGAGCAAGGCCGGCTGGACAAGGCGACAGGCAAGATCATCTGCGACGGCTGGAGAGTGCGCAGCGGCGAACAGGGCGTCGGCCTGGAGCCCGGCGACTACGAAGTTCATGCCTGCTACGGCAAGTACGGCTGCGCCTTGGCCGAGTTCAGCGTGACGCCGGGCACGGTGACCACCGGCAGCCTCACGTTGCCGCATTACCAGCGCACGATCACGCTGCGATTTTTGGACCAGGCGGGGCAACCTGTTCCCTACCTCTTGCAGAACGAACTGCACGGCGCGCCAAGAGTAGACACGGAACTCGAGAACGACCTTCCCAGGCATACCTTCGGCGGGCCTCGGGCCGCCTTGCGTGATCCGCCGGGCATCGATCCCGGATCCTGGAACGGCGGCAGCGGGGCTTCAAGCAGCGATTACCGGCACCTGCCTGCCGGCAAAATTCCCCTGACTGACGGCAAGCTCTCGCTGACGGTTTTCGCGGGCGTGTCAAACACGATCACAATCCCATTGCTGCCCGAAATCTGGGGCCGGGAAACCCTGACCATCATGGATGCGACGTTCACCGGTCCGGAATGGGACGATTACGTTGTCAACCTCGAGCTTGCGCCCGATTTCCTTGAGAAGCTCAACGCAAAGCGCGAAGAGTACGATGTATATCCGGTGATCCAGCCCAAGGACATCGGCGTGCGCAAGCCATACACGCGCAGGTTCAAGGTGCGGGCTGACCCGGCGGATATTCCGCCCAAGCCCGATTTGCGCGACGTGTCGAAACTCGCGCCCGATTATTGCCGTTTGCTGCTGCGCTGCCTGGGGCGTGAGGGCCTATTCCCGATCGTCGACTCGACCAGCCACAAGGAACGCTTCCTCGGCGCGCCCAACCCCGACAACCTTTGGGTGTTCGAGTTCCCTGCGACAAGCGTCGTGAAAGTCGTCTGGAGCGATGGCAGGCTCCTGTCTTCACAGCCGCAAACCATTGAGCTGGCAGGCGCGCGCCTGAACGAAACGACCCACGCCGTCAACGAACACCCGGTGTCATGCCACACGCGCATGCCGTCGCCGACGCTGGCGGCCCAGTGCATCGACTTGCAACTCAACACCCTTTCGGCAACTGCACAGGCCACACTGTGCGTCGAGCCCGGTATGCCCTTGGCTGATTCCCACCTGTCGCCGCCCGGGGCAAATGTTTTTGGCGGACGACGCCAGGCAGCGTACGCCACGCGCGCCGACGACTTCTTTGTCTTTGAGGGATCTGTCGACGATGCCATGGCTTCGGCCATGGACAAACAAACTGTTTGGCGCTTACGGGGCTGGGGTGCGGGGCGAAGGGACAAAGACTTTTATGCCCTGCGCCTTAACAGCACGTTGACGCGGGGCATAGAACCGCTGGAGCTGCTTGCCACCACCAAGGGCACGGGATCACTGCAGCCGACACTGCAGCCCCTGCGCCCGCTGCTGGCCCTGCGGGCCGTCGGCACAACTTGCGGCGGCCTGCCCTGGGTGCAGGGCGTGGTGGTGAGCTACGAACAGGACGAGTTCAACCGCGCCATGCGCCGCCGCATCGTCTCGCAGGAAATCCAACCGGCGCTTGGCGAAAAGGACGCCGCGGGCAAATACCTTTCGAGTGCACACTTCAAGCAGACAACCGACAGCGATGAGGCTTTGCGCGCGTTGATGGGCGAGGCCAACTACGACGCCTTCGATTCGCGCAGCCAGCGCGAGTTCTTCTTTCGCCACGGGACCTGGTACGACACGCAACTCACGGTTGCTTCGGATAGCCACGGCTACATCGCCGCCGACTACGCCGACATTAAACCCGGTAAACGCTACGTGCTGTACCTGTGGTCGAACTCGCGCGACGACATCAAGCCGGATCTGCGCATCGACTTCATCGCATCTGAAGGCTGCACCGACCTCGGCGCCGTGATCTTGCCCGAGTATCGCTGAACCAGCGCCAATTGCCGCCGTTTGTAGGTTCATTCCCGGCAACTACCGAGGCCGGAGCAAAGCCATGTTGCGCAGAAGAAGGCGGGCCGGCGATGAGGCGAATTTCGACCTCACGCCGATGATCGATTGCGTTTTTCAACTGCTGATTTTCTTCATCGTCTGCACGCGCTTCGTCCCCGACGAACGCATCTTCAATACCAAGCTGCCGACGGACGAGGGCGATCTCAAAAGGCCCGAAGTCCCAAAAGAACAGCTCACGGTCTACTGCAACTGGGACGGCGCGGCGAACACCTACGCCCTTGGCGTGCAGGGCCGCAACCGGAAGGTCATCGCCGACAGCCGCGCAGCGATGGCCGACCTGGTGATTTACCCGACCGACGCTGTCGCGGCCATCCGCGAAAAGAAGCGGCGATACGCGCGGGCCCACGCCGCACTGACGGACCATATTCGCCATTACCTCGACTTGTCGGGTGCGCGCGTCGAGAAGATCGAGATCAGCTTCGCCAACGACCCCGTGCGCGGCGCGGTTTCAGGCACCGCGCCCTGGGTGTTCGTTTCGCTGGCAATCGACGCTTGCGCACAGGTGAACAAAGACCGCGACAAGGCGGATCAACTGCCGGTGAACTTCAAGTTCGCTAACGCGTTGGGTCGTTAACGGACGGGAAGCCGGGCCGATTTCAGCCCGGTGTCAGTCTGCGGGCCGCTTCCCGGGCGGCTCGCAGACAATTTTTACATATTTTATTATTTAGTTGATTTTTATGTTTTGTGTAATACACTTCAGGAGTCGTGATTGACAACGATTTCAGGAGCTTGCAGCCAACCCTACTCGCCCAACCTACCCCGGCGGCGGGCTCCTAAAAAACACCGACGCGGGGCCACTTAATCACACCAAGGCGGAGCACCCCGGCCCCGCGCCGGTAGATTTTCTCCCTGAGCGGATGTTCGCCGCGTTCATTTAAAAGAGTTTGCCGCCCGCATTTTCTTCGGGGGCCTTGTGGGTTTCGCCCTCGGCGTCAAAGGGCCTGGTTTGCGCCTGGCCGTTTTGCTCGGTCAGCAGCAGCACGCGGGCCTCGGCCTGCTTGAGAATGCCGTAGCATTTGCGCAGGGCCTTGACGCCTTCTTCGTATCGCTTCAGCGCGTCCTCAAGCGGCAACTCGCCGCCTTCCAGCGCACGCAGGGCTTCTTCGACGCTTGCGACAAGGTTTTCAAACCGCTCGCCCGTTGGCGGCGTGATCTCCGGATTATTCTTCCTGGCCATGTCTGAACGTCCTTCGCGGCCTTCCGCTTTGCTTCGCTACTTCGCGCCGCAGTTTTCCTGAGCCGCGGTTATCAAACGCCCGCAACCTCCCGCGCCAGCGCGCGCAGTTCTCCCGCAAGATAGGTCGAGCCGGTCACCAGCACGAGCCCCGACTTGCCCGCAATTCCCAACGCATTCTGGAACGCCGCCTGCGGGCTTGCCCCGATGCTGCCGGCGCGACCGCCGAATTTCTGGTACAGCGTGATCAAATCTCGCGGGTCGCTGGCGCGGGGGCTGTTGTAGCCGGTGAAGATGCAGGCGTCGGCGCCCGCAAGCACGCCCGCGCAGGCCTCAACGTCCTTGTCCCTGGCAATGCCCGCAACCAGCACCACCGGGCCCTTCACATTCAGCGCGCGCGCCGTCGCCAGCGATGCCTTGAGGCTGAGTTCGTTGTGCGCGCTGTCGATCACAATCGTCGGCGCACCGCCGAAAATCTCGAAGCGGCCCGGCAGCGGCGTCGTGAACAGCGCCTTGCTGACTTTCTCGCGGTCCAGCACGTCAATGATATCGGGGTCGCTCGCCATCACCTCCAGCGCGCACAACGCGTGGCAGGCGTTGTCGGCCATGAAGCGCGCCGGGTTGTTCAGCCGCACGTCGTAGCGGTGCTCGCGAATCGCCGCCGTGAAATGAATCATTCGGCCCTCGCGCTGAAACGCCCGCGCCTCGTAATCCTTGCCGAAAACAATCAGCGGCGCCTCTTCGTCGCGCGCCGTCAGCGAAATCACGCGCTGCGCTTCGGGAAGTTGCGCGCCGCAAACCACCGGCACGCCCGGCTTGATAATGCCGGCCTTTTCGCGGGCGATTTCTTCGATCGTGTCGCCAAGCTGCTGGGTGTGATCGAGGCCAATTTCAGTAATGACGGTCACCAGGGGATTGACGACGTTGGTCGCGTCCAGCCGCCCGCCCAACCCGACCTCGAACACCGCGACCTCGACCTTGGCCTGCGCAAAAGCCACCATCGCCGCCAACGTCAGCACCTCAAAGAATGTGACGTTACCCGGGCCTTTTTCGCGCGCCTTGACCACGGTGCGAAAGGCCTTCACCAGGTCCTTGTCGCTGATTTCCCTGCCCCCGACTTCGATGCGCTCGTTCAGGCGTTCAAGGTGGGGGCTGGTGTAGAGACCCACTTTCAAGCCCTGGCTCGCCAGCGCCGCCGCAAGAAAACGCGAGGTGCTGCCTTTGCCCTTGGTGCCCGCGATGTGCGCGCAGGGATAGCCGAGGTCCGGCCGGCCCGCGGCATTCAGCAGTTCGACCATGCGGTCGAGATCGAATGTCTCGCGCGTGCGGCCGCCCAGTTGGCGCTCATAGTCGGTATGGGCGCTCAAATAGGAAAGAACATCGTTGAGGGTGTTAATGCGGGTGGCCACGGGTTCGATTTTGGATTTTGGATTGTGGATTTTGGATTGGCGCTGCCGCGCCCCGGCGCAACCGCGCGACTAGGGTAATCCACAATCCACAATTCACAATCCACAATCCGGGTCTAAAGAACCTGCGTGCTCTTGACGATCAACCGATATGGCCAAACCTGTCATCGGCATTTGCATGGATTTCATCGCGGACAGCGCACCCAGCGGCCGCGACCGCAGCTACCTCAAGCTCTACCCGCAATACCCGCAAGCCGTCGCGCGCGCGGGCGGCATCCCCGTCGCGCTGCCGATTCTCGACGACGTTGAAACTCTGCGCCCGCTGCTTGGCATGCTCGCCGGCGTGGTTTTGGTCGGCTCCGACGACTACCCGCCGCAATGGTACGGCGAAGAACCCGACCCGACGGTCGAGCTTTGCACGCCGCAGCGTTACGAGTTCGACCGCAAATTCGTCGCCATGCTTTATGCGACGGACCTGCCGGTGCTCGCGATCTGCGGCGGCATGCAGATGACGGCGATCCACCACGGCGGCGCGTTGATCCAGGACATCGCCAAGCTTGGCGGCGCCGTGAAGCACCGCGACCCCAACGCCAAACAATCGCCGCGCCACGAAATTGCAATCGAGCCGAACTCGAAACTTGCCGAGGCGCTGGGCGCGACCGCCTGCACCGTCAACAGCCTGCACCACCAGGCCCTGCGCGCGCCGGTCAAGGGCTGGCGCGTGAGTGCGCGCGCGCCCGACGGCGTAATCGAGGCCATGGAAGCGCAGGATCACCGCTTCCGCATCTGCACGCAGTGGCATCCCGAGCGCATGGGCGACGATGCGGCGATGCAGCGGCTGTGGAAAGCATTTGTGGCGGCTAGTTCGATTGCCGCGCCATGCAGCGCTTGATGGTCGTGCGCAGGTAGAGCGCATCGGCCCGCGCAACCGCATCCTTGGGCCTCATCTCGTTGAGTGTTGCCAGCAGGCGCAGGCCCAGCATGTAGTCGTCGGTCGAGTTCAGGCCGTTGTATTGCGGCCGGTAGCCGCGCGGGAAGAACGCCTGGCGCGACTCCAGGTCCTCGAAGTCGTCGTAGCCGGTGCGGGCCGTGGGCAAGTCACTGGCAATCACGAAGACCGCAAGCCGCCAGCAATTGCCGTGCATCTCCGGCGCGCGCAGCAGCTTGGGCCAGTTGTCGGGGATGGCGCCGGTATTGGACGTCTGCAGGAAGCTGCCGAAAATACCCGCAAGCCCCTCATGGGCCGGGTTGCGCATCAACAGCGCCGGGTTGACGTCCTTGAGTTCGGGCGACATGGCAAAAATTTCGTCCAGTCCCGCACCGGCAACGTAGGGCACGTACTGGTTCTCGACATAGGTCGCCAGGTCGGCGGCGTTGCCGAACTCGATGATGTCCTTGCGCGCAAACGCATATTCAGCCACCGGCGCGGCCTCCCACTGCGATTGCACCATAGGGCTTGCGGCTTTCATCCAGCAGCGCGCCGCCAGCGTGTCGTCTTTGCCCTTTTGCGCCAGCACCGCAGCAAAGCTGATCACGCGCACCGAACTTTCGGCGCCAAAAGGCGGGACAGGGTTATAGAGCAGCAGCTTTGCAGCGTCGGAATATTGGCCCGCACGGGCAAGGCAGCGTGCGCAATCCATCAGCACGCCGGAATGAATCACCTCGGGGATGCCCGCCGCAAGACGGCTGTCGGCAAGGCGGCGCGCGGCGTCGTCGCCGGTGTCGGCAAGGCGCTCAGCCCAGATCACGGGGCGAAGGTCGAGCTGGCCCTGGTTTTTGGCAAGCCAATCGGCGACTTCCTTCAGGTTCACGGGCTTGAGCTGGTTGAGGCGAGCGCGCAGCACCGTGGCGCGCGTCTCGACGGCGCCCAGCACCGCCAGCAGTTTCTTGTTGAATTGCTCGCCCAGGTTCCCGTCGCGGGGGTTCTGCTTGATGCGGCCCGCAAGGTCGGTGATGGCGTCGAGCGTCGTCTTGAGCGCCTTGCTTTCGGCGCTCTCGACGTTGAGGACTTCCTCGAGTTCCTCGGGCGTTGCGGAAGCCGCGATCATTTCCGGCAACGCCCACACGACTGTCTTGAATGTGGCAAGCACGTCGGGCCGCGCGCTGAGCGTGTAATAAGCCGACTCGTTGTAGCGGTGGTAACCGAAGGGATGGATGCCCGCCGCGGTGCGCATGCGCTGGCGGTCAAAAATGTTGGCCGCAACGAAGCCCGCACGCGGCGCGAGCCCAAGCAAGCCTTTGCGCTGGCCCGCCGCGGGGGCGCTGCCGCCGCCTTCAAGGCCCTTGGCGACGTCGGCGAGGTCGAGGCCAATCAGCGCGTTTTCGACCCACAGCGTGTCCCACGATTGCAGCCCGCCGGCCTCAAAACCGTCAAGACGGCTGGCTTCGCGCAGATATTCGCGCGCCAGGTCATTCACGCCGTTGGAAGCCAGCCAGAAACCAAGGCAACCCACGGGCACCGACTCGCCTTCGCCCTTGGGACCGAATTGCAGGCGCAGTTCATTGAACTCGGCGGCGCCGGCCTTGGGATCTTTGCGGTAGAGGTTGAGCGCGCCGGTAAAAATGCGGTTCAGCACCTGGTCCTGCAGGCGCGTCTGCGCGCCAAGCATCATGCCGTTCCAGACCGCGAGGTTTGCGTTGTCGCGCAGGTCGCGCAGCGGCCCGGTGCGCGCCTCGGCCGATTTGCCCTGCGCCGCCAGCGCGCGCGCGAGGATGTCCAGCAGCGCCACGTCCTGGCCCTGGAGTTGCAGCGCCTTGCGTGCGGCGGCTTCGGCATCGGCGGGCTTGCCCGCGGCGAGGTCAGCCAGCGCGACGATGCGGGCTGTCAGCAGCGCGTCCCACAGTGTGATGCGCGTCTTGGCCTCGAGCTTCGTGCGTTCTTCGATGGCGCCGCGGAAGGCGTCGACGGCGGCGCGCGCCTCGGTCGTGGCCTTGATGGCGGCGTCGAGATTCGCCCTCGCCTTGGCGGCTCGCCGGGCGTCGGCGGCCATTTCATCCAGCAGCCGCTCAAGCCCCGGCAGGTCGGTGATGTACCAAACCGGCGTGACGCAAAGGCTCGAGAACGGCTCGGTCTTGGCCGATCCCGTGGCGGCGGGCGCAGCGACTTCCTTTTTGGGCTCGGCGGGTTGCCAGGCTTTTACCTCGTCCCACGAGCGGCTGTCCTGGACCTGGTAGGGATAACCCGCGGGCCCGTTCAAAATCGCCTGGCGATAAGCGGCGAGCGCACCCTCGAAATCGCCGGAAAGCCACAGCAGGTCGGCCTCGTAGCGCACCAGCGTCATCGAGTCCGGCCCGCGCAGGCGTCCCTCACGCACGACTTCGAGCGCTTCCTTCAGTTGCCCGAACGTCACCAGCAGCCGTGCGGCGCGCGCGAAATCACGCGCCTGCACCGCCGACTTCAGCGACGCGCGCAAAATCGCCATCGCCGCGGGCGCGTCGCCGCGCTTGAGGCATAGCGCCGCGCGCAACGACGCATACCAGCGCGGCAGTTCGCCGCTGACGCGTGAATCGCCCTCGATGGCGGCAAGGCGCGCCTCGGCGCCGGCGTCGTCGTCGTACAGCCACGCCTTGCGGATTTCATTGAGCTGGAACGAAAGCGGCGGCGCCGACGCAGCCTGGCCGTCAACGGGCGTGCGGGCCGCGGCAATCAGGCCCAGCGCCGCAAGCAGCATGACGCGGCACAAGCGACTCGCGACTCGCGACACAGCCGTCATGGCAGCGTCTCCAGCACGTAGGTCTTCTTGACGCTATCCCACTGGGCGAGCGCGCGGCGCGCGGACCACCAGTTGCGCCAGTCGCCCTCGATGGGCGCCGAGAACTTTTCCGCCACCAGGTGGCGCGGGAAGAAGCGCCGGCCGTTGGCGGGCAAAAAAGCGCCGACATCCAGCGGCCCCGCGCGCACGATTTCAGGGCTGCCCCAGCGCGAACGCATGATGAAGTTTGCCGAACTGCCGCCCAGCGCAATGCCGTAGTCGTTGCCAAAACCGTCCAGCAGGCGGCGCAGCGCACTCACGTCGCCCGTCATCGCCGCACGTTCCATCAGCAATGCGCCCTGCACCGGCGACGCCATCGCCTGCATCTCAAACACCGTCAGCGGCCGCGAGCCCGCCACAAGTTGCAGCCACACGCGGGCGAACTCGATGGTCTCGAAGTCGCGCCCGTCTTTCTGCGGCGTGAATTTTTCAAAGATCGCCTTGGCTCGCTCCGGCTCGCCGAGCATGGCCGTGATCATCACCTGCGAGGGCGAGCGCGGCGAAGGCGATGCTGCGTCGCCGTACAGCACGCCCAGCACATCGACGCCGCTGCGCACAAGGCTCAGGGTGCGGCCGGGGTCGGCCCACAGTTGCGCGCTGTCCTGGTTGTCGTGGATCAGCGCCGTCAGCAGGATCTTGGCCGCGGGCGCGGGCAGCGGGTCTTCGACCATGAAATCAAGCGCGCCGATGCGGTTGAGGTTCTCGGGCTTTTCGAACATCACCGGCAGCAGGTCGGCAAGCTTGACTTTGCCGCCGCGGCCCGCCAGCACCGCCGAGATCACCGAATAAAACTCGGGTGCCGCAAACCCGCGCTTCAGCGCGTCCTGGCGGAACTGCTCGCCTTGCGGCGTGGCACTGTAGGCAATGGGCACGGACAGCCCGGAGCCGATGGGGTCGGAGACCGCGCCGGTGAAGCGCGCGATCCAGTTGTCGATAAGCGGCCCGTCGCGGCCCGCAAACACCAGCGCAATGATGGCGTCCATGCGGCTGGCGTCGTCGAGGTCGGCGGCGACTTCCTCAAGCAGCTTGAAGCCCTCATCGTTTTTCATCGTCAGCAAGCGGCGCAGCAGCACGAAATCGGAAAGCGTGAATTGCGCGCGCAGCAGGTTGTCGAGCGTCGTGCGTGACGCAAGCGCGGCGGCAGCGGCGCCCGCCGACCACGCGCCCGCGGGCGTTGAAGGATCGCGCGCCAGCACCATGACCGCCAGCGTGGTCTCGGGCCGCGTGATCTCGCGCTTCCAGCGCGCCTTTAGCGCGTTTTCGGCGGCAGGGTCGCGGCTTTCAACCAGCACATCAAAGAGGAAGGGACGCACGCGCAGATTGGGCGAATCGACGCGGGCAATGAACTGCTTGAACTCGGCGGGAGCGGCCTTGGGCAGCAGGTCGGCCATGCCGCGCAGGGCCTCGAGCATGTGCGGCGCCGTGTCTTCAAACTTGATCGCACTTTTGGCCAGCGCCAGGGCGCTGCTGTTGGCGCGGCAGCAAGCCAACAGGCGCGCCGAGGCCGTGCGCAACGCGAAGTTGTCGCCTTGCGCGAGCTTGCAGAAGAAGGGCTGGAAGACTTTCAGGTCGCGCGGCGAAAACCACCACGATTCCATCACCGCAAGCTGCGCCGAAAGCGGCAGCGCGTCGAACACGTCGATCACGTCCTGCGCGGGCGCACCCGCGGCATAAGCGCGGGCGGCGACACAGACGCCGCTCTCGCCGCTGTCGCTGGCCAAGGCCGCGGTCAGGGCTTGCTCAAGCTGCGCGGAAAGTTTGCTGCGCGCAAGCAGTTCAACGTAGGCCACGCGCGTGCGAGAATTCATGCTGGCATAGGGCAGCACGCGCGACTGGCGCAACTCAGCCTCCGTGACGGCCGGCGCAAGCGAAAACGCCACCGCGGCGCGCATGTTGTCGAACTCGGCATCTTTCTGCAGGGGATCGGCCGGGTCGGGCGTAAGCGCCGCCAGGCATTCCTTGCCCACGAAACTTCCGCGCAAAGCACGCGCCGTCGAAACCGCCCAATCGCCGTCCTGGCCGCCAAGGACCGGGTCGGCCTTGCGCCCCGCGCAAGCAAGCGCGAGCACCGTGTGGCGCGCCTTGCCCGGGGGCAGCAGGCGAATCAGGTCCATCAGGCCGCGACCGTGGCCGCTGACCGGACCCTCGTGCAGTGCAGCGCCCGCAAGCACCAGCGCCTCGCCGTAACCCTCGGCTCCTTCGATCGACTTACAAAGCTGCGCCGCCGGGTAGCGGTTGGTGCGCGGCGCAAGCTGGCGGAACACCGTGGCCCAAAGCGGCGTGAGGCCCGGCACCGCGCGGCTTTGCAGCAGTTCCAGCATCGCCTCGGTGTCGCTGGACGAAAGCTTTTCCTTCAATTCCTGGATCGACATGCCAAGGCGCTTGGCCGCGAGGAACAAATCGGCGTTGTCCTGGCTCAGCATTTCGTCGAGGATGCGGCAGCGGTGGGCAATTTCGTCGTCGTCGTGTTTTTGGCCCTCGCGCACGAGTTTCAGCGCATAAGCGCCGAACTTCGCCAGTTCACTCATGGCGCGGTCGCGCGCGGCCAGCGTCGGCGCGCCAAGTTGCTCGATCAGGCGTTCAATCTGGTCCGCCTGCTCCGGCGAAGGGTCCTTGGGCTCAACTTTGGCCGCGGGCGCGGGATCAGCGGGCACCTCGCGTGAGCTGCTTTTCACGACCATTTTGCCGGCGGCCGGTTGCGGCGACGCCACGAGCGCAAGGCCCGCGACGATTGCGGCAACGACGGTGGTGGGTCGCAACCATTTCATGCCCGGCTCCGCTATTCGGTGAACTTCTCGAACCATTGCCGCAAACGTTCGGCGGAGAAATCGTCTTCGCCGTCTTCACTCAACACGCTCAGCCTTGCCACGCAATCTATTACGTTGAAGTCCCGCTCGTTGGATAGGCGGAACCACGACGGCAGCAATTCGACCTCGGCCTCCGCGTCGGTCAACAGGTCCGTCAAGGCCGCCAGCGGTTCGGTCGACGCCAGCGCGTTGCACATGCCCTCTGTTAACGCGCGATCGACGCTGGCGGACCACGCCAGAAGGTAAATTCCGCCGTCGGCGCAGGGGCCCAGCACGACGTCGGCTTCGCGCAGGATTTGCGGCAGGCTTTCCATCGCGGGCAGGGGCAGGCCCGGAACGTCGGTGAAGACCACGACCGCGGCTTCGTTGGGTTGCACGGACCCGCGCAAGTCAGCCGCTTGCAGGGGCTGTTGCGAGCCCAGGGGCAAACCCGCCGCGTGCAATACCTCGCGGCAATCCTCGATCAGCGCCTGTTCAAGCTGCTCAGCGCCGCTGGCGGGTGTAAAACAGCGCCGACGAACCATGTGAGCCCGTGGACGCCTCGGTTTACTGAGTTTGTCAGCCAAGTTTTACCCGATCGTCCTGGGCAACCAGTCTTTGACCCGGCCCTTGAGCAGGCGCAGCACGCCCGCGTCGTCGCGTTTGGAAAGCTTGTCCAGCATCGGCTCCACAAGTTTGCGGTCGGGGTCGAAGTCGAGCGTCGAAACCGCCACCGCATAGTCGATGAACGCCTGCACCGCCGTGCCGCCGCGCCACAAGGCGTCGTGTTCGGGCAGGGCGCGGGCCATGCCGCGGCGGAAAGCCTCAATGTGGCCCTCCATCTCCGTGGGCCCGCCGACGCTTGTGAAAAGCGTGGCCAACAATACGACGGCGTCGTGGCGCGGGTTGGCGCCGCCGACACGCGAGAGTTCCTTGATATCGGCGTTCAGCGTTTGCCAGGCGGTAAATCGTGCCTGCGCGTCGCCGCCGGCGCGGCGTTCCTGCTGCGAAAGCAGGCGCAAAGCGCGAATCCAGAGCTTGCCCTCGGTGTCAGCGACGGGCTCGGCGATGGCCAGCATGGTGTCGCTCGTCTTGAGGTCGCCCTGCATGCGCGCCAGCCAACTGGAATGGACAAACACCGGCAACAGCGGTTTGCGGTCGATGCCGTTGAGCGCCGCCAGCCGCATGCCGGCGTCAATCAGTTCCGGCGCGGCAGGCTTGGCATCGTCCAGCGCGGCGCGGCCCAGCGTGACCTCAGGCAGGCGCAGTTCAAACAGCGTGCGCAGGGAGCCCGCATAGGCGTCGGGAAACGACGCATAGTTGCCGTCACGCAGGCCGCGCAGCGCAACCAGCGCCCGCGTGCGAAGCTCAAGCGCGTCCGCGGCCTTGGGATCATCGGCGAGTTTCAGTCGCAGGCGCGAGCCCTCAAGCACCGCCGCACAAATCAGGTAGGCGTCGGGCGCCATGTCGCCCGCGACGAAGTCGTAGTAGCCGATCGCACGCGCGGCGTCCTCGCCTTTGGCCAGCGTCGCGGCATGCGCCAGCGCGGCATGGAACGCGCGGCTGGCAAGGTCGCCGCTGGTGCCCGCGTAGCGCACGGCCTGGCGCATCTGGAACAACGCTGTGCGGTCATCACCGCGCTCGGCCAATATCTGCGCGCTAAGCATGTACGAACGCGCAAGCGTGCGCGGGCTGGTCGTGGGCTTGTTGAGTTCGGCCAGTTCCGCCAGCGCATCCTGCGTCTTGCCCATCGCCTGCAGGCAGCGGGCGCGCATCAGCCGCCAGTTGGCGCGCGCTTCCGGGTCTTCGCCCTCGACCACCGGCGCCGAGAGGCGCGCCGCCAGCCGGAACTCGGCCTCGGCGTATGCCCCGACAGAAAACAACAGCGCCTCGGCGCCGCGTGCGCTGTCGCGGTGGCGGATGGCGACGTCACGGATCGACAGCGCCGCGGCGTCGGCCGAAAACGCGAAGCGCCGCCGGCCCTCGACCAGCGCCGGGAAGTCGTCATCAAAGTTCGCCACCGCCACGGTCAGTTCGCCGGGGTAGGAGCGAAGTTCAAAGCGCAGGTTTTCCGCCGCACGCGTCACTTTCACACGATACCAGCCTCCGGCCATCAGCAGTTGCGGCTGCGCAATGGCGCTACCCGCGTACATGGGCACGCCAAGGCGGCGAATCTCGAAGCGTTGCGGTGCGTGCGCGCCCAGCACGATGCTGTAGGCCGGCTCATTCAGGCGCGGCGGCGCGCCCTCGGCGGGCTCCGCCGGCAGACCGATCAGCAGTGCGACCTCGCCTTTGGCGTCGCGCACCGAGAGATTGGCCTCAAGCTCGAAATCGCCCCAGCACAGGTCGTCGCGGTGCGCAAGGCTGATCGGCGCCTCCGAGGTACGCGTCAACACCAGTTCCCGGTTGGGTCCAAAGGCCATCGCCGCGCCGGCCGTCACCCAGTCTTGCAGGCGTTTGGGATCGTCGGTCGCCGTCGCCACGGGCTTCCAGATGTCGCGTTCCGGCAGCAAATCGCCGGTGTTGCTGCGGCGCGAGGGCGGGTCGAGGCTGGTCCAGACGATGCCGCCGCCAAGCGCCAGCGCGATGATGATCACCGCCGCAACCGCGGCGTAGCGCCGCGCGCGGAAGAAAGCTTTCTGCACCCAACTGCGGCTGCGCGCGATCACCCATTCGCCGGCCATGAAACGTTCGAGATCGTCGGCCAGCGATTGCGCCGTGTCGTAGCGTTTGGCGGGGTCGTTCTGCATTGTCATTTCGACGACGGCGCGAAGGTCGGCGGGAATGACTTCAATGTCGCCGCGCGTCCAACGCGGGCCGGGGGACTCGGCGACCTTCATCATGATTTCGTAGGCGCTTTCGCCCTCGGCAGGGCGGCGGCCCGTCAGCATCGAATACAGCGTCGCGCCCATGGCGTAGATGTCGCTGCGCTTACCAAGGCGATGGCGCTCGCCACGCGCCTGCTCGGGCGACATGTAGGCGGGCGTGCCCATCGAGACGCCGGTTTGCGTGAGTTGCGCGCTTTGCGACAGGTCCTGCGCCAGGCCGAAGTCGGTCAGCACCGGCGTGCCGTCCTTCTTGATGAAGACGTTGCCGGGCTTGATGTCGCGATGGACGAGTTCTTTGCGGTGCGCCTCGCCTACGGCGCGCGCGATGACTTCCATGATCGAGGCCGCTTCGTCCGGCGCGAAGTTGCTGCGCCGAAGCTTGGCCTCGGCGTCTTCACCCTCAAGGTACTCCATGGTGAAGAAGGGATGGCCCTCGAGTTCGCCGGCCTCGTAGACACGCACGATGTTGGGGTGCGCGAGCTTGGCGACGTTTTCGACCTCGCGCCGAAAGCGCGTGAGCGTGTCGGCGTCTGTGATTACCGTCGAGGGCAGCAGCTTGAGCGCGACGGGACGACTGAGGTCGGTCTGCCAGGCACGGAACACGCGGGCCTGGCCGCCGCGCGGAAGCTCGCGCTCGATGATGAAATGGCCTAACTCCTGCCCGACCTTGGGCAAGGGACGCAGCGGCGGCAACTTACGTGTGTCCTTGGCTTCTTCCACTACAAGGGCCTCAATGCGTGACGAATCACCCATGCTAGTGCAATTTGGACGCGGGGCAACCCAAACCGTCAACTGGTTTGGGACGCAAGTTATTGCCTCAATTGCGCCGCGAGTTTCATCAGCCCTTGAGGGCTTTGGCCAGCGCCAGCGCCTTGTCGTAGCGCTTCTCGACTTCTTCCCAGTTGACGTTGGTGAAGAACGCGTCGATGTACTTCGCGTGCGCCGCGCCGTAATCCATCTGGTAGGCGTGTTCGTACATGTCCATCACCAGCAGCGGCACGCCAAAGCCCAGCGCCAGCGTGTGGTTGTTGCTCCAGTAATTGCGCAACTGGCCGCTGTGCAGGTTGTAGTACAGGATCATCCAGCCCGAGCCGCCGCCCAGGCTCGCGCCCGCTTGCCTGAACTGCTGCTCCCACGAGCCCGCAAAAGCTTCGCTGAGCGCCTTTTCGACCTTCGGCGTGATTTTGCCGTTGCCGCCAAGGTTGTCGAAGTAGTGCTCATGCAGGATAATCGAGTTGCTGTACATCAATTCGTGCATCTTGATGCCGCCCACGACAAACCCGGGCGTGTCCTTGTTGACTTGCGCCAGTTGCGCCTCGGTGGCGTTGAGGTTCTTCACCGCTGCGGCGTAGTTGTTGTCGTGGTGGCTGACGATCAGCTTTTCGGAAATGCCGCTGAGCTTGGCCGGGTCAAAACGCAGCGGCTTGACCTCGTATTTCGCGCTCGGCCTGGGCGGCTCGGTTTTCGGCGCATCGCCGGCCTGCGCCAGCAAGCTCGATCCTCCGGCGGCGGCGGCAAGGATGGCGGCCGACCCGGTCACAATTCCCTTCAGCGCATCGCGACGCGACATGGACATGGTGTTCTCGCTTTCGTTCAAGGAAGGCCCGGCTGATGCTCTGAGATACTTTACGTGTGAATGTGTTGCCACACCGACGCCAAAAAACTTTGGCACAAGAGTGGCTCGCGACACGCCCAAATGGGCCTATTTGCTAATGACTAAAGGAAGAAAGGCGGAGGACGGCACAGGAAAATCGGGACCGGGCAGAAATCGCTAAAAGTCATCTTCACAATCCCAACCGAATTTTGCTGGAATTCTTATGCGATGTATGTATTTTTCTAGCCTCACGGTATGTCAGAAACTTTTGCCGCAAGCTTGTAAAGCCTTTATTGAAGGGCACTCAGGCCGCTTTTGCAGTTTGGCAAGCATGTTTGAAACAGGCATTCGTAGTAGTTCTTGGCGCTGGCAAAGCTTCAAGCAGCCCAAAAGAGTCAGTAAAGCCGCTTGACGAACGTTGTTTTGAGCTTTATATTTCGTAAAGCATAAAAGTTATCGGACGCAGTTTGCCGATACGCCCCAAGGTTGTGCGCCCGCGTGGGCGATCCAAGGTGGCGGCTACAAACGTCGTAACCGCAGCAGAGCTATGTTCTTTGGGGCGTAAAGAAAGGGCAAAGGAACGATTTTCGGAATCAAGAGCTTGACCCAAAGCTTGGGCTGGCTATGGTTCCACCGTCACTTTGGGCGGGCAGGGCACATCACGGAAAGGATTGTGCCACGCCTTCACATACACGACGGCCGGACTGTTGTTATTTCAAGGTCACGTTAAGGAGAGCGAGGCATGGCAAAACTTTGGTCATTGGCCTTGGCGCTGTTGGTCGGCGCCGGGTGTTGGGCGGCGCCGGTGTCGGCACAGTCCAGCAAGGTTGAAGAACTCGAGCGCGAGATCAGCACCCTGCGCTCGGAAGTGGACACACTCAAGAAGGTCGAACGTGAAGGACAGGGCGGCGACCCCGCCGTGATGACGTCGCTGAAGAAGCACGTGTTTGCCTGGGCGACCGAAGACGGCAAGTTCAGCTTCACCATGAACTTCCGCGTCCAGGTCCGCCTGACGTACAACGACGAGCGTGGCGATGACGTTGAAGATCCCACCTCGGGCGCCACCAACGGCAAGGACTACACCCATTTCAACATCCGCCGTTTCAAGTGGTCCGCCAGCGGCAACATCTTTGAAAAAGAGTTCAAGTACATGTTCGTTGTCCGCCTCAACGCGGGCTCGAGCGACAACATGATCGAAGACGTGGTCTTCACGTGGGCGAAGTACCAGTTCCTCAACGTGAGCGCGGGCCAGGTCAAGGTCCCGTTCAACCACAGCTTCATGACCAGCTCCGGCGCCCAGCAGTTCGTTGACCGCTCCATCGTCAGCGACGTGTTCAACCAGGGCTGGGGCAAGGGTATCTGGATCAATGGCACCATCGGCGAGACTGTGCCGTGGGTCAAGTACTGGTTCGGTATCTTCAACGGCGTCATCGCCAACACCGCCGGTGACTTCCGCAACAGCGACCAGACCATCCGCAGCCAGACCTTCAGCAACTTCGTTGATGCCGACCTGTTCCCCGCCCTCCGCGTCGAAACCCACCCCCTGGGTGAAGTTCCGGCCGGCATGACGGACATGCGCGGCGCTGACGAGTACGACAAGGTTCTGTTCTCGGTCGGCCTCGCTCTCAACTGGCTGCAGGGCCGCTTCAACAACTCGGCTCTGTACTCCGACGGCGTCGCTCCTGGCGCCCCGGGCTCGGGCCGCTTCCGCACCGCGTTTGACACCATCGCCCTCACGCTCGACGGTCACTTCCGTTGGCACGGCTTGAGTGTCAACATCGAGTGGATTTGGCGCCACACCAACTTCCACAACACCGGCCTGCTGGAAGGCAACAACATCACCCGCGGCCGCAACCGCCCGGGCGACATGGACGACAACGGCTTCCTGTTCGAAGTCGGCTACTTCATCCTGCCCAAGCAGTTGGACGTTGCTATCCGCTGGGCGGACGTGAACGCTGACGAGTATTGGGCCGGCGGCACCACCAGCAAGCCCTTTGCTCTGCGTCCTGACAGCAGTGAACTCGGGCTGTGCGTCGGCTACTACATCGCCGGCAACAACCTGAAGATCCAGATGGACTTCACCTACATCAGCCACCAGCTCGCGTTCTTCACGGCGACCAGCTCGGGCGGTTCTCTCGGCAGCTCGCCCAACGGCGACAGCTTCGAGAGCCGCAGCCTCACGAGCCTTGCCAACGAGACCTCGGACTGGACCAACGTGTGGCAGCTCCGCATCCAGCTCCAGTGGATCTTCTAAACCACTGGTAGTCAGACTCAAACACGAGGGCGGCCATCAGGCCGCCCTTAGTGTTTTAACTCGCGTAGCTAAGCCATCCTGGCTTAGCGGAGATAACGGTGACACACTGCTAAGCCAAGATGGCTTAGCTACATCACATGTACATCCCGCCGTTGATCCCAAGCACTTGACCCGTGATGTACCCCGCCTCGTCGCCCGCCAAAAAGCTCACGGCCGCGGCGATCTCCTCGGCCTTGCCAAAACGCCCCAGCGGAATCTGCCTGGCCAGCTCATCCCTGGGCAACTCCTTGACCATGTCCGTGTCGATGAACCCCGGGGCGACCACGTTGACTGTGATATTCCGCTTGGCGACTTCCTTGGCCAGCGCCTTGCACGCGCCTATCAAACCTGCCTTGCTGGCGGCGTAATTCACCTGGCCGGCGTTGCCGGCCTGGCCGCTGACGCTCGAAACCGCGATCACACGGCCCGCGCGCTTGCGCAGCATTTCGCGCACCACCACCCTGCTGACGTTAAAGAAGCCCGTCAGGTTCGTCTCGATCACGCTGGCCCACTCCTCGTCGCTCATCATCGCCAACAGCCCGTCTTTGGTGATACCCGCGTTGCTCACGAGCACGTGCGGCACGCCTTCTTTTTCGATCAGCGGCGTCAGGGCTTCGCGCACCGCCTTGCTGTCACGCACCGAAAATCCGACGGCCTGGGCCTTGCCGGCGGCGGTCTCAATTTCGCGGCAAAGGCTTTCAGCAGCGTCTTTGCCTGCGGAATAGTTGGCCCAGATGCGAAAGCCGTCACGCGCCAGCCGCAACGCGATCGCGCGGCCGATACCGCGCGATGCTCCGGTTACAAGGGCAATTCGATCGGTGGACATGTCAACCTCGCGAATACGTCAAAACGTCATGCTAGGCAAGTTCAAAACCCGCGCATGGCGTTTGCAGGCCGCGCGCGCGCAGAATATAAGGTATGCGGGCCAATTTGCGAGCCATCGAGGACTACGTGGAATCACTCGTCAACGAAATAAAGATTCTGATCATTGAGCACCTGAATCTCGAAGACGTGGATCCCGCGAAGGTAAATGCCGATGCGCCGCTGTTTGGTGACGGGCTGGGGCTGGACAGCGTTGACGCGCTTGAGCTGGTCATGCTGATGGAAACGACTTACGGCGCGAAGATCGAATCTTCTGCCGTGGGCAAAACCGCTTTCCGCAGCCTGCGCAGCCTTGCTGAGTTCGTCAGCAAGAATCGCACCAAGAAATAAGTCATGGGTTCGACGCCGGTTGCCATCACCGGGCTGGGTTTGGTAAGCGCCGTCGGCGCTTCCGTCACCGCGTTGCGCGCGGCGCTCGACCGCGGCCAAAGCGGCCTGAGGCGCCTCACGCTCTTCGAAAGCGAACTGGCATCCGAGTTCCCCGTCGGCCAGTACGACGGCGACCTCGTGGCCGACTTCGCCTCCGTCCGCCGCAAGCTTGGCGCGCGAGAGATCAAACGTCTCTCGCGCTCGGACCTGCTGGCGCTCTGCGCCACGGCCCAGGCCGTCAATCAAAGCGGGCTGGCCGACGCCGCGCTATCGCCCGCCGGCGTTTACCTGGGCCACAGTGTTTGCGGCACAAACCGCAGCGAAGCCTACTACATTGACTGCTTCAGGCGCGCCCAGGACGGCCGCGAACAAACCCGCGCCGGCATCGCCAACCTGATGGTCCACGAGGCCGCGCAAAGCGTCGACGCGATCGCGCGCGAATATGGCCTGTGCGGGCCCAGCACGTCGCTGATGACCGCGTGTTCCTCGGGCGCAAACGCCATCGGCCGCGCCGCGTGGCTGATCCGCCAGGGCCGCGCCGATGTGATGATCGCGGGCGGCACCGACAGCCTCTCGCGCATCACGCTCAACGGCTTCAACGCGCTGCAGCTTGTCGCCTCGGACGGCCCGCGACCCTTTGACGCCGAGCGCAAGGGCATGACCGTCGGCGAGGGCGCGGGCGTCCTCGTGCTGGAATCCCTCGATCACGCGCGCAAGCGCGGCGCGAAAATCCTTGCGCTGCTCTCGGGTTATGGCCATTCCTGCGACGCCCACCACCTGACCGCGCCGCACCCGCAAGGCGCGGGCGCATTTGCGGCGATGAAATCCGCGCTGATCGACGCGGCGTTGCAACCCGGCGACATCGGCTACGTCAGCGCCCACGGCACCAGCACGCCCGACAACGACAAGACCGAAGCGCTCGCGGTCTCGCGCCTTTTTGGCGAAGGCGCGGTCCCGGTCAGTTCGACGATGCGTTTCTTCGGCCACGCGCTTGCCGCCAGCGGCGCGATCAAAGCCGTCGTCTGCGTCGACGCGATCCAACGCCGCACGCTGCCGCAGAATCTTGGCCTGCGTACGCCGCTGACGGAATCTCGTCTAGACCTCGTGCGTGAGCCCCGTGCGGCGGCCAACTTGCGCCACGTGATTTCGAACAGCTTTGGCTTTGGCGGCAACAACGCCGTGCTGGTGTTTTCGAGGGAATCAGGGCCCGCTGCGTAAGCGGCGGGGCAGAGAACATGGACGTGCAATACTTCCGGCCCCGCCGCTAACGCGGGCGGGCTCCGAAGTCGAGGCAATTATGGCTGCGATAATCACCGGCGTAGGCGTCGTGAGCTCCCTCGGAGCTGATCCCGTCTCGTTCGCCAAGGGTCTGCGCGGGGGGCGCTCCGGCTGCGCGCTGCACGACTTCGAATATTTAGGCGGCCGCAAAGTCAGTGCGCCGGCGTATCTGGCAATGCCCGCTGACGCCAAAGGTTTGATCGACCC
Organism: Planctomycetota bacterium; assembly: GCA_020848275.1. GTDB lineage: Bacteria > Planctomycetota > UBA8742 > UBA2392 > UBA2392 > JADLAK01. The sequence continues at coordinate 122,911 of JADLAK010000044.1, forward strand.
CAAAAAGCTGCGCCGCATGGACCGCTTATCGCGCATGTGCGCGGTTTCCGCGCGCCAGGCGCTGGCGATGGCAGGTATTGACGCGTCAACGCTCAACCCGGCGCGCACCGGCGTCGTTTTCGGCACCGCCTTTGGCGCCATGGCGACCACGCAGGCGTTTGTGGACAGTTGGCTCAAGCAGGGCGAACGCCACGCAAGCCCGCTCAACTTCATGAACTCCGTACACGGCATCATGGCCAGCCTGATCGCGCTCGACCTTGGCATTACCGGCGTCAATCTCACGCTCAGCCAGCGCGACCTGAGCTTCGAGGGCGCGCTCGTGACGGCCCTCGAAATCCTCGAGAGCGGCGAGGCCGATACCTTGATCGTGGGTGCGGGCGACGAACTCACGCCGCTGCTTCACGATTTCGGCGCGCGCGTGCACTACGTCAACCTCGACGCCGCAAACGCCCGCGGTCTCGACCCCTTCGCGCCCACCGACCCGACGGTGCCGGGCGACGGCGCGGCAGTGATCGTGCTTGAACGCGCTGACAGCAAACGCAAGCCGCTGGCGAAGTTCGAAGCCGCGGCGATGGGACGGCTTGGCAAGACCGACCTTGCGGCGAAGCTGCTTTCGAGCGATCTGCGCTCGATAATTTCGCTGGCGACCACCAACCGCGGCGGCAGTAAACGTGCGGCGGCGCATTTTGCGCGGCGCGAAAATGCGCTCGATGGTTTGCTTGGCCGCGAGCTTGTTAAACTGACGCATCGCGGCAACTTCGGCGATTCGCCTTCGGCGGGCGCGTTGCAGTGCGTTGCCAACGTGCTGATGCTGTCGGGCGGCGAGGTGTTTGCGCCGCTGGCGGCGGGCGAAATTCGCCGCGACCTCGTCGCGGGCGTTGCCGCCCCCACCGCGATCCTGCACGACGCCGCCAGCGTTTCCGGCACCCACGCGGCGTATGTGTTGACGCAGGCATAATCTCCCGTGGGGCGGACATTCTTGTCCGCCCGGTCGGCGAAGCCGACCGAATTAGCTAGAGTGCCGCAAAGCGGCACCGCGGACAGGAATGTCCGCGCCACGGATTGCAATTATGCCCGAAGCCCCCGTCAAAGAGGTCACGCCGCCGCCGATGCCCGCGCCGCAGGGCGTGATCGGCACGATCAAAACCTACGGCAGCTTCGTCAAATTCTCGCACACGGTGTTTGCATTGCCGTTCGCGATCACAGGCATGCTTGTTGCCTACACAATGGGGATCGGTTTTCGAGATGTCTGGCCTTCATTTGTGTTTGTGGGAGATTCCATTCCCGGCAATGTCCGGCCGTTGCGCGAATCAATCTTTCCAGTTTTCAGCGTCGTAACGTTAGCACTGGTATTTGCGGCCATGGTGGGCGCACGCAGTTTCGCAATGGCGCTCAACCGCATCCTTGATCGCCGCATTGACGCATCAAACCCCCGCACGGCAGGCCGTGAACTTCCATCGGGCCGAATGACGTTGGCCCAGGCTTGGGCGTTCGCCATTAGCGCCGCGATTCTCTATTTCGGAGCCTGTGTTGCGCTGGGCCGCGTAACAACCGCTCTCAGCCCAATCCCGATTGCGCTGATGACGGTATATCCGTTCACCAAACGCTTCACGTCGCTGTGCCACTTCGTGTTAGGTGCGTCTCTAGGATTGGCTCCTGTTGGGGCATGGGTCGCAGTCCGCGCTGGCGGTTCACTTTTGCTCCCCGATCAGCTTCCCGAATTAGGCGGCTGGGGCGCGGTCACCGAACCGCTCCCTTGGATTCTTGGCCTCGGCGTCATGCTCTGGGTCGCAGGGTTCGACATTATCTACGCGCTGCAGGACGATGAGTTCGACCGGGCAAACAAGCTGCACTCTTTTCCCGCGCAGTTTGGACGTTTCGAGGCGCTCGTTATGTCCCGCATTGTGCACGTGTTCGCAGCCGTCGCGTTTGTGGTCTTTTCAATCCAGATGTCTGGCGCTTTCGCCTTGTCTGAAGATCCTCAACCGCTGCCACTTTGGACCCTTGCCGCCCCTGTTATCGCCATTGTCGGGTTGATCTGGCAGCACAGGCTGGTGAAACCCGACGACCTGTCACGCGTGAACGTGGCGTTCTTCACCGTGAACGGGATTATCTCGGCACTGTTCGGCGCGGTGTACGTCGCGGGTTACATTGTGTGGCGAATGGCCAATTGATTCTGTCACTCCTTGCGGTTGTAGGGGCTTGCCGCGGCAAACCCGACTATTTGGCGGGTTCGCTGCGGCGAACCCCGACGGTTCTGCGGCTACGTCCTCACCCTTTGGAAAATTTGGACACAGTTAACGCGGATTAATCCGGCCATCGGCGCGGGGTTACATCGCGTGGCGTGTTTCGAAGGGATTTTGTGCCGCCGCTTACGCGGCTCAGGACTTCTCCATAAATCGAAAGCCACCGGCTTTCGCCGGTGGCTAATGAAATGACGGCGCTACGCGCCTTCCAGTGGCTGTTTCAAAACAATCGGGGCAACCTTGCGGTCGCCCCGACGATCACTTTAGTTCAGACCGCTCGCGGCTCGTAATGACCACTAGAACGAAGCTTTGCTGATGCCGCCGACTTCGTAGTTCACAGTGCCTTCCGGCGTCGTGACCACGGCCTTGTCGCCGGGCTTCTTGCCCAGAATGCCCTGCGCGATCGGGCTCTCGTTGCTGATGATGTTGCGCTCGTGGTCGGCTTCATACGGCCCAAAGATGGTGTATTCGACCGTCTTGCCATCGGTGCGCTTGAGCGAAACCTTGGTGCCGAAGCCCGCGGTGCTCGGGTCGACGTCGTCGGGTTCAACCACGCGCACGCGCTTGAGCTCGTCGATGATCTCGCGCGCGCGTTCCTTCAGGCGGCCTTCGCGTTCGCGCGCCGCATCCAGTTCCGCGTTTTCCGAGATATCGCCCATCGCCAGCGCTTCGCCAATCTGCTTGGCGACAGCCGGCAGCTCCTCTTCCTGCACGCGGCGAAGCTCTTCCTCGCGCTTGCGCCGGCCCTGCTGCGTGGCCAGGATTTCGTCGCTGGTCTTGCCGCGCGCCAGCGCCGCAAACTTGTCCTCGCGCTGCATCAGCGCCGGGTAGGCCTTGGTAACGACGTCATTGAGCATTGCGCTGTGCGTATCTGAAAGCGCGCGGCAACGCTTGACGGCGTGCAGCAAGTGGCCGGCGCGGTCTTCGCCGACATCTTTGAGAGCTTCGCTCAGCAGGCGGCCCTGGCGCTCGGCCAGCGCCGAACGCAACGTCACCAGCATGTCCTTCAGGCGGTTCTCGCCGCGCTCGATGCGCGTCAGCACTTTGTTGGTGAGCCAGGTCAGGCGCTCATAGATCTTGTCACTGGGCGGAAGCTCGAGGCCGGGGGGAAGCGTCTGGCCCAAAATCGCGCGGCGGCCAAGCCACAGGTACTGAAGCGGAAAGTCTTCGGCGTCAGCAATGACTTTCTTGAGCGTCGAGGCAAGCTGCGCGGGCTCAGCCTTCTGCAAGCGGTCGGCGATGTTGTCCCACGCGCCGGAAACGTCGGCGAGGAAGGCCTTGCCGTAGGTATCGGCCCAGCCGCCCTCGTTGAGTTCGCGGTGGCGCTCAAGGGCGCGCACCTGGTAATCGGCGTCGGGAACCTTCGGCAGCGCGGCCACGAGCTTCGCGCCGTCCTTGAGCAGGACGTCGAGGTCGTAGGGCAACTGCGCATTGACGCCGGCTTCGGCCTTGTTGATGTCCGCGATCAGGAAACCGACGAGGACCTTGTCGGAGTCCTTCTCAGCCAGCTTGACCAGCGGCGCGATGGTTTTAGGCAGCGCGGCGGCGCGTTCAGCCGAGGGGTCGCTTTCGCGCAGGTAACGGCGAAGCGCCGCTGCCTTGTCGACGAGCTTGTGGGCGTTCTCGAAGGTCTCCATCGCCTCGTTGTCCTGCGTGACGGCGCGGGCGAGCAGCTCAAGGTTGGGATTGTTGCCGGCGCCGACCTTGACGAACGAGTGCTTGTTGAGCGCCTTGCGCGCGCCCTGCCACCACTTCGACCAGCCCTTGGCGTCGATCACCGCGGGCACGAGTTCAGCCTTGATGCGCTTGAGGTTGCTCTTGGCGCCCTGGCTCTTGAGGACCGTGATAATCACGGACGCCGGGTCGCTTTCGCTGCGAGCTTTGAGGCCGCCAAGGTCCGCGGCGCGCTGCACCATGATGTCGTCGGCGGGCAGCTTCTTGAAGAAGCGCGCGGCCGAGCCGATCTTCACGGTGTGGTTCTTCTTGTGCTCGAAATCGATGACCATCGAGCCGGTTGCGGCGTCCATGCTCAGGACCTTGCCAAGCCCCCAGCCCGCGTCGTGGAAGCAATAATCGCCGGGCAACAGCGCCACCTGGCGCGAGAGCGACTCGACAAACGCGGCTTCGCCGCCCTTGGATTCTTCCTCGGCGCGGGCGATCAACTTTTCGAGCCCCGGCACGGCGGAATAGCGCACGGGATAGACCTTCTGCGCGGTTTCCTTGAGCTTGGGATGCTGCGGGTTCACGCGGGCGATGGATTCGATCACACGCACGGCCTTGCCGGCGTCGCCGGAATCCACCAGCGGCTGCACCAGCGTCTCGAGCAGCACCGCGGCCTTTTCAGCCTGGCCCGCGCCCGACATGCGCTGGGCGAGCGAAAGGAAAGTGTCGACGTCGCCGGGGGCTTTCTTGACGGCTTGCGCCCAGGCGGTTTCGATTTCGCCAAACTGCGAACGGTCGATGAGTTCAGAAATACGCGCGGTCTCGGTGCTTAGGGTCATGGAGTCCATCCAGTTTTTTAAGTGGCGTAAAAAAACTCGCCGGCGATATCGCCGACGAGGAATACGGGTATATCCCACGAGAGCGGCAAGGTCAAGCATGGTGCTGCGGCGTAAGGCGCGGGCGTGCAATTATTCACGTCGGCGGTCGCCGCGCCCGATGTCTATGGCCTTGGACAAGCAACGGGGCAATAATGTAAGACTCAGGTATTCCAGAACAGGGCGCCCGTGGACGACTTCCCGCTACGTGGTTTCAGCTTCCCCTCTTCCTCGATCTATACGATCGTCGAGGAGTTGGGCCGCGGCGGCATGGGCGTGGTGTACCTCGTCGAGAAGAACTGCGAAGGCGTGCTCGACTACGCGGTGTTCAAGGGGTTCCGCACGCTTGACGAAGAGCAGGAAGCCCGCCTGCGCAACGAAGCCAATATCGCGACGTTTTTGCGCCACGAGAACATCGTCAAGACCTACGGGCTGGAAGCCTGCAAGCTGGCCGACATGCCCCAGGAGTTCCGCAAGGCGCTGGGCGCCGAGGAAATGCGCCACCCCGTGCCCGCGACCGGCGAAGTGACGCTGCCGAAGTTCCACCTGCGCCGCCTGGTTGCGCCGCTCAAGGACCGGCACACCCGCCGCACGCCCGGCTTTACGCCCGCGCGCATGCCCAACCCCAAGACGAACAAGATCGAGGCGCCGGACAGCCGCAAGCTGCTGTTCATGGTGATGGACTATGTCGACGGCGCGGACCTTGCGATGTTCATGCGCCACCACATGAAGCTGCACATGCTGATGCCCGCGCCGCTGTCGATGTTCGTCATTGGCCGCATGGCGCGCGCGCTGCAATACGCGCACCAGTGGATCGTCCACAAGGACGTCACGCCCGGCAACATCCTGATTTCCAACGAGGGCGTGCCCAAGCTCGCCGACTTCGGCATCGCAAGCCCCACCTGGGCGGCGGGCGAGGAATTCGCGGGCAAGGTGCATTACATGGCGCCCGAACAACTGGCGCGAGGCCGCGTCGACGGCCGCGCGGACATCTTCAGCCTCGGCTGCGTCGCCTACGAATTGCTGACGGGCGTCAACCTCTTCAAACCGCTTTCGCGCGGCGCCTGGAGTGAAAACGTCAAGTGGGTCAAGTCCGCGCAGGCCCGCCCGATTGTGCCGCCTCACAAGTTCATGCACGACATCCCGGAATCGCTGTCGAACATCGTCATGAAGATGCTTTCGATGGACCCGGAGCGCCGCTACCAGCGCATGATGGAAATCGACATGGACCTCGAGAAGCAGTACCTGCATGCGGCGGGCTTTGGGCCGACCAACGGCTCGATGTCGGCCTATCTGCGCATCTTCGAGGCGGGCTTTTCCAACGCCGACCAGGACGACCTGAGGCAACTGACGTTTTTGCGCAACGAGCAGCGTCGGATCTCGCTGCAACGCCGCATCACGGCGCAGGCGTACACCAAGGAAGGCATCGAGCAGATCCAGATGCGAAAGAAGACGCCGATCTACAACATCCTGGCGCGGCAGGAATCGGGCACGCGCCCGACCAGCAAAATCAAGAAAGCCGCCGAAGAAGAAGCTGAACAAGCGGCGGACTAGGTTTTTCGACTACTGAACTGGCGTGTGTGGCATGGGCCTCCCGCCCATGCCACACTGTTTTGGAACTTCGCCTCTCGGTCTCATCATCACCGGTGCCCTAGCGTCGTTGCTTGTCTGCCACTCTTTTTTTGACTCGTCAGTCTCGTAACCGCGGGCCTCACGCCAAGGCGCCAAGCGACTCCGGAGTCATGCAAGACAATCAAACACCGAAAGACTCTTGGCGGCTTGGCGTGAGATTGTTTCCGTCGGCGTTCATCCGTATTGATCGGCGGTTGAATTGCCTTGCGACGCCGGTAATCTCGCGGCATGGCCGATAAAAAGCTGATCGTGGTAGGGCTGGATTGCCTCGAACCCTCCTTTGCATTTGAGCAGTGGGCAGACTCGATGCCCAACCTGTCGCGGCTGCGCAAAAACGGCAGCTTCGCGCGCATGCGCTCGTCCGTTCCGCCCATCACCATCCCGGCCTGGCAGTGCATGGTGACAGGCAAGGACCCGGGCGTGCTGGGTTTCTACGGCTTTCGCAACCGCAAAGATTACAGCTACGACTCCTTCACGTTCGCCGACGGCAAAGCGATCAAGGAACTGCGCGTGTGGGATTACCTGTCGCGCGCGGGCAAGAAGAACATCGTACTGGGCGTCCCGCAAACTTTCCCGCCGCGACCGCTCAACGGCGTGATGGTGAGCGGCTTTCCCCTGCCGGGCATTGAGGAAAATTACACCTACCCGGCGACACTCAAGGACGAAATCAAGACGGTCTGCGATTACATCCCCGACGTTGAGGAATTCCGCACCGACAGCAAAGAGCAAATCCTCGCGCAACTGATCGAGATGGCCAAACGTCGGTTCAAGCTCGCCGCGCACCTTTTGAAAAACAAGCCGTGGGATTTCTTCATGATGGTCGAGATGGGCACGGACCGCATCGTGCACCTGCTGTGGCGCTTCACCGACCCCGCGCACCGGCACTACCAGAAGAATCACCCGCTCAACAGCGCCATGCGCGACTACTACGCGCTCTGCGACAAGCTGATGGGCGAGTTGATTGCGCCCTACGAAAAAGAAGCGGCGATCATGGTGGTCAGCGACCACGGCGCGCGCGGCATGGATGGCGGCGTGCACCTCAACGAATGGTTGATCGACAAAGGCTATCTCACGCTTAAGGAACGCCCGAAGGAACAGCAGGGTTTAAGCAAGCTGATCAAAGCCGGCCAAGTTGATTGGGCGAAAACCAAAGTCTGGGCCGAGGGCGGCTACTACTCGCGCATCATGTTCAATATCGAAGGCCGTGAGCCCCAGGGCATCCTCAAGAAGTCCGAACTCGACGCGTTTACGACCAAGTTGAGCGACGAGTTTAAAGCAATCCCTGACGAAACCGGCCGCAAGATGCTCACGCACGTCTTCAAGCCGCACGAGACCTACAAGAAGGTCAACAACATCCCGCCTGACCTGATCGTGATCTTCGACGATTTGAAATGGCGCGCGCTGGGTTCCATCCGGCCGCAACAGGGCCTGCCGCTGCACGTGTTTGAAAACGATACCGGCCCCGACGACAGCAACCACAACTGGCACGGCGTCTGGACGGGAACCGGCGGGGGGCTGCCGCAAAAAGGCGAGCTCGACCACATTGCGATCTACGACTTTGCCCCGACAGTGTTGAAATACTTCGGCTTGGAGCAGCCGGCAGACATGTACGGCAAAGCGGCGGTGTAGCGGAATGATTCAACATGCCTGACGAATTTACCTATGAGATCACTTGTTTGCTCACAGCCGAGAATGCGCTCGCTGGGCCAAGCAGCGTCGATCTGGAGGGCGTGTTCGTTCGGGCCAGGGCTCGTCGCCGGGTTGCTTTTGCCATCTATGTTGAATGTCGATGCAGATCGACCAAAGAGTTTGACCTTCAATTTCAATTGGAGGGCCCCGCTTCGGCAAAGTGGAGCGAAGTCCATCTGTTGAAACCGTCGCTGCAATTGATGCCCGTAGCCTTCAACGATGTAACTTGGGGGATGATGTCCGCGGGCGCTTATGCGCTGCACGCGTTCACTAATGGTAAACTGGCGGCAACACGGACGTTTGTTCTGGAATGACCATGAAGAAAAAACCCATCAAGAGCACGATGACGATCTACCACGTCGGAGAGCGTGGTCCGACTAAAGTCGAACGCCGGACAGTTTATTGGTATGACACAAAAGCTGAAGCCGACGCGGCCTCAATCAAGCGTAGAAAGCGCGGCCAACCCAAACGCCTCGCAGCCCGCAAAGCCGCTTAACAATCCCAAGTAACCCAAAACAAGCGAGCGCCGACAAAGGCGCTCGCTTACACATTACGACCGGGCTTTTTGCTACTGCGCGCGGGTCGGGATCGGGGACACGGGCTTAGGCGGCAGCTTGTTCGTCGCCTTGGTCACCTGCCGGAATTCCGGGAACAGCGTCTGCAGGTAATCCGACAACGTATTGAACGTCGGGCCCACGCCGCCCTTATAGATGTAGTACTCGAGGTCCTTGGCCGCATCACCCGCGTCCTGGTAGCGCTTGGCGCGGTCGCGCTCAAGCAGCTTGTCCATCACGCGTTGGAGGTCGTCGTCCACGTTGGGATTGTAGTGGCTGATCGGCGGAATCGGCTTCTTCTGCACGTTCTCGATGCACACCAGCGTGTCGTCGTCGGCAAAAATGTTGCGTCCGGCCAGCAATTCATACAAGACCACGCCCAGGCTGAACACGTCGCTGCGACCATCAGTCTGCTCAAAGGCAGCCTGTTCGGGGCTCATGTACTGCACTTTGCCCATCAGGATTTCACCTTCGCGGTCGCGCATCAAATGGCGCGCTTTGGCGATGCCGAAGTCCGTCAGTTTGCAGACGCCCTCGGTCTCGATCATGATGTTTTTCGGGCTGACGTCGCGGTGCACGATGCCCAGCAGGTCGCCCGTCGGCCCGCGCTTCTTGTGGGCGTAATCGAGGCCGCGTGCGATGCGGCTGGCGATATAGACGCACAGCTCGGTCGGGATGCGCTTCTTGTACTGGTGGTGGCGGTCGATGAACTGCTCGAGGTTCACGCCGTGGATGTATTCCATGGCCATGTAGTACTGTTTGCCGTTTTTGCCAAGCTGGTAGATCTGCACGATGTGCTGGTGGATCAAGTCGGCGACGAGTTTGGCCTCGGCGATGAACATCTCGACGAACTCGGTGTTGTTGGTGTAATCCTCAAGGATGGTCTTGATCGCCATGCGCTTTTCAAAGCCCTCGGCGCCAAGCTGGATGCCCTCATACACCGCGCCCATGCCGCCCTCTGCGATCTTGCGCACGAGGCGGAAGCTGGCGTTGTCATTGATGGTGCCCAGGGCTTCGAGGCCCTTCTCAGTTTTCTTGAACAACCCCACGGCAACCTCCTTGGGAGCTCTTTAATCCCTGCCTCGCCCTGCCCGTTATTACTGGTACATTCTGGGCCGCTCACTATCGCAGAGGGCGGGGCACAGTTCAAGTTTGGGGGACAGCTTTCCATGGCCGCTCTTCAAGATTCGTCCAAGGCCGAACGACCGCGCGGCTGGCTTTCCGGGCAAGCCGCCAAGCCCCAGCCCTTTTCAGGCGCGCGCAAAGGCATACGCGTCGCCCGCTGGGTGCTGATGGCGGTTGTCCTGGCCTTTGGCGGCTACGCCCTGACGACTTACAGCACCTACACCATTCCCGGCAAGTACGTGAAGAACGAGCTCGGACCGCTGTCGCCGGATGTCGAAAAGGGCGACTCGCTGCTGCTGCAGAACCTGAACTTCGGGCGCACCCCAAAGCTTTACGACATCGTCGTTTACCGCCAGCCGGGCAAGCCGGCGGGGGAACCCGCGGACTTGATTGGCCGCATCATGGGCGTGGCCGGCGAAAAACTTGAGCGCGTGGGCCCAACCATGAAAATCGGCGGACGCGAACCCCTGAGCATCGGCTTCGACATCGGGCCCGGCGTCAAACTCAAGGACGGTGACGTGGTGCCAGCCGACTATTTCCTCGTGCTGGTGCAGACGGACAGCGACTATTACCCCGACAGCCGCACGGTCGGCTTTGTCCCGCGCGAGAACGTCACCCAGCGCATGGCCATGAACCTGGCGACGCTGTGGGGTCGCGCGGAACCCGCGAAGTAGGCCCCTACCCCTTGGAAAATTTGGACACAGTTGCTGCGGATTAAAGCGACAAAAACTGAGCCCGGCCGGGAACACCCGCGCTGACGCGCGGGGCTCCATCAAACCTAAAACGGGGTTTTGCCCATCACGCGTTCGGGCTGGACCGCGACGTTGGCCACCAGCCCCAGCGAAACAAACGCCGTCCAGAGACTGGACCCCCCATAACTGACAAAGGGCAATGTCAAACCCGTGATCGGCATGACGCCGCAAGTCATGCCGACGTTGATGACCAGTTGCGCAAAGAACATGGCCGCGACGCCGACGCAAACCAGGCGCGCGTAGGGCTCGCGCGTATTTCTGGCGACGGCGAGCATCTGCCAGAGCATCCAGAAGAAGATCAGCAAAAAAACCGCGACGCCGATAAGGCCGGTTTCCTCCGCGATCACCGAGAAGATGAAATCCGTGTGGCGCTCGGGCAGGAACGACAACTGGCTCTGCGCGCCCTGGCCATAGCCCTGGCCAAACACGCCGCCGCCGCCCACCGCGGTCATGGATTGCACCAGTTGATAGCCATCGCCGCTCTGGTCGGCGATTTCGCCGGTCAGGCTGCTGAGGAAGATGTCGATGCGTTTGCTCTGGTGGGCCTTCATGAAGCCACCAAGGTAGGCGACCGGCAGGGCGAAAGCGCCCATAGCGCCGATCGCCGCCATATACAGGCGGTTGCCGCCGGCGACCCAGACCATCGACGCCACGACCGGCACAAACACCATCGCCGTGCCGAAGTCGGGCTGAAGCAGGATCGGGAAGAAGAAGAGTCCCGTGATGCCAAGGCACATAAACAGCGTCCTGGGCGAGTCAATCTGCCGGTGAAAGCGCAAAAAGCCCGCCAGCGCGACGATCAACAGCGGCTTGCACATCTCGCTCGGTTGCAGGTTCACCGGGCCCAGCGGAATCCAGCTTTTCGCGCCATTGATGGTGCGGCCAAACACCATCACCGCGCCGAGCATAGTCAAACCGGCGGCGATCCAGAGCGGCCAGGGGCGCGAAAGCCACGACGTCGGCGTCAACGCCAGAGCGATCAGCAGGGCGATTGCGGCGACCGCATAGGCGATCTGTTTGACGTGGTAATCGCCGGAATGGGCCAGCCCCTGGCCGGTGAGTTCAAAGTCAGTCGTCGCGGAGTAGATGAACGCGACACCGACCATCGTCATCAGGATCGCCGGCGCCAGCACCCCCCACGGGAGCGATTTTAATAGAGACGCCTTCTTGAGGATTTGGGTAGAGGGCCGCACATCCGTTTATCGGCACTTTCAGCAAACGTCCGGAGTCCTTAGTCCGGGGTCAAAAGCACTCAAAACTGCACGACTCCGGACTTCGGACTCAGGACCACGCCATTAAAGGGTAGTGGGTCAGTTTGATTGATGCAGGCTTCCAGCCTGCGGGTAGCGCGGCCATCTTGGCCGCAATCGTCGCAGGCCTTTGGCCCGCGACTGCGGGCGAGACGCCCGCGCTACGAAAGGCA
>JADLAK010000045.1 GCA_020848275.1 Planctomycetota bacterium
CCGGGAATTTCCGATAGGATAGGACAAGGCGGATCCTCTCTGTGGTTTGGGCTGACTCGACATCACCCAATCGGCCAACAGAACGATCCGCCTTTCACTTTTTTCTCCTAATCCCGCAGCATTGGCCCGTGAGGGCCGGGGTTTTGATGCTCGTGGCGGGAAACCCCGGCGCTAATGCGCCGGGCTCCGTTAAACCTAGTCGCCGTTGCGCGTGCGGCCCATTTCCTTGACCTTGCGCTCGTCGCTCACTGAAAGCTTGGTACGGCCCTTGCGGCGGCGGCGCGACAAAATCGCGCGGCCATCAGCGGTGCGCATGCGCTTGCGGAAGCCGTGCGAGCGGTTGCGCTTGAGATTGGACAACTGTGCATGAATCTTTGCCATGACATATCCCTTATTTGCGAGGCGAAAAGATAGTGAGACGTCGTAATGCTGTCAAGCATGCGCCCAGCCCGGTAGTGCATCAGTTTGGCCCCGTGGCTGGGGGCGACCGCAGGGAGCGTTGCGAAGCGGCAGACCTCAGCCACGGGCCAAACGGACCCACTACCTGCCATCGGCGCGCTTGCTGGCATCCGTGACCCGCGATACGATCCCTTCAATGGCAGCCGCAACCAAACAGCCGCAACCTGACACTCCGGCGCTCGATCCCGAGCTGCTGTCGATACTGGTTTGCCCGCTGAGCCATGGCCCTTTGATCCAGAAGGGCAACAAGCTGATCTGCCTGCAGTCCAAGAAGGCCTACCGAATTGAAGACGGCATTCCCATTATGCTGGTCGAGGAAGCGACGGATGTACCCGAATCCGAACTCCTCGACCTAAAGCAACGGGAAACCTCGGGACCTTCGAAGGACCAATATCCGGCGGAGTAAGTTCGGAAAAACATTTAAGGTTCACAGTCAACGGTTGACGGTCTGGTTGCCGTCATAGTGCCGTTACAGTCAACTGTTGACCGTCGACTGTCAACCGAACAGGCTTGCGCCGACAATTGAGAAAAACCAACGACCATGACTGACGCATCCAAACCTGACGCCAAATCGCGCTACAAACAAACCGTGCTGCTTCCGCAGACGGAATTTCCGATGAAGGCCGACCTCGCGCAGCGCGAGCCGCAACGCCGCAAGAAGTGGGACGAGATCAAGCTGTATGACGCCATCCGCGCGGCGCGCAAGGGGGCCAAGGCGTGGGTGCTGCACGACGGACCGCCGTATGCCAACGGTGACGCCCACACCGGCCACGGGCTGAACAAAGGCCTCAAAGACCTCGTGGTGAAGTTCCGCACGATGCAGGGCTACGACTGCCCCTACGTCCCGGGCTGGGATTGCCACGGCCTGCCGATCGAGCACAAAGTGCTCGAAGACCTCGGCGGCACCAAGCCGCCGACCATGACCGCGCTCGAACTCCGCAAGCGCTGCCTCGAGTATTCGACGGGCTTCATCGCCAAACAGCGCGAACAGTTCAAAGCCGTGGGCGTGCTGGGCCGCTGGGACAACCCGTACCTGACCACCTCGCCCACCTACGAAGCCAACGTGCTGGGCGTGTTCAGCGAGCTGCACAAACGCGGCTACATCACGCGCGCCAAGCGACCTGTGCACTGGAGTTGGGGCGCGCAATCGGCGCTGGCCGAGGCGGAACTCGAGTACGAGGACCGCACCGACCCCAGCGTCTACGTGCGATTTCCGCTGTCAAGTTGCGGCAAGGACTGCAAATTCCGCGAAGTTGTCGAGCAATTGCCCGAGAGCGACGAAATCTGGAAGAACGGCGCGCTGCTGATCTGGACCACCACGCCCTGGACGCTGCCCGCCAACGTCGCGGTTGCGGCGGCGGAAAAAGCCGAGTACGTGCTGGTGAGTTACGCCCGCGGCGACAAGCGCGAGTACATCGTGCTTGCCGGTGATTTGATGAAACGCGTTGCCGACAAAGCGAAGCTGCAGGACGTGAAGGTATTGGCCACCTTCGCCGGCGCTGACCTTAAAGGCGTCGGCTACAGCCATCCGTTTCTCGAGACGGCGTGTCCACTGGTGTTTGCCGATTACGTCACGCTCGAAGACGGCACGGGCCTCGTTCACACCGCGCCCGGCCATGGCAAAGAAGATTTTGCGACCGGCAAAAAGGAAAAGCTCCCGGTCGTTTGCCCGGTTAACGAAGAAGGAAAATTCTTCACGGGCGAAACGCTGAAGAAGGAACTTCAGTTGCCGCCGCACTTTGAGGACTCGCGCGGCTGGTTGAAGATGCTGGAAGGCCAGCACGTGCTGAAGGCCAACAAGCTGATCATCGAGAAGCTGAAGGCCGAAGGCTGGCTGCTGCACAGCGAAGACATCCGCCACAGTTACCCCCATTGCTGGCGCACGCACACGCCGGTGATCTTCCGCGTGACCGAACAGTGGTTCGTCCAGATCGACCACGTTGACAACGACAAGACGCTAAACCCCGCGGGAAAGTCCCTGCGTGCGCGGCTGCTTGAAACGGTCGGGCAGTGCCGTTGGTTCCCGGGTTGGGGCGCCAACCGCATATCGAGCATGATCGAGAACCGGCCGGACTGGTGTATCTCGCGCCAGCGTTATTGGGGCATCCCGATCCCGGCTTATCGCGTGAAGGAAACTGGCGAAGTGCTCTGTAATGAATCGACGAACGCACGTGTCACAGAGCTCGTTCTTAAACACGGCAGCGACATCTGGTACGACGACGTCAACTGGCCGGTGGAAAAGCTGCTGCCGCCCGACATCGCCGCGAAATACCAGGGCAAGACCGTCACGAAAATGGCGGACATCTTCGACGTCTGGTTCGAGGCTGGGTCGAGTTTTAAAGCCGTGATGGGAGCCGACCCGGAGCTTGCGACCAGGCGCTATTCCGAGGGCGATTTCAAATCGCACTCGGCGATGTACCTCGAGGGCGATGACCAGCACCGCGGCTGGTTCCAGGTTTCACTGATATTGAGCGTCGCGACGACCGGCAAAAGCCCCTTCCGCGATTGCCTGACCACGGCGTTTGTCGTCGACGAAAAGGGCGAAAAGGGCAGCAAGTCCAAGGGCAACATGTGGCCGCTGGACCAGGGCTGCCGCGACCTCGGCGCCGATTTAATACGCTACTACTTCGCAACCATTGACACGTCAAGCCCTGTGCCCGTGACATACAAGCTGATCCAGAACGCCGGCGAGGGCTACCGCAAGATCCGCAATACCTTCCGCGCGCTGGTCGGCAACCTGTTCGACTTCGACCCGGCCCACCATCGCGTATTGCCGCAGAACCTGCTGCCGCTCGACCGCTGGGTGCTGTCTCGCGCCGGCGCACTGGTGGCGGATTTCACGGCGGCGATGGAACGTTACGAGTTCCATGTTGCGATGCGCGAACTGACGCAATTCTGCAACGTAACGCTGTCCGCGCAGTACATCGACGTAATCAAAGACCGCCTCTATTGCGAAGCGGCAACGAGCAACAGCCGCCGCAGCGCCCAGACGGCGTGCTGGCTGCTCGCCGACCTGATGACACGGCTGCTTGCGCCTGTGTGTGTCCATACCGCTGACGAGATGTACGACTTCAAGCCCAAGGCGCCGGATTCGCCCGCAAGTGTGCACCTGCGCCCGTGGCCGAAAGTCAGCGACGGCGTGTTCGTGCGCGACGAGGCGCTCGACCAGTCTTTTGCGCTGGCGTTTGCGGCCAAGGCCGAGATCGACCGCGTGCTCGACCGCCTGCGCAAGGAAGGCAAGGCGGGCAAAGGCTACGACACCATCGTAACGCTGGGCGCAAATGCTGAGATTGCACCGCGCCTGCACGAGTTTGGGCTGCCACGCCTCACGGAACTGTGCAACGTCAGCGGGGTTGCGCTCGAAGCCGCGGGCGATCACTCGGCGCTCCAGGGTTACGAGCCCGCGGACACGCTCAAGGGCCTGTGGTTGAAGGTCGTGCCGTCAGCGGAGACAGCCTGCGTGCGCTGCTACCGGCGCACGGGCGACGTCGGCAAGCACAAGCACGCGGCCAGACACGCCGAACTGTGCCTGCGCTGCGCCGAAGTCGTCGGAGATAGGGCTTAGGAACCGAATGCTGACTTTCGAACAACTGTTTGTTTGCCGTGACGTTCGCCTGACTGACGACAAGCGCCTGAGTCTTCTCGATCACGGCTACGAATTCGGCCATGCGGTCAGGCAACTTGTCGTGTTCGCGCGGGTTACAATCTCGCACGTTCGTGGAAACCTGCCCTACGAATTGGAGATTCAGTCGCTTGATTCGATTCAGTTTGAACGCCATGCGGCAAAGACGTTTGTACTTCGTATCCCCGCTGATCCGCTTGTTCCTGGCCTTGTCGCGGCGGTATTTCCCGTGGCAGGTGTTTTGATTCCCGGCTACTATCAAGCAGAGATCAGGTTTGCCTCCGGCGAGGCGGCGATAACGGGATTCAGGATCGTCTGATGTGGGAACTCGAAAAAGACAAGAGGATGCTGGAAACGTTTCGCAAACTGGGCATTACGCTTGGGAAAGCAACAGTGTATCCACCTGGCAAGGGCCCAAGAATTCCGTTTACGGAGGCGACGACTCAGTCTCTTTTGCTTTGGTGCCGAATGCTTGGAGAGAAAACTCCACCAAAGTTGTTGGAAGAGCTGCGCCGGCGCAAAGCGATCCCTGAGCAGGATTCAGGGCGCAACCGGCGCCGCAAAGCGGGCTAATTCAGCGCATGAGCACCACAAAGATCATTAAACCCGTAACGGCGGTCATCCTGATTTCAGGCGCCGGTACGACCATGCAGAACCTGGTTGAGCGTTCCCGCGACGGCCGCTGCATGCTCAACGTTCTCGGCGTGATTTCCTCCAAGCCCGGCGTGCCCGGCGTCGACCGCGCACGCGGCCTGGGCGTGCCGGTCACCGTTTGCAATCGCCACGACTACACCGACGCGTCGGCGTTCTCGCGCGCCGCGTTCAAGCTGATCGCGCACGTCAAGCCCGAGCTCGTGCTGCTCGCGGGCTTCCTGAGCTACCTGCACATTCCCAAACGCTGGATGGGCCGCGTCATCAACATCCATCCGTCTCTGCTGCCAAAACACGGCGGCAAGGGCATGTACGGCATGAAGGTGCATGAAGCCGTGCTCAAGGCCCACGAAACCGAAAGCGGCTGCACCGTTCACTTCGTCGACGAAGTATTCGACCGCGGCCCGATGATCGTGCAAAAGCGCGTGCCCGTGATGCCCAACGACACGCCCTATTCGCTGGCCGAGCGCGTGCAGCAGGTTGAAAAAGAAGCGTACCCCGAGGCCATCAACCTCTACGCGGAAAACCGCCTGTTGATCCAGGGCACGAACGTACGCGTGCTGCCCAAGCCCGCTTCCAGCGGCCGCATGGCAAAACTGCCTTAAATTTCGCCGATTCACTGGAACCGCCGCGCGCCCGTTCGCGTCTCATCGGTAAGTGGTGCCACGTCCCGAAATTTGGAGCTTCCTATGTACTTGAAGAATCTTCTGGCCGCGCTTGTGCTTGCCGCCGCAGCGACTCCACTTGTGGCGCAGGGCATCGTCGCGCGTCGCGTCGACATCGTCGAGCGCCCGCGGCCCCTTGAGCGCGCCGCCTACCTGAACGTAAAGAGCCACCAGGTCGAGACAGTGATCGAGGGCCAGAGCGCGACCACGACTGTCACGCAGACATTCACCAACGTCTCACGCTGGCAAATCGAAGGTGAGTACATTTTCCCGCTGCCGGTCAACGCCGCGGTCAGCGACTTCCAGATGACGATGAACGGCAAGATGGTGAAGGGCGAGTTGCTTGAGGCGAGCAAAGCGCGCGGCATTTATGAAGACATCGTGCGCCGCTATCTCGACCCGGGGCTGCTCGAATACGCCGGTCGCGGGCTTTTCAAAGCCAGCATCTTCCCCATTGCCGCCAATAGCGACGCCAGCGTCAAACTCACTTACACCGAACTGCTGCCCTACGACAGCGGACTCGTGCGTTTCAATTACCCGCTTCAGACGCGCCGTTACGCCCAGGCAGCCGTCGGCGCCGTGAGCATCAAGGTCAGCCTGAAATCCGACCATGCTTTGCGTACGATTTACTCCCCCACCCACAGCACCGAAATCGTCCGCAGCGGCGACAACAACGCCACCGTCGGCTTTGAGGCGAAGTCCGTCCAGCCCGACTCTGACTTCGAACTTTTCTTCGGCTACGCGCAGGATGTCGTCGCGGCAAACGTGATGAGCTTCCGCGAGGCAACCGACAACGGATATTTCCTCGCGCTGCTGACGCCCAAGATCAAGCTCGAGGCGTCGGACATCCAGCCCAAGGACGTGATTGCCGTCCTCGACACCTCGGGCAGCATGCAGGATGACGGCAAGATGGAGCAGGCGCGCAAGGCCGTGAAGTTCTGCATCAACAGCCTCAATGAAAAAGACCGCTTCGGCCTCGTCACTTTCTCGACCGACTCGCACAAATGGCGCGACGCGCTGTGCGACGCCACCAGGGAAAACAAGGACTCCGCGGGCGAATACCTCGGCAAGCAGGAAGCCATCGGCGGCACCAACATCGAGGACGCGCTCAACCACGCGTTTGATCTCGCCAAGACCGCCGACGCGGTAAAACGCCCTTGCTACATCCTGTTCATGACCGATGGCTTGCCCACCATGGGCAGCACCGACGTCAAGATGATAGCCAAGGCCGTCAGCGCCAAGCGCGACGCCAACGTACGGCTGTTCACCTTCGGCGTCGGCTACGACGTCAACACCTGGCTGCTCGACACGCTGGCTGAAGACAATCGCGGCCAGCGCGAATACGTCAAGCCGAAGGAAGACATCGAGGTCAAGGTTTCGACGTTTGCAAGCAAAGTTTCCAGCCCGGTGATGAGCGACATCAAACTCACCGTCGCCGGCGCGGAAATCACCGACACGCAGCCGCGCAACATGCCTGACTTGTTCGCGGGCAACCAGCTTTCGGTGATGGGCCGCTACGGCAAACCCGGCAAGACGCAACTGCTGATTGAGGGCACGGTGGCGGGCGTCAAGCGCGCCTATGAATACACCGTCGAGCTTGAAGCAACCTCGACGGCCAAGGCTTATCTGCCGCGCATGTGGGCGGTGCGACAGGTCGGCTACCTGATGGACCAGATCAACCTTCGCGGCTACAGCGAAGAAGTGAAGAAGGAAATCGTCCGCCTGGGCACCAAGTTCGGCATCGTCACGCCTTACACCAGTTTCCTCGTAGTCGAAGATGCGCCGATCTCCGGCCCCGGCGCTCCCCCGCCGCCGCGCCGTGACCCGGGTTGGGGCGGGAGCAGCGGCCTCGGAGGCGGCAATGGCGGCGGCGCGATGCCCGCGGCGGCCCCGCGCCCGGCCGAAGATGCGCACGGCAAGGACGCCGTGGAGGACTCCGAGAACAATGACGCCCGCCGCAGCACCGAATCCCCCGACGCGGCCAAAAAAGCCGACGACAAGACCAAAGGCGAGCTTGAGGAACGCGCAAGGACGACGGGTCTTTCCGCGCGCTCGGCAAAGCGCCGCGAATCGCTTGAAAAACAGGGCGCGTCGCCCGCTGCGGCGGCCGAGGCCGCAAAGGAAGTCGTCAAGACCGTCGGCGCGCGGAGCTTCGTGTGGTCCGACGATGTCTGGGTCGAAAGCGACCTGACCAACGACGAGCTGTTTGCGGCGGAAACCGTGGACTATCTGTCCGAGCGCTATTTCGAGCTTTCGCGCGACGGCAACGACAACGGCAAGGTTCTCGCCCTGGGCGCCGAGGTCATCTTCCGCCACGGCAAAAAGGTCTACCGCATCGTCGACCCGGCCAGGAAGACCGAGAAAGCGCCGGAAAACAAGTAACACTCGTTGGTGTTGATCTCTCCGGCCGCGAAGAACTTTCGCGGCCGGAACATTTTTTCTTCCCGGGCAGGGGCTCGCCACGGCGAGCCCCTGCGATGACAATGTTGGCACGCGCTGCGCTTTACAGTCCGGCATGCTCTACGGCTTCGGCATCTCCGGCACCGGCGCGCACATTGAACAAGCGCGGCTTGACAACCTGGCAAACAGCCTGGCGAATCTCCGTACGCCCGGGTTCAAGGCTGAACTGCTCAGCCTGATGGAACGCCCGCCCGAAGCGCTCAATATCGAAACCGACGACGACTTCTACAAACTCTACCAGCATCACCCGCTGCTTGACCGACAGGGCGGCGGCGTGCAGCTCGCCGCAACGCGGCCCGACCTGCGCCAAGGCAACCTTGAAACCACAGGCAACGACCTCGACCTCGCGCTGGACGGCCAAGGCTACTTCGTCCTTGAGCACTCACGCCACGGCCGCGTCTATTCGCGCGCCGGCGATTTCACCACCGACCGCGACGGCTTTCTCGTCACCCGCGACGGCCAGTGCCGGCTGATCGGCGACGACGGCAAACCGCTGAACCTGCAAACCATCGCGGCGCAGTTTGGCGTTTCCGGCCAGCGCGTTCTCGTCGCCGACGATGGCGGCATCAGCGTCCAGGGCGCAAGCGAGGGCCAAATCTTGAGCGACCGCCGCATCGCGGTCGTCAATTTCGCCGATGGCAAGCTCGACAAACTCGGCCACACGCTGCTACGCACCGATGCGCCGCCGATTCCGGCCAACGCCAAGATCAAACAGAGCGCGCTGGAGATGTCGACCAGCGACGCGACGCTGCTGATGACCGAGATGGTCGCCGTCAGCCGCCAGTTCGAGACCAACCTGCGCATGCTCCAACTGCAGGACGCGACACTTTCGTCCCTGATGTCCAACGTGGCGGCTCTGCCCCTCATTTAGGAAAGACCACGGCTCGCGGCGTAAAGCCGCTCGCCGGCCGGCCCGTGCGGCCGCGCGGGCCGGCAAGAAAGAACGAAGATCATGGCTATCAGAGCACTTTCAACCGCCGCATCGGGCATGGGCGCCATGCAGACACAGGTCGACGTCATCGCCAACAACCTGGCCAACGTCAACACGACCGGTTTTAAGCAGGATCGCGCGAACTTCAGCGATCTGCTTTACCAGGAGGTCCGCCGCGCCGGTTCGCGCCAGCCCGAGGGCAACACCGTGCCCGTCGGCTTGTCCATTGGCAGCGGTGTGCGGCTAAACTCCATCGACAAGGAGTTCCGCCAGGGCGGCCTGCACCAGACGGGCAACGATCTCGACCTCGCCATTCAAGGCGAGGGGTTCTTCCAGCTTCGCACCACCAGTGGCCAGATCGCCTACTCGCGCGACGGCGCGTTCTACCGCGACGCCGACGGAAACATCGCCACGAGCCTCGGTGTGTTGCTCGAGCCCGCGATCCAGATTCCGCAGGACGTCGTGCGCATTCAGGTCACGCAGGACGGTCGCGTGCTCGGCTTCAACGCCGCCGACCCGCAGCCGATTGTTGAAGAGCAGATCGAGCTTGCGCGCTTCGTGAACCCCAAGGGCCTGCGCGCAATTGGCGACAACCTTTATCTCGAGACGGAAGCCAGCGGCGTGGCCGAAACCGGAAACCCGGGCACCGCGCAATTCGGGACTATCGTTGGCGGCTTCCTCGAGCAATCGAACGTCGAAATCGTCAAGGAGATGGTCGACCTGATCAGCGCGCAGCGCGCCTACGAGATAAACGCCAACGCGATCAAGTCGGCCGACGAGATGCTGCGTCTGGCCAATAACCTGAGGGCGTAAGGTGAACCCGTAGCTGCGCCTTCCAGGCGCGGCGCTGCGGCCAGAGGCCGCAGCTACAAGCCGAGAACGAGAACCAACATGCTTCGCCTCGCACTCATCTTTATCCTGCTCGCCGCGCCTTTGACCGCCACGGTCGCCGTCGATTGCACGTTGGCCAAACAGGCGAACATCCCCGGCGGTTTCGTCAGTCTCTCGCAAATCGCGACGCTGACCGGCGACAACGACGTGATCGCGCAGGCGGGCAAAACGCTGCTGGGCAAGGCGCCGCTGAAAAACGAAACGCGCGAGATCACACTCGACAACATCAAACAACGCCTGAAGCAATCCGGCCTCGACCCGGCAACCTTCGCGTTCTACGGCGCGACAAGCGTGCTGGTTGTGTGTTCCGATGTCGCAGCGGCAAAGTCCATTGAAGTCGGGAGTCCGGAGACAGGAGTCGGGAGAAAACCTCTTCCCGTCGAACCTTCAAAGACAGCTCCCGACTCCCTACTCCCGACTCCCCACGCGGACATCGCAACCCTGGCCCTCGCACGCATCACCGACCGTTTTACCCGCCGCTTTCCGGGTCGCGAAAACCAGCTTCGCGTCAAGGAACTCTCGCGCGGCCGCAATTTTGACGAAAGCGCCAAGGATGCGAAATTCCTCGATGTGCGCCCGCGCCAGGCCGCGGAGACGCTGGGCAAACTCGATTACGAAATCGTCACCGAGGCGCAGACCAAGGGCCTGACGATCAGCGTCGAAGTGACCCTGGAAGTCACGCGCGTCATCCTTGTGCGCGACATCTCCAAGGGCGCCGAGATCACGGCTGCCGACATTGCCCTCGCGACGAGCTCCACCACCGACGTTTCACTGCCGGGCTTTGCGACCGTCGGCGAAGCACTGGGGCGAAATATTAAACGCGCGCTGCGCAAAGGCGAGACCCTCAGCGACGCAAACAGCGCGCCGGGACTTCTCGTCCACAAGGGCGATAGCCTGAAACTCAAGGCGCTGTTGCCCGGCGGCGGCAGCATCGTCACCACCGCCACCGCCATGGAAAACGGCATCAAGGGCGCGCTGATCCGCGTGCGCCGCAGCAGCGACAAAAAGGAAATCGAAGTGGTTGCCCGCATCAATGCGGCGGGCGAATGCATCGCCGAATAGGGGCGACGCGTCGCCCGTGAAATGGAGAAATCATGCGGCTGACAATCTTGACGATCCTCATCCTCGCGCCCGCGCTAAGCGCCCAGGCGCTCTACCACGCGGCGACGCAAAGCGACGGAAAACGCTCGAGCTACTACAACATCGAGCCCGCCAAACCCCGGGCCTGGCGTGTGCACGACCTGGTCACAATCAAGATCGGCGAGCGCGTATCGGCCAAGCGCACCGACAGCATCGAGACACGCAAACAGGCGGACATCGACGCCAAGCTCAAGGACTGGATCGCCATCGACGGCGGCACGGGCAATCTCGTTTCCGCCGCGCCGCAGGCGCCCGGCATCAGCCTTTCCGCCGATTACGAGACCGAAAACGACGCCGCGCGCAAGCGCCTTAGCCAGTTCAGCGACGTGATCACCGCCGAGGTCGTGCAGGTGTTGCCCAACGGGCACCTGGAAGTCCGCGCCTTCAAGGAAATCACGGTCATGCGCGACACCGAGCGCGTCGAGCTGACCTGCCGCATCGACCCTGAAACCATCGACCCGCGTTCGCGCAGCATTGACGCACACCGCACCTTTGGACTTCGTATCAGCTACACCGGCGAGGGCGACGTGTCCGACGGCGCGCGGCAAGGCTGGCTCACGCAACTCCTCAACTTCCTCTGGCCCTTCTAGTAGCACGGGCCCCTGGCCCGTGGGTGTTGGAGATTTCCATGCGCGGCGCAATCCTTTTGCTTGCAAGCATCCTCGCTTCGACCTTGGCCGCTCAGGACGTCAGTGTCCGGGTTAAAGACATCGTGACCTACAAGGGCACGGCGGCAAACTCGCTGGTCGGCGAAGGCCTCGTGGTCGGCCTCAAAGGCAGCGGCGACGACAAGGACAAGACCACGCAAAAGATGCTGCAGGCAATGAGCCACAAGCTCAATAAGTCAGGGCTGCCCGCGAGCGACTATGCGACGAAAAACATCGCGCGCGTACTCGTCAGCGTCGACGTGCCCGCCTTCAAGGGCCAGATGGGTGCGGCGTTGATCTGCCGCGTTTCGGTGCTCGATAAATCGAAGTCGATTGAAAACGGCGTGCTGTTCGCGACGGTGCTCAAGAACGCGCTGGACGCCGACGACGCCACGGAATACGCACAGGCAAGCGGTCGCCTTGCTTTGGCGCAAAGCGGCGACAAGCCCAAAGACCCGCTCAACGGCACAGTCCGCGGATCGATGCTCGCGGACATCAAGGTGGCGTTTTTCACCACGGCTGTCGACGACTACGGCAAGGCGCGCAAGCTCATCACGTTGCTGCTCGATCATCCTGACAGCGCAACCGCCAATGACATCGCCGACCGCATCAACGAAAACCCCGCGCTCGCCGAGGAAGAGGGCGTCGAAATCAAAGCCGACGCGCCGCCGCCACTGCCGGCCCGCGCGATCAACGACGGCGTCGTCGAGATCAACATCCCCGTTCGCTGGCACGGCCAGGAAATGAAGTTCAAGCAGATCATCGACGGCGTCAGCGTAAACCCGGACCTCGTCGCGACCGTCACCGTTGACACGTCAACTGGGGTGCTGACCTTTAGCGGCAATGTGCGCGTGCTGCCCGGCGCGTTCACCGTCAAAGGCATCTCGGTAACCATCGGCGCGGGCGGGGAAGTCCCTGCTAAACCCGCCGCCGGCGAAATCGTCAAAGGCGCAACGGTGCCCGTCAACGAGCCCAACCTGCAACTTCGCCAGCTCATCGACACCTTCAACCTGCTCAAGCTCGACGCCGCGGAAAAAACCGCGGTCGTTCGCGCACTCGAACAAAACGGAATGCTGCAAGCCAAGGTGGTCTATGAATAGCACGGCAACCGGTTGGCGGCCCCTGGATCACCTCAAACCCGCCCAGCGCGCGGCTGAAACCGCCGCACGCGCCAAGGTCGAGGACGTCGCGCACGACTTCGAAGCACTCTGGCTCGACCGCCTGATGGCGGCGCAGCGTTCGACCGTCAACCGCAACGACCTCTTCGACGGCGGTCGTGGCGAGGAAATCTTCCAGGCGCAACTCGACGGCGAATTCGCCAAGCTCGCCTCGCGCGGCGGCGGCGCCATCAGCGGGCTGGTGCGCGAGAGCCTGATTCGCTCGCTCAACGGCTACGCGACGCAGGCAGCCGCGGCCGCTTACGGGAACGCCAAATGAGCGCCCTCGAACAACTTATCGCCGCGCTGCAGACGCTCGCGGCCCTCTACGAAAAGCTGATCGCGCTGGAGGGCGAAAAGCGCGATGCGCTGGTCGCCTACAAGCCGGCCCGCGTTGAGCAATTGACCGCCGACGAAGAAATCCTGATCGCGAAGCTCGGCGAAGTCAGCGCCCGGCGCACGCAACTGCTCGACGCGCTGCTGCCCGGAAGCAAGCAGCCGACGCTGACGCTGCTGATCGAACGCAAGCCCGAGTGCGCGGCGCAGGTCGCACCGCTGCGCGAGCACCTGAGACAACTCGGCAGCGAACTCGCGCGGCTCAACCGCCTCAACACGCAGCTTTGCGGCCACGCGCTCAGCCACGTCACGGGACACCTGCAAACGATTGCGCAATCGGGCATATGCGCCGAGCAAGGCACTTACAACCGGCGCGGTGCGGCGAGGGCTTTTGCCGCGCGGGCGCTTTTGAACCGGAACGCCTGAGGCCGCCATGGGACTTTTCAACGCACTGAACATCGGCAGCACCGCCATCACCGCCCAGGGACAGGCCCTGCAGGCAACGGGCAACAACATCGCCAACGCCGCGACGCCGGGCTATTCTCGGCAGCGCGTTGATTTTTCGACGCTCGGCAGCCAGCGGCAGGGCGCGGTGTTCCAGGGCGCAGGCGTGGGCGTGCTCGGCTTGCGCCGCATCGTCGATGAAAACGTCGAACACCGCCTGCGCGAGGCCGACAGTGCGCTCGGCGCGCTGGTGCGCCGCAGTAGCGTCTATTCGCAGATCGAGACCGCGTTTGACGCGCTCTCCGACGTCTCGATCGGGCCGCAGCTCAGCAAATTCTTCGACGCCGCCAACGCGCTTTCGCTCAACCCGGCCGACACCGCCGCACGGCGCGTATTCCTTCAGCAAGCGCAGGCGACGGCCGCGACGTTCAACCAGGTCGCGCAGTCGCTGCAACAAACCCGCAACCTGACCGACGCGCAGGTCGGCGCGACCGTATCCGACATCAACCGCCTCGCCACCCAGATTGCGCAACTCAATGACCAGATCGTGCGCGCCGAAGTCGGCGGGACCGTCAGCGCCCAGGCCAACGACCTGCGTGACGCGCGCGGCCGCGCGTTGCAGGAACTCGCCCAACTGGCGGATTTCCACGGCGTCGAGCAATCCAACGGCAGCGTCGACATTGTTGCGTCCGGCGGTTTTCTGGTGCGCGGCGGCAGCGCGAGCAAGCTGGACGCGCGGCAAATCGGCGGCCTCACGCAGGTGTTTTTCGCCGACAGCGGCCAGAGGTTTGCGCCGACGGGCGGCGCACTCGGCGGCCTGTTAAATGCCCGCGATGTCGCCACTCCGCAGTTCATGCGCGAACTTGACCAGCTCGCGCGCGGCATGATTTCCGCCGTCAACGCGGTCCACGCGACCGGGACGGGCGGCCAGCCGCTGACCTCGATTTTGTCGCAGCCGTTTTCGGCGGCACACGCGCTGGGCGGCGCGCCGCTGTCGGTCGCGGGCACGGTGCGGAGCGCGGGTGAAAGCGGCGGGTTCCTGATCGACGCCGCACTCAAGGGCTATCCATCGAGCACGCCCGGCGGCAGCCCGGACTACTTCGTCGGCGCCAACGTCTTGATCACAAGCGGCGCGCGGGCGGGCGAAACCGCGCGCATCACCGGTTATCAGCCCGGTACCGGCCGTCTCACGCTCGACCCGCCGCTTGCGGGCCTTGGCGCGGGCGACAGCTTCGAAGTCACGTCGCTGGCTTACCCCGTGAAACACGGCAGCTTCGACCTGCGCGTGCGTAACAGCGTGAGCGGCGAGGAAGACGTCTTCAACATCAAGCTCGACCGCGACGGTTTGCCGACGCCACCCGCGACGGACGATACGACGCTGAGCGAAATGGTCGCCGACATCAACGGGCAGCTCGCAGCGCGTTTTGGCGCCAATCCGCCGATTACCGCCCGTATTACGACCGACTTGCGGCTGGAACTCGTCAGCACCGCGGCCGATTACGGCTTCAGCTTCGGCAATGATACGTCGGGATTTTTGGCCGCGGCGGGTATCAACACGCTGTTTGCGGGCAATAACGCGGCGAACATCGCGGTCGAACAGCGCGTCATGGACTGGCCGGAACTTCTAGCCACCGGCGTCGCGGGGCTGGCCGGCGACAACAGCACGATTGCCGCGCTGGCCGCGTTGCAAAGCGGCGGGCTCATGGCGGGCGGCGCGACGCTCGAGAGTTTCTACCAGGGCATGATCGGGACGCTGGGCGTGCAGAGCGCCGAGGCGCGCGAACTTGCGGAAAACCAGGACGTTGTGCGCACGGCCTTCGCCAACGAACGCGAGGCGATCTCGGGCGTAAATCTCGACGAGGAAGCCGTGAATCTGATGACCCACCAGCGCGCGTTCCAGGCGGCTTCGCGTTACCTGGCGATCGTGGACGACCTGCTGAACAACCTGCTGCAGAGCCTGTAGGGGCGAGGCTCGCCTCGCCCGGCGAAGAGGAGTTGACATGTCAATATCCGGGCCCAACCTTGGCCGCACGACGCCGCTGACCACGGGCGAAACGCTGCTGCGGCACATCGCCGCGCAAAGCAAACGCATCGACCTTCTGTCGCGACAGTTGTCGAGCAATCGGCGCATCCAGAGCGTCGGCCAGGACGCGTTGGGCGCAACGGGCTGGATGTCGCACACGGCGGCGATCAAACGCAACGAGATGCACCTCGCCAACGCCGAGAGCCTGAAACAGAGTTTCAACTTTGCAGACGGCCAGCTTGGCGAGGCCGCGGACATCATCACGCGCTTAAAAGACATCGCGCTGCGCGAAAGCAACGCCACGGCCGATGCGCAGACGCGCGCCAACAGCGCGAGCGAGGTCAACCAGTTACGCAGCGCGCTTTTGCAGATCGCCAACGCAAGTTTTGCCGGCCTGAACATTTTCGGCGGACGCATGACCGGGGGAACGGTCTTCGAGGCCATGGGCCAGGCAGTGCGTTATCGCGGCACCGATGGCAGCAACAACGTGGGCATCGGCGCGGGGGTCAGCATCGAAGCGGCGCTTAACGCGCGCTCGATCTTCGGCGTGCGCGAAAGCGTAGTTTCCGGCCGCCGCGACCTCAATGCGCGCGCAACGCTTTCGACCACCAGTCCCCCAGGCACGGTCGCGCTGAGCACGGCATTGTCGAGCCTCAACGGCGGCCGCGGCATCGATACCGCCGGGCCGATCGTCATCGAAGTCACGCCCGACCCGCTCACCGGCGCGCGCCAGACTTTCACCGTCGATATTTCGCACGCCGAAACGCTAGAAGACGTCGTGGTTGCGCTCAACAACGTGCGCGACACCAGCGGCGCGCAGGTCTTCGACGCCCAACTCTTCGACGCGGCGTCGCAGGGCATGCCGCAGGGCGAACAATCGCGCGCCAGCGGCATTTCGCTGTCGGTGTTCGCCGGCGGCCCGCTTTCCGGCGGCGTGCTGCAGCCCGGCGCAACGATCCGCATCGCCGACGCTACCGGCCACACCACCGCCGGCGACCTGGGTTTAACCACGGCGGCGTTCACACATTCGTTCGCGAGTGAAGATCTCTCGGCGTTCGCGCCGTTCACGGGGCCATTCAACTTCGACCTTCAGGTGAACGGGCAAACTCTCGCGATTTCAGCCACTCCCGGCGCACCCAACGGGTTGACGGAGCTCGCCACCGCTCTTGACGCGGCAATAGCAGGCGCCCTGACCGGCGCGAACATCGATAACGTCACGGTCAATGTCAGCGCGGACCTGCCCAGCGGACGCCTCTTGTTCGACGTCGCCGACAGCGGCAGCGCGGGTTACGTCGCGCTGGAAGCAACCAACGACGATGCCGCGGACCTTCGCCTGCAACTTGGCGCAAGCACCGCCGGCCCTAACTTCAGCGCGGGCGCCGTGGACTTCTCCGATGACGAAGGCCTTTTCTCGCGCGACCTGAACGTTGCAGCGAGCGAAAGCACCAGTCTCGTCGACATCTTCGGCGGGCTCGGCCTGACACTCGAAACCGATGCGGCGGGCGTCGTGCGCTCGCCGCAGGGCTTGCGCATTACCAATGGTGAACTGACGGCGCTGATTGACCTCAAGCCGATCCTCGAAAAGCAGAACGCAACGCTGCGCGACGTCTTCACGGCCATCGAGCGCGCCGGCGTCGAAGTCGACGCGCGGCTGAACGCCGACGGAACGCGCATCGAACTAGTCAACAAGCTCTCGGGTTCGGCGCTCAAGGTCGAGGACGTCAACGGCTCGCTTGGCGCGCAGCTTGGCATCGTCACTGAAATGCCCGGCAGCCGCATCGCCGACCTCAACAACGGCCTTGGCCTGGGACAGACGGCAGGCGTCGACTTCACGCTGACAACCGGCGGCAACCAGACCGTCAGCGTCGACATCGCCGATTCGAAAAACCTTCGCGACGTCGCGTCGGCAATCAACAGTGCGGCGGACAACGTCAATCCCGCGGGGCCGCCCGCGACCTATTTCAGCGCCGCCGCTGTGCGGCAGCGCACGTTCGACTCCGCCCCGGTGGCTGACCCCACGCTGGCGTTCAGCTTCAGTGTAAGCTTCAACGGTGGACCGCCGCGCACGGTCAATATCCCGGCGTCGGGCGGCCGCACCATGGCCCAACTGGCGCAGGACATGCAGGACGCTGTCAATCGCGCCGCGCGCCAGGCGGGCGCCGACAGTTTCGATGTCACCGTCAACGCGGACCTGACCAATTCCTTCCTGCAATTCGACGTGCAGGATAGTGACGGCGTAGCGCGCATGGCGTTCACAGGCGCGGATGCCGGCACGCTTGATCTTGACGGGTCAATGACCGGCCCCGACGGCAACGCGGTACTGCGTAACGAGCAACTCAGCGACCGCCTTCTCATCACGGACAACACCTTCGACCCGCTCACGTACGTGCCGGGCGGGAATCAGCCGCTGATCGACCAGAGCGCGGGCGCAAGTTTGATAAACGACCTGGGGCTGTTCGGCAGCTTCGACACAGCCACCGGCCGCTTTGTCAGCGCCGATGTCGCCACGCGCGGCATCGGCAGCGATGGGCTTTTCGGAACACTCGCGGATCTCACGCTCGCGCTGCAGGGCAACGACATCGGCGCGATCACGCGCACGATTTCGGCATTGCAGACCGGCCTGAACTCCGTGCTGGATGGCCGGGCCGAGGCGGGCTCGCGCGTGCAGCGGCTGGAACTGACGCAAAATCGCCTCGCAGTCGAGAACGAAAACCTGAGCAGCCTCGCGTCCGAGATCATGGACACGGACCTTGCGGCGGCGGCGCAGGAGTTCCAGCAGGCGCAGACGATTTTGCAGGCAGGCCTGCTTGCGGCGGCGCGCATCGCGCAGGTCAGCGTGCTGGATTACCTGTAAGGACATGCGGCAGCATGTCCACGGCAAACAACACGAAGTCGGATACGCTGCCGCGTGTCCCTACGAAAGCCAGCCATGGTCATCGCCACCATCGACCTGAAGAACCCCATCCGCATCGAGACCTCGCGCTTCGGCCCGATGGATGTTGACGCGTCAATGGTGTTCAGCTTTCCCGAAGGTTTAATCGGCCTGCCGCACGCACAGGCCTTCGCGATCCTCGATGACGCCAACGGCCCGCTGCAGTGGATGCAATCGCTGGACGACCCGCGCCTGGCATTTGTGATCGTCGAGCCGGTGTTGTTTGCGCCCGATTACCGCGTGCGCGTCATCCCCGCCGAACTCGCCGCTATCGAACTGGACAGGCCCGAGGACAGCCGCGTGTCGGTGATCCTGTCCATCCCCGCCGACCCGTCGCAGATGACCGCGAACCTGCAGGGACCGCTGGTTTTCAACACTGTGCGCAACCTGGGCAAACAACTCGTGCTGGCCGAATACACCACCAAGCACAAGGTGATCGCGTAATCGGACGGGCGAGGCACGCCTCGCCCCTACAGCAAAGCCCAGCTATAATCCGTGCGGCGGGTGGAACCCGCTTCTACGTCACCAGCGCGGAGCGCCCATGCTTGTCCTTTCCCGGCAGATCAACGAATCCATCATCATCGGCGACGGCATCGAAATCACGGTCGTCGACATCAAGGGCGACAAGGTGCGCCTTGGCATCTCCGCACCCGCCAATGTCGCCATCCACCGCAAGGAGGTCTTCGCCGCAATCAAGAGCGAAAACCTTGCGGCGGCGCAAAGCGGCGAGGGCAATCTCGACGAAGTTTCGCGGCTTTTGGCCAAAAAGCGTCCCGACAAGGATGGAAAGCCGCGCGGTTAGCGTTAGCATGTGGGTTGGCGGTTGCTTAGGGCATTGAATTGAAGACGATCACATTGGACTGGAAGGGCTGGTGGTTGCTCAAGCAGCCGATGTCCAGGGTGCCGGAACTGGCCGCCACCTGCGGCCTGTTCGCAATCGTCGGCGCCAAGCTTGAAAAAGTCGGCAACGGTATTGGCTGCAGCAAACGCGAGCCGATCATGTTCGGCGCACACAAGGGCGGAAACTTCGCCGAGTTCATCGAGAACCTCCAGAAGACCGCGTTTGGCCACTTCATCCGCACGCGCTGCGAAGAAATCAAAAAGAACCCGATCGTTTACGTCGCGTCGCTGCCAGTGACGTTCGAGCTGCCGCAACTTAACGGCTACGTCGGGCTGATCTACAGCAAGATGCCGTATCTGCCGCGCCATCACGCGGTGCCACCGGCGCACTCTGGAAACCCCGTGAAGATCATCAGCGCGGGCAAACAGATGGGAATTCTGTCCGAGGTTTCCTTTGGCGCGTCAAGCAACACCGGCGCGAGAACTGCGGTGCCCGAGCTGGCCGATGAGGCGATGGCCGCCGCGATTGCAGCCGATGCGCAGTCCACACGCATCATGAGCCCCAAGGAAGCGGAAGAAGCGGTAAAGGGCGTCGCGACGGAGAAGGTCGCCAAGCCCCACGCCTTTGAAACCGAGCGCGTGGCCAAGCCGCTGATGCGCAAGACTGAACGCTACGTCAAACCCGGCGAGTCCGGCCGTCAGGCCATCACCGACGACACGGCGTTTGATTCGACGTCGCTGCCCAAGAAGTAACTGCCCGCGGCCTTGCTGCCGCCTTTGTGGCACTTCCAAAAGCTCTCAATGTTTCGCACGCAACGGGGCGTGGAATTCGCGTTTAATCGTGCAGAAAAGGAGTAGAAAAGACGACCATACTTTATAGATTATAAACTACGAACTCTCCGGAGGACGTGTCATGCATGCAGACCACAAATGCGACCGCTGCGACAAAGCGGAATACATACCCACCTTCCAATACGTGAAGTTTGAGGACCGCACGCGCTACCTCTGCAAAGATTGCTTTGAGGAAATGCGCGGGTTTGTGGCTCGCAAATCAAGCGTTAGAACGAGCAAGTTCATACCCATTGGCTAGTTACGTCCAATATCGGGCGCGGGGCGAAAAAACCCGGTTTCGGGCTAAAGTAACCGTCGCGCTTTACCGATGCTCCTTGTTGAGGCAGTACTTCACCTCTGTTTGGAATCGCACAATGGCAGGAATCTACGGACCCTCGGGAGCAGACAGCGCGCCGCGCATTGACCGCGCCAAGCGTGTGCAGCGCATTCAGCGCGCCCAGGCCCCCGCGCCGGTTAATCCCAACCGCGAAGCCGACCGCGCCGAGATTTCGAACGAAGCGCGCTTGCTGGCGCAGCTCGCAAATATGCCCGCTGTGCGCAACGAGCGCGTGGAAGCCGCGCGCAATCTCGTCGACGACAACGCCTTCAACCTGGATGAATCTTTCCGCAAGGCGATGCACAAGTTGCTCCTGGAAGAATTCGGCGCGTGACGCCAACAGTCATAGAGCAGCACTGGAGCGGCCCGGCGACGGGCCGATTTCAGTTAACGGCCGTGCCGGGTCTCGCGTCCCGAGTCACGCGTCCACTCTACCCTGCGCTGCGACAGCCCCTTCTATTGCTTTGACACCTGACACGAGACTCGGCACACGCGACGCTTTTTCACGCCTTGAATCGTCCCGCGCACAAACTAGATTCAGGGTAGTTGATGATCGCCCGGCCCGGTGGCGCGTGCCCCAGTGCTTGGCGATGACAACGAGGACCCGCGTCTTTCATCGTTCGGCCTGCAATGGAGCAGGCCGCGTTCGTTAGGCGCAATCGAGGAATCCAATGGCCAAGAAAATCATCCACATCGTCGGCACCGGCACCATCGGCGAACCCCTGATCGGCTTGCTGACCAACTACCGCAAAGAACTCGACATCGACGAAGTGACGTTCAACAAGCGCACGCCGCTCAAGACCGACCGCTCGAAAGTCGTCGACCTGCTTCGCCGCGGCGCCAAGATGTCGACGGAGCGCGACCAGATTTCGGGCTTTGAGAAGCTCGGCATCAAGGTTGATTACGACACCGAAGAAGCCATCAAACGCGCCACGGTCGTCATCGACTGCACGCCCTCGGGCGCTGGTCTCGCGAACAAGGAAAAGTACTACACCGCCGCGGCCAAGGCCGGCGGCAAGGGCTACATCGCCCAAGGCAGCGAGTTCGGCTTCGGCAAGATGTACGCGCGCGGCATCAACGACGAAACACTCATTCCCGGCGACGACAAGTTCATCCAGGTCGTGAGCTGCAACACCCACAACCTCTCGGCGCTGATCAAGATGTTCGGCACCCAGAACAACAATGACCCGCAGAACCTTGTCAGCGCTGATTTCGTGTGCATGCGCCGCGCCAACGACATCAGCCAGGACGACGATTTCGTCGCCAGCCCCGAAGTCGGCAAGCACAAGGACGAGCAATTCGGCACCCACCACGCCCGCGACGCGTACTACCTGTACAAGACCAAGGGTTGGGAGATGAAGAACCTCTACAGCAGCGCGATCAAACTCAACACGCAGTTCACGCACATCGTGCGCTTCCACATCAAGACCAAGAAGGAAACCAGCGTCGAGAACCTGATCAAGATCATCAAGGACGACGACCGCCAGGCGCTGACCTACAAGAAGTCGGCCAACCAGGTGTTCAGCTTCGGCCGCGACCACGGCTTCTTCGGCCGCATTTTGAACCAGACGATCATCCCGCACGAGACGCTGTCGGTGCACAACGGCACGGACATCTACGGCTTCTGCTTCACCAGCCAGGATGGCAACAGCCTGCTGTCGTCGGTCAGCGCCGCCGAGTGGGCAATCGACCCGGAGACCTACGAGAAGAAGATCCAGTGCCTGAAACCTTATTTCTTCCCTGAAGTTTAATACGTTGGCATCGAACTCCAGTTCGATGTTTTTTTGGGGCGACGCTTGCGTCGCCCCTGTCGTTTTTTCCGGCAGGCACCTGCCAACAAATCGGCAGCGAGCCAAGCATTTCGCGCTCCCTTCGTATGTGGCGATTGTTCCGCCCCACTTCATGGCCGACAATTAGTCCAACCCTGGTGGAGCACCCCCATGAAGAAACTTCTCGCACTCGCAGTTCTCAGCCTCTGCTTCATCGGCGGCTGCGCGGCCCGATACACGGTCGTACACGAAGTCTATGAGCGCGACGACGACTATCGCGAGATCGCCGAATACGACGACGAAGACTTCCGCGAAGTTATCGAGGCCTCCGACAGCGGCTACTCCAGCGTCGGCTACTGGTCTAACGGCGCCAAGCGCTGCGAGGGCTACCTCGATTCCGACCGCCGCCGCCACGGCCTGTGGGTCGAGTGGAACGACGACGGCGAATGCCTCAGCGAAACCACTTACTGCCACGGCGAGCAAAACGGTCCCGCCTGGTACTTCTACGCCGACGGCGGCCTGAGCTGCCACGGCGAACTCTACCTCGGCCTGCGTTGCGGCGACTGGTCCTTCTACTTCGAGAGCGGCAGGCTCCAGCGCTGCGCGTACCTCGTCGACGACTGCGAGGCCGGCCAAGTCACGTGGTACTACGAAAACGGCTGCAAGCAAAAAGAGTACTGGTGCACCGACGAAGTCATCTGGGGCCCGTACGTCGAGTACTACGACAGCGGCGACATCCGCTGTGAGCGCCACTATGACTACCGCGGCAATGCCGCGGGTCGTTGGCGCGCGTGGGATAATCGCGGCCGCCAGATCGAGGATCGTGACTGCGGCGGCGAGCCCATCCGCGTTGAGCGTCCTTCGCGCCCGGATCGCGCCGATCGCCCCGGCACGCGGCCGCATCGGCCCGAGCCCGCTCCGGTTGAGCGCCCTCGTCCCGCCAAGCCGCAACCGTCGCGGCCCGATCGTCCTGATCGTCCTGATAAACCCGTTCATCCTGCGAAGCCGGATCGTCCCGATAAACCCGATCACCCCGCCAAGCCCGACAGACCCGACCGGCCTGAGCGGCCCGATCGTCCGGAGAGACCCGACAGGCCCGATCATCCGACAAAGCCCGAGCGTCCGGACCGCCCCATGCAACCTGACAGGCCCGATCGCCCGGATCGCCCCGAGAGACCTGACGAGCCGGACCGCCCGTTCCGGCCTGAGCCGCATCCGGAACCTGTTAAACCCGAGCGCCCGTTCCGGCCTGAGCCGCGCCCGGAACCTGTTAAACCCGAACGCCCGCGGCCCGAGCCGCGCCCGGAACCTGTTAAACCCGAGCGGCCCTCACGTCCTGACCCGCGCCCGGAGCCTGTTAAACCCGAGCGGCCCTCACGTCCTGAACCGCGCCCGGAACCTGTTAAACCCGAGCGGCCCTCACGTCCTGAACCGCGCCCGGAACCTGTTAAACCCGAGCGGCCGAACCGCGAAGATGACAAACCGAAAGGACGCGACAACGACAAGCCGGGTCGTTCCCGCAACCGCTAAGAGCTTTTTCAAGGTTAGGGGGCCGAGTTTATGCGCTGCGGCGAGCGAGCAGATCAAGAAGCGCGAGCGACGGCGTGGCTGGAAGCCACGCTGAGCGAGCGCGACGCAGAGATGCGATGCTCGCCGCAAGCAGAAACCGGCACGGTAATCTTGAAAATGCTCTAAGAGCGGTACCACACAGTTTTCTTTATCTGGCGCGGACATTCCTGTCCGCGGCGCCGCGCAGTTTGCGGCACGATTCGGCTGACTTTGCCAGCCGGGCGGACAAGAGTGTCCGCCCCACAACTGCTCAGTACTTTTCCCGGGTCACCTACAACGCCCGCAAATAACTCAGCAGGCCCCTGAAGAGATAACCGCCGCGCATCGCGTCGCGGGCGTGGGCGCGCGCTTTGTGCCGCGCCTTCTTGCCGCCTTCAGCAAGTTTGGCCTCGAACAGCTCCAGTTGCATCGCGCCCGCGCGACGGATCATCTCATCGCGCGCCACGCCGTTGCCAATGCTCAGGGCATTGGTCGCACACAGGCGCGCGTAGTCGCCCTCGAGTTTCAAGTAGCGGCTGTCGGCTTCCTCTTCAACTTTGATCGCCCGCAAAACCTGCTCGCGCGCAGCCGCAGAATCCTGCGCCCGCTCGGGCAGATTGCGCGGCGGGTCGCGCCGCGGATCCTTTAACACTCGCGCGATCGCGGCCCACACTTCTTCAAAGGGCAACCGCCCGATCGGCACTGGCTTCGTGGCGACGAGATCATGTTCTTCGCCCTCGTGCGCGGGCGCGGCAAGGGCGGTAATCACGCGCGAGTTCGGGTGATTCTTCACGGGACTCGTGGGCCCGAACACGATCACACCCGGCAGACCAGCCGCCGCGGCGAGATGCCCGACGCCGGAATCGTTGCCGAAGTGCGCGCTCGCCTGGCGCAGCAGCGCGTTGAGGTCGATCAAACTCAAGTCGAAGTAGTTCGCGTACGCGTCTTCCCAGCGCTCCGGGCTGCGGTCGCTCTGCGTGCCGACGATGACAACGTGGCGGCCCTCGGCCCTCAGGCTCTCGCAGACCTGCTTCCAGTGCGGCCAGCGTTTTTCCGGCGCGAACCACGCGCAGCCCGCGTGGACCGTGATCGCGCCGGCTGGCAGCTTGAAGTCGCGACCGCTCGCACCCGCGAAACACGTCGGTGTGTCGCCCGTGTAGCCCAGCGCGCGCGCAAGACCAACATTAGCGTCGCTCTCGCTTTGATTGAGCACCGCGCTTGGCCGCAGGCACAGGCTCAGGCCCGGCGGGAACAGCAGTTGCATCAGCTTGCGGCCATAAGCGACGACGGCGAAGTCGTAATCGCGGACTTTGAACTGGCTGCGGTGCGTCCACACCCGGCCCACGACGGGCCAGTTGCGCCACATTTCAGCGGTCAACTTGACGGCCTTTTGCGGCTGGTTGACGAACAAGTCGACGTCGTGGCCAAGCAGCCAGAGCGCGTGGCACAGGGGCGTGCCCTGCACGCAATTGCCAATGCCTTGGCTGACTTCGACAAGAAGTTTCATCGCCCCACCCGGTAGACCACGCGACGATAGCAAAATGCCGCGTTTTTGCGGCGAGCGTGCCCGCGAATACGGTGCCGTAGGAACACGCGGGTTCCCCGACGAAGCCTTGGCGAAGTCGGGCAGCGTGTCCCCAGCCGCCCGAAGAAAACAGTCCCGTGGGGCGGACATTCTTGTCCGGCCGAAGAAAACAGTCCTGTGGGGCGGACATTCTTGTCCGCCCGACCGGCGAAGCCGGTCGAATTGTGGGTAGTGGGTCCGTTTGGCCGAATGCCTTTCGTAGCGCGGGCGTCTCGCCCGCAGTCGCG
>JADLAK010000046.1 GCA_020848275.1 Planctomycetota bacterium
CCGCCCGTAGCCGCCGCAGCGAGCCCGCATACGCCGGCAGCGGCGAAGACGACTCGCCCGACACAGCGGAATAATCAACAGGACTGGTGAGCACGCGTAGCTAAGCGGCCCTACATATATTCTGAGCCGTTGTGGGGCGGACATTCTTGTCCGCCCGACCGGCGTAGCCGGTCGAATTGTGGCTCGCAAAGCTCGCCACCGCGGACAGGAATGTCCGCGCCACCTAAGGGAATTATTTAGGACCGCTTAGAAGTCGAGGCCGACAAACACCTGCCACTGGGTGTTGGCAAAGCCGCGGTTGTCGATGCGGCTGGAGCGCCGGTCGTAGTCCACGCGCCCGCCGGCGTAGAGACGCCAGAAGAAATTGACGCGCACTTCGCCATAGAAACCGAAGAACTGCTCAAGCACGCTTTCTTGCTCGAGGTTGGAGTCAAAGCGGAAGCGGTCATCATACTCGCGCGCCCACGCCTTAAGGCCGCCAAAGATGCGAACGATTGAAACCTTCCACTGGGTTGCAACCTCGGCGCCGTATTGCGTGTAACGCTGGAAGCCCTGCGCGCTGTCATCCTGGCGCGCGACATAAGCGCGGCCCATCAACGTTAACAGCTCAACGATCTGCACGCGCGCCTCGACGCCAAAGCGCCAGCGCAGCAACTGCAGCTTGTCGTCGGTTTTGCTGATGCTGCCGTCGTCGTTCTGGTCCAGGACATCC
Organism: Planctomycetota bacterium; assembly: GCA_020848275.1. Classification (GTDB taxonomy): domain Bacteria; phylum Planctomycetota; class UBA8742; order UBA2392; family UBA2392; genus JADLAK01. The sequence continues at coordinate 713 of JADLAK010000046.1, forward strand.
CGGAACGAATCATATTCAAAGCCCACATAAGGCTTGAACTGCAGGAAGTCCCAGAACCGCAGGTACACACCGAAATCGACGCCAAGGTTCCAGTAATCTGGACTTTCCACCAGGTTGTCTTCGGAGAAATCGCTGTGGCTCCCGGTGACGCCGAGTTCAAGGCCCATGAAGCTGAAGACGTTGTACTCGCCGTAGACGCGGCCGATGATTGCGGTGCGGTTGGTCTTGAAGAAGCGAAGAACCGGCCCCGTGAGTTCGTAGTAGCGAGCCTTCTGGTAAATCAGGTCGGCGCTGACGCCAAAGCCAAGATCGCCCGGCTTTGCGGCGCGATGGCGCAAAAACCCACCCAGGCGGACGTCCCAGAGGTGATGGTCGTGGGCCTCGTCTTCGTGGTGCTCGTGCGCGCCGTCGAAATAGAATCGGTCAACGGCGCGGCCTCGCACACCCACCTCAAACAAGTCGAAAATTTTGGTCCCGTAGTGGGCCTTGCCGAAAAATTCGGCGAAGAAGCCGTCTTCCTTATGACGGTCAACATTGAAGATGTTGTCGTCATGGCCGGCGCCCGCGCGCGCGTCCAGGCCAAAGCCCACGCGGTCGGCGCCGACTTCGACGAGGCCTTGTTTATCGATGGCCGGCGCACCACCGATATCCCGGTCAAAAAGGTTGGTTGATCCGCTGGAACCTTGAGCGGTCAGGGAGCTGGCAAAAAGCAATGCCACGAAGATCGACAACCATTTCAGCATGATGTTTCCTCGCAGGGCAGACCGCCCAATTTGCACATAAAATCGATGGGGGAGGAAAATACTAAATGGTTAGAATTCTACAATCCCCATAAACCTGACAAATTGCAACTTTATAACCCTAGTGTTCGATGTGCGATTTGTTAATGTCACCAACCGTTCAAATGACGCCGAACCAATATCGCACACAATCGCACACTAATTTCTCTTGAGGACAAATCGATGCGGCTTGATCGCTGCTCTCGCTCCAACTTCCTGAGCTTCGCGTTTCTCTCGCTCACTTTCTTACTCGCGGCTTGCGCGCCGCCGCACGACAGCAATAACACGGGGGCCGGCGGCGACCAATTCAGCGACAGCGTCAGCGGCACCCAGAAGCTGGCGATCATCACCGGCTCGACCCTGCCGCAGGGCGCCGAGGGCGTGTTCTACTCAATCGGCATCCGCGCGCGTGGCGGTTCAAGCGCGGGCTACACGTGGACGATCACTGCGGGGGGGCTGCCGGGCGGCCTGAGCCTGGCCGATGGCACACCGGAGGCGACGCTTGAGGGAACGCCGTCCGACACGGGGACTTTCGACTTCACCTTGATGGTGACGGACTCTGAATTCCACACGGCAAGCAAGGGCTTCACCCTTGTTGTGCAGGGTACACCCGCACTGGCGATTACGACCGTTAGCCTGCCCGACGGCGACCAGGGCACGGCCTACGATGAAGACATTACTGCCAGCGGCGGCACCGGCGTTGGGTACACTTGGACGGTCAGCGCAGGCGCGTTGCCCGGCGGTTTGAGCCTCGCCAATGGCACACCGAGCGCAACGCTTTCGGGCACGCCCAATGCGCCGGGAACGTTCAGCTTTACCTTGCAGGTCACGGATTCCGGTTCAAACACGGACACGCAGGCTTACACGGTCGACATCGCCTCAAGCGGCGTGTTGACGATTACGACCACGACTTTGGCCGACGGAACGCGCGACGTTGTTTACAGCGTAAACGTGACCGCAACCGGCGGCAGCGGTGCGGGCTATACGTGGCTGGTCACCGTCGGCTCGCTCCCGACGGGGCTGACGTTGGCGGGCACGGGCACACCTACCACGACCATCAGCGGCACTCCGACGGTCACGGGTTCATACAGCTTCACCGTCGAGGTCACGGATTCGCTCAGTAACACCGATACCCAGGCGCTGACCATCGACATCAACGACCCGGTGCTGACCATCACCACCACAACACTTGCCGGCGGCACGCAGGACGTCGCCTACAGCGAGAACATCACGGCCGTCGACGGCACGGGCACGGGTTACACCTGGAGCGTGACTGCGGGTTCGCTGCCCGGTGGCCTGACGCTGACCGACGGCACCCCGTCGGCGACGCTGGACGGCACACCGACGGCCTTTGGCACCTTCAACTTCACGGTTCAGGTGACCGATAGCGGCAGCAACGTCGACACCCAGGCGCTGCAGATCATCATCGCCCCGCCGCCGCTGGTGATCACCACCACGACGCTGCCTGACGGCGATGTCGGCACGCCCTACAGCGAACTCATCACGGCCACGGGCGGCACGGGCGCGGGCTACACGTTCACCGTCACTGTGGGCGCGCAGCCCTCCGGCCTGACGCTCAGCAGCGCCACCCCAAGCGGCACCCTCGCGGGTACACCCAACGCCGCCGCCACCTACAACTTCACCGTGACAGTCACCGACAGCGGCAGCGGCATCGACACACAGGCCTTCACGATTGTGATTGCAGACCTCACCATCGTGACGACGGCGCTGCCCGACGGCAGCCAGAACGTCGCCTACAGCCAGCCGATCTTTGCGGCCGGCGGCACGGGCGCCGGGTATGTGTTTACGCTTAGCAGCGGAACGCTGCCCACGGGCCTGAGCCTTGGCAACGGCACGCCCAGCGGCACGCTTTCGGGCACGCCCACGGCCACGGGCGTATTTACGTTCACGGTGCTGGTGACCGATTCGGGCTCCAATACCGACACGCAGGCTTTCACCGTCAACATCAACCTGACGGAATTGCAGATCATCACCACCTCGCTGCCTGACGGGGTAATCGGCACGGCCTACAGCGAGCTTGTCACCGCCACCGGCGGCACCGACGCGGGCTATACCTGGACGGTATCTTCGGGCGCGCTGCCCACCGGCCTGGCCGAGGCCGACGGCACGCCCAGCAACACGATTTCAGGCAATCCAACGACGCAGAATTACTACACGTTCACCATGCGCGTCCAAGATTCGGGCGGCAACGTTGCCACCCGCTTCTTCCAGGTTCGCATTAACGCGGCGCTGACCATTCCGGCTTTCACTATGCCCGCCGCGCAGGTTGGCGAGCCCTACAGCCAGCCGGTGATATCCAACGGCGGCAGCGGCTCGGGCTACGTCTGGACGCTGGACAGCGGCACGATTCCGCCGGGCCTGAACTTCACTCCCACCACCGGACAGTTCACGGCCATTGCGGGCACGCCGACCACCACAGTCGGCAGCCCGTTTACCTTCACCATGCGAATCACCGATGGCGCGGCCAACACCGCCACCCGTGCGTTTACCATCACGGTTGAATCAGACCTGACGATTACCACCTTGACCCTGCCCGGCGGGACTGCGGGCACGGCCTACAACCAGAACGTCACGGCCAGCGGCGGCAGTGGCGCGGGCTATGCGTGGACAGCGCCGACGGTGATGGGCACGCTGCCCACGGGGCTTACCCTCGCCGGCACGGGCACGCCGACCACCACACTTTCCGGCACGCCCACGGGCAGCGGCACTTTCACGTTCTGGATTCGTGTGACGGACAACGCGACCGGGACGGCCCAGCGCGCCTACACCATCACGATTGCGGCGGCGGGCGGCTCGCTGGAAATTACCACGACGTCGCCGTTGCCCGCGGCGACGATCGGCGTGGCCTACACCACCAACATCGTCTCGACGGGCGGCGCGGGAGCACACACCTGGTCGATTTACGTGGGTTCGGCCCTTCCCGACGGCATGACGCTGGGATCGGGCGCCACGACCGTGGCGTTGGCGGGAACGCCGACCACGACCGGCGTGTACACCTTCACCGTGCAAGTGTCGGCCGCAACCGGGCCCCAACGTGCGACCAAGACATTTAGCCTGACAATCAACGGCCCCACGGGCGTGCCCGTCGTGACAACCACATCGCTGCCTAGTGGCCGCGTGGGCGTAGCCTACAGCGGCGGCTTTTTGACCGGCGCCTACGGCACGCTGCCTTATTCGTGGGCGATCATCGGCGCGCTGCCCGCCGGCATCACGCTGGGCAATACGTCGCCTGTGGGCACATTGACTGGTACGCCCACGGCCAGTGGGACGTTCAATATCACCATTCAACTCACGGACAACACAGCACAGGTCGCGACGCGCGCCGTCAGCATTGTGATTGACCCCGCGGTCGGACCCCTGACCATCACGACGCTGACGTTGCCTGACGGCAAAGTCGGCCAGCAGTACGGCACACGCATTGACGCAGTCGGCGGCACGGGCTTGGGCTATACCTGGACGGTGCAGCCCGTGGGCAGCCTGCCCGGCGGACTGGACATCTACTCCGGCACGCCCTACGGCGCGCTGGGCGGCGTGCCATTTGTTTCCGGCACGTTCTCCTTCACGGTCAAGGTCACCGACAGCGGCGCCAACACCGACACCCAGGACCTGACGATCCAGATTGGCCCCTCAGGCGTTCCGCTTGACGTGATCACTGACTTCCTGCCTTACGGTGTGCGTGGCACGGCTTACACCACACCCATCACCGGCACCGGGGGCAGCGGCAGCGGCTACACCTGGATCGTGGAGTCCGGCTATCTGCCGCCGGGCCTCACGCTGACCAGCGGCACACCCAGCGCGACGCTCGCGGGCACACCCGAGTTGCACGGCATGTTCTACTTCTGCATCAAGCTCACGGACTCCGACGGCTACCAGACACGGCGCGTCTATCGCCTGCCCATCGGGCCCTCGGGCTCAACCTTGAACGTCAAGGTGCCTGACCCGGCGCCGCCGATGATCCAGAACGTGGCCTGGAGCGCGACGGTCTACGCCACGGGCGGTTCGGGCACTTATCCGACCTGGCAGTTGACAGGGACGATACCCGCGGGCTTCAGCATCACCGGCGCCGGCGCCTCGGCCACCATCAACGGCACGGCGACGAGCGGCGGAACCCGCACCTTCAATATCCAGGTAACGGACTCGCTCGCCGCAACGGCGACCGCGGTCCTGGTTGTCACGCCGGTTTCCGGCGGCACCAGCGTTGGATTCTTCCTCAACCTCACCACCAACATCCTGCCCAGCGCGTTTAGGGGCCGGCCTTACAACTTCGGGTCAGCCGCGGCCTCGGGCAGCGGCACGGGCTACACCTGGTCGCACGTCGGCGGGCTGCTGCCGCCGGGGCTGCACCTGGTGCCGCGCGGCGCGTTTTTGTACCTGCAAGGCACACCCCTGGCGACAGGCACCTTTACCTTCAGCGTGGAAGTCGAGGACTCTCTTGGCGCAACGGCGACGGGTACGATGATCCTGACCGTGGCTGACATCGTGTTGCATTACGGCGCGCCGGTTAACAACCGCGCGGTGTTTATCGCCGACAAGTCGGGCTCCATGGGCGGCGCCAACACGGCGCGTTACAACACGCTCAAGCAGGAGCTGGTGACGAACATCCTGGCGATGGAGCCGACGGACCAGTTCGACATCGTGCCTTACTCGAGCGCCGTGGTGATGATGTGGGGCGAGCTGCGATACGCCACGCCGGCCAACAAGGCCGAGGCGCTGGCCTTTGTCGAAGGCAGCGGCATCTTCCCCAACGGCAGCACGGCGACTTACCCGGCGCTGAACTTTGTCCTTAACCGTTATCCGACCAACCTGCTTTCGCTGTTCCTGATCACCGACGGCGCCCCGACGGTGGGCGGCACCGACGTGGAAATCGTGCGCGATACGCCGGCTTGGTTCGCCAACTACCCCAGCTGCGATTTCACCGCCGTGGGTGTGCGGGCCATCGGCACTTTCGAGCAGTTCCTGATGCAACTTACGGCCGAGTTGCAGGGCCTCTACATTTCGCGCTAACAATGATGTGCACCCGGGAAATCACAGGCCTCCTGCGCCGCAAGGTTCAGGAGGCCTGCTTCTTGTAGCGCGGACGCTTGCCCAAGCCAACTCCTTGGCGAGGCAGGTGCGAGACCAAGCTGCTCTGTCGAAAAGCGGCTTCAAAAAAGCGTTCACCACGGAGCACGCGGAGAAACAAAGCAAAAGCAAGCCACAGATTTCGCAGATTCACGCAGATTGGATTTGCCACAAACCTCCCTTTTTACATCTGCGATAATCTGCGTCCTCTGCGGACAGGTAGTTGCAGTTCTCGGTGGGCTCTGTGGTGAACAGCAGTTTTCGGCAAAGCCAGACCAAACGCGCGTCAGGCGTGATTTCTGGTAGATTCCCGCCATGGCCGTGCTCGCGCTCCAGAACGTCACCAAGGTTTACGACAGCCGCACCGTGCTGAAGTCCGTCAACTTCGGGCTTGGCGTCAACGAGCGCGTGGGCCTCGTCGGCCCCAACGGTGAGGGCAAGTCGACGCTGATGCGCCTGCTTGCCGGCCTCGAGACACCCGACGAAGGCCAGCGCACCGCGCAGGCCGGCATCCGCATCGGTTTCATCTCGCAGGAACCGCGGCTGGACGCCAAGCAACGCGTGCGCGACGCCGTGCGTGCGGGTCTTGGCAACCGCGACGAGTTGCAGGCGCGGCTGGACGACCTGCACCGCGCCATGGCCGCACCGGGCACGCCCGCCGACACGCTGAACTTCCTGATCGCCGAGCAAAGTAAACTCGAGTCGCGCCTGGCCTCCATGGGCGGCCATTCCGTCGAGCACCGCGTCGAGGAAATGATCGCGCATCTCGGCCTGCGCGAGGCCGACGCGCTTTGCGGCAGCCTGTCCGGCGGCGAGGCGCGCCGCGTATCGCTGGCCGCGATGCTGCTTTCCGAACCCGACGTGCTGTTGCTCGACGAACCCACCAACCACCTCGACGTCGTCGCGATCGACTGGCTCGAAGATTTCCTGCTCGCCAGCCGCACGCCGCTGGTGATGGTTACGCACGACCGCTATTTCCTCGACCGCGTCGTCCACCGCATCGTCGAGGTCGACCGCGGCAAGCTCTACTCGACCGACGGCGGTTACGGCGATTTCCTTGTTGAGCAGGCGCGGCGGCTTGAGGTCGAAGCGTCGACCGAGCAAAACCGGCTGGCGACGATCCGGCGAGAGACGATCTGGATTCGCCGCGGCGCCCACGGCCGCACCACCAAAGAAAAAGCGCGCGTCGGCCGCTACCGCGACCTGGTCGAACAGGACGACCTGCAGGTCCGCACCGATCTCGACTTCAAAGTTCCGCCGGGGCCGCGCCTTGGCGGCAAGATCATCCGGGCATCGGGCGTGAGCAAAAGCTTCGGCGGCCGCACGGTGCTGCAGAAAACCGACGTCGTGATTACTGCGGGCATGCGGCTGGGCATCGTCGGCCCCAACGGCGCGGGCAAAACCACGCTGCTGCGGATTCTGACGGGCAAACTTGCGCCCGATACCGGCGCGGTCGAAATCGGCGAGACAGTCAAGGTCGCGAGTATTGACCAGTCAAGATCGGTCCTTGACGACAAAAAGAGCGTCGTCGAGGAAATCGCCGACGACCACGAGGGCGTGATCAACGTGGCGGGCCGCGTGCAGCGCGTGGCGCCGTTTCTCGACCAGTTCCTGTTCCCCGGTGAACGCAAGCACACCAAGATCCGCCAGCTTTCAGGCGGCGAGCGCAACCGCGTGCTGCTGGCAAAGTTGCTGCTGCAAAACGGCAACGTTCTCGCGCTCGACGAGCCCACCAACGACCTCGACCTGCCCACGCTGCGCGCGCTCGAGGAAGCATTGATCGCCTTTGAGGGCGTGGTGCTGGTGGTCAGCCACGATCGCTACTTCCTCGACCGCGTCTGCACGCGCATCCTGTTCCTCGACGGCACAGGCCGCGCGCGCTTCCACGAAGGCGACCTGGAATCGCTGCTGGAAGAACTTCGCCGTGCTGCGGCGCCCGCCGCACCTGAGCGCGAGGCGGTCGACAACGAAGCGCGCGAAGAAGCCCGCAAAGCGCGTAAACGCGCGCAGAATGAGTTGAAGACGCTGCCCGGCCGCATCGAGAAGCTGGAGGTCGAGCTGCACAAACTCGACGAACGCCTGGCCGACGCGTCGCTCTACACCAAGACCGGCAAAACGCCGGAGGCCACTAAGCTGGGCATGCGCCGCGACGAAATCGCCGCCGAACTGAAGACGCTGTATGCACGCTGGGAAGAACTCGAGACGCTGGCCGCCGAAAACTAGGGCTTTTTAGCCACTTTGCGGTCCTTCATTGTGTCGGAGACAAACCACGCTTCGACCTTTGCGCGCGCCCAGGGCGTCTTGCGCAGAAACACCAGGCTCGACTTCACGCTCGGGTCGTGCAGAAAACAGCGCACGGGAATGCGCCGCCCCATCTCAGGCCAGCCGTACTTCTCGAACAACTTCGTCACGATCGTCTCCAGCGTGACGCCGTGCAGCGGGTCACGCGGATGCGCGCGGGGTTTAGTGTCTTGCGGCGCTTTCGGCGTATTCATGGTTGTTATTTCGCCTGCACAGCCGTCCAGCGGTTTTCCATCGTGCCGTCGCCAAGCTGGCCCTGCGAATTCCAGCCCCACGCGAAGACCGCGCCATCTTTCTTCAACGTCAGGCTGTGCGAGTCGCCGGCGCCGATCGCGCTGACGTCTTTCAGATCTTTCACCTGCACCGGCGCGGGACGCGCGTCCTTCGTGCCGTCGCCAAGCTCGCCAACTTTGTTCGATCCCCACGCCCACACGCTGCCGTCCTTGACCAACGCCAGGAAGTGCGCCTGGCCCACGGCGATTGCAGCGACGTCCTTCAAACCCTTCACCTGCGCGGGCGTTGAACGATTTTCGGCGCTGCCGTCTTCAAGCTCGCAGATGCCCCAGGCCCACACAGTGCCATCCTTCTTCAACGCCAGGCTGCGGTTTTCGCCCGCCGCAATCGCCGTGATTTCGCCAAGCTCTTTGACCTTCACTGGTATGAGGCGTTTCTCGTTGCCGCCGTCGCCGAGTTCGCCCTTCACGTTCAAGCCCCACGCCCACACGCTGCCGTCCTTTTTGATCGCGAGGCTGTGCGACCCGCCCGCGGCAATCGCCGTGGCGTCAGAGAAATCTTTCACTTGCACCGCAACCGTCGTGCTGTCGTTGGTCCCGTCGCCAAGCTGGCCTGTTGCGTTGTAGCCCCACGCCCAAACCGTGCCGTCTTTTTTCAGCGCGAGGGTGAAAGCGCTGCCGCCCGAAATCGCCGTGACATCGACGAGGTCCTTGACCTGCACGGGCGTACTCGGGTTTCCCTTGGTCCCGTTGCCAAGCTCCCCGTTGGCATTGAATCCCCAGGTCCAGACGCTGCCGTCGCTCTTGAGCGCGACACCGTGGGCCTTTCCCGACGAAATTGCGGCGACGTTGCCAAGTGGTTTCAGTTGTACGAACGTGGGGTGTTCGCCCGTTGTGCCGTCGCCGAGAAGGCGCGCGCCGCAAGTCCAGACCGTGCCGTCTTTCTTGAGCGCGATGGTGTGGGCTTCGCCGCCGTCGATGGCAATGACGTCGGCGATGGCCGCGACCTCCGGCGGCTTTTCCTCAGCCCCTGCCGCGCGCACACCTGCCAGCACACAAAGGACGACAACGCCGCCCGCAATCCAGTTGCCCACCGTTTTGATCATGGCTTGTCCGTTCCTGGCCCAAAGAAATCGGCCCGCAGCATAGCCGCAAGCCGATGAAAGATGGAGTGGCGGTAGGTCAAAACGCGCCTGTGGCGCGTTTTGAGAGCGAAGCGTTGAGGCCGCAGGCCGAACGCGAAGCGGCCCCCGCAACCAGACCGTGCAGGGGCCGCTGAGTTGGAGGTGGCGGTGGGATTCGAACCCGCGTGTGACGGTTTTGCAAACCGTTGCCTAACCACTTGGCTACGCCACCACAATGTCGCGGTTCGGCATCCATGCCTCACCGCTGAGACCGCGAAAGCTCACCTTGGCAGGCTCGCTTTCGCCGGCCATCCATGGCCGGGTTTGGCTGCGTCCATCGCGCCAAACACTTTCTCAATGCTGGTGACCCCAGCGGGATTCGAACCCGCGTACACGCCTTGAAAGGGCGTTATCCTAACCGCTAGATGATGGGGCCTAATTTGTCCCACGCGCAAGCGTTGCGCGAGGGGATAGAATTACAACGGCGGCGGTCGGTTGGCAATGTGTAGGGACGCGGCTTTGCCGTGTCCGCCGGGCGTGGGCCGCAGACCGCGGACGGGGCTGAGCCGCGTCGCTACCTAGATCGTCAGCGCGGGTTCCTCGCCGCGTTCCAGCCGCTCGACGTTCTTCTTTAACAGCGGGCTCGAGGGCCGGCGCGCCAGGCGCGAGCGCAGGGTGCTCAGCGCCGCATCGATCTTGCCGCTGCGATACAGCGCCATCGCCAGCATGATCGCCGAACTCGTATCTTCGGGCACACGTGCGCTGAACTTGCGCAGCGCCTCCGCCGCGCGGTCGTTGGCGCCGCGCAACAACATCAACACGCCGAGGTTCAGCAGCGCCGGAGGGTAATCGCCGCAGCGGCGATAACACAGCGCCGCTTCGCGCCAATCCTCCTGCGCTTCGGCCAACGCACCGAGGGACAAAAAAACGCGCTCGGGCTTCAGGCGATATTCCATGTAGTTCGTGAGCTGAAGCAAGTTTGCGCGCGCCGCGTCGTACTGGTGCGCGCGCGTAAGCGCCTCGGCGTCCTTCCAGAGGCGCTTCATGCGCCGCCGACGCGCCACCACGTAAACGATGAACGCGGCTTCAAAGATGATCAGCGACGCCGAAGTCGCGAGCCAGAAGATGTGCTCGGGGCTGCCGGGCGCGGTATGCGAATAGGCCGTGGCCGAAAATGCGGCGATGTAGCCCACGCCGGCCGCAACCAGGCCGTGTCCCACGTGGAACAGGGGCGACACCCACGATGGTGATGGCAGAGGACGTCTCAAGCATCGCTCGAATCGGAAGTTGTAACTGAAACGGCTTGCGGCGTGCCGGGTTCGGCGCATTCTGGCGTTTGGCGGGGCTTTCAACAACGTTGCACTGGGCTTGCGCGCGCGATAGGGTGATTGGCGGCGACGGGCAAGGAGACCGGGATGAAATTCTTTATCGACACGGCGGACGTTGGCGAAATCAAGGAAGCGCGCGCACTGGGAATTCTCGACGGCGTGACGACCAATCCCTCGCTGGTCAAGAAATCGGGCCGCACGTTCAAGGATGTCGCCACGGAAATCTGCAAGCTTGTCGAGGGGCCCGTCAGCCTTGAGGTCGTGAGCATCGATTGCGACGGGATGTTAAAGGAAGCGAAGGAGCTTCTCAAATACGGCAGCAACGTCGTGATCAAACTGCCGCTGATTCCTGAAGGTCTTAAAGCCTGCCGCCGCCTCAGCCAGGACGGCGTGAAAACCAACGTCACGCTGTGCTTCAGCCCCGTCCAGGCGCTGCTCGCGGCCAAAGCGGGCGCGAGCTACATCAGCCCGTTTGTCGGCCGCCTCGACGACGTCGGCCAGGATGGCATGCAGATCATCCCCGAAATCCGCAAGATCTACGACAACTACGGCTTCGAGACAGAAATTCTCGTCGCGTCGGTGCGCCATCCGATTCACGTGCACCAGGCCGCGCTTGCCGGCGCCGACGTCGCGACGATCCCGTTCAAAGTGTTCGGCCAGCTTGTGCAGCACCCTCTTACCGACAAGGGCCTCGCGCAATTCCTCAAAGACGCCGAAGCAACCAAGGCGTAGTACCCTCAACAAAACAAAACCCCGCGCATGTGCGCGGGGTTTTTCATGAGCAATTGATCGTTACACCGCGACCGCTTTGGCCTTCTTCGATTTGGCTGCTGACTTCACCGCGCCGTTGTTCAGGAAGGTGCCCGCGAGCAACTTGCGTTCAGCGTCCAGTTTGCCGCTCTGCGCAAAGAAGTTGAACGGGTTATCCCACACGATCGTCTGGATCTGCTCCTCGGTGAAACCCGCGCGGCGCATCTCGCCACAAGTTTTGGGCACGTTGAGGCAATCGCTGGGGCCCCAGTCGGCGCTGGAGTTCACCATCATTCGCTCGACGCCGAACTTCTTGAAAATGTTGGTCGCGCGCTCGGGGCTAAGCTTGGTGACGGGATAAACCGTGTGGCCCGCCCAGAAGCCCGCGTCTTTGGTGGCGGGGATCGTCTCTTCATTATTGTGGTCGATCAGCACCATTTCCGGCGGATTACCGGCCTCCTTGCAGATGTCGATGATGCGCTTGGTTCCCTTCAACTTGTCGCGATGCGGCGTGTGGATCAAAATCGGCATCTTCAACTTCTTGCCGAGCTCAAGCTGCTGGCGCAGGAAGTCCTCTTCCTTTTCGTTCTGCATGTCGAGGCCGATTTCGCCCACCGCGACACACGTCGGATGTTTCAGCCACTGCGGCAGAATCTTCAACACGTCTTTGTTCAGGCGGTCGTCGTTGGCTTCGCGCGGGTTTAGTCCGATGCAGCAATAGTGCTTGATGCCGAAGTCCGCGGCGCGCTTGGCTTCATATTCGGTGATGTGCGCGAAGTAGTCGATGTAGCTGCCGACGTTGGTGCGCGGCTGTCCGAGCCAGAACTGCGGCTCGTTGCAGTGCGTGATGCCGGCCGCGGCCATTTTTTCGTAGTCGTCGGTGACGCGGCTGATCATGTGGATGTGCGGTTCGAAGATACGCATGGTGGTTCCTGTTGTTTGTGGCTCCGGGCCTCAATAATGCCTAACGGCCTAGAACGCCGCCAGTGCGGGAGATTAGCCTAATTTCATGAGTTACCGCGCTCCGAAAGACCATTGTTACCGCGACTCAACTGCGACACTAAGAGCACGAAGCTCACGAAGAACTGCTTGTCCTGGCCTTCTTCGTGGCCTTCGTGATCTTCGTGCAGGTTTTTTGGTAACCGGGCGGGGTTGCAAACAGGGCGCGCGCCTTGGATGATCGCGCCATTCCACGAAGGGACTGCAATGGCCGACGCAAATATCCAGAAGGCGCTGGACGCGTACTACTCCGGAGATCGCGACACCGCCGGCAAGCTGCTGAAACAACTTGCGGCCTCCACCGACGGCAGCAAGCCGCCGGCGGGCCTCAGCGCCCTTGATGAGTCAAGTTTTCACGAACTCGCGGGGAGCTTGGCCATGGACCGCGGCGATCTCGAGAACGCCGTTAAATCGTTCAAGTTGATGGTCGAGCGCGAGGAATCCGCCGGCGGCGACAAGAACAACCTCGCGACCTCCTATGGCAAACTCGGCGAGGCCCTGGCCTCGTTTGGCAAAACCGACGACGCCGTCGCCGCCTTCGAAAAAGGCTGCGTGCTCAAAGAGGAAGCCAACGCGCCCGCGCCGTCGCGCGTGAACCTCTACCTCCAGTACGGCCAGGTGCTTTTGCACGCCAGCCGCAACCAGAAGGCCGCCGAATGGCTGCGCAAGGCGCTGAAGGCCGGCAACGAAAGCAAGCAGGATGACGGCACGTTAGCCCATCTCAATTTCTTTCTGGGCGAGGCATTAAAGCCGACGCTGGCGCAACTCCACGCAACCCGAAAGTTCCAGGAGGTGGTGCGGCAGGTCCAGCAGGAACAGACCGGCAAATCCGGCAACGAGGACGCACAACAGAAGAAAATCCTCGACGGCTGGCAGGCGGAGGCCGAGAACTGCTACAACACCGCGATCAAACTCGCCGAGAAGGTGAAGCTCCCGGCGCCGACGATCCTGCAGATGCAGCGCGGCCTGGCCGAGGTCTACCACGACGGCGGCAAGCCTGTGCCCGCGGTGATGGCGCGGCGCAAGGCTGTCAAACTCTCCGATGAAGCGAAGGTCGACCCGCTGGCGCGCGGTTTCATATGGCACGGCTTGGCTGAATCACTGAAAGAATTGGGTCAGAACGCCGAGGCCGTGAAGACTTACGAGGGGGCGATTAAACATAAGCAGGCGGGTAAGGCCGACGGCGTGAGCCTGGCCAAGAGCTACTTCGGCCTTGGCGAGGCGTTGATCGGCGAACAGAAACTGGACCCCGCGGTTGAGGCCATCCGTGCTGCGATCAAGCACGAGGACGGCGCGGCCAAGCCCGACAAACAGCAGCGGCTGAGCAAGTACTACAACACGCTGGGCATGGTGTTGCAGGCGGCGGGCAAAGAAAAGGAAGCGGAAGAGGCGCTGAAGATGGCCAAGGGATAGCGGAGTTTTTCGGCGCGCGACTCGCGGCGTAAAAAATTCCCAATTCGCACAAGTGCCTTCGCAGCGGAAATTTGCGTTAACGCTGGAAAGCAATGATCGAAGCATTACCCTTGGAATCCTCGTCTGCAATTCCGTTCGATGTCCCCTTGTGAAGGATCAGGATATGCCTACCGGCGTGGTCAAATGGTTCAACGATGCGAAGGGCTTTGGCTTCATCACCCAGGATGGGGGCGGCCCCGACGTTTTCTGCCACTATTCGGCGATCAAGACCGAAGGGTTCAAGAGTCTGCAGCAGGGCGCCAAGGTCAAGTTCGAAATCACGCAGGGCCAGAAGGGCCCGGCGGCCGCAGATGTCGAGATCCTGAAGTAGACAACTGCACCAAACCTTCAGACCGGCGGCCTTGGCCGCCGGTTCCGTTTTTTGGGATATGCGGAATATTTGCAAAACAAATATGGTTATTGGATGGTACTCAAGGCACGCGACCCCTAGCATATCTACGGCATCGGCGTTCGGTGCTAAGGGCGGAGCATCAAAGTTGGTGTTCCCAAATTGTTGAAAGCCGGGTTTTCCGGCAGTTGAGAGCGGTCGAGGTTTTGGCCTCAGACAGCAGAAGGAAATAGAGTAATGGCTACTGGATCAGTGAAGTGGTTTAACGACGCGAAGGGTTTTGGTTTTATCACACAGGATGGCGGCGGACCGGATGTGTTCTGCCACTATTCGGCGATCAAGAGCGAAGGTTTCAAGTCGCTTCAAGAAGGCGCCAAGGTCAAGTTCGACGTTACACAGGGCCAGAAGGGTTTGGCCGCTGCGAACGTTGAGCTCCTCAAGTAAATACAACCAGGAAATCAGCGACCACAAACCGGCGGCTTAGGCCGCCGGTTTCATTTAACCCACAAAAGCTACCGACCGGTTTGTGAGCGCCCCAATAAGATTCTCAAAAACGCTGGAAGTCGCATTTTGCGCACCCTAGCATATTTGCCGGCGTCGGCGTTCGGCGCCTGGGCGGAGCATCTGAGTGATGTTCCCAACTTGTGGAAAGCCGGGACACCGGCAGTTGAAGGCCGCTAGGGTTCCCCCCGACTGCGGCAAAGGATAGATGGTCATATGGCTACAGGCGTAGTGAAGTGGTTCAATGATGCCAAAGGATTTGGCTTCATCACGCAGGATGGCGGCGGACCGGACGTGTTCTGCCACTACTCGGCAATCGAGTCCGAGGGCTTCAAGTCGCTTCAGGAAGGCGCGAAGGTCACCTTCGAAGTCACGCAGGGCCAGAAAGGCCTTGCGGCTGCGCACGTCAAGCTCGCAAAGTAACGCCCACCCGGGAAACACAAAACGCAGCGCCCCTTTTGGGGCGCTGCACGTTTAACGACTGTCGCAGCCCCCGGCAAAAACCGCCCCGGGGTCCCGAGCGCCATGTCCCGTGTCAAAAGCGGACCCGCGACAGATGCAGCAAGGAAACATATGTTTGTCGGACCTGCGGCCCAGGCGACACGAGACTCGGCACACGCGACGCGAGACACGATCATGGTTACAGCCTTAGCCAAACAACTTGCCAATCAGCTCAGCGCCGCACTGATCGGCAAGCCCGAGGTCGTGCGCCTCTTGCTTGTGGGGTTGTTCGGCCGCGGCCACGTGCTGATCGAGGATCTGCCGGGCCTTGGCAAGACCACGCTGGCGCGCGCCCTGGCCCAGGCCGTGAGTTGCAAGTTTTCGCGCGTGCAGTTCACGCCGGACCTGCTGCCCACCGACATCCTCGGCACCTCGATCTTCAACCAGAAGGAAGGCAGCTTCGAGTTCCGCGAGGGCCCGATCTTCGCCAACATCCTGCTGGCCGACGAAATCAACCGCGCCACGCCGCGCACGCAAAGCGCGCTGCTTGAAGCCATGAGCGAATACCAGGTCAGCGGCGACGGCGTGTCGCGCAAGTTGCCGCAGCCGTTTTTCGTCATCGCCACGCAGAACCCGATCGAACACGCCGGCACCTACCCGCTGCCCGAAAGCCAGATCGACCGTTTCATGCTGAAGTTCGAGATCGGCTATCCGTCAGTCGACGACGAAAAACGCATCCTGTTTGAACACCAGCGCGCGGACACGCTTTCCGGCGTCAATCAAGTGCTCAAGCGTGAGGACGTTCTGGTTGTCCAGGAAGCGGTCAAACGTGTGCGCGTCGAGCAAAGCATCACCGACTACATCCTCGAGATCATCGGCGAGACCCGCAACAACCCCAAGCTCGTCAGCGGCGTCAGCCCCCGCGGCAGCGTGGCTTTGCTGCGCGCGTCGCAGGCGCTGGCGGTGATCGAAGGCCGCGATTTCGTGGTGCCCGACGATGTCAAGAACCTCGCCATTCCCGTGCTCAGCCATCGCGTGATCGAGCGCGGCAGCTTCGACCGCCGCGGCGGCAAATCCGGCCAGGACGTGATCCGCCGCATCCTCGGCAAAGTGGCCGTGAACACGTAACTGCTAGGTTCAGGTTCAGGTGCAGAAACAACAACGTTATGCCTGTTGTTCTGAACCTGAACCTGCACCTGGACCTATAATGTCTTCATGAGGTTGTTGACGTACAACATTCACAAGGGAATCGGCGGGCGCGATCGCCGCTACGATCTCAGCCGCATCATCGATGTCATCAAGGCCGAGAACCCGGACTTGGTGTTTTTGCAGGAAGTCGACCGGCACGTCACGCGCTCGCACGTGCACGACCAGCCGCGTTTGATTGCGGAAGCGCTTGCCCTGCCGCATCAACAGTATCAACTCAACGTCCACGTCAAACATGGCGGCTACGGCAACATGTTGCTGTCGCGCTGGCCCTTTGGCTCGCATCATTCGATTTCGTTGCGCTACCAGACCAAGAAGCCCCGCGCGGCGCAGGTTGCGGTGATCCAGACGCCGGACGGGCCGCTACAGGCCGTGAACTGGCACCTAGGCTTGTCCGAGGCCGAGCGCCTGTGGCAGGCGCAGCGCCTGCTAGGCCATCACCTGTTTCTCGAGGGCTCGAAGCTGCCGGCGCTGGTCGCGGGCGACTTCAACGACTGGCGCAACACGCTGGCGGGCGGGCTGTTGTCCAAACACGGCTTCACGCAGCTAACGACGCCGATCAGCAGCTTCCGTTCGTTCCCGGCCTACTTCGCCGTGGGGTCACTCGACAAGGCGTTTGCCCGCGGGCTGATCGCGCCCGCGGCGCATATTTTCCGAGGCAGCAAAGCGACGGTCGCCTCGGACCACCTGCCGCTCGTCGTCGACTTCAAGATCAAGTGACCCAAACAAATGTGGCACGGGCGCCCTCGCCCGGCGCCAACCGCTCTTTCTCTTTCGCATGGGCGAAGCGCCCATGCCACCCATGGTCTTAGATATGTTCTGGGCAGTTGTGGGGCGGACATTCTTGTCCGCCCGACCGGCGTAGCCGGTCGAATTGTGGCTCGCAAAGCTCGCCACCGCGGACAGGAATGTCCGCGCCACCTAAAGACCATTATGTAGGACCGCTTAGCCGGCGAAGTAGGCGGTCCATGCGGCCGTATCCAGGCCGAAATCCTCGCCCGTGAGCTGGCTCAGGCGATGGGCGATTTTCCATTCCAGCGGCAGGCTGCCCGTGGCGCCGATCAGCGCAGCAACGCGGCGCAGGGTATCCACATCGCTGCCGTCCAGGTCCGCGGCAACCGCGTCCCAGGCTTCGTAGCGTTCGCGGGCGCTGCCGGTCGCAACCGCGGCCAGCACGTCCTCGTCCTTGGCCTTGCCCTTGGCGGGTTGAGCGGCCTCAATCGCTTCGACCTTGGGGGCCTCGATCGTCTCAACCTTGGTTTCCGCAACTTCGGCAACCGGGGCGGCGGCGGCGGTCTCGGCCGACACCATCACGGTTTCACCGGCCAGCTCGCCCGTCATTTCGTAACCAAACACGCGGGCAGTGTCGCGGGTTTCAACCGAAGCGGCGTAGGCCGTCAGTGTTTGAGCAACGTTGTTCTCGGTGGCGGGCAGCAGCTTCAGGGCCGCGCGCAGGCTGACCTGCTCTTCGCCGCGGATACCGGGGCCCAGCCCGCGCGGGGCGACTTCAGCTTCAACCTTGGGCGCAATCGCCGGCGTGCCCCGGTTGGCAATCGCCAGGGCGCCGATGCCGCAACCGACGATCAGGGCAAATGCGCCAACCAGGATGCTTTGAGGGTTGAGGCTGAAGGCTTTGGGCGCGGTGGTCATTGCTGTCTCCTTATGCAACAACTGTACACTGCGTTTTATGTTTTTGCTATTTTTTATCTATTTTCTTTTATTCTTATATTTTCTATATTTAGCGTGAGTGCAAAGAGTCGGTAACGAGCAAGGGCACGCTTTCGCGTGCCCTTGTAAGTCATTGTACCGCAGTGGCTTGCACTAACCTGCCGTCGCGCCGCGACGATCCGGGTTCGGCACATGCGGGATCACCGCCTGCGCCTTGGTCACCTCAAGACGCTGCGCGGGCGTCAGCGGAGCCTGGCCCAGCGCCACACCGGCGGCGTTGCGCGCCGCGGCGATTGCAAGCACAGACGCCTCGCGGGCCGCCTCGTCGGTTGTCGCCGAGAGGTCCTCTTCATAGCGCAGCATATCCTTGAGCGCCTTGTAGTGGTCTTCCGTGAACGACTGTGCGTGGTAGCGGAAACACTGGCCCATGGCCAGCGCCGCCGCTGCACGCACTTCAGGCGTGTCCGTGGCCTCGGTGAAATCGTCAGTCTTGACAATGGTGTCGAGCAGCTTGGGCAGCACGTTGTCGCGCACCCAGGCGGCGCTGACCCGCGAACTGCTGCCGACCAGCACGCCGATAGCCTTGCAGATTTTCTCGCGCGAAGCCGAGGTGCGTGCCTCAAGACGCAGGCCGCCGACCAGCGCCTCCAGCAGTTTCTCGACGTTGAACTTCGTGCTTGCGGGATCGAGCTTGGCCAGCGACTCCGCCGCAAGCTCGACGATCTCGTTGGTCTTGTTCTTGGAGCTCTCGATGTTGGTGCTCCAGAGGGCTTCAAGCTGGGTGTTGATCTTTTTGCCGTCCGGCTGGTCGAAGCTGTATTTGTCGGTGTAGGTGAAGAAGTTGCCCGCCGGCAGCACCCCGGCGTCGACCTTGGGTTGCAGCACTTTCTTGCGCGCATCGAGGTCGGTGTCCAGCGCGGCGATCAGCACCGGGATTTTGCTGGTGCGGACGTCGGTGGCGAGGATGTCGAAAATCGTCTCCATCTTGAAGTTGCTCTCGCGGCCAAACGAATCGCGCGCGGGCTCCCAGAAGAAGGTCGGGCTGAGCGCCATGTCGCCCTGCAGGATGATGGCGTCGTGCAGCGGCGCCAGCGTCGCCGAGCGCGCACCGTCTTCAAGCGTGCGGGCTTCCACGACGTTGTAGCCGTAGCTCTTGAGCAGCGTCGACAGCGGGTTGCGCAGCGCCTCATTCTCGGCGATCAGCAGCACGCTGTGGCCCGCGGATTCCTGCAGCGCCTTCATCGTCTGGTCCTCGACGTCGGCGTTTTTGCCGGTGTCCTTGGTGCGGCCAAGCTTGACCAGTGCACGCGCCGCGGCATAGCGCACGCGGCGGTCAGGCTGCCCCAGCGCGCGCAGCAGCGGCTCGCTGGTGGCCGTGCCGACGGCCTCGGTCATGTCCTCCGACGCCAGCACGTCGCAGATCGCCACGCTGACCTCGGGGTAACCGTCGCTGAGGCTGCGGCTTAGCGCGTTGTACAGCACGCGCGAACCGTGCAACGCGGCCAGGCCGCGGCCGTGCATGT
This sequence comes from Planctomycetota bacterium, assembly GCA_020848275.1. Lineage (GTDB taxonomy): Bacteria > Planctomycetota > UBA8742 > UBA2392 > UBA2392 > JADLAK01. The sequence goes on from JADLAK010000046.1 coordinate 20,449, forward strand.
ACGGCGTCATGCCGCGTTCGCCCAGCTTGTTGATGATGAAGGTCTTTTCCTCGGCGCTGCCGCTGAAGTAACGCGCCATGCCCTCAGAATGCAGGTGCAGGCGAATGCAGCACAGCAGGGCTTCGCTGTCGGCGACAAAACGATCCGCGCCGGGGTTGTTGATGGCGCGCGCAAGGCCAAGCTCGAAGCCGCGCAGGCCCGATTCCTCGGCCAGCAGGTCGGCATAGGACCAGAGCGGAACTTCCTGGTCGATCAGCACGCCCTCGCCGCCTTCCGCGCCCGGCACCCAGCGCCACACCGTGTAAGTGCGGTCGTAGTTCGTCAACAGCACCGGCAGGTTGCCGGCATAGGCCGTGCCGATGAGCTGGTTGCGCGCATAGTTGCCCGCGGAGTTGTTGCGATAGTAACCCTCGGCCTGGTTGAACCAGAAATCCTTGGCGCTCTGGATCTTCCGCTCGGTCTCAGGAAGATTCATGCGCATGCTTTCGATGCCCGAGCGGCAGGCCTCGCGCACCAGGGCGTCTTCGGCGGTGTTCTCGTAGTGCTCGGCCAAAACGGGCAGGCCGCGCGGGTCGCCGATGTCGCCCAGCGCAAGCGCCGCAACCTGGCGGTCGAACTTGTTGGTGCTGCCCATGATCTGGACCAGCGCGTTGACGCCCTGCGTGCCTATGGAAACCAGCAGCACGCGCGCGTTGTAGCGGTCGGACTCGCTCTCGGAATGCATGTACGTCAAGATCGTCGGGATCGCGAAGTCGCCGAAGCGGTCGCGAACCTGGCCGGCGCGCAGCGTGTTCACCACGCGGTTTTTCTCGGCCATGTAATCCTTGATGATGGCTTCAATCTGCGCGGCGTTTTTCTCGCGCGAGGGATAACCCTCTTTCTTGCGGCCCGCGAGGATCCATTTGCCAAAGCGCGAGTAGCGCCCGGCAAGGCCCGCGTCAGCGAGGTTGCTGTTGATGAAATCGAGCGCCATCTGCTCGTTGACTTCGTCGCGTAGCATCTGGGCTTGCTTGTCGGTCGCACTCTTGGCAAGCGCGGCGTCAAAGGCATCCATAGCGCCCTTGTAGTCGCCCTTCTTGTATTTGCTGAGGCCGTCCTTGACGTCGGCAACGGCGGGATCGCCCGCGGCCTGGCCCAGGACCGGCGCCATGGCGGAAGGAATTGCGAGTCCAAGTGTTAACGCGACGGCGAACGTCGCCTGAACGAGCAGGCGTAGCTGCATTGCGGGTAGCTCCCTTAGGGGGGTAGCCGTTGTTTGGGCTAGACCGCGAATCGTAACGGACCCCCATTTTCTGTCAAGGTTGCCCGGCAAAGGTTTTGCCGTCGTGACCCCGCTGTGACGCAAGGCCCTGAAAAGCGTTGCGGACGTAAGCAAGCGCGTCTTGCAGCCACCAACCCCTTAGACCTTTCAGGAGCCCACATGTCCACCCGCGCGAGGCCGGTCTTTGCGATCATCCCGGCCCTGATGCTGCTGCTGTTTACGGCAACGACTACCGTCCATGCCTGCATGGACGACGTCAACGACGCCATGGTCGTGCTGAAGGGGCCGGGCTACATCCTCAAGGTCAAAGGCCCCGAGGGCTTACAGTGGAAAGACCTGTCGAAGATGAAGATCGAAAACAGCGGCGTGATCTTCACCGGTGACGGGACCTGTACCAGCGAAAAGCTCGAGTTCAAGATCGAATTCGCGCTCAAGAAAGACAAAACGATCGACTGGGCCGCCGTTCGCAAAGCACTGGGCGAGTACAAGTGCGAACTCGTCTCGGCACAGACCAAGGCCGCGATGGGCCAGCAATGGAAAGACGTCGATCTGCCCGCCGCGCACGCCAAGGCCGATTCCAGGGCCAAGGCCGACAAGAACAGCTACAAGCTGGTCGTGCGCAAATGGTCGTGAGTGGGCGACACAAAATCGGTCCGTGAGGCCGTGCAGAAACTGGTCAATGTCGAGTCAGTCGACGAAGGAGACTTCAAGGGTGGTGTTGGCATGCGCAGCATGGCTGACGGCAGCGTCGTGAAGCATTGCTGCAATACCTTGACCTTTGTGGTGAATTACAAGGAAGGCACCGCACCCGACGTCGAAAAGGTCAAAAAGGCCCGATTCGGCGAGATGCACTTCGTTTCCATGGAGAAAATCAAGCCCGAAGCCGAGCAGCCAAAAGAACCTCCCAAGAAGGACGGCAAATAGACTTTTGCCGAATTCCTGAAGGTAAGCGGGTCCCTCGCGACGTCTAATTGCGAGGGACCATGCATTCCGGCCGTCGCGCCAACCTTGAACGCTGCTTCGACCAGTGCGCCCAGCGCGCCTGGAAGGTCGCTTACGCCCTGACCGGCGACCCGCACCTCGCCTTTGACGTCGTTCAACAGGCGTTTCTCGTCGCCGCACGCAAGACCGAGCTTATCCCGGCTGAATCCTGGCCCTGGTTCAGCGTCGTCGTCGCAGGCGAGGCCGCCAACGCGCGGCGCAAACGCCGCCCCGCCACCAACGTGGAGATGCAAGCCATGGACGACAAGTCCGACCCGGCGCTCGCGGTCGTCGCGGCCGAAACCCGCGACCAGTTGCGGCGGGCGCTCGATGACCTGCCCGACCACGAGCGCCAGGCGCTGACGCTGATTCATCTTTCGGGCCTCACCCACGCGCAAGCCGCCATTGCACTGGGCCTGCCCATGAAAACCGTCAGCACACGCGTTGCGCGCGGGCTTGAACGCCTGCGCGGCAAGCCAAGCCTCGAGGCGCTGGCGCTGGCGCCCGTGATCGCGCCGCCCGGGGGCTGGGAAGCCGCCGTCTCAGCCTGGAAATCGTCCGCATTCGCCGCCGCCGCGCCTGTCGCGACGGCCGTACAGGTAGGAGGAATCGTCGCCATGAACAAAGCACTGGTCGCCGTCGCCGCTGTGGTCGCGCTTGCCGTGGGTCTTGCAGGGGGTTGGTTCGGCCGCGCGAGCGTCGCCGAAAAGCCGCCGCAGGCCAACATGGTCGCGGCGGAGAATCAGCCCGAGAAACCCGTGCCGCCGGTGAAACCGGAGCCCGAAGTGGTGCTGGTGAAGGACGAAGCCGAGATCAAGAAATTGCGCGAGGAAGTCGAAGGCATCCGCCGCCTTGAGATCGCCGCCGTGGACCGCGCCGGCAAGCTGGACAAGGAACTTGGCGCGTTAAGGCTGGAGCGCGACGAAATCGCCGCACGCGCCGACCGCGCCGAAAAAGACCTCGCGGTGTTCGTCGCCCAGAAGGCCGAGCGAGGCCCGACGTTCACTTTCGGCGATGGCGGCAAACTTGAGGGCGTGCGCGACTCGAACTGGCAGGACCTCGCCGACGCGCACGCGCGCATCGTCAAGGCGCTGGCCCGCATCAAGGACGCGCAGGCCAGGGGCGAACCGCCGCCGCGCGACGCGCAAATCGAGTTGCAAAAGCAGGGAGAACGCTTCCGCGTTTACGAATACGCCGTGCTCGACCGTCTGCCGTCGGCCGCGCGATTCAACGGCGAAAGCACCCACCCGATCACTCTGGCGAACATCGTCGCCGCGATGCTGAAGCAGGCCGGCAACCCGCTGACGAATGCGCAAGTCGAATCAATCAACCGCCTGGGCGAAGACTTCGAGGGCCAATACAAAAACCTTACGCAAAGTTACGGGCCGGAAACGCTGCGGATCCAGAAGCTGCTGGATGAATACAGTTTAAAAGGCGTCTTTCGCGACAAACTCATGGCCGTGCTGACGGCCGAACAACGCGCGATCGTCGCCGACCCCGCGATCCACAAAATTGCGGGCCGCGACCTGCTGTGCCCGACGCTGATGCTGATCCACTCGTCGCCCGTGATCACCGGCGCCAGCCTCGAGGTCATCCGCGGCAAACTTGCGGCGTTGATCGCGCGTGATTACGAACTGACGGACCCGCAGAAGGCGCAGCTTACGCCGTGGATTGAAGACTGGTCGCGTGCGGTGGAAAGCATCTGCACGCCGGTGCCGGAAATTCTGGCGACGTCGTATACCTTCGAGCAAGGCGAAATCGCGGGCCGCGCGACGGCTGCGCTTCTGGCGCGCATGGTAAAGGACATGCCGGACCTGGCTCAGCGCGCGAAGCTTATGGACGAAATCCGCTTCATGGTGCCGCGTGTGATTGCGCCCGCCGAGCCGAAGTAGCTATCCTGCCGCAATGGAATCGGGCGCACGCTGGATTGGACCGTTCGTCTTCGCGTTTCTTGGCTGCGGCGCGCTTGCGCTTGCCGCGCTGATGCAGCCGCCGCGCGTAACCCACGAGCCCTCACCCACGGCCAAACCCGCGATCGCCGAGCCCAAAGCGCCGCCACAAGACTGGCTCGACCATTCGCCGCTGCACTTTGTCATGCGCGCCATGTGGGCCGATTGCGGCATGGTGCTGCTGCACGCACGTGACACCGAAACCGGCAACCTCGAGAGTATCGAGTGCAGCGCCGAGGACATCGCGCGCAAGGCCGGCCGTTTTGCCCAGCTTTATGCCGCCGTGGCCAAACCCGCCAACGACCTCGGCCGCGCCGCCAAAGACGGCCAGTGGGACGCCGCCGCAACGGCTTATGAGCGCCTCAACAAGGCTTGCTGCGATTGCCACGTCGAGTACTGGCCGCCGAAACTGCGCGGCTTTAATGCCGACGTGGTCAAGCTCTGGCGCGAAAAAGGCTCGCCCGTCGACGAAACGCCCTGGAGCTACGATTACGCAGAGCGCCTGGAGCACCCGCCGACCACGCCCTACCGCAGCTTGATGCGTTGCTGGAACGACGGGACCGGCGATATCGCCTCGGCGCTGGAGAAACGGGATGCCGCCGGCACCCAGGAAAGCGCGGGCGATCTCTTCAAGTCGGTCGACAACCAGGCCCAGGCATGGACACGACTGAATGAACGTGCCCGGTCGATGCAACAGTTCGCCATGCGCGGCAATTTCGCGCCCATGAAGGGCACCTACGAACGCATGATCGCCGAATGCAATTCCTGCCATGCGGCGCTGGTTGACAAACCGCCCGAAATGCTCACGCCGCTGCCCTGGCGTTAGATTTTAAAGACAAAACAATCCGCAGATTGCGCAGATTGCCGCAGATAAAAATCTGGGCAACTCGCCCACCATCATCTGCGTAAATCTGCGTCATCTGCGGAACGCCGTTGCTTTGTTTCGCGCTACCGCTTCGCCTTCTTCTTGCCAGCCTTTTTGATCGGCTTCTTCTTCGCCGCGGGCCGTTTTGGCCTTGCCAGTGACGATTTCTTCACGGGCTTTTCTTTCGCCGGCTCGGGTTTCCGGGCCGCGGGACGCACAGCGACCAGGATATCCATCTCTGACTCCATGCTGTCGCCCTTGAAGCGCTGGTCGTAGACCTCGATCTCCGTACCGACGGGCTCCAACCCCGCTGCGGGAAGCGCCTCGCGGTACAACACTTGCAGCGTGCGCTTTAGATTGCCCAGAAGGCCCGCGTGGGTGGCCCTCGCATATGTTCCGCCCGGTACTTCGCGGCCCACAAAACCCTTCGGCAGGCCGTCCAGCGACGACACCTCGACCGCCGCGATGTAGTTCAGTTCGTCGGGGTGCGTGCGCTCCGACATCGGCGAGCCGTAGATCAGGCCGTACATCTGCTGCCCCACGCGGTTGGGAACCTGCTGGAACGAACGGCTGAAGCCGTCCCACAACGGCTTGATCGGGTTGTTTGCCGGCGCGTCTGCGGACAGGATGCTGATGAACCTGGCGTGCAAGCCCGCCACCTTCGCGGGCTTGCGCTGGATGATGTCGACTTTCATGGCGTCTCTCTTGAAAAGTTCCCATGCCCGGAACTGCTTCCATTCTACAACTCCGCGCGTTGATAGCGCCGCCACAAGTCACGCGCCAGCGACTTCGGCTCGGCGCTGACGCCGCGCTTACTAAACCAGCGATAGACGTTGTTCAGGTCGCGCTCGAGCAGCGCAAGCGCGTTCGGGTTCGTGCGCGCGTCAACCGCCTGCGGGAAGTCGATCACCCGCAGCGGGTCATCGCGCCGCTCGACGTCGCAGATCAGGTTATAGGGCGACAGGTCGCCGTGCACGACATGCTTCTGCAGCATGCGCTCGATGTTGCACAACACCAGTTGCCACAACTCGCCGACCATTTCCCGCGGCGGCTCGCAGGTTTGCAGCGTCGGCGCGGCTTGCCCGTCCTGGCCGAAAAACTCCATCAGGATGCAGCGGCCCTTGACGGCGATCGGCTCAGGCACGAACACGCCCGTCCAGAACATCATGCGCAGGGTTTCCCACTCGTGGGCAACCCACATGTTGAACTGGACGGTCTGCCCGAACTCGGTTTTTTTCTCGTAGGCGCGCAGCACCTGCCCGCTGCCGTGGCAGCGCCCCTCCTGGTAGATCGAATCGTTGCGGAAACTTCGGTAGGTCAACTCCTTGTAGACCTTTGCGGCGAGATATTCGAAGCCGGATTTCGGGTCGGCCTTGCAGCAATAAACCGTCGCTTCCTTGCCGCTCTTCACTTCATACAGCACATCGGTAATGAGCCGGTCGTCGGCAAATGCCGCGAGTTCCGGCGCGATAGCGTTCAAATCGTTCATGGCTTGTTGATCTCAATGTGCACGCACGCAGGGCCGACACGGCCGCATGGGCGCGCGATAGTCTGAAAGTTAGGTACTGCGGTTTGATGGCATGCATAAGGACCTCCAGTGCGATCAGAGCCCGCTGCACAAGCGGTGGGGCAATGAGAATGGTCAATCGCTACGGCCCCGCCGCTCACGCGGGCGGGCTCTGATTGACGATGATTGGTTGAAAAATGAACGAGACCCGGCGCTATGCCGGGTCACCGTTGGGTGGAATTTCGGGATAGCGCGTTAGACGGTCTCGATCTTGCGAACAATATGCATAACGCGCCTCCACCTATGTCTGCACAGAGTGTATCAGCCGTTTTCCGACATACCACCTTTATCGCCGATATATTGAAGAAACTTTTCGCCGACGCCAAAGCGCCAACACCGCCATCGCCCCTAAACCCGCCGGCCAAGCGGCTCCCGGGGCCGCCGCACAGTCCGGCCCTTCATACCATTTGTCGTCGTCGTAAGGTTCGAACTCGACAGTCGCAACCTCGAAATCAAAGGGCGACTCGACGGCAAACGTGTCATTGTGCGTGAAAGTGACGAGGGCGTCCTTGAAGTCGTAGCCCCGGGGATAGGCGCTGATAACGAAGCTCGTGCTCGCCCCGGGCGCCAGCGAAGTGGCAAACCCCGCAACATCCAGGCTAATGTCGTCGTCTTCGCCTGAGCTTGTCGGCACGCTCAAGGTCAAATCCGGTGCGCCGGCTTCGCCGATATTGCTCACGAACACCGTCAGCGGCGGGTCGACCTTGTTGCCGTCGCGGCCAAAAACCCAGCCCGCGATCTCGGGATAAAACGGCATACCCGTGGGGCTGCCGCGGCTCACACGCAACACCGGCACCGGCGCGGCGACACCTTCGCCCACGACGTTGATTGAAAAGTCCCGCCACTGGTCGCCGTCGCGCCAGCCAAAACTCGCCACGCCGGCCTTGGGCCCGGTGCTTGACGCCGAAAACAGGATTTCGAACTCCGTGTGCTGGCCGACTTCCAGCCCCCCGGTCACAAAGCCCGACACGTTGACACTGAAATCGGCGCCGCCGCTGGTGATCGTCGGCGTCTGCAACAGCAGTGGCGGCCCTGAGCCGCACCATACGCGAATGGTCACCGCGTGTTGCTGGCCGATCACGCCCGCACCGAAGTTGCGGCCGCAATATGCGGGCTCGCTCAGGTTGACGCCGCAGACGATTTCGCCGTTGAATTGCTCGGTGACGAACATGGGCGGTGCGATGGTGGTTGCATGCAACGCCGGCGCCAACAGCGCCAACGCAAATATAAGAGCTTTCATCGGTTACTCACGCCGCGGCAAAACAGTGTGAGTGCAATGCAGCCGCGGTGCGCATGGCACTCACGACCGGCCCCAAGAGGGCCCGCAAGGCCCCGGCCGCCCGCGCGGCGGCACACCAAGTATACCCTGCGCACCGCCGCAGGCAAAAAATCACGCGGATTCTGTACCCGATCGGTCACAGCATCTCCGGCCCCGTATCCGCAAGACGCTGTTTTGCGCCGCGGCGAACTGACGGCGCACTTCCGCGCATCGGTCTTCAAAACGCGGCTGCCTACGCAACATTCGGCGCGTAGCATGCCGCCATGTCCAACACGGGTGCTCTCGATTCCTTCGTTGCAGCGTTCAACCAGCGCGATCTTGCGGCGCTGAAGGCTTTGCTCGCAACCGACGCGACCGCCGAAGTGCTGGGCTCGGGCTTCGGCACCGAACGCGGGCCCGACGACATCGGCAAGAAATCGCTCACGCACATGCTCAGCGACGAGAACCCGTTGATCGCCGAACACTTCGCGCTCCACGGCCAGACGTACGTACTGTTCTTGAACGCAGACAAGCAACTCGACACTGCGGCGACGATTCAATCCGCGACGGGCAAAATCACGCGCATCGAATACCTCGTGACCTGGTTTCGAGCCGACTCTTTGAAACCCCTCGCCGCCGCACGCGGCATCCAAATCGCGCAGTAACAGCCCCGCGAGTAATCGCGGGGCATCCACGCGGAAATGCCAATCCGTGATTTTCTCCGGACACCCCGCGTTTACACGCGGGGCTGTTTCAACGCGTAATCAATCGCGGCGCAGACGGCGACGGCTTGGGCCCGGTTGCACTCCTCGGGGTTGGTGCGCGGGCTGTCGGGATAGACCTCAGTCGTCGTCGTATACGGCGCGTCGGTCATGCCCGCGCACAACCCGAGTTCCTTGAAGCTGTAGCGGATCACGCCGGGGCTGACCTGCGGCGTGGCGATCATGTTGCCCTGCGGGTCCGGCGGCGCGATGTGTGTGACCTTTTCGACCGCGGCGATAATCGCGTTGTGGAATTCCGGTTGCGGCTTTTCTCCATCGTCCACGAGATAAAAACCGTCGGGTATGGTCCCGGGCTTGTGCTCTTTGCCGTCGCGCGCCGCCAGCGCCGGGCCGAATTCGGATTCGTCGGTGTCGGTGGTTTCGTGGAGGTCGAGATGCACCAGGAATTTCATGGGCGCGACCAGCTTCATCAGCGCGGCGCACTCCTCGACCTTCGTGTCGGCCTTGAACGAACGATTGGGATCAAGGGCGTGCGGCGTCCAGCGATGGATACGCTCATAGCCCCACGGACACACACACGGCGCGATCAGAAGGTTGCAGCGATTTGCGTAGGCCGCTGCATGTTTGTCGGCAAAGCGTAGCGCTCCGTGAACGCCGCTGGTTTCGTAGCCGTGCACGCCGCCGGTGACGAGGATCGTGGGCAGATTGTCGCGCCAGTTGCGCGAGCGCAGCGCCAGTAGCGGATAATGCTCGGGCGGGTAATCAATGCGGCCGTACTCGTCGACGTCAAAACGCGGGCGCAGACGGTCGATCACGGTCAGGACATCCTTCGCGTAGCTGCGATGCTTCTTTTGCTTCGACAGCCAGAGCGCTTTCTCGGCCGCACTCCAGGGCTTCCCCGGCGTGCCAATTGGATAACTCGTAGTCATCCCCGCACGTTAACAACCGCGTTCGCACGCAAACAGCCCGGCAGGAATGGCATCGTCGCGATAACAGCCCGGCCAGGAATGGCCGGGCGTCCGCCTGCGATCACGGAAGGTCGGGTATTAACTCGCCTACCCGCCCCGGCCCGTTACGCTTCCGGCAACGGCGCGCCTTGGCCCTTCACGACGTATTCGATGGCGTCGGCGAGGCTCTTGTTGCCGTACAACAGAGACGTGCTTCCACCGCTCGTCCAAACTGCGTCGGTGCGAACAACAAGACCGGCGTCTCGCAACGCACGCGTCGCCCGCGCCTTCAGGTCGTGCAACAGGCGTTTGGCCGGCATTTGTAAGGGAAGAACGACGTGCACGTGGTTGGTTCTGACGTTCAATGCAAGCAGCTTGCAATCGCGAAAAGCACAAGCGTCTTCAATGGCGAGCCGCACCACTTTGCGCATCGGACCGTCGAGCAAGACCGGCGCGTTTTTCAACTGGTCGCTGCGAAGTTTCTGCAATCGCGGGTTGGGCGCAACTTCGTGATCGGCGATTGATTTCGCTTTGCGGTTGTACGACCCGCGTTCGTCGCCGTGAAGCCACGCGCCGTAGGTCGTCCAGGTCAGCATGTAGCCGCACAATGGTTCACGAACCATCGCGGCATAATAACCTGCGGGGAGGCAACGACACACGAAAACAGCCCGGGCAGGAATGCCCGGGCGTCCGACTGCGATCAAGGATGAACGATTTTGACCTAAACCCCGCAGCGACTTCGCCGATGCACCCCGCAGATACCCGACCTACCGGGATTGTCGTGTGGGCGCCCGGCCATTCCTGGCCGGGCTGTCCGACGATGCCTTCGCCGAGTACGCTTGCGGCCATGAACGCGGAACAGGTCCTCAAAAAGTACTTCGGCAAATTGCGCGGCCTCCCGTGCTGGGGGACAAGCATGGGCGGCTGGGGCTCATGGATACGTTTGCATTTTGGCAAGCCGCGTTTGGAAATCCGTGGGCCGTTCCCCGAGGCCAAGAGTAAGCGTCTTCAGCGCCGACACGTACACATCGACAGCGACACCAGCATCTGGATCGACATGTGTGACTGGGAACTCTTCGACGATGGCAAGCGCGTATGCCACAGCGAAAGTCCGAAGTGGTTTGCTCATCGCAAGGAACACGTCCTCAATGGGCAATGCTTGGTCCACGTCGGCATCCAAATAAAGCCGTTGGCTTTTGGCCTGCACTTCGAATACGGCACGCTCTTGGTGTTGCACCGATACCCACGAGCAAGGCCGGATTGGGAACTGTTTCACCTTTACCAAGGGAAGAACCTCCTCGACCTACGGTCCAACGGAGTCCTTCGACATGGGCCGACCAAACTTGACAAAAAGCTGCCCAAGCTTGCCGTAACAGATATCGACTTGGACATCTGAACAGCCCGGGCAGCGACTTCAGGAGCGAACCCGCAAAACGACATGCGTTTTGCGGGAAGCCCGGGTGTCCAAACGACCATCACGACCGCTCATCCCGAAAGAGACGAATCGGGATCGAACCCTGACGCCCGGCCATTCCTGGCCAATGCTGCGGGATTAGGAGAAAAAAGTGAAAGGCGGATCGTTCTGTTGGCCGATTGGGTGATGTCGAGTCAGCCCAAACCACAGAGAGGATCCGCCTTGTCCTATCCTATCGGAAATTCCCGG
>JADLAK010000047.1 GCA_020848275.1 Planctomycetota bacterium
GAGCTTTGCGAGCCACAATTCGACCGGCTACGCCGGTCGGGCGGACAAGAATGTCCGCCCCACAACTGCTCAGAATATATGTAGGGCCGCTTAGAGCTTTTTCAAGGTTAGTGTGCCGAGTTTATGCTCGCCGCAAGCAGAAACCGGCACGGTAATCTTGAAAATGCTCTAAAAGCTAAAGGCTAAAATTTGTCGTTGGACACCGATGGCGTGAAAGCAAATTTTTAGCTTTTAGCCTTTAGCTTCCACCGTGCTTGAACAGGCCTTCCAACACTCTCGCGATGCGGCTGCTGCGTTCTTCTGCGAGCTTCAGTCCTCGCTCGTGGTCGTCAGTCTTCTCGCCCGCGCGGTTGGTGATAAGCGAGAACCCGCACACGCGCATACCCAGCGCGTGGCCGCAGATCGCCTCGGGCACGGTGCTCATGCCAACGGCGTCGGCGCCGACGTTGCGCAGCATCCGCACTTCGGCTGCGGTTTCAAAGCTTGGCCCCAGCACCGCGGCATAGACGCCGCGCAACATCGCGACGTCAGCGGCAGTCGCCGCACGCATCAGTTGTTCGGTCAAGTCTTCGGCGTAGGCGCCGGCCATGGCGGGAAAACGCGGCGCGCCGGCCATGCGGCTTCGGCCCATTAGCGGGTTGACGCCCATCAGGTTGAGGTGGTCGGTGATTGCCATCAACGTGCCGGGCGTGAGGTCTTCGCGAATGCCGCCGGCGGCATTGGTGAGCACGAGGGTCTTGCAGCCCAGCGCGCGGGCGACGCGAACCGGGAACACCAGTTCGCGCACGGCAAAACCTTCGTAGGCGTGGTAGCGCCCGCGCAGCACGAGTGTTTTGCGTCCCCACAACGTGCCCTGCGTCAGCCGGCACAGATGGCCCGCGACGCCTGTGGGCCGCGAGAAGCCGGGGACGTCGTTGTAGGCGACCTGCGCGCGGGTTTTGCATTGGTCTTCGATGGCGCCAAAGCCCGAGCCCAGCACGAGCGCGACTTCGCTCTCGTCGCGCGCGAATTTTACATCAGCCAGCGCGGCCATCGCGGCATCAAGAATGGGATCAGCTTCCTCGGGCATTATCTTAAACCCATGCCGAGAAGGACGAGGTTCGCGCCGACTTTCGTCAGCACCGGCGTGGGCAGGAAGTGGCGGATGTCGAGGATCGTCGCGAGGTAACGTTCCTGGTCCGGCCGCAGGTGCAGGAAATCGCGCAGCCACACCAGGTCTTCGTCGGGCGTCGTGCCCTCAAGCCACGCCGGGCCAATGGCCATCAATTGCTCGACCATGTCCACGCGCGCGTCCAGCAGGCGCAGGTCCGCGATGCGCTCGATCACGCCCGGCATCGCCTCATGCACCAGGTAGCCGCAAAGCACCGCCAAGCGCACGATGTCGGGCGTCAGGGTCACGGTGGTGACGTATTCCTCGGTCTCGCGGATGGTCTCGCGCACGTCGGCGAGCACGCGGCGCACCAGGCGTATATCGCTGCCGCCGTGGATGCGCAGCAGGCGCGTGGCCGAAATGATCGCCTTGTCAGCCAAATTCGCGTGTGCCTTGCCGTTGAGGCCGACCCAGCTTGTCGCGCGCCATTCGTGGGCCAGAAGCTCGGCCCAAACCGTGCGCGCGCGGTCTTCGACGCCAAGGATGCGGCGGTCGAACAACTTGTCCATGTAGGTCTTGGGCTCGACGTTGCTTTTGTAAACCTGGTCGACCCACGAGCGCGCGATGGTTTCGTCCAGCCCGACAATGGTGATCAACCCCGGCACGCGGAAGAATCGGCCGATGATTTCGACGATGCCCAGGCCAAGTTCCGTCCGGCAGCGGTCGATGTCGTCGATCATCAAAAACGTCGGCCGCTTGGCCTCGGTGCGGCGGCGCGCCACGGCCTGCACGATGTCCTCAAGCTGCTCGCGGAAGCGTTTGGGAAACTGGTATGAACGTGCGCGGTCAAGCAGGCGCTGGCGCTGGTACTTGCTTTCCGCGACCTGGCCCGCGCCCGACAACAGTTGCGACGAATAGGCGAGTTCGGTGGTGTGCGCGCTGTTCATTACGATCTGCGCGACCGTGTCAGTGGCCAGCAACAGCGCCTTTTCGCCGGCGCTGGCGTCGGCGAAATCGCGCTGGCGGATTGCGGTCGTTGACGGATAACCCTTCTGGCGCAGGGCCGAGGCGACGATCGCGTCGACGGTTTCGTTGGGCGGGCAGCGGAAGTTGCCCTCGTGGTCGAGCTCGTCCCAGAGCGCGAACAAAATCGACGCGAACGGGTCGAGGTCTTCCTTGTGGCGCCAGCCGTTGAACCAGCTCACGCTCGCGCCGTGGTGGCGCAAAATCCCGTCGAGCAGTTTCAGCAGCGTGCTTTTGCCCGAGCCGTGGCTGCCGGGCACAATGACCGTGCGCACGCCGTGTTCGTGCAGCAGCCAATCGCCGGCGGCCGCCGCCGCATTTTCGCACATCTGCAGCGCGTGGATGGGCAGGCCGTCGGTGGTAAGCAGATGTTGTGTATCAAGTAACGCCATGGCGCTCCGTCAGTCGCCTTGCCCGCATTCGCCCGCTGGTGAACTAAGCAATTCTACCATGCGCAACCGCGACAAAGCCCGAAAACCACCCGGTTAGCGGCTGAAAGCCGCGCCGATGCCGCCGTCGATTGGCAGTGTCGCGCCCGTGGTCGGCGTCTGGTTGCTGGCAAAGAACACGACCGCGTTGCCGACGTGGCGGCCCGTTACCCGCGCCTTTAATAGGTTGCGCTGACGATAGAAATCCTCAAGGCTGTTCGCCTCAACGCCGTGCGCTTTCGCGCGGCCGGGGCCGACTTCCTGCCACAGGCCGCTTGGGTTGTGCTCGTTGCCGAACACCGCGTCGGGCGCAAGCACATTCACGCGGATGCCGTCCTTGGCCGTTTCCAGCGCCGCAACTTTCGCCATCTGGTGCGCCGCGGCCTTGCTCGCGCTGTAGGCGGCGAATTCGGCTCCCGGTGCGGCGACGTTTTTGCTGCCGACAACGACAATGTGCCCGCCCGTGCCCTGGCGGCGCATGTGTTTAATACTTTCACGCATCACAAGAAAATAACCGGACGAGTTGACGCGCTGCACGCGCTCCCACGCGGTCACGTCGAGCGTGTCGAAGGACGCCGAGTGCGCGATGCCGGCGTTGGGCACGACGATGTCGACGCCGCCGTACTGGCGCGAAATTTCGTCGAACAACTCGCGCACGAACTTCTCGTCGGTGATGTCGCCGACCACGCCGCGGCGGTTATCTTTGCCCAGCTTCTTGCCGATGTCGTCGCAGGTGCGCGTGAGCGCCTCGGCGTTGATGTCCGTCAGCACGACATGCGCGCCTTCTTCTATTAGACGCTCGGCGACCGCGCTGCCAATTGCGCCCGCGGCGCCGGTGACCAGCGCGACCTGGCGCGCCAGCGATTTCTCTTTGCTCTTGCCGAGCTTGGCTTGCTCGAGCGGCCAGTACTCGACGTCGAACAGGTCGCCCATCGGCAGGCCTTCGTACTTCCCCGTGGCGGCGACCAGCGCTTTGACCGCAATCGTGTGTTCGTAGATGTCGGCGGCGATGCGCGCGTCTTTTTTGCTCGGGCCAAAGCAGAACATCCCCGCGCCCGGCACCAGCACCACGCGCGGGAAGTCGTCCAGCCGCGTGCGTGTCACGCCCTTGGCCTCGGTCTGCTCGTCGAAGTAGTCGTTGTAAGCCTTGCGAAACGCGGTGATTTCCTCGACCAGTTGCTCGCGCAAAACGGCGTCGTCGGCTGCGGGCTGCTGCATCACGCACGGCATGGCTTTGGTGCGGATCACATGGTCGGGCGTGAGCGGGCCCGTCAGTGCAAGCGTGCGCAAGTCGGGCCGGTTGACGAAGTCCATGATTGCGGGCGTGGCGCGCCAGTCCAGCACCATGCGGCGGTGCGGCGCGTCGGCATTGCCCGTCGCCTCGGCAAGCAGACCGCGCAGCAGCGGGGCTATACGTGCGGCGAGTGCGCCGGAATCCGGGCTTACTGCCGCGGGTTCGCTGCGCGAGTTCCTGGATTTCGCCGCCAGCCATTCTTCGGCGCGGTGTACGAGCGTGGTGTGGCGTTCGTAGCTTTCTTTGGCGGTCTCGCCGAACGTGAACAGGCCGTGTTTAAGGAGAACCAGACCCTCGACCTTCGGATCGCGTTCGTAGACCTCGGCGCAGAGCTTGGCCAGCGCGAAGCCGGGCATCACGTAGGGGACAATCCCCACACGCGCGCCGAAAATCTCGCGCACCAGGGCTTCGCCGTCGGGTCGGTTGGTCAGCGCGAGGATCGCGTCGGCGTGGCTGTGGTCGACAACCTTGTGCGGCAAAAACGCGTGCAGCAGCGTTTCGACAGAAGGATTGGGCCCGTTGGAATCGAACATGTGGCTGCGCTGCTCATTGACCATCTGTTCGTCGGATAGCTTCGGCAGGGCGCGCAGCTTGCGCAGATATGTTAAATCCATGCCGGGAAAGCCCGGGGGCTCGATGGTGTCGAGGTTCCAGCCGCTGCCCTTGACGTAAATCGCCTCGATGTTTTCGCCGAGCAATCCTTTGTGAACGCCTTTGACGCTGGTGTTGCCGCCGCCATGCATGACCAGTGTGTCATCCGCGCCGATAAGTCTTGACGTGTAAACACGCAGTGCGATCTCGGCCGATACGCCCGGGTACTTCGCGATCGCGGCTTTGGCGTCAGCTTCGTTGTAGCGGCTTTGCATGGCCGCGAAGCATAAGTGTGCGGCGGCGGTTGTCCAATTGGTTTGCCGCCGCAAGTTGGATTGCGGCGATGTATATTTCCTTGAGGGTTTGAAAGGCCGGATGCCATGACGACGAAGTTGAGAAAATTGAAGAAGTGGGGACGCAGCAAGGACGGCGTGGTCGCCGAGCTCAAGCGTTGGCGGTCTCAGTTTAAATCCATGGACGAAATCATGGAACTAGGTCTTCAAGCTGAAGCTCGCCGTGACGCCGAAATCGCGCGCGAGCAGGCCAAGACTTTGCCCCGGTCGCGAAAGACATTACGCAAAACCTCCTAACCTTCTTGCAACCTTGCATCAATCCGCGCGCGTCCTTGACGCGCGCTTCCTATTTTGCGACGGTCTTTGCCGCCCCGCACCGGGCGCGGCGGCCGTGGGACACATGAACATCTATCTCGCCCTGCTATTTGCCGTCCCGGCGCTCGCCAACTTCTGCTGGATCATTTTCATTCTGTGGAACCGCGCTTACACCGCGGCGCAGGACCGCGGCCTCGCCGCACCCGCGGCCTGGCCCAGCGTCGACATCTGCGTGCCCGCACGCGACGAAGAACGCAACATCGAACGCTGCGTGCGCAGCCTGTGCCTCCAGGAATATCCGGGCGACTGGCGCGTCAGCGTGCTCGACGACGAAAGCTCCGACCGCACGCTTGAAATCCTGCTCGCGCTGCAAAAAGAATTCCCGCAGCGCCTTCACGTCATCGACGGCAAGCGTGACCCGCTACCGCCGGGCTGGGTCGGCAAAGTCTGGGCGACCACGCGCATGGGCAAGCTCGCGACCCGCGACTGGCTTTTGTTCTTCGACGCCGACACCTTTCACGCGCCCAACATGCTGCGCGAGGTCATGCTGCGTGCGCTGCGACCCGTGGGCGCAGGCGAAAAACCCGTCGGGTTAGTGGGCGGCTGCCCGAAGCTCGAACAAATCAGCCTCGGCGAACAATTCGCCATGCCCACGATTTCACTGATGTACGCGCTGGGCCCGATCGCGCTCACGCGCAACAGCAGGCAGATGCCGCCCGTGCCCGGCTTCTTTCATTTGTTCACGCGCGAGAGTTACAACGCCGTCGGCGGCTACGCACGCGTGTGGGATAAAGTGCTCGACGATGTCGAGATGGCCGCGGCCATCAACAGCGGCGGCTTCCAGACGCGCATCATCGACCCGTCGCCTTTCATGGGCCTGCGCATGTATCAAAGTTTGCGCGAAATCTGGTTCGGCCTTCACAAGAGTACCGGCTACATCGTGCGGCGAAGCCCGCTGTTTGCCATCGCCTTTCTTCTATGGTTGCTGTGGACCGGCGCGCTGCCGTTTCTTGCGCCGCTGACGCCTTTCCTCAATGCGGGGATCACACCCTGCATCGTCGCCGCAATGGCATTGTCGGCCGTAATTGCCATGCGCACGCTGATGTGGTCGAAGGATGGCGGTGCGTGGTGGAGTATTTTGCTGCATCCCTTCCTTTGCTGGTTGGTGGGTTGGAATTGCGTGATGAGCGCCCTGGATTTGTGGAGGGGGAGGGGGGTGCGGTGGAAAAATCGTTGGTATGACAAGCGGGTTAAATTCGCGCCCGAACCACAAAAAACCGGCCAAAAAACACTGCCTTCCGGCGTCGCAAATCAGTGACTTGCCGCATCGCTTGATCGTCTCTTCTTCGGCTTCGCATGCCGGTTTGCGGCTGTCTGTGAAAAAACGCACGTCGACATAAACCTAGTGGCCACCTAATGTTAGCTGCGACTAACTTAGCGAATTGTGATCGCGGGGGTGTGTCAGTTGCGGCGGATTTTTCGATTGACACCCCCTGCTGTTGCCGCAATCATCCTACCCAAGATTCATCGAAATTTGACTTCGCGTAAGTGACGGCAGGCCACGCAGTGGACGATTTTTCCATTTATTGGGGGAAAGGATGATGCAACGTATGAAGAGTTTGAAGATTTTGGGCCTTGGAGCCCTGATGGCGACGGCGTTTGTCGCTGGCTGCCCTGGTGAGAGCAGCGATGGAGATTCGATTTTCAATTATCTGCGCGGCACCAATGCGGCGGATACCCTGGACAACAATTGGGGCACCGATGCTTGGTCGAACCCGCGGATGTTCGTCGGCAGCAACGGTGAAGTGGTTTTCTCGTTCCAGCAGAATCACATCAATAACAACAGTGATCCGGGCCAAAATCCCCAATTCCCGTATGAGCCGAATGTAACACCTTACAACTACTATCGCGTGATGGGCGCTGGTTCGGGCTCGATCCGTGAAGTGGACTGGTTCGCCCAGAACTGGAACTACGAAGCCAATTACGAGGCCGGTTCTCACAGCTACAACAAGCGTTACCAGGTCGGCTTCAACTACAACGACAGCATGGACGAAGGTTGGCTGCTCGCGTACGACTCGGCTGACGGCGCGTTCGGCAAGCCGATTGCCATTGTCGACGGCGCGTTTGGCAGTAGCAACGCGCAGTTCGGCTTCATCAGCGACCTCGAAGCCCTCATGGTTGACAACTTGGGCATCGCGACCGTGATCATCACCGCCGAAGGCCATTTCATGACCGTCAACGGCGAGAACGATGTTGACGAGCTCTGGGCCATTCGCGTTGACATGAACACCAACACTGTTGTCCAGGACTGGGTCCGCATCAACCGAGACTTCGCGGAGGATCCGGGCATCGACGTCAGCGACGTTACCGGCGACAAGCACGTGTTTGTGGAAGATTGGGCGATTGCGATTAACACCGACATCTGCCTCGCGGTTGATTACGGTGACGACTACGACGCGACTGCTGGTTTCGACTACCGTAATACCCTCGAGAGCATTTACTACGATGCCTCGGCGGATACCTGGACTCAGGCCCGCATTGACACCGTCGATGATGGTGGCAGCGACCCGGCCGAAGCTTGGGGTAGCGTGATCCTCGATACCGACGGCGTCTCCTTCCAGATCGCTTACGTTGACTATGACGACTGGACGGATCAGGACGATCAGATTTACAGCTCGCGCCTTGATTCCACTGCGGGCATTACCAGCTTCCCTGGTGTGACTATCCTCGACAGCACTGATCCTTCGGGCGGCGACTTCCATTACGTCAACCAGATCATGGACATCGTTTTCGGCCGCGATGGATCGTCCGTTGTGAGCTGGATCGAAGGCGACAACGACACCGTAGGCGCTCAGGTGTTCTCGTATTGGGCTTCCTGGTCGACGGATAATGCCGACCTCGGCACCACCAGCTTCGAGTTGCTGGACGTTGAAGACGGCACCGACGACGGCTACAGCACGTGGATCTGGCCGGCGTTCGACTTCATGAACAACGGCGGCTTCTCGGCGACGTTCACCGTTACGAACGACGACACCAACGTTGTCGACGAAGAACTCTACATCTTCACCTTCGACGGCACCACGGCCACCGTTCCGAGCCCCGGCACGGACAACATTGCCGACGCCGACGCGGCTACCGGCACCGACGAAGACCGCTTCGTGGACTTCTGGACCTCCGGTTACAGCAATCCCATCGGCGGCGTTTCCACCAACGTTGTTTCCTTCACCAGCCAGTTCCGCGACACCACCCCCGGCGCTGAAGACCGGGCTTACCGCTTCGGTGTCGTCCTCATCAGCGACGACACCTACGGCGCTCCTGAGTACATCCAGGACAACACCGCGTTCCCGATCGAGGATTGGTGGGTTGCCTCGACCAACAACATCAAGAACGGCGGCAGCTATGACGATCAGATTGACTTCCTGATCGACCCCGACACCCTGCCTGCGGTTGGCAACGGCGTGGTTTGGGTGGTGTGGCTGCAGGTTGCTCTTGACGACGGTGACAGCGGCCAGGTTCGCCCCTTTGCCTGGAACTGGAACCCGAACACCCAGGCTGGCGCGATCAATGACCTGTCCCGCGACATCCTGAACTGGGAGGGCGACACCTGGTACATTGAGTCGGTCAACCCCGCCACCTCCGGTGCGGCGTCGATCTTCCTCAACTATCTGGGCCAGACCGTTCGCTGCAACGTCAACCCCTCGACCAGCGGCACGGTTGCGGGCACGACCGACGGCGGCACGGACGTCACCCCGGTCGACATGGCCGGCGGTGGCAACACGTTCCACTGCGACGGCATGAGCTTCAAGTGGACCATCAGCAGCACGAACGTTGTGACCAACGTCTTCCAGGGCGGCGGCTTCATCTGGTCGATCTGGGACGGCCACGACATCCTGTCTGAGCGCGTGTTCGGCAAGCGCACTCGGTAATCTGTACAATAGCGTTTCCTCAGGGGCGGCCATCAGGCCGCCCCTGTTGTTTTTTCGCAAACTTTGTCTGCGGGAACGCCGCAACCGGGTTGTCCTTTCGATGACAACCATTCCGGGTTCCGCCATGAGAAAATCCAAGCTTTCCATAATTCTCCTCGTTGTTGTCCTCGTCGTGGGCATCGGTGGCGGCTCCTGGATTCTCGCCAACGGCCCGCGCCGGCCCTTGAACCAGCCCTGTGCCGCCGAGGACCTGGCCGCAACTCCCGCCAAGCCCGCTGACGTCCCCGCCGCTGTGCCGCATCCCCAACCCGCGCCGCCGCCGCAACCCGTCAGCCCGGCGCCGGTACAACCCGAGACGCCGGAGAAACCCGCAGCCCCGCAACCGCAGCCAAAACCCGAGACAGCGCCGCCTGTCAAACCCCTGGTCCTGCCGGAGCTGCCCGGCCGCATCGAAGAATCCTCCGGCAAGCTCGTCGAAATCACGATCACCGCCAGCGGTAGCGTCGTCGACGGCCGCAACAACCCGGTCCCGGACGTTGACGTGTTTGCCGCGCTTTCGACCGGCAAGGCCGAAGGCGGAACCCGCGCGCGCTTTTCCACCAGCGACCTCGCACGCAAAATCGCGACGACCGACAGCGCCGGGCGCTTCAGCGCCACCTTCACCCGCAAAGTGTTCGAGAGCACCAGGGCGACACTCGTCCTCAATGCGCGCGGCGGCGTCTGGCTCGCTGACGGCGACGTGCGCAGGGACGTCGCCAACGGCGAAAGCATCGACGTCACGCTCAAGGTTAAGATCGGCGCGTCCTTGCGCGGCCGCGTCGTTGACCACCTTGGCCGCGGCGTCGAGGGCGCAACAGTCACGCTTTTGGCCGCGGCGCTCAGGGACGCGGCAGAGAACCTGGCCGAAGTCGACGAAGCCCTCAAGCGCATGAGTTCGTCCAAGGGCGGCTATTTGCGAAACGGCGCAAGCACCGACGCAAACGGCAATTTCCTCGTCTCGGGCCTTGAGCCGCAAACCTACCGCGTCAAGGTCAACGCCAAATCGCTCATCCAGGGCGCCGACCAGACGCCGGAAGTAGCCCTGGAAGCCGGCGTGGCCGGGGAACTTCCGCAGCCCATCCGGCTGACGCAAAGCGCCGCGATGCAACTGGTAATTCGCGTCGAGGGCGACGAGCGGGTCGGGTCCTTCACCGCGGATTTCCGCTCCGCCACCGATGCCGCCGACGCCAAACCCCGCTTCTCGCGCAGCGCCGTGGCCAAAGATGGCAACGTCACCTTCAAGGACATCCCCGCGGGCGCCTACAACGTCGTGATCCGCACCGGCAGCCGCTTGTATAAACCCGCCGAAGCCGTGGCGGTGAGCCTGGTCGAGGGCCAAACTCTCGAGCTCGCCGCACTGACGCTTGCCAAGGACCCCAACGCCAAGCCCTACCCAAAGCGCGGCGACCCGGTCAAGGGCGGCATTCCTTCCAAGGCGGGCAAAGAGCCGGGGTAAGTTTGCATCCCGGTTTGAATTACGAACCCATAATTTATCTTTTGAACCGCGGGTAGAATTTTGTACGCTCGCGGTATGAAAGCCACCGAACGCCGAGCCAAGAAGACCCGCCTCAAGCGCGAAGCGATTTTGCGCTCGGCGGCCGCGGCGTTTCGGCGCAAGGGCTACTACGGGACTTCGATGGAGGATATCAGCGAGCAATTGCTGATGACCAAGGGCAGCCTCTACTACTACTTCCACGACAAGGAAGAGATCCTGTTTGCCTGCCACGACTACAGCCTCGGCCGCGTGCTTGAAAAGCTTTACGAAGTCCAGAAGACCGACATGACGCCCAGCGAGCAGTTGCGCGCGCTTATCCAGGGCCTTGTCGACGTCATGATCGACGAGTTGCAGGGCTCGGCGCTTGCGCTGGATTTCAGCGCGCTCAGCGAGCCGATGCTCGCCAAGATCATCAAGAAGCGCGACGAGTTCGAGCGCGGCATGCGCGCCATTATCGTCGACGGCGTGCGCAGCGGCGAATTCCGGAAATTCGACGCCAAGCTCGCGACGTTCTTTATTTTGGGCGCGATCAACTGGATTTCGCGCTGGTACCGGCCGGAAGGCGCCTTCCAGGCCAAGGAAATCGGCAAGGCCTACAGCGACCTGTTCCTCACGGGACTGGCCAACGGGACATTGGGCAGAGGCTAGGCGTGGTGGATGGTTGTTCGTGGTTCGTGAAAACCACGTCGACTTCGAACCACGAATTACGAACCACGAACGAGCGAGTACAGCCATGCAAGCACTCAAAAAAATCAACCACTTCGACGACTGGATGGACTACCTGAAGGATTGGCAGAAGGACATCGGGATATCCATTCCCGAGGCCGAGAAGTTCCTGATGACGCCGATCTACGACGAAAAGGTCTCACCCGAGATCGAGTTCGGCGATTTCAAAGGCAACGCCAAGTGGGAAAACGCCACGCAAATCCCCACCCAGAACATGCGCGACGCGCTGCTCGCCCTGGTGTTCGTGCAGGGCGACACCGAATTCGCCAGCGTCGAACAGCAGCGCCGCCTGCTCAATAACACGCCGCACATCTACGACCGCTACGCCGCCGTGCGCATCATGCTTGAGGAAATCCGCCACGGCCTGCAGATGTGCCACATCCTCGTCGACAAGTTCGGCAGCTCCGGCAAGGTTGAGGCCCGCAAGCTGCTTGAACGCCGCGCCAGCGAGGCGTTCCCCGAGGCCAAGAACCCGCGTTTGCTGGGCGCCTTCAACGAGGCCGTCGACAACTGGCTCGACTTCTACACCTACACCTGTTTCGTCGACCGCGACGGCAAGTTCCAGCTCCAGATGCTGAAGACTTGCGGCTTCGCGCCGCTCGCTCGCAGCGCGGGGCCGATGTTGCGCGAGGAAGCCTTCCACCTCGGCAGCGGCAATGACGGCCTGACGCGCATCATCAAGGCCGGCAAGGTTCCGACGCCGGTTATCCAGAGGTTTTTCAACAAGTGGATTTCGTGTGCGCTGGACCTCTTTGGCAAAGATGAATCGAGCACCGCGGAGTGGGCCTACGTGTGGGGTTTCAAGGCGCGCTTCGACGAAGAGGCGCAGCGCAAGGCCGGCAACAATGACCCGGACCGTCGCGAACTCAACCACCACAATCGCATGATGTACTGGCATGAGGTCAAGGACATCGTCGAACGCCTGAACTCGTTTGTGGTCCCGGGCCAGCCCAAACTCTTCATGCCTGATTTCAAGTTCCACCGCGCGATCGGCCGTTACGCCAACCAGCCCTTTAGCGTCACGGGCGAAGCGATGGCGCAGGACGCCTTCGAGAAGTACCTGCCGACGGTGCTGCCAACGCCCGAGGACGAGGCGTTTTTGGCCAACCTGTTCAAGGACCCGAGCTGGATCATGGACAAGCCGCTGCCCGCGGACCTCTGGGGCTACCAGAAAAACATCCGCCAGGCCGTCACGAAGTAGCCGTCGGTCCGAGGGAGCCTTTGCAGAGACATGCGGGTTCCCCGACGAAGCCTTGGCGAAGTCGGGCAGCGTGTCCCCATCCGCCCGAAGAAAACAGTCCCGTGGGGCGGACAGGAATGTCCGCGCCACGGAAACAATCACGCAGATGTCCGCGCCACGGAAACAATCACACGCAAATGTCCGCGCCGCAACCATCGCGCGACGCGGGATTTTTACGGCGGTTTCGGGGTTTTCCTTAGCAGTGCTTCCAGCGTTTCGGTTTCGCGCATCGACTTGATCCGGCTCCACGATTTCGGCGGGCGCTCGTCGATCGGGACAGTCCCCGCCTTTGGGGACTGTCCCGGGTTCGACCCGCGCGACTCGGCACCCGGACGTTCCACCCCCGGCGTTTCCTCCATCAGCCGCCGATAAACGTCCGCGTGCTTGGCGTGGATCAACCCGTTGGCGGCCAGCACGCGCGTCATCACGCCGCAGAACATCAGCCACTGGTCGGGGAATCTA
>JADLAK010000048.1 GCA_020848275.1 Planctomycetota bacterium
CAAGAACGCCCGCCCTGCCCGCGTGCGCTGGTGCGAAACACGCAGGCAGACTACCCCTTCCTCTATCACACTCGCCAACAATGGTACGTCCGCTACCTCGCCGCCGCTTAATCCCGCAGCATTGGCCCTCACGGGCCGGGCTCAGTTTTTCCAGAGTCCCGCTGTGCCCGCGATAAGCAGCAGGCTGGGCGTCAGCGCGGCGGCGATTTCCGGCGGCAACATGCCCGCGCGCGCCAGCGCCTCGAACCAGAATACGCCGATGAAGTAGAACGACACGCACGCCAGCGTCAGCAGGCTTGCCGTGAAGAACCCGCGCGTGCGGCCCCAAAGCGCCAGCGCGCAGCCGCAAAGCAGCAGCGCCAACCCGCCAAACGGATGCCAGAGTTCATGTGATGCGGCGGTGCGAAGATCGAGGTAATCCGGGCGTTCGCCCGCGCCGCGCCAGAGTTCGCTGACGCTCTGATCGGCAAAGGTTTTGCCGCGCCGCGCGAAATCACCCGGAAGCAGGTCGCCAAAGGGCGGTGCGCCGGCAAACGTGGTCGCTTGGGCGTCGGTCACGTCGCCCGTCAGCGCCGCGAGGTTGTAAACCTGCGCCTGTTTTTCCGTGCGCCAGTGGTTTGCGCTTTCGGCCCAGGCCATGTCCGGCGCGACGACCAATAGATTGCCGTCTTTGCTCAGGATGCGCACGCCCTCGATGAAGCCCGTGTTGAGGTCGTACTTGCGAACGAACCAGTGGTTGCCTTGATTGTCACGCACGCTGATGCGCTTGCCCTTGCGGAACTCGAACGCGCCGTAGGGCGATTGGCGCTGCGCCTGCGCCAGCGCGGGCAGCGCCGCCTCGCGCAGGGCAAGGCCAATCACGCCAAGCAACAGCGCCGGTAGAATCAGCGGCATCAGCGCACGGCGGGGACTGACGCCGGCGGCCTCGAGCACCAGTAACTCGCGCGATCTCAGCATTCGGATCAGCGTGAACATGCCCGCGGCGACGATGATCAGCGGCCAGCCGAGGTACAAAATCGGCGGTAGGTTGAAGCTGTAGTAAAGCGTGACGCCGCGCGAGATGTCGTCGAAGTTGCGGAACTCGTCGGTGTTCAACAGCACGTCGACGACGACAAACACCGTTGACAACAGCGCCACGACCGCGATCAGGCTTTGCGTGAACACCCACAGGAAGTAGCGGTCGTAACGCGTCACGTACGTGCCCCCCGGCTGTAACGCACGAGCAGCACCGTGATCGCGACCAGAGACGCACCGACGGGCAGCGCAAGCGCTTCAATTCCAAGTGTCTTGGAGGTGGTTAAACCCGAGGCGAGGCTCAACAGCGGGTAATAAAGGATGGCGCCGGGAATGGCGCCGACCGCGACGGCGAACAGCCGGTTGGGATGGTTCACCAGCGCCGCCATCAACGCACCTAATAGAGGAAGCAATAGCCCGGCAAGGCCGAGGCCAAGCCGCCGCACGAATTCGGCGCGCCCGTGGGCGTCGCCGGCGTCGCCCAGCCGCGAGAGCAGCATCGCCGTGTTCCAGGCCTTGTTCGATTGGGCTTCTTCGTCGCTCCTGAAATCAAACGCGCGCCGGAAGTTCGTGATGCGCTCGGCGGACAAAACGGTTCCGATGGGCTTTCCGCTGACGGGATCATAAGTGACGACGCGCGGCTTCACGCAGTTCGAGAGTACAAGTTCGCGCGCGGCGCGATCATACGTGAGGGAAGCCTGGTGCGCGGTTAAACTCGCGACCAGCCCGCGGTCGTCGTAGAGGACGACGCTCAGGTTTTCGAAGCGGCTGTTGCGCGCGTCGGCGTAACTCAAGTCGAGGCCGGGAAAGCGCAGCTCACGCGCGCCGGGAGACGGCCGCTCGATGAAATCCGCCAGCGCCTCGCGCAGCAACTGGTGGCGGCGACCGTAGGCCGCGGGCCCGACTTCCGACGCCGCGCCGAACGCCAGCACCGCCGACGCAGCGCCGACCCACACCACGGGCAAAAATGCGCGCCAGGGCGGCAGGCCCGTTGCGCTCATCAGCAGCAGTTCGCGGTCAAAACGCATGCGGCCGTAAGCCAGCGCGACTGCAAGCAGCACCGAAATCGGCAGCGTCATGGGCAGCAGCGAAACCCACAGCGTCGGAGCGAACGACATCAGGGTTGCGGCGCCCGGTGCGGCTTCGAGGCGATTGATGATCTGGTAGAGGCTGATGGCCGTGAACAGGAACGTCAAGCCGACGACGCAAATTAAAGCGATCGGGACGGTTTCGAACAGCACTGCTCTGTCAAATCGCCGCATCAGGTTTTAGCCACGAATGAACACGAATTTTCACGAATTGACAAAGAACTTTACCGCATCACCAAGACGAATTCTCCGCGCTTTAATTCGTGTTGATTCGTGAAATTCGTGGCTACACGCCGTCGGGGTATTCGCGCAATTGCGCGAGGTAGCCTTCAAGGTTGCGTTTTGCCTCGTGCAGGCTGTCGCCGCCGGTTTTTTCGAGAAGCGCGCGCGCTATTTCAAAGGCGACGGCGCATTCACAGACAATCGCCGCGGCGGGCACGGCGCAGACGTCGCTGCGTTCGCGGTTGGCGTCGGTCGCCTTGCCAGTTGACAGGTCAACAGTCGCCAAAGGATTCATCAAAGTCGAGATCGGCTTCATGTGCGCGCGCACCACCAGTGGCTGGCCGTTGGTGATGCCGCCCTCAAGCCCGCCCGCGTTGTTGCGCGAACGCGTAAAGGGCACGGGGTTGTTGCCGACGGCGGGGCGCTTTTGCTTGATCACCGGGTCATGCACGGCGCTGCCGCGCATGCGTGCGGCCTGCGCCCCCATGCCGATTTCGACAGCCTTGATCGCCTGGATGCCCATGATCGCGCCGCCAAGGCGCGCGTCGAGCCGGTCTTGGACGCTGGCGTAGCTCCCCAGTCCCGGCGGCAAGTTTGTGGCGACAATTTCGATGCTGCCGCCCAGCGTGTCGCCTTTGGCCTTGGCATCGTCTACGGCGGCCTTGAGCCGCGCTTCGGCCGCGGTGTTGAGTGTGTAAAATTCGCTTCTGTCGCGCACGGCAAGCGCGCCCGCGGGGTCGGCGATGATGCGCGCGCTTGCATCGCCCAGCGGCGTGCTTGCATCCACGACGCCGACCGACAGCACGTGCGCGACGACGGAAACATCGAATTCCGCCAGTAAACTTTGCGCGGCGGCGCCGGCCATGACGCGTGCGGCGGTCTCGCGGGCGCTGGCGCGCTCAAGCACGTCGCGGGCGTCGCGCAAGCCGAACTTCAGGCTGCCAGCGAGGTCAGCGTGGCCCGGCCGGACGTTATGCACCGGCGGCGATTTTTCGATGCGCGAATCGGCGTTGAAAATCGCGAGTGTCAGCGGGCTGCCGATGGTGTGGCCGTTTCGCAGGCCGGAAAGAACCTCCGCCGCATCGTGCTCGATCTTCTGGCGGCCGCCGCGGCCATAACCGCCCTGGCGGCGCTTGAGCTGCGCGTTGATCCAGTCAAGGTTGAGCTTGTGGCCGTGGACGATGCCGAAAACCGTCGCGGTGACGGCGCGGCCGTGGGATTCACCCGCAGTGGAATAAGTCAAAGCCATCGGCGCGCAAGTTTATCCGCGCGACGGGGCAAAAGCGATATCGGGGCGATGCAGTGCAACGCGGCGACGAAACGAATATACTGCGCCCGGACTTTAACAATTGCTTTGGGATCCGATGAGAATACTGCCGGCGATGCGGCGGCTGGGTTTGAACCCGTTGGTCCTTTTGCTCGCGGTCATGGCGGGCATTTGCGCGGGCGCCGGCGGCTACACGTTTTATTTTGCCGAGGGGCTTTCCTATCTCTCGAACGATCCCAAGGCCTGCGTCAATTGCCACATCATGAACGAACAATATGACGGGTGGATCAAGGCCAGCCACCACGCCTTTGCCACCTGCAACAGTTGCCACGTGCCCCACGACCTCGTGGGCAAATACCTGACGAAGATCGAACACGGCTACCGGCACTCCAGGGGCTTCACGTTGCAGGATTTCCACGAGCCCATCCGCATCACGGAATCCAGCCTCAAGATCGTCGAGCACAATTGCATCGGCTGCCACGAAGACCTGGTCGAACCGCTGACGGCGCATGCGGCGGGCGACGTCGGTTGCGTACACTGCCATGCCGATGTCGGCCACGGACCCAAACAATAGAGCTTTTTCAGGGTTGGTTTGCAGAATGCATGCGAAGTTCGCCGCAAGCAGGCATCTGCCAATCAATCGTGAAAATGCTCATAGGCGCACACCATGCAAGAGCCCGCTGGACCCTCCGAGACCTCGATTACGTCGGCCCAAAGCACGATTTCGCCGCCGACGCCGCCCGCGCCGGAAAAACCGGCGAAGCGCCGCGCGGGCCTGTTTGTCTACCTGGCATTGCTGGTGCTTACCGCGGCGGCGACGGCGGGCGTGATGTACCTGGGCCAGAACATCATGGAGCGCAAGATCGAGTCGCGCGAAACGGCCTTCAAGCTGGCCGACCTTGACGAGCGCGTGATTGACCCCGCCGAGTGGGGAAAAACTTTTCCGCGGCAGTACGACGGTTATAAGCGCACGGTCGATATCGAACGCACCAAACATGGCGGGTCGGACGCGTTCCAGAAGCTCGACGACGACCCGCGCTGGCGCATCCTCTTCAAGGGCTATGCCTTTGGCGTGGATTACCGTGAGGAACGCGGCCACGCCTACATGCTTTCCGACCAGGACATGACCGAGCGCGTCAAGAACTTCAAGCAGCCGGGCTCGTGCCTTCATTGCCACTCGTCGGTCATCAATGCCTACCGCAAGGCGGGAGCCGACGCAGGCGTGGCTGATGCCGGCGGTTTCAACTGGCCGCAGGTGATGAAAGGTTTTGAGGTCGTATGTGCCGAGCCCTGGACCGAGGCGCGCAAACGTGTCGATCACCCGGTGGCCTGTACCGATTGCCACGACCCGAAAAGCATGGCGCTGCGCGTCACGCGCCCGGGTTTCGTCAACGGCATTGCGGCCCTCGCGAAGTCGGACGCGCCGACGCCGCACCTTCCCAGCATCGAGCGCTGGCGGCAGGGCAATCGTGCGAAGGAATATGACCCCAACGTCGACGCCACGCGCCAGGAGATGCGTTCGTTCGTGTGCGGCCAATGCCACGTTGAATACTACTTCAAGGGCGAAGGGAAGCTGGTGACTTATCCCTGGCACAAGGGCCTGAAGATGGAACAGATGGAGGCCTACTACGACGAGGTCAAACACGTCGACTGGAAGCACGGCATTTCAGGCGCGCCGATCCTCAAGGCGCAACACCCGGAGTTCGAGACCTGGAGCCAGGGCATCCACGCGCGCAGCGGCGTGGCCTGCGCCGATTGCCACATGCCCTACAAGCGCGAGGGCGCGATCAAGGTCAGCGATCACCACATCCGCAGCCCGCTGCTGAACATTTCGCGTGCCTGCCAGCCCTGCCACAACTACCCGGAAAGCGAAATCCTCGCGCGCGCGACCATGATCCAGGACCGAAACAAGGCCCTGATGTTGCGCGCCGAGGACGCCAACCTTGCCTTGATTAGCGTAATTGAGGAAGCGCGCAAAGCCGGCCTTGGCGACGCCGACCTCGACGAGATGCTCAAGTTGCACCGCAAAGCGCAGTGGCGCCTCGACTTCGTCGCGGCGGAAAACTCGATGGGATTCCACGCGCCGCAGGAGGTCGCGCGGATCCTGGGCGAGTCCGCGGATTTCGCGCGCCAGGGCGAAGTTGCGGTGTTGCGCAAGCTGCTGGGCAAGAAATGAAAACAATCGGCGCGCGGCCTGGAGCGTTTTCGTAGATGGTTTGCAGATAACAGCCCCGGCCGCAAGGCCGGGGGAAAAGAGTTAATCCCCCGCCCTTGCGGCATTGGTATCTACACAAGTCGAGGAAACGCATTCGGGCGTGCGCGCAGAGCGGATATAGGCGCGTAGCGCCGAAATCTTTTTCGCCCCCAGCGAAGCTGGGGGTTTTGGAAGGGATAGGATTCCAAGCCGCATCGCGGCGACACCAAAATTCCCTGTGTCGGCGCTACGCGCCTTTGAACTAATGTTCCGACGGATTCCACCACCTGACGGTGGTGGCTAAACAAATGACGGCGCTACGCGCCTGAAACCCCACACTCGGTATACTTGTGTAGATACCAATGCCTTTCGGGCGGGGCTGATTGCGACTCATCTACTTGATCAGGTCCGTGATATCGGTGATGTACTCGTTAGGGCGCGGCGCTTTGGGGTCAATGCGGTCAACGAACAACACCGGCTTGTTCATCAGCGTTTCGGACCACATCTTGCCCGCGAACAGGTCGTCGGTCTTGGCGTCGCCCAGCGCGTAGTCCTGCAGCAGCATGTGATAGCCGTTGCGCTCGCAATAGGTCTTGGCCGTGTCGTACACCTTTTGCAGCACGTCCCTTAGAAACTTGTCGCGCAGTTCGGCGAGGTAGTGCTTGTAGAAATCATCGGCGAACTCGATCTCCTGTTCCTTGGCCTTGATTTCGACTTCCACCGCGGCGGCTTCGTCCGGTTTGTTGGTGGCCTGATATTCACGCAGGCGCTCGCGCAAGGTGTCCAGATCACGCCTTCTTGCTTCGCGCTTGTCGTTCACATCTTTCTGGTGGGCTTCGTACTTCAGTTTTCTGGCATTGAAGAGGTCTTCATTGCGGCAAGCCTTTTCGAGATTAATGATCGCGATCTTGATTGGTGCCGGCGGCGCGGGTGGGGGCACGGGCACGGGCTTGGCCTGCGCCTGCACCACTTGCGCCTGGTTGATCAGCATCGTTGCAATCGCGCCGCCAACACAGCCAGCGATGCACGCGCCTGCAATAATGATCGCAATGGTCAACTTGTTCATGTTCGTTCCTTCGATCGAAAAATGGTCCCGTAATAATGGTAGCGGCCTAAAACCCGAAGCCAAGGTTGATGCTCAGCACCTGTTCGCGGTTGCCGGGCTGGTTGATGATCGGGAAACCGAAGTCGAGCGCAAAGGGCACCGGCAACACCGGCAGCACCAATCTTAAACCCACGCCGCCGGAAACCGTGATGCCGCGCGCGTCCCAGGTGTTGATCGAGCCGGTAAGCTGCCCTGCGTCAATGAAAGCCACGGCGTACAACGCGCCGGGGAAAACCGGCAGGCGAAGTTCCGTCGTGAACGTCGTGATGAAGTTGCCGCCGATGGCTTCGTTGTCGCGCGAGGGTCCGACGCCGCCGAACTCAAAGCCGCGCAGAATGCCCTGGCCGCTGGGTGAATTGCCGCCAAGAAGGAAGCGCTGCGAGAACGGAATGCGGTCGGTGTTGCTGTGGATGTCCTGCCACTGGGCCTGAAGCTGGAACGCCAGCGCCAACGTCCGGATGTCGTCAAGTTGCGCAATCGGGATGTAATAGCGGCCGTCAAACGACAGGCGCCAGAAGTCCAGCGTGCCGCCGAAAATGCCGCCCGTGTAACGGTACTTGCCCGAGAGCAGCCAGCCGCGCGTGGGGAAACGCGGGTCGTCGCGGGTGCTCCATGCGGCGCCGAAGGTTACCGCGCTCAGGGTTTGCTGGCCCTGGTCCTCGCGGATTTCGATCGGCGCGTTGGCGCCGACGTCAAACAGGTCGACGATGGAGTAGCCGTAGCCCAGGGACAACTCGACGTCGGGCACGACGCGCCAGGCGCCATAGGGGTCGACGCCCAGGCGCGAGATGCTGTAGAGGCCGAAATCGCGCGTGTTGTATTCGCCCACGACGCCTGTCTCGACGGGCCGGCCCCATGTCCAGGGCTCGCGGAACGTCAGCGAGTACCGCTGTGCGCGGTCAATCGGCGGTTGCAACGAAAGCGCGATTTCCTGGCCCGCGCCCGTGAAGCTGAAATCGCCGCGGAAAATCGAGGCGATGTCAAAGTTCTTCTTGGCGAGGTCCAGTGTCGCGATGAAGCCCGTCGACGTGTTGAAACCCGCGGAAATATTGAAGTTGCCGGTGCGGCCCTCGATGACATCGAAGTTGAAATCGGTGTACTCGAGAATGGTGTCGCCCTGCTGCACCAGGCGGGGCGTGCTGCGCTGGCGGACGCCGCCGCCCGGCGCCTGCGCCTCGAACCAGTTGGTGAAACGCATGCGCGCCAGGCTGCGCTCAAGTTCGTTGCGGTTGAACTCGTCGCCTGAATACAGCGAAATCAGTCTGCGCACGACATCGTCGCGGGTTTCCTCGTTGCCGCGAATAGTGATGGTGCCGACGCGGCTCTTGTAACCCTGGTCGATGCGCAGGATAAGCCCGACAGGTTTGACGGGCGTGGGCAGCTTGTATTCGGTCTTGAGTTCGCCCTCGTAGGCGTAAATCGGCTCGATCTCGATGTTGATGTTCGAATAACCAAACGCCGCGAATATTTCCTTGATGCGGCCGATCGCGCCCACGTTGCGCCCGCCGTCGCCCTCCAGCCGCAAGTCGTCGACGGTAAACGGCTTGTCGAAGGTCCAGGCGCTGAAGTATTTGCCGGTTTGAGGCGAGTTGAGGGCGTCGACGTAGGCCGCGGTAAATTGCTCGCGCGCTTGTTCGAGGGGGATTTCCTTGCCGTGGAGGGTGTATTCGCTCATGCGCTTGAAGATGTCCTCGAACGTCACGCAGGGTTTGTCGAATTCCGGCGTCTGGGTGCCCGCGGGCACGCGCGGCGACTTGGTCGCGAGTTCGATGCGCACGGTGGTCGCGGCGTACAGCGGGCCGGGCTCGACGTGGTAAATGACGCTTGCACGCGTGCGGCCGTGGTTCCAGTTGATGTTCTGGACCGTCAGGCGCGCGTCGCGCCAGCCGCGCGAACGCAGGTATTCCTGCATCAGCGACGCCTCGTGTTCGGCATAGGCGTAAACAAAGGGCTGGCCGGGGAAAAGTTTGGTCTGGTTCTTGCGCATCAGGGCTTCGGAGAACTTGGCGTTCTTGTTGGCCCAGGGCATTGAATACCAGATGTCGAGGACGCCCGCCGGGAACTCTGTGAAGTGCGCGGGTTTCATCGCGTCACTGTCATCGGGCTCGCCGAGGTTTTCGATGCCCGAGAATGTGATGTCGCCCACCAGCACCTTGGGGCCTTCGTAAACCTGGTAGACCAGCACCAGGCGGCCGGCAGTACGCGCGTTGAAACGGCCCGCAAGCAGATCCAGCGCGTGGGCAGACAGGTCCGGGTAGGACTTGATCATCTGCCCGCGATCCCAGACGCGGGGCATGCCGACAAGCCGCGGCGTTACGTGCACAAAAGGAAAGCCGCGATACTCGTAGTAAACCTGGATCAGCGATGCGCCGGCCAATATCGACGCGGCGTCGGCGTCGGTGGTCAGGTCGAAATCAAAGGCGCGCTGGTCAAAGTAGACCTTACCGACGAGGTTCGTCGGGTCGTCCTCGTTTTTCTTGTCGCCGCCGGGGATTTCGCGCGCACGCATGCGGCCGCCCAGCACCTTGATAAGGTCTTGCCGGAAGCCCGCCTCATGCACCCCCGCCATCGACACGCCGCAAAGCGGTTCGTTCTGGATCACGCGCAGCAGCAGGTCGACGCCCTTTTCGCCGTAGGTGTGCTCGCTGCGGATGTCGAGGAACTTGCGGGTGTAGTAAAGGCGCTTGATGTCGGCATCGAGGCGCACGAGTGAAAATTCGCTGGCCAGCGCGCTGTCCATCAGGTTGCTGAAGGTCCATGCGTCGCGCACGGCGTCTTCGACCCAGCGGCCGTCGCGGGGCGCAACGTAGCGGATGCGCCAGATCAGCGGCTGGGTGAGGATCAGTTTCACGCGCACGCCATCGAGTTTTTCGTCGAGCTCGACCTGCCAGGTGACGGCGCGGAACAGGTGGCTTTCGGTCGTGAGGTAGTCGATGTCCTTGGCGAGTTCGGCGGCGCGGAAGTCGCGGGTTTCGCGCGTGCGCAGCTTGTTGAGGACGTCGGTGCGCTTGGCGGAGTCAGGGTCGCGGTCGAAGACTTTGCCCTCGGCCGAAACCGCGAGCTTGACGGTCAAGACTTTCTTGCCCTCGGCGCCTACGGGCAGCGTCTGCGCCGACAGGCAGGGCGCCGTCAACGCAATCAGCAGCAATAGTCCCAGATGAACGCGCAAGAACGCCCCGACGGCCCGGATAATCGAAGCCGGGATTCTAGGGGGCAATGCGCGCACCGCCAGTGATTTGCGCTGCTACTTCCCGCACACTTCGGCCATGACGTCGGCCAGCGCATTGAGCGCCTTGGCGCCGTCGCCCTTGTAGGCCGCGCCATGCATGACAGCCAGTGTCTGCGGTTTCAGGGCGGCCAGCTTCTGCAGCGTGCCCCTCGTGCGCGGTGTCCACGGCATGTAATGGCCAAACGGGCCATCGTTGTAGGCCATCATCGCCTCGCGTACAGACGGCAAGATGTCGTTAGTCGTCGTTGCTTCGGTCTTTCCGTTCTGGTGGAAAAGGTCCGAGCAAAACAGCGTGCCATTTTTTTCTTCAAACAGCATGCAGGCGTCCCAGCTGTGCGGCACCTGCGGCGTCGCGATCATCTTGAAGCTGAACTTGCCGGTTTTGAGCGTTTCGCCGTCATTGAGCGGTTGCGGCGGGCGCGAAAACGCGTCATAGCCGTTGACCATCGCGGCAACGAAGCCGCAGGCAATCTTGGCTTGCGGCGCGGTGGCGAGCCATTCGTTGGCGCTGCCGCATTCGTCCTGTTCGAAATGCGAGTAGCTGATGTAAGCAAGTTTGGTCGGGTCAATCAGCGTCGCGACCGCTTTCTTGATGTCCGGGAACATGGCCTTGAGGCCGGTGTGGAACAGCAGCGGTTTTTCGTCGCGCACCAGGAACTGGTTGAAGCCCAGCCCGGCCTGCTCGACCATCGTCGAGATGCGGAAGACATCCGGCGCGATTTCGTGAACGGTTGCCATTGGTTGTCCCCCCTGCGGTACACCCATTTATGCAGCCAGCTTTTCAGTCTTGTACTTGATGCATTCGACCACGGACTTAGCCCAATGGTCGTAGTTCTTGATCGACCATGGCCCCGCGTAGCCGTCCATGTAGAAGTCGATATACGTCCATCCCGACGTCGACTTTGGCTCGTTGTTGTCCAGTGGGTAAGTTTTGCGCCTCCCATAGGGAAATGGGTGCCAGAAACTGTTTGCCCATTGAGCCAGAATGTCACCCCAACCTCGCCAACTTGCGCTGAGTGCGCGGTTCTTGCTATCGAGAATATCGTGTTCATTGCGCCAAGCGCCGCCGTCCAAAATCAACTCGGTCGCGGAGAGAAATGGGAACAGACATTTTCCCAAGAACTTTGCTTCGTGACGTCGGCTCAAGGTCCTGTAGGGACTTCGCTTCACATAATCCGAGTCAGGCAAGCGAACTAGAAAAACGCCATGACGCTCTTCTTCGGCGCGCAATATTTTCGCGGCTTTGGCCAGGCCCTTGCCGGTTTCGATGTAATCGAAGATCGCACCAACAAATGGAAGTTTGCGATTAAGCTTTATGACGCCGGGACGGTTTCGTTTCGCCTTGGCCACGGATCACTCCTTGGCTACGTCCTTGAGGGCCTGTTCGATCAATTCGCGATTAGGAGTGAATTCGGAGGGCAAAACGCGAATCCAGAGACCCCGATCCCTCCAGTAGCCAGTATCCAATTTCGCGGCTTTGAATTTGCCCAGCCACGCATCGCGATCAGTCAAGTCGAAGAAGGTAATATCTAGCCACTTCGTCTTGGGTTGAAAGGTTACGAAGTTGTTACTGACTCCGTTGATCTTGATTCCCATGTAATGAATGAGGTAGCTGAGTTCCAACCCGGCGCGCAGTTTCTGGAGAAATCGAACAAAGCCGTCGATCTGTCCCATGATCTCCGGCGTTGTTTTCTCCATCCAGGTTTGCCGGTCCGAGCCGGCGCCACTGGATTCAGTCTCGTCGTCGCGCCGGAGTTCACGCAAATCCATGACTTTGGTGAATTGCAGAGCGAGCTTTCCCTCGACGACGAGGGCACTTAGCTGGAGGACAATGATTGGTATGTTCCCCCAGAACAATGCGATAACGTTGAGGAAACGGGAGGTGATGTCTTCGGCCGCTATGACCGCAACATGTTCGTACGCCGGGAAGCGCCGCCGTTCTATATCCCAATATTCGATGGTCCGAACGAGGTGCGCTTCATCCAAGCTGCCAAGCATCAACTCGCAAACGTAACGACGATCGTTCTCGTCGTCGTACAACAGCAAATCGAGCCGCCCGCCCCCGGGTGTAGGACGCTGGTTGTCGAGGAACTTTGTTCCTTCAAACTCAGGGCCGAGGAGTGCGGGATTCGCACGTAAACGTTCTTCCAACCACGCTTCGTTCTTTGCGATTGTCCTCAATCTCACAGACTTGGCGGATACAAGTTCGTAGTCCATCGTGCTTTCCCTACGCCTTGCCCCAGTCGAGCACGCACTTGCTGGCCTTGCCCGCGAGCATTTTCTCGAACACGCGCGGGTAATCCTGGTAAGGCGCCACTTCGCTGATGACCTTGCGAAGCAGGTCCTGCGCCTTCTTGTTGCGCACCAAATCGCGCACCTTGTACCACGTGTCGTAGATGCGGCGGCCGATGATGCCCTGCACCGTCAAACCGTTGAAAATCACGTCGCCCGAATAGTTGTCGAACGTAAACGCCTGGTTCTTCGGCAAGCCGAACGCAATCAGCTTGCCGCCGCGGCGCAAGCATTTGATCGCGTTCACCATCGCATCGGCGTGGCCCGACATCTCGAGTGCGACGTCGGGGCCGTCATGGCCCGCCGCATCGCGCACTAGCTTGGTGATGCGCGCGCGTTCCTCGGCCCTGCCCTTTTCGTCGGGGAAGGGAATGATCTTCGTTTCGATGATGTTGCTGACGCCAATCGTCTTTGCGATTTCGATGCGGGTGGGGGACGTCTCGACGGCAATCACCTGTTTGGCGCCGTGAATCACCGCGATCACCGCGCAGAACATGCCAATGGGGCCCAAACCGAAAATCGCCACGCGCTGGTCCTTGAGCGGGAAGTGCGCCGCCGCGTGCATCGCGTTGCCCAGCGGCTCCTGGATCGCCGCAATTTCAAAGGGCAGGTCGGCGTCGTTCTTCCAGACGCAGCTTGAATCGAGCGCGATGTACTGCGCAAAGCAGCCGTCACGGTCAAAGCCGATGATCTTGTCGTTGACGCAAACGTGTTTTTCGCCGTGCGTGCACTGGTAGCACTTGCCGCACACCACGTGGCTTTCGGCGCTGACGAAATCGCCGACCGCGAGTTTCACGTTGGGGTCGTCCATGATCGTCTTGACGTCTTTGCCGATCTCGACGACATGGCCGCAGAACTCGTGGCCCGAGACGACGCCGTGTTTGAACTGGTCGCTGGCCTTCAGCAGTTTGCCGCGGATCGATTCATCCCACTGCCACAGGTGCAGGTCGCTGCCGCAAATCGCGCTGGCGCGGACTTTGATCAGCACTTCGTTGGGTTTGATTTTGGGTACATCGGTGGTGCGAAGTTCCATGGCGCCGACGCTTGCGGCGACCTTCTGGATGGACGGCATCGTTGCAGTGGACATTTGTGTGTTGGCCCGTAGTAGAGTGGAACAGGCAGTTTAGCCATGTTTTGGCAGACAGCGGAAGTGGGAGGTGGCGTGTGACGGAAGAACTCGACAACTGATTTCCGTGACCTCTTTGGAGGACTTGATCCTCAACAAGCTGCGATGGGGTGCTGACTCCAAGTCGGCAAAGCAGGCGGCTGATATTGCTTCTCTGCTGCAATCCAATGAAAAGATAGACTGGAAGTACTTAGAGCGATGGTGAAAGAACTTGACGTCGAAACCTATTTCAACCGCATTCGAACCGGTTGACACTTCGCCCGAAATGGAGCGAAGATACCGCCATAGTCTGTTAGCCCGGGTTGCTGCGGACCGCGTCAAGATGGCGTCTTCGATGTACCAGACGGCGAAGGCGACAGTCATTGCGGGTCTGGGCAAACAAGCCAGCCGACAGGAAATCTTTAGGCGGATGTACGGTCGCGATTTTGAACCTGCGGTCTTGGCCGTAATTGAAAACGCGATTCGCAAGTACCACGGCAGAACCACCGGCGTTACAATCGAGTAACCGTCCCGGCGTGACCGCCGCGGTCATCTCTGGCGCGAAGTTTGCAACTCGTCAATCCCCTGCTGCGTCTTACCGATAGTGCCCCTGTCGCCCAAACGAGAGCTTATCATGCGGGGAAAATGGCCTTTCGCGGCGCTTGCCGCCTTCGTCGTCGTTTCCGCAGCCGTTGCGGCGGCGTATTTCTTCTTGGTACCGCGTCCCGCCGCGCGCCCCACAATTGCCGAGGCCGAACCCTGTGCCCCGACGCCTGCCGCTCCGGCGCCTGAGCTTGCTAAACCCGCGC
The DNA here is from genome assembly GCA_020848275.1 of Planctomycetota bacterium. Lineage (GTDB taxonomy): Bacteria > Planctomycetota > UBA8742 > UBA2392 > UBA2392 > JADLAK01. The sequence goes on from JADLAK010000048.1 coordinate 14,326, forward strand.
GTCCGCCGGTCAGGCCGACGCCAACGCTACCGGCGGAAACAGAGGCCAAGCCGCAGGCGCCGGATTTCACGCGCGCGCTCGACTTGGTAACGGAAGCGATGGAACTGCAAATTAAGGTGTGCAGCTATACCAGCTCGCTCCAAAGCGAGGCGGCGGAACTTCAGTGGCTACGCGAATCGGGCGACGCCAACGAGAAAGACCTCGACGAGGAAACCCGCCGCATCCAGAAGGCCCATGCGGCGCTGGTCGCCGACCAGAAAAAGGTGAAGTCGCTGTGCGGGCAAGGCCGCGACGCCCTGTTGGCGGCGGACAAGCCCGACTTGTCAGCGGACTTGAACTCGACTGCCGGCCTGTGTGACGGCGCGTTGGCGCTGCTTCAGGCGCGCGTGCCGGATTACGGCGACCTGACGCAGCAGATCCAGTCCGGGGTGGTCGACAGGTTGCAGGCCGTTGTCGCGACGCTCCAAACCTTGGTCCCCAAGGCCGAGCCCTCCGTGATCAAACCCGACGCTCCGCCTGTCGAGATAAAAAATGGCGACAATGTGACGCTGGGATCCGGCCAGACCCTTCGGGTTACCAAGGATCTGACGTTGTCATCCCTTTACGTGCCGCAGGGCGCGAACGTCCGCATGGGCGCCGCGACCTTGACCGTCACGGGCGATTTCGTCAATGACGGAACGTTCGAGGGCGACGAGGGCACGCTGGTGTTCAGCGGCGGCGCACAACGTCTGTCCGGAAACGCCAACGCCCGGCAAATCCGGATGACGGGCGGCGAGAAACATGTGGTGGCGGGCAGCCGTTTCGTCACAACCCAAGGCGACGACTCCGAAAAAGACGACCCGGCGTTGTTCATCGACGCCGGAACGACGCTGGTGATAGACAAGGACGCCGAGTGGAACACGGGCAATCCCTTTGGCATCCGCGTCGCGGGCACGCTGATCATCGACGGCGGCACGTTCAATTGCGGCTTCACCAACGGCCAAGGCCACGGCAAGAACCGCTCCTGGATGCCGGGCAGCAAGCTGATTATCAGAGACGGCAAGTTCACCGGCGCCGGCGACGCCGAGTTCACGGGTGCGTCGGTCTACGTGCAAGGCGGCGAATTGCGCATCACCGACGACATCTGGGCCAGCGGCGACTTGCTCGAACTCAGCGGCGGCGTGATGAGCAACACCTCCAGTGGGGGCATGTTTGCGCTCAACGGCATCGTGCGCTTCATGGGCGGCACGCTTGAGGCAAACCAACGCGGCGACCGCGGCCTTCGCATATGCGTTAGCGCCGATGTCCAGGGAACCCAAGGCGAAGTCGTGATTGCAGGCGGCGATGTCGCCGGGCCACAGGGCGGCATCAACCTGCAAACCAGTGCGTCGCTTCCCAACCTGGTTGTGAATCGCAGCACCGTTCTTAGCGTGGCGGAAGGCGTAAACGACCCAACGCTCCTGGTTCATGGTGAAGTCCAGATCGCCAAGGGCAAGAAGTTCTGCGCCCAGGGAGGACGCGTCATCGGTTCGATCGCCGAAGGCGAAGAGTTCGGCAAATTCGAACCCTGAACGGCGCCCGCCACGTCCTTCCGCCGAAATTCCTCCAAATTCGCGGGACAGCCTCCCGTCCACCGACGGTTAATGTCGGGAAGCGATAACATCGGGCCGATATGGGCGCAAACTTCGACAGTCTGGATCATCTTGCCCGCAGTTGCGGCGAGCGTGCGTGGCGCACGGCCCGCGCGCTGTGCGGCAATGCTGCGGACGCCGACGACGCGGTGCAGGAAGCGTTCGTTGTCGCCGCGCGCAAGCGCGAGGCGATTCCGGCTGACGATCCCTGGCCCTGGTTCGCCCAAGTTCTGTTGTTTGAGACGCGCCGCATGCGGCGCAGGCGCGTGAGTGCGCAGGCGCGGGAGTCCGTGATGCGTTTACCCCATGAACAAACGCCCGCCGACGACCGCCTCGCCCGCGAGGAACTCGCCCGCGCCGCCTTTGAGGCGCTTGCCGAACTGCCCGAAGACGAACGCGAAGTCCTGACCTTGACGCAGATGTCGGGGCTGGGTGTGCGCGACGCGGCCGCGGCGCTTGGGATTTCCAAGAGCGCCCTGGATCGCCGCGTGCAAAGCGGCCTGCAACGCATGCGAGCACGCCTGCGCTGTGCCGAGGGCGCGCTGCTTGGCTGCCTGCCGTTGGTCCCGATCGAATTGCCTCCCAAGGGTTATGCAGTGTCCGCGGAACGCTGGTTGTCGCGCGCAAAAGCCGCAAGCCTTGCCGAGCCAGCCACATGGGGAGGAACAAGCATGTTCAAGGCTGTTGGAGCGGTGGTTTCGGTTGCGGCGATACTGGTTCTGATTGGCATATGGCATCCGTGGCAGCGAGACAACGCGACGAACACAATTGCGGATCTCGGCAACGGCGAAGTGGCGCTCAGGGCAGACGCTGTCAGTCGGAAGAGCGAGAAACCGGTCGCTGAGACCCCGGCTCGCGATGGCGCCGGATCGGCAGTTGCCTCCAAGGCCGCGAAGGCCGACGAAAAATCGCCGACACGCGCCCTGCCGGTCGAGGCAACACCGACATTTGCTATCAAGGGCATGTGCCGCGAGTTTGTGCCCCACGACAACTATCAGTACTCGCTTTCGGACAAGCCGGTGGCGGGCGCAACGGTCTGGCTGATGCGCGCAAAACCGGGGAACCGCGGCTACGTGGCGTTCAAGCAGGGCGAGGAAAATTACGAAATGGAAAACGATTACGATGGTGTCATCGAGGAGAATGACGCCGCGCTGTTCAAGACAACCAGCGCCGCCGACGGAAGCTGGAGTTTTAAAGACATCCCCGCGTTCTGGCCCGCAGAGTCCGGCAAGGACCCTCAACGCGTGGAGCAACTTCAGATCGTGGCCTACCATCCCGTGTCCTGGGGGTGGGACAAGTGCCCCCGTTGGCTCGACGAAGACGACCAGTGGTGGAACTACCGCCGAGGTTGGCTCGCAAAAAGGGGAAACGAGCCCCTCAGCCGCGATCACGCTCGGCGTAGTTCAGTTCGCGTCACAGTGAAGGGCGACGCCAACAAGCCAGAACTGGAATGCTTGGCCAACGTGCGGGAGTGGATAGCGAGTTGGTCCCGAGACGGTGAACCGCCTATAGCACTGGTTGATGGCGCTGTGTGCCTTGGATTCGCCCCGCCTGTCAGGCTTCACGGCACGGTGTTTGACACTGCGGGCAAACCAGTTCAGGGCGCAAAAGTCCAACTCGAAGACTGCCGTGACGCGCAAACCCGCGGTTCTCTCGATCGGGTGGACGAGGTGCTGCGTGAAGGCGGCAATGAAGTGGACGGTCGCTTTGTCGCCCAGATCGTCACTGACGCATCTGGCCGATACCAGTTCGAGGGCGCTCATCCGTGGATGCCCACGTTGGTGGTCGCAAGCAAGGAGCCGAACCTCAAAGCCCGGGCCGAACCCAGGCTTGAAGGGCCCGGCGAATTCAACCAGGACCTCATGCTGCGCGTCCCGTCGACCATCCGGGCCCAATACATTCCTGACCCTGAAAGGACCAGTTTCAAGGGGCTCTATTTGCGCGTGGAGAGCGACACCACGTTTGTCCGGGGCATCAAGACCGTGCGTGTCCCGGACTCGCGCTGCGTTGACTTCGACGGGCTCGAATACGGCAGACGCTACCGGCTGAGGCTGATTGTGTTCGACGACTGGCTCGATGCGGAAGAGGAAGCACAACTCTCGGACCCTGACTTCGCGGACGGCCCTACACGGGTGTTCACCAACTTCGTGGCGCTTGAATCGTCTTTGCTTGCAATCGACGTGGCCGAACCAGGAAATATCACGGTGAGGGTCAAATTGCCGCCCGAAGTGTTCAGCGACAACGTGCAGAAAGTCGTGGTGGCGCTAGCCCCCACCGACTGGTTCGATTACACGGCGGGCGCCGGTGCTCTGCTGCAGCTGTTGACGGCCAAAGCCGGGGATAATGTCAGGTATTGGGGTGATGCCCCGCCGCGCAAGGAAGCCCTCGTCGGCGAGCAAGTCATTGAGCTGAAGTCGCACGCGAGCAACATAGGCGAGCGTTCACTTAGGGCTGTCGCGTTCCCGGTCGAACTGGCCGAGCGCCTGGATGAATTGCGCGGCAAGAGTTGCACCGGGCCTGACGGCGACAAATGGCGCGAATTGCTGGCCAGACTGTTTTTCTCGGAAGCGTTCATACTGATCGCGGCTGGCGAGCAGGAAATCGCGCTCGGTGCGGCGTCCTTTTGGACTGCCTGTCGGCCCGCCATAGTTCGCGGCAAGATAGACGGCGGCGGGGAGTTCCAGCTAACCCTGACGCGAAATTTGGACACCGCGACTGTCGAAAGATTCCGTGGCTTCTATTGGGCGGGCAGGGCGGTAATCTCGAGATCCAACAGCAACAGTGAATTTGAATTTGTGGAATTCGTCCTGCCTGGTGAATACCGCTGGCAGTTCGCGGTGCTAGATGAAAACGAGTATTGGAGCTACATCGAGGACACGCAGGCACCCACGGGGTTGCCGCTAGTTCTCACCATCAAACCCGGCGAAACCCTGAATCTCGAACTGCAAGCGCCCGCCCCGGACGCAAAGCCGCCGGACGAAGGCAAGTAAGGTCATTCAGCGCACGCCTTTACATCGCCGCTCAATTTCGCATGATTCGCGCGCCCACCATCGAGAGCGCACGACCATGCCCAAAATTGACATCCGCGGCCGCGACTTTTTGCGGCTCAGCGATTTCTCCGCCGAAGAAATCAACTCGATCATCGACCTTGCCTTCGAAATGAAGAAGGAACAAAGCAAGTTCAGCATCGCGGGCAAAACCATCGTGATGCTGTTCTTCAACTCAAGCCTGCGCACGCGCACCAGCTTCGAGATCGGCGCCTTCCAGCTTGGCGCGCACCCGGTCGTGCTCAACATCGGCCAGGATTCCTGGGACCTCGAATGGCTGGAGGGCGCCGTGATGGACGGCGACAAGCCCGAACACATCAAGGACGCCGCTCGCGTGCTTTCGCGCTACGCTGACATCATCGCCGTGCGCAGCTTCCCCAAGATGGGCAACTACGACGACGACCGCCGCGACCCGATCCTCAGCGCGTTCTCCGAGTACACCAACGTCCCGCTGATCAACCTTGAAAGCGCCGTCGAGCACCCGTGCCAGGGCCTGGCCGACCTGATGACGCTGCGCGAGGTCTTCAACGGCGTCACCAAGAAGAAGAAAGTGGTGCTGAGCTGGGCGCCGCATATCAAACCGCTGCCGCTGGCGGTGCCGCACAGCGCACTGATGGCGATGGCGATGGGCGGCTGCAACGTCGTCGTGGCGCATCCCGAGAAATTCGACCTCGAACCCGAGATTGTCGAGCAGGCCCGGAAGGTCGCCAAGGCCGCGGGCGGCAAAGTCGAAGTCACGCACGACCAGGCCGCGGCGCTCGACGGCGCCGAAGTCGTCTATGGCAAAAGCTGGCTTTCGCGCGCGTTTTACGGCAAGCCCAAAGACGAACTCGCCTACCGCAAGACGCTGCCGAGCTGGACCATCACCGAGAAGAAAATGGAGCGAACCTCGCGCGCGAAGTTCATGCATTGTCTTCCCGTGCGCCGCAACGTCGTGGTGGATGACGCGGTGCTTGACGGCGAGGATTGCGTGGTCTACCAGCAGGCCGAAAACCGCCTGCATGCGCAGAAAGCCCTGATGGTGAAATTGCTTGGCGAATAAGCCGGCCGACTTCAGGCGACAGGGACGAATGTGTACCTAATCTATCTGGATGAGTCGGGCAACAGCGGGAACAATCTGACCGCCCCTGCGCAGCCGATATTTGTGCTGTGCGCCCTTATCGTCGCTGAGTCTCAGTGGCAAGCGCTCGAGGTCGAACTGTCCGCTGAAATAGAGAAATTCTGGCCCTTCCCGCGGGCTGAGGGATTCGAAATACACGCGTCAGAACTATTTAATCCCCGCAGTGCGCCGTTTCGTAAAGCATTACCATCCCACCGACTTGCGTTTATTTCGGCATGGATGAGTGCCGCTGCACGTCACGGCGTCAAGTTGATGTTTCGAGCGATCGTGAAACATCGCTATGCAAAGTGGCTGCAGCAAACGTTCGGCGCGGGGGTTGTGATCAATCCTCACGTCGCAGCGTTTTCTCTTGTGGCGCAAGTGGTAAACAGCCATCTGCGTGGCTTGCAGGGGTCGCCTCGTGGCATCTTCATTTCTGATGAAAACTATCAGGTTGCGGGAGATATTGACAAGTCAATACAACTGCTTCGCGGCGAACAAGGTCCGTTGCGCCTGACCCAGATAATTGAGAAGGGCTTTTTTGTGGAATCCCACAAAAGTCTTGTACTACAACTGTGCGACCTTTTTGCGTACGTGATTCGGAGACATGAAGAAATTACCGCCGGCGGGAAAGCTAAGCCTGTTGATGCGGACGTTTGGAAACTCGTTGAGCCGCTGATCGCGCAAGGAGATGAAAAATTCAACGATGCTATCGGTTGGCTTGAAGCGCAGAAAAAGAAAGAGCGGCCAGGGGCATAAGCCGCGGGAACGGAAAAGGTCCGAACCGCACTGGTCGCTGCACTTAGGCTATTAGCGCGACGCGAAATGTAAACCCGAAACACCTGGCCTATTGTGGGTGGTCAAATTGCTGGGCGAATAACGCCGGATTATTTTCCGCGTTTGCCGGGCTCGGCCGTATTACTACTATCGGTGGTGTAAATACGGAGGCCCTATGAAAACCTTGTTCCTGATGGCGGCCCTGGCGCTGGGATCTGCGCCTTTGGCGGCGGCGGATCCAACTCCGTCCCGCGGGCCCAACACGGCTAAACCCGCACCCAAGGACCCGGTCGAAAAGACCGCGGTTGCTTGGGAAATGACTGAAAAGTCCGCGCTTGCGCGCGCCGCGGCAGAAAAGAAATCGGTCTTTGTCTTCGTCTACATCGGCGGCGGCTGATGAGGCACCACACCGCGGCCGGAGGCCGCGCTTTGGGAAGACAAGCGGGTTGGAAAGTTCGTCGAAGACAACTACGTGCCGTTCTGGATTTCCTTTAAGACCGACAAAGAGGCCGCCAAGAAGTACGGGATTCTCCGCGGCCCGGCATTTGTCGTAACCGATGCCGAGGCAAAAGTTCAGCTCACCTATCGCGGCATGCCTTTCACCAAGGCCGACGCTGCCCTGGCGTGGCTTGGCGAATTGCCGGCGAAGATCAAGGCCGTCGGCGAGGCCGAGGCGAGGTTCAAGGACAAGGCGGACGACAACGAAGCGCGCCTGGCGATGGCCAAGGCTTACGGCGATGTCGGTCGCATCGACGAAGCCCTTGAGCTTTACGCCAAGGCAATCGAGAGCCTGCCCAAGGATGACAAGCGCATTGTCGACGCGCAGTGCCACCGCGGCTCGCTCGCAACCCAGAAGAACGATCTTCAACTTGCCGCGAAGTTCTACGGCGAGGTGTTTCCGCGCCTGGTTGAGGCCAAGGACGAGCGCGGCGTGGAAGCGGGAATGACGCTGGCGATGACCCAGCGCCGTGATCCCGCCGAGGCGCGCAAGACCTTCCTGAAAGTCGCCGAGACTTTTCCCAAGCACGAACGCGTGTGGGAAGCGCGAGTCATGGGCGCGATGTGCCTGCTGAGCGGCAAGAGCCCCGACTTCGAAACGGCAACGGCTGAAATCAAGCAGGTCGTCGATACCGGCCCCGCCGACAACCAGTGGGTCAAGAACGGCGCCACGTACCTCAAAGCAATTGAGGCGCGCGCAAAGAAAATGGCCGAGAAGCGTGAGCCGCAGGCAGAAGAGAAACCCGCCGCGCCCACGCCGAAGTCCGACCCGCCTCCCAAGGAAGCACCGGAAAAACCCAAAGAGGAAGAATTCTAGGGATAGCTCCAAGAACCGGCCCGACCTCGTCGGGCCGGTTTCTTTTCGCTACGATAGCTGCCCACTTTCCGGGGCCGGAGGCTTTCCATGCGCTATGTGATGCCTGTGCTGTTGCTTCTGATCGCCGGTTGCGCTTCGCAGCCCGAAAACAGGCCGACGCCGCAGCCGCAACTCGAACCCGGGCCCGTGCAACCGGAACCGAAACCGGAGCCCAAACCGGAGCCCAAACCCGAAGATTTCCCCAAGGGCATGGCCTGGCGTCACGACTGGGACACGGCGCGCAAGGAAGCCGTGGACAGCAAGCGCCGTTTGTTCATCGAATTTACCGGCGAATTCTGAGTGCCCTGCCGGCGGCTGGACGCCGCCGTGTGGCCCGACAGCAAACTCGCGGCGCGCATTGAAGGCGAGTACGTGCCGATCAAATTGATGGACGAAACGGCCATGGACATCGCCAAGGCCTACGACGTCCAGGTGGTTCCGACGTTTGTGATCGCGAAAACCGATGGAGAGTTGTTGCTCAAGCAAGTGGGCCCGCCGTTCTCGAAGCCGACCGAGGCCGTAATCTGGTTCGACGCCATCGCGCCGCGCCTGAAAACGGCTGACGAAGCCGAAGCCGCAGCGAAAGCCCGACCCGGCGAATTCGCCGCGCAACTGGCGTTATTCCGCGCTTGCAATGATCTCGGCCGTACTGCGCGCGCCGAGGAAGCCATGCTGGCCGCTGAAAAACTTGCCGGCGACAGTGAAGACAACAAGCTTGAAATCGACGTAGCGCGCCTGACCGTGCTGGCCTCGAAGCAAAAGATGGGCGAGGCCGCGCCGGTGGCCGACCGGGTCGCCGCGGCGTTGCTGAAAAAGAAAGACAAGCGCCTGGTTGAGCTGGGGCTGCTGATCTGCGACGTGTACTCGTTCATCGACCGCAAGGACGAGCCGCGCACCTTCATCAAACAAGTCAACGAACTGTTCCCGGATAACCCCAACCGCATCCAGTACAACGTGCGCGCCGCGTTTGCGCTGATGCAGGGCGGCGACAAGCAGGGCGCGCTCAAGGAATTCGAGGCCATCATCGCGGCGGGCCCGGCCGATGACATCTGGGTCAACTACGCCACAGAAGCCCGCGACCACGTCAAGAAGAGCCTCGAGTCGCCCGGGGGCGGGTAGCCCGACGGTCGCCATCACTGACGCCGCCCGCTTCGAACTGGCGATAGTCAATTGCTTCAGCATCGCGCATGCGAAGAGCAACCAATGCGTCAATCCGGAGCTTGCCAGGCGTTACGGCTGGCCATGCACGGCCAGTGTATACGCCCCGGCGCCACGAAGCTTTTGTGGCGCAAGGAAATGAGCCACGACGACACCCAGGGCCGCAAAGAACATAAAAAGGCGGACATCGCCGAAACGCTGCGAAAACGCCGCGCTTGCGCGCGTGAAAGAAGCTGCGGCTGTTGGCAAAAGCGGCGAAATCGACAAGGCGAGGCAAATGCTTCAGGTCATAATGAGGGACAAGAAAGCCGTTTCGGCGCTGGAGGCTGCCAAGGAAGCGCTCAAGGACCTCGAAAGTCCACCTAAGTAACAGCGATGATTAGGGTTGCGGTCGGCCGGCCCACTGGCCGCGTGCGTAATGTTTCCAGAACTATGGCGACGGGCTTTTCGTCAAACGTAGTATGAGCAGCCGTCATTCGAAAGGAGCTGTTATGAAACTAAGTTTCTTCGCCGCTGCGGTGCTTTGCGCCGCCCTGGCGCCCGCGCTTTGCGCGGAGGAGGCCCGCGAGGTGCGCAGAGCCGCATCGCCGCCGGCTCCGAAGGCCGAGGAATCGGCCAAGAAGGTTGCATGGGAGAAAGAAATCGACAAAGCGGTAGCCCGTGCCAACAAGGAAGACAAGCGTATCCTTGCGTTGTTCTTCATGGCCGGTGGTGGCTGATGAGGCCCGCCCGCGCAGCCGGAGGCTGCGCTCGATGCTGATGCCCGCGTTGTTGACGCAATCAACACCGGATATGTGCCGCTGCTGATCGATATCGGCGAACATGCCGACCTGGCCAAGGAAACGGCCATCACCTACAACACGCTCTCGCTACTCAACACCGACAAGGTCTTGATGGCGGCCGCGCGTAACCTCGACCTCGGCGATGCTGAGGGCGTACTGAAGTGGTTCAAGGCCGCCCCGGACCAGATCAAGGCCGTGGCGACCGCCGAAGCCGCGGTCAAGGCCAAGGCCGACACCGAAACGCGGCTGGCGTTGGCCAAGACCTATGACGATGCCGGCCGCCTGTCGGAGTCGATGTCCACCTACGAACAGGTCGTTAAGGGCATGGCCAAGGACGACAAGCGCCTGTTCGACATTGAGTTGCGCCGCGCGGAAATCGCCGAGCAAACATGGGATTGGGAAAAATCGCAGGCTTTGTACGCCGAGCTTTTCCCGAAGCTGCTGGAGGCCAAGGATGAACGCGCGGTTCGCGCAAGCTGGGCGATCGTCAACAAACTCAGCGGCGAAAACAAGTGGAAGGAAGCTCACGACCTGATCCTCAAGGTTGCGGCGGAGTTCCCCAAGAACGACGAAGCGCAACAGGGCAAGATCAGCGCCGCGTGGTACCTCGCGCAGTCCGGTGACAAAGCCGGCGCAAAGGCGGAACTGAAGGCCATCATCTCCGCCGGCAAGGAAGACGACATGCTGGTGATCGGCGCCAAATCGATGCTGGAAATGATCGAGGGCGAAGAAGGCGATAAGAAGGAAGAAAAGAACGGGTAGAGTTCGTTACCGTAGGGGCACGCTTTTGCGTGCCCCTACGCGTTTTAAGCGGCTCGCGCTATAACGTTGGCATGGCAAATATTAAATATCCGCCGTACGAGCGGCACGTCTTCATCTGCCTCAACGAACGCCCGGCGGGCAACCCGCGCGGCGACTGCAAATCCAAGGGCGCCGAAAAAGTGCTCGAACGTTTCAAGAAACTGGTCGACGAAAAAGGCCTGAAGCCCCGCATTCGTGCCCAGAAATCCGGCTGCCTGGACACCTGCGAGCTTGGCGTAAGCGTGGTTGTTTATCCGGAGGCCGTCTGGTACGCCAAAGTTACGGAAGCCGACGTGGATGAAATCGTCGAAAGCCACCTGATGCGCGGCGTGCCGGTCGAACGCCTGCGCATGCACCCGTCGATCCCGCGCGACTCCAGCAAAATCCTCCCCGCCGGCGGCGCGTAATTTTTTGCCACAGATGGACACAGATAAACGCAGATAAGTTACAGCATCCCAGCTTGCTTGAGTGCGCGCGCAGTCTTGCCGTCAACCTGAGCAACGACTTCGTTGGCAAAGTCTCCAAGATCGAGGGTGACGACGACCACAACGAAGTTCTTGGCGCGTCGGCAGGGTAACTTTGCTTTTTGCACAGAACGCGCGAGGTCGTGCAGAAACTGATTGACTTCTTCGTAGAGTTCGTTCTGCCAGATGTCTTGGCTTACCGATGCACACAGCGTTGCAAGCTCGGTGGGAAGCTTCAGGTCGAGGTCGCCCGATGGCCATTCAGCGGGGTTCCAAACAAATACTGGCGTTCGCTTGCCGTGCAGGTTCTGAAGCCTTTTGCACTCGGAGACTAATCCGACGCTTACGTCTGGCGGCAGGCGATGTTCGTACTGAGCGTCGTAATGCGAGATCACGATGGCGTAGACCTCATCGTCAATCTTTTTGCTTCGTAGTGTTGTGACAATCGCCTCGGTGAGTTGAGTCAAGAGCTTCTTTCGGCAGGCACGCAGAGTTGCTTCCTTTGCCGGTCGCTCGAAATTCAAAATGCGCCGTCCATCCGGGTAACACCAATAAACGCGGACAATCTGTCCGGTCCCGTCGTATTCCAGTTCCCACCAATCGTCGACCTCGATCTCGCCATTCGACTTACTGCCGCGTCGCTGGCAGCGCGACATTCGCCCCAATTCATCATAGGTGTATGTCAAAGACTTCGAGCTACCCCGGGCGTAAACGGTATGGCATTCGATTACGCCCTTCGCACCTACAACGAGCCACTCGGCGTTAATCCACGGCTTTTCGGGATCGTGGTGATAGTGACAAGCCGCAATGCCGTCGGGTTCATGGACAAAGAACGTCTCGTAAACACGCCCAGGAAATTCTGTCTGCTGTCGTTCAACTACGATCCGGTCGTTGGCGTCGAACCCATACCCGTGAACGCCACTAACCGGAGGTGTGGGTTCTGACGGCAAGAGTCGTCCTCTTGCGTACTTTGAGATTTCAAAGTGAGCGGGCTTGTACGAGTAAGTAGCGAAGGTTGCCCACTGCCAACGCACGACCTTGGCCTCAGCGGCGGCTTTCAGGTCGGCGTAGGAGGTCGGCGCTTTTGCGGCTAACAGTTTCGCGCGTTCCAGCCCGTTGCTCATTTGCCCCTTGTACTGCGAATTTCACCCATGCTCAACTTGCAGCGCCTTTATCCATGTTTATCTGTGTTCATCTGTGGCTAAATAAAGCCGTGCATGCTTTTCACGCCTTTCAAAATTAACTCGATTACGCTGCCCAACCGGCTTGTCGTGCCCGCAATGGTCACGCGGCTGTCCGGCGAGGATGGCTTCGTCAACGACGCCATCCGCGAACGCTACCGCCGCTTTGCAAAAGGCGGCGCGGGGTTAATTGTCATCGAGGCCATGGCAGTCCATCAAGCCAAGTCGGGGCCGTTGCTCAGGCTCGGCGATGATCAATTTATTCCCGGGCAGCGCGACCTCGCCAAACTGATGCACGACAGCGGCCCGGGAAAGGTCGTCCCGCAGATCATCCACTTCCTCAAGATCGCGCGCAGCGGCTGGCGTCAGAAAGTCGACGACCTCAGCCTCGACGACATCCGCGAGATCGCCCGCGCTTACGCGGCGGCGGCGGCACGCGCGATTAAATGTGGCTATGACGGTGTCGAGCTGCACATGGCCCACGCCTACACACTGTCCAGCTTCTTGAGCAGATTAAATCCGCGCCGCGACGATTATGGCGGCTCGCTGGAAAACCGTCTGCGCCTGCCGCTGGAGGTCGTGGCCGCCGTGCGCGCGGAAATCGGCCGCGAGTTTCCACTCGGCGTGCGCTTTCTGGGCGAGGAATGCATCAAGGGCGGCGCGACGGTCGAGGACACGCGGCTGATCGCGCTTGCGCTGGCCAAGGCCGGCGTCGATTACCTGTCGGTCAGCGCCGGCGGCAAGTTCGAGGACGCTGTGCATCGGCCCGGCGAGCCGCTCTATCCCTACACCGGATACTCCGGCGACCGCTGTATGCCGGGCGCGAGCTATCCCGACGGGGCCAACCTTTATATGTCGACGGCGATCAGGGCTTGCCTGCGAGAGCACGGCCAGCAAACGCCCGTGGTTGCGACCGGCAAAATCAACACGCCGCAAATGGCCGAGGACATCCTCAAGCGCGGCGACGCCGATTTAATAGGCATGGCCAGGCCGTTATTGGCTGACCCTGATTGGCCGCGCAAGGTCCAGGCCGGGCAGTTCGACAAGGTCATCCGTTGCTGCTACGCCAACGTCTGCAAGGCGCGCGACGAACACTTCCAGACCGTCGCTTGCTTCCTTTGGCCCAAGGGTGCGAGCCAGGCGCCAGAGAGCGATGACCTTCAACCGCCGCAGTGGCCGGCTTCGGGAGACGGCCTAAAGATTGAGCACAAAAACGGTCGAATATATCTGCGTTGGAACGCCGCGTCCGATAATGAAGGCGTTTATGGCTACGATGTGTTTCGGGCGGAGGGTGCGGGCGAATTCATGCGGCTGACGGCGGTGCCGGGCGGATTGACGACGTTTATCGACGGTGGATGCGCGCCGGGAGTGGGCTATCGATACCAGGTTAAAGCCTACGACTTCGCGGGCAATCGTTCCGCAGCTTCGCAAGTGGTAGCTGCAGGAACTGCGTAGCGATTACAATTGAATTTGTGCAAGTGGCTATTCTTCGCGTAAAGAGTGAGATAAAAAACTACTGACCAGTTGGTCATCTTTGATGAAGATTCAACATGAGTGACAACAAGATCGCGCCAACAGTGGTTCGTGACTCCCGTGGTACGCGCCTGGTCATCGGCCAGAATGTTTTTTCGCACGAACACAAGAAGGTCGGCCAGTTGATGCAGGTTCGCGACCAGGCGTCCTGCGTGGTTCGCTTTGCCGGCGGCGGCGAAACCGTCAGCGTCGCGTCTGATCGCCTGACGGTTGCCTCGTGGGAACAAGTGCGCGCCGGCGGCTCGGGTATGTTCCCGAAGCTGCCTACCAACCCGAAGTAACTCTCGTTGGCTCGTTTATGGACGCCCCGCTTATGCGGGGCGTTTTTGTGTTACGAAGTACCGCCCGGCATTCCGCGCACGTAACAACCCGCAAGTCGGCGCCTCAAAATTAGCGATACCGGCCGGCCACATCGCCCCCGAATCGCCTCCAGGCCAAGGCTTTGTGGGCGTTACGGCCGCGAAACGTCCACGCTCGCGCGAATTGGCACGAAGGCTGCATTAGTTCAAACATCAACAAGCAATGAAGCCAGTGATAGTGAATCGCCTGAGGATCGAGCACGACCCTCACGACCGCGACCCGGGCTTACGAGACGCAGGCAGAGAATCGAATCGCAGGGACGCAGAAGGCAGTCATGGCGCAGAGCAACTGCGCGACGAGCCGGCAGTCTTTCCCAACTGAACGCAACGCAGGATTTATCCTGCGGATTTCGGTAAAGCCTTTTCAGACTTGATGTGTCCTGTGTGGCCACTGCAACTCTGAAAACGCTTTATTCCCTCGGCGCCGGTGCTCGGTGAAACTTGCCGTGCGCGCAACCGGCGCCGGGGGGTCCCGCCCTCCACCAAGCCAAAGAACGCCCCGAGACTCGGGGCGTTCTTTTTTTGGCGTCGGCAGTGCCATCGCGGATTTGCAACGACTGCGCGACCGATTCGAATCCGGAACGTTGCAATGTTACGACGCCGGAATTTGGGGCCCGTTGCGCTACCTCGGCGTACGCAAACTAAATCGTGCGCCAAGACACCGCTTGCATCGCGCCGCATTGGAAGCCGCTTCCAGAGCCGATTTGCGGCCAACTCTGGTTTTGTTGGCACAGGCTATGCGTTTGGCTCCTCATCACTCTCTCGGAGCCACCGACCATGACTTGCGCGCGTCAGACCCTTTGGATTGCCCTTTGGGGTACGTTGTTTTCACTTCTTTGTGTGGGCTGCGACAACGCAGCCAAGGTTGCGGCGGGCGAAGACCTGCGCCTCGTCACGCCTGTGCTGAGCAACGGCACGGTCGACGTCAGCTATGATTTCACGATCATCGCCATGGGCGGCACGCAGCCCTACACCTGGTCGATCATGTCCGGCGCTCTGCCGGCGGGCCTCGAACTGGATGCCGACGGCACGCCGGCCACGCGCGTTCACGGCTCGCCAACGCAGGAGGGGTCCTTTAGCCTCACGATGCTGGTGCGTGATGCGGCGGGCAAAAGCGCGCAGCGCGATTTCTCGATGCGCGTTGACTCGCGCCCGCTGTCGTTTACGCCGGTCAATATCGGCCAGGGCGACGTGGGCCGGGACTACAGCGAAGTCCTCACCGCAACAGGCGGCGCGCGGCCCTATTCGTGGACCGTCGCGGGCGCCGTGCCGCCGGGTTTGGCCCTTGTTGCGGCCGGTGTGGACACAGCGGCCATCCAGGGTACGCCCACCACCTGGGGGGATTACAGTTTCACCGTCACGCTTACGGATGCCGCTGCACGCCAGGACACCTGCGATTACCGGGTGATCATCCACCCGGCAATCGAGTTGATCGTCCCGGACTTTGGCCCGCAAGTCGTCGGTGAAAGCAACGACTATGGTTTGATCGCCACGGGCGGCCTGCCGCCCTACCACTTCGCGATGGTCGGCGCCGGCCCCGCGGGGTTTGTCCTGACCGGCTCCGGCGGGTTGCACATCGAGGCGCCCGTCGCCGCAGCTTACGAGTTCCAGGTGCTGGTGGTCGACTCGCGCAGCATCGGCATCACGGCGCTGCTGCACGTCGACGTCTACAATCCGCTGCTGATCACGACGACAATCCTTCCCAATGTCGTGTCCGGCGACCAATACAACGCCGACATTACCGCCGAAGGCGGCGCAAACGCCGGGTACACCTGGACGCTGGTTGACGGCGCCCTTCCCCCGGGCATCGAGCTTGTCCAGGGCACGCCGTCGGCGACGCTCAGCGGCTTGGCGAGTGCGGAGGGAACGTATGCTTTCACCCTGGAAATCGACGATCACCTGCTTGCGCCGCATGCACGGCAATTCGAAATTGTGGTCCTCGCGTCGCTGCAGATCACGACCGAGGTGCTGGAAATCGCGACCATCGGCATCCCGTACTCGCAAATCGTTGAGGCGCTCGGCGGCGGCGGGACGACTTATGCCTGGTCGGTGGCCGACGGAGAGCTGCCCGACGGCCTCGATCTCGTTGGCGGCACTCCAAACGCCCGGATTTCCGGCTTTGCTACGACCGCCGGCAAATCGGAATTTTTCCTCAAGGTCGAGGACGGCATTGGCCACGCGGCGAGACGGAGATTCACTCTCGAAGTGGTTGTCCCGCTCGAGATATTGACCACGCTGTTGCCCAATGCATTTCGTGGCGAGACCTACGGCGCAGAAATCGCCGCAACAGGATCCACGGGCGCATATGTGTGGAGCGTGATTGCAGGTTCGCTGCCTTCGGGCCTTTCGCTGGCTCCCGGCACGCCCACGGCGCATTTCCTTGGAGCGCCGGATGTTGTTGGCGTCTTTTCATTCACGATCCAGGTCGAAACGGCCCAGTGCGTTGACGCCCACCCGTTCCAGTTGGTGATTTACGAGCCCTTGGCGTTGCTCGACGAGGAGCTGCCTACAGGGTTTGTGGATGTGTCCTATGGGCGCAAGCTGGAGGCCACGGGCGGAGCAGGCGGCCCGTATAGCTGGGGCTTGATCGGCAATCTTCCCGATGGGCTGCGCATGGAGTCCATGGAGTACGTGGTTTACACCTACCCCTCGACCTGGACGTCCGTGAGTTTCATGACGATCGCGGGACTTCCTGAACTGGCCGCAACATATCACTTCCAGTTGCAGATCGCCGACGTGGCCAACAATGTCCGGGTCCGCGACGCGACGCTGCGAATTGAGCCCAACGCCAGCCGCCTCGAGATCATGATCTCCGAGTATTATCCCTACGTCGATTTTCCCTGGGGACAGGCGTTGACGCCTTACTCGCACGTGGTGCACTCACGGGGTGGGTCCGGCGTTGACCTGAACTGGTCCATCAGCCGCGGCAGCCTTCCGCCGGGGCTCACACTTACCTCGGCGGGCGCAACGGCAACCGTGAGCGGAATCCTGCCGCTGTTCTACGTGAACGACGAGGGGTTTGAACTCACGCTGACAGACTCGCTTGGCAACGTGGCCAAGGCGAGATGCCGCATCGAGATCATGCTCACGCCGTCGCAAGAATGGTACCCGATGCTGGGCTGGGACGAGGAAGAGGTGGCCGTTGAAGGCCAGTATTTTGAAAAGGTTCTGTATGGCGACGCGCGAGATTGCACGGAACTGACCTGGACCACGTCTGACCTGCCCCCGGGCCTCTCGCTGCAGCCTTGCCCGCAGGGCTGGATGATCGCCGGCACGCCGTCAGGGACCGCGACGTACTACTGCTTTGTTGGCTTCACGTCCGGCACGGGGCGCACCGCGGCGGGCTATTGTCCGCTTGAGGTTCTCAATGCGCCGCAAGCCCTGGGCATCGTGGATACCTTCCTCGCAGTTGTTACGCCGGCGTTCCCGCCTTTTCCGGCCTCGGACCCGACGATTCAGGTGGGAAGCTGGCAGGGCGCCCCGGCCGCGGTGTGCTTCACCCTGCGCGCTTACGGCGGCTCGGGCACGGGCTATACCTGGAGGCTCAAGAGCGGTCTTCTGCCTCCCGGCCTGGGCATCCACCAGAAGGAGAATCAAAACCTGGAGATCCGCGGCACGCTGGAGATGACGCTGCCGATTCGCTACTTCATCGCGGTGTTTGAAGTGGAGGATTCCCTGGGCAACCTTGCGGAAATCACCACCCGCATTGCGATCTCGGGTTGATAGACAGAGAACACCAGCGGTTCGGGGCCTGTTGGCCCCGAACCGCGTCATTTAAGAAGTTGGGTGGCCACCCAACTTTAAGGACTGAGGTCGCCGCGCTTGATGATGGCGGCAAGCTGGCGGCCATAAACGTTCACCAGCTTCCACAGCCCGTACAGCGTCGGCACGCATTTAATCGGGTGGCGGAGTATCCACCAGAACAGGCGGCCGTAGTACGGCCGGCCGGTGATCGGGCTGAGCGCGCCGAAATCCGGCAGCGGCAGCTTGGGCGTATCGACGCACACGCGCGCCACCACCCACGGGATGCCGGCCTCCTCGCTTGCTTGCGCGATGCCGAAGGTTTCCATGTCGACGCCAATGGCTTTGTTCTCGTGCGCGATGCGTTCTTTTTCGGGCTCGAGAAACAATGGCACGTCGCCGACGCACACCAGCAGCCCGTCAATCGGCTTGCCCCCGACCGCTTTTAAGCCTGCCGCAAGTTTTTCGACGTAGGGCCTTGTCTTGTCGCCGCCATCGAGATCGCGTTTGGCCGTGCGATCGCCCGCATCGCCAAGCATGCGCGAGCGCGCGATGCACAACCACTCCGTTAAATTTACACCGTCGACCAGCGCGCCAAACGTGCCCGCGCTGACGATCAGGCCGGGTTTACACTCTTCTATTTTCTTGCGCGTGCATTCGTAACTACGTTGGGTGCCCACGCCGGTGCAGGAAATGTATGTCTCGGGCATGGCGCCGCTGGCGGGCGCATGCCAATGGTAGATCGAGCCCAGTTTGTGCGCGCCTATGCCGCGTGCGACCGGCAGCAGTTCGTCGGTTCCTTCAATCAGTATCAGCAGCGGTCCTGGCATGGGCCGGGAATGTAATGGGCACGCGGGCGCGGCGCAAGGCTGCTAGAATGTCCGCCATGGACGACCGCGAATATCGCCGTCTCTGCGTCGACGCCCTGCGCGGACGTCTTGACGACGTGACGCGCCAGCGCTGGGAGGCCCACGGCCGGGCTAATCCCGAATGCGCGCGGTTCTTTGCCCAATTGGCTGCGTCCGACGCCGGCGCCGCAACCCGCATGACGTCCGCCCCGGTTTCAGCGCCGCCGCTGGCGATGCCCGCCGACGAAGAAGAAGCGGCGCGTGCGGATACACGTCGATTGGCCTATTGGGGGCCTGTGGCGGTGCTTGTCGGCGCGCTGGTCGCCGGCGTCGGCGCGCTGCTGATTTTCGGGCCGGACCCCGGTTCGCGCGGCAAGGCGATTTCACTGGACCGAACCAACCAGCCGCGCGAAATCGACGAACGCGACCACATCCCGGAAAAGAGTTCGGACGGCTCGGCGCAAAATGTCCCGGTGACGTCGGCAACCAATGTGCCGACACAGCCCGAAAGACCCCCCGTCAAGTTGCCGGTTCACCCGCAACCGACGCAACCCGAGACGCCGCCGACAACGCCGCAACCCGTCAAACCGGAAATTGTCCCGGAAACCCCGCCGGTTGTACCCACGCCGACCGACCCGGTGATTGCAACGCCGCCCGCGCCGGTTGCGTTCATTGGCGCGGTGGGGGGCAAGGACCCGCGTTATCGCCTGCAATCTGCGGCGGGCGCCCCGCGATTCCTGAGCGAGTCCGCCAACCTTGCCCGCGGCGACCGCGTGCGCCTGATGAGCGGCAGCATTGATGTAGCCGTCGATGGTCTCAAGTTGCAGTGCACCGAACGCGCGGAGTTTCGCGTCGTCACCGCGGCCGACCGCCCGCTCGGCGTGCAGTTCGACTACGGCACCTATGTGGCCGACGGTGTGAACCTTGAGGAGCCTCGAGTCGTCGCCCTCGAGCACGCCCGGCTTGAATTGCGCCGCGCCGCGATCATGGTGCGCGCGGACTGGGGACAAACGTCGATTTGCGTACTGCAGGGCGAAATAGGGCTCTCGCACGACAACGCCACGCAGGTCTTGCGCGAAGGCGACAGCGCGCTGATTGAGCCCGGACGCATCAGCGTCCCCGCCCCCGGGAAAATCGATTGGGAGGCGATGGACAACCTGTGGCTTGGTTCGCGCGAAATATTGCTGCGGGCGGGCTTTGACAATGGCCTGGCGCCCTTTGACATCGGCGTCCAGCAAGCGCCCGGCGCGCGCCACAGCGCCGGCGCCTTGGCCTGGGATAAAGCTCGCCCGGGGGTTGGGTGCAGCGAAAAAGGTCCCGTCTTCACGCCCGCGGCCAACTCGCGGCTGCGCTTTCGCGTGAAGACAAACAGCCCGCAATTACGCGTCCAGGTGCAGGTGATGATCGACGAGAAGTGGCAGACCGTGGTAATCCCGCTGATACCGGCGGCGAGCGCCGAGTGGCAGCTTTTTGACCTGCCGCTGAGCGATTTGCGCACGGGGCCCAACGATTCGCAGGACGGTTTCGTCGTCGGCGCGGAGCACCGCGCGTTGCAGTTCCGTTATCGCTACCCCGACAAGCGCATCCTGCCCAGCGAACGCTTCCTGCTGGTTGACGACGTGGAAGTCTACACGCCGCTCGATTAATGAAGATTCCGTTACTTTCTCGGCGACTCGTTCCGTAGAAGGGTTGTGAAGCGTTTCCCCGGAGCAACCCCATGAAGTTTGGCAGGACCTGGCTTTTGCCCGCCGCACTGGCGTTGGCGCCGATTTTGTCGGTGACGACGCAGGCGCAGAAGGCCAATGAACCCGCCCCGCAGGAGCAAAAGCGCGCAGGCTTTGATTCCGCGCGCGCGCTGCTCAAAAGTTTCGATCAACTCGCGACCAAGACGTTCAAGAACCCCGGCGCGCCGACGCCCGACGAAGTCGGATCGTTTTTTGCGCAGGCCTGGCCGCGCGTCGGCCTGTACCTCGACGATCACCCCGACGCCAAGGATGCCGACTCGCTCTATGGCTGGGCGGTGGTGAACTGGGGCGTGGGCTGCATGCGGCACGGTTACGGCCGCGACGGTTTCATCAAGCTCGGCCGCAAGTACCTGGAAGACAAGCCCTACGCCAAGGACCGCGAGGGCTGGCACATGGCGGTCATTCTCGCAAGCCTGGGCCACGAGGATTACCGCGACGACGCCGACAAGGAACTGGCCAAGCTTGAGGCCGAGTGCGATTCCAGGGATGCGATGCAGTTCCTTACCCTCGTCGGGGTCCGGCTGGACCACGCCTGCCGCCAGAAAAATGACGTCGACCTTGCGGCGTACACCGAAAAAGCGCGCAAGCATCCGGCGGTTGTGGCGAGCACGGACGTCTCGGTGCAGCGCAAACTTTTCCGCGTCGTGATGGGTACGCACCAGGTTCAGTTAAAGGAAGGCGCGAAATTCCCGGACTGGGCCGAGGTCATGCCGGTCAAGGACTTCAGCGGCAAGGAACTGAAGCTGTCCGACTACAAGGGCAAGGTGCTGCTGATCGACTTCTGGGCGATGTGGTGGCGGCCCTGCGTCACGGAGATGCCGGAGTTGGCGAAGCTGTACAATGAAACCCACGCCAAGGGGCTTGAGGTAATCGGCGTGAACCTTGATCTCGAGCAGGACGAGAAATCCCTGAAGAGTTATCTCAGCGGAAGCAGCAAGAAGAATTATTCGTCAGGCGTGGTGTGGCCGCAGGTCTTCGACGGGGGCCGGTCTGACAGCGGTTTGGCGCGCCGCTACGGCGTGACGCAAATTCCGCATACGATATTGATCGACAGCCAGGGGCGCGTGGCGGCTTTAGGGCTGCGCGGCGAGGATCTCGCCGATAAGGTTTACGAACTTCTTGGGCTCGAACGCTTGCGCGAACAGAAGCCCGACCTGCAGGAGCCGGTCAACCCTCCAGAGAAAACCCAGCCCGCCGAGCCCGGCGAGGACCAGGACGAACAGTATTAGCACGACAACGCTGGATTCTCAGCCCCGGCCGCAAGGCTGGGGGAAAACGAGAGTCTACCGTTACTCCCCCGCCCTGGCGGGCGGGGCTGAACTACGAATCCAGCGTTGTAGTGCTAATTCGCGATTGCGCAGCGTTGCCGTTTCTTCAGCTTCGGCGACGCCATGCTGATCCTTTAGACCGCAAACAAGTCGCGTGTAAGAAATCCCGCGGGAATCTGAAATTCCCGAGCGCGATAGTCGTACAACAATTGTCTTGTACACGAAGGGGTGGCCACCAAAGTCAGGAAATGGAGGCGCGCATCAGAGCCCGTCGCGTAAGCGACGGGGCCGTAACCCCAGCGCGTCCGTGATTATGGCCCCGCCGCTGAAGCGGGCGGGCGCTGATAGAAATACCTGACGTTTGGTGGCCACCCCTTTGTTCACGTCGACTTTCGGGGGCCGCCATGAAATTTTTACGAAACCATGCGTTGTCTATTCTCGTAGTTGCTGTGGTGGTGGGATTTGCGGCGTTGGCCTCGATTCCCCTGGTGAGTTGCAACACCAGTGGGTCGCAATCTCCGGCCTATGCAAAGGACGGGTTTGTTGCGGCCGATGGCGGCAAGGGCTCTCCCTATGACGGCGAGAAGAGTGTGGCTATTGAGCCGTCAGCGCCGGCATCTCGCCAATGGAGCGCGTATGAGGTGGAGCGCGAACTTCGCGCCGACGGTCGTGCAAACCATGATCCGCGCCTTGCGCGGCTGAAGGACGGCGATGAACTCGTCCTGATTCCAAAGCTTGGCGAGACTGCCACCGCAGGAGAGCGCGCCAAAGCACGGGCAATGTCGATCAAAGTCGACGAGCCCACCGAAGGCTCGTTGTTCGCCAAGCGCGGGACAGAGACGGTCGGCCAGTTTCCGCTGAAACACACGGCGGTGAAGGCCGAAGTCAGCGGCTATCTCGGCGCCACCAACGTCACGCAGACCTTCACCAACCCCTTTAACGAAGTCATCGAGGCGGTCTATACCTTCCCGCTGCCCAACAACGCGGCGATCAACGATTTCCTGATGGTCATTGGCGACCGGCGCATCCGCGGCATGATCCGCCCGCGCGCCGAGGCCGAGCAGATCTACAAGGAAGCGCGGTCGCGCGGCGTCACCGCCAGCCTGCTCACGCAGGAGCGTCCGAACATCTTCACGCAAAACGTCGCCAACATCGCCATCGGCGGCCAGGTCGACATCAGCATCACCTACTTCGAAACACTGAAGTACGAAGACGGCCGCTACGAGTACAGTTTCCCGATGGTCGTGGCGCCGCGCTACATACCCGGCAAATCCGTCGAGACCGTGCCGGTGTCGGGGGTCGACAAGGAAGTCCCGGTCGGCGGCCAAGGAACTTCCGCGCCGACGACGCGCGTGCCCGACGCCGAAAAGATCACGCCGCCGCTGATTCCCGAGGGCATGCGCAGCGGCCACGACATCAGCCTGACACTCGACGTCGACGCGGGCCTGCCGCTCGATTTTTCCAAGCTCGAACCCGTCACGCACAAGGTCCACGCCGAGCGCGTCAGCAACACGCGCTTCGTCGCGCGGCTCGACGACCTCGACAACATTCCCAACCGTGACTTCGTCTTCCGCTGGACGCTCAGCGTCGAAAAGCCCACCGTCGGCCTGCTTACGCATGCCGGCGACAGCGGCAAATTCTTCACGATGATGTTGCAGCCGCAACTCCACCCCGCCGAAGCGGACATAACGCCGCGCGAAATCACGTTTTTGATCGATACGTCCGGGAGCCAGCACGGCAAGCCGCTTGAGATGAGCCAGGACATCACGCAGCGCGCGCTTGATGGCCTGCGCGCCGAGGACACCTTCAACGTGTTCTTCTTTGCCGGAGGCAACGGGCAGCTTTGGGATGCGCCACGTCCCCGTACTGCCGAGAACGTCAGCATCGCCAAGGAGTACGTGAAATCGCTCAAAGGCGGCGGCGGGACCGAGATGCTCGCTGGCCTGAAACGGGCGCTGCGCGCCAGACACGACCCGAAGTTTTTGCAGATGTACGCCTTCTTCACCGATGGCCAGATCGGCGATGAGGAAGCGATCCTCAAGACGATCAAGGAAGAAAAGAATGGCGCGCGCTTCTTTTGTTTCGGCACGGGCGGCAGCGTGAACCGTTACCTCTGCGACGGCATCAGCGAGCACGGCGACGGCCGCACGATTTACTGCATACCGCGCGAGCAAAGCCAGACCGAGAAGGCGACAGCGCTGTTCTTCCAGAGCATCGACGCGCCGGTGCTGTGCGACATCAGCATCGACTACAACGGCCTGCCGATGACCGACGTCTACCCGGCGCAGGTGAAGGATCTGTTCGCGGGCCAGCCGATCATGCTCAAGGGCCGCTACAGCAAGGGCGCGCGCGGGACGTTGTTCGTCAACGGCCGCATCGGCGCACGCAAAGTCAGCATCCCTGTCGAGGTGAACCTGCCGGAGAAAGAGCCGCGCAACGAGTGCCTGGCGCCGATCTGGGCCCGGGCGCGCATCGCCGAACTTTCCGGCGACATGATTGGCAAACCGGCCGAGGAGCAGAAGCCGATCATCGAGCAGATCACCAACCTCGCCTGCGAGTTCCGCCTGATGAGCCAATACACGGCGTTTGTGGCTGTTGACGAGTCAAGGATCGTCGGCGACGGCAAGCCACTGAAGGTCATGCAGCCCGTCGAATTGCCCGAGGGCACGACGCACGACCAGTTCGAGGGCGGCGCGGCCAACGCGCGTTCGATCAACGCCTGGGGTATCACCGTGGCGCAGAACAAACAGGGCGGCGTTGCGATTGTCGCTGTCAACAAGGACGGCGCCGCGGACAAAGCCGGCGTGGCTGTCGGCAAATTGGTCGCGAGCATCGACGGTGTTGCGGTCACCGGTGTCAATCACCTCGAGAGCCTGCTGCTGCAAACCAGCGGCAAGGAAACGGTTGTTGGCTTGCTCAACCCCGGCGCTGAGGCGACCAACATCGCCAAGGTCAAACTGCCAAGACCGTAAACGGATGAGAGATGGGGAGATCGAGAGTTAGAGAGATGAGATTCATTTCTCCAACGCTCAACTCTCCAACACTCGTGCGCGAAAACATAAGGGATCGGGCGTCAATGATAGACGTCCGATCCCGCTGCATTCACCGACAACTCGCTACTTCACTTCAATCCGTTTCGCTGTCGCCTTGGGCGAAGGCGTCAGGCGCACCGTCAGGATGCCGTCCTTGAGTTCCGCCTTGACGTTTTCCTCGCTCACCTGCCCCGGCAGCGCGATACTGCGGCTTGCGGCGCCCCAGGTCCGCTCTTTGCGATAAAACTTTTCGTCCTTCGTTTCCGATTCGGCCTTGGTCTCGGCGCGGATTGTCAACACATTGTTGTTGATGCTGATGTTGACGTCCTCTTTCTTGTAACCGGGGAGCGACGTCCGGACGATGGTTTCACCGTTCTTGCCCTCGGAGACGTCGACGGCAAGCGAACCCTGGTCGTTCCATGCGCGCAAAGCGCCGCCATTGAAGAACGAGTCCTCGAAGAAGTCGCGGAACAAACGGTTCATGCTGGGGATTTCATACAAATTGCGGGGAATCAGCTCTGACATGGCAATATCCTCCATCGAAATCGCCCCGCCCGGCAATCTCATCTTAAATCCATGGCGCGGCCCACTCACGCCAATTTTCCGCTAACGGAGCGCCGGTCTCCCGGCGCTCCGCGTTGCGGTTATTCAATCGGGACGGTCTTCGCCTGCGGCGTCGCCTTGAGAACGCGCACGGTCAGCACGCCGTCCTTCAGTTCGGCCTTGATGCCGTTTTCCGTCGCGTCGCGCAGCTTGACGCGGCGGGCAAAGGCGCCCTGCGCGCGCTCGCGCACCAGGTACTTCGCCTCGGCTGCGCCGGCTTCGTTACGCGTACCGGAGATATGCAGCACGTCGTCGGTCAGTTGAAGCTGCACATCTTCGCGCTTGAAGCCGGGCAGTGAAGCGCGCACTTGATAGCTGCCGTCGGCCTCCTCGGTCACATCAACAGGGAGGGCGTGCTCGACCTCCGTGTCGCCGAATGCCTCACGGACAGCATCAAATGCCTCCTTCACCGCCTCGCTGGCAGTCTCTGGACCGCAGCAGTTGCCGCTAAAACCTCGTTTGAACCACATGACTGCCTCCGTTGTTATCGATAGAAGTTCCTTTGCTAAGTATTAGCGATACGCGTGCCAAAATTTCCGGACCGCCGCAAAGCCGCTCTGCAGGCCGATTTGCGGTCCTAAGGTCACGCAGACGGTTGCCAAGCTGGCAGTTGCGGCAGCGCAAGATAAACGGTCCTGCCAACGCGGCAGAAATCGCGGTGCTCGGAATACAAAAAGGCCCTCCACTCGGAGAGCCTTTCCAATACCGGCAAATGACCGCCGACAACCGAACTACGCCGCGCCCCACATGTGCATCGTGTTGACGTCTTTGCCCTGCAGCTTGAGGTAGTAGTAAAGCTGTGCCTTGTGCGTATTCAGGTGGCCGATCATTTCCCACACGTGCAGCCCAAGCGGCATGGGAGGGCCGCCCCAGGGCGCGGCGACTTTCTTCTCGAACAGGTTTTTGTCGCCGGCCTCGGTAATCAGTTTCAGCGTCTGGGCTTTGTCCGCGGCCAAAAGTTTTAGCGCGTCGTCGACGGACTTCGCAGTCGCCATTTTCTCGGCGGGCAGCATGCCAACGTGCTCCTCGGGGTTGGCGCTGGGGCGGCTCCAGTCGCCGGTGATGAAACCCTTGACGCAAAAACCGCAGGCGTCGGTGCAGTGCTGCATCAACTGGCCCGTGGTCATCCAGTTTTTGCCCGTCGCCGGCTTCCAGTTCAGCTTGTCCTTGTCCACCAGCTTGAACAGCCCTTCAGCGGCGCGATAAACAGCGTCCACTTCCAGTTTCAGCAATTCCGTCAGTGTGCTCATGCGCTCTCTCCATTATTGAGGTCGACTGAATCATACCCTGTGCGGCGACACTGGCCAGCGGAGGGGACTGTCGGTAGTGGGTCCGTTTGGCCGAATGCCTTTCGTAGCGCGGGCGTCTCGCCCGCAGTCGCGGGCCAAAGGCCTGCGACGATTGCGGCCAAGATGGCCGCGCTACCCGCAGGCTGGAAGCCTGCATCA
>JADLAK010000049.1 GCA_020848275.1 Planctomycetota bacterium
GCCTTTGGCCCGCGACTGCGGGCGAGACGCCCGCGCTACGAAAGGCATTCGGCCAAACGGACCCACTACCCACAATTCGACCGGCTTCGCCGGTCGGGCGGACAAGAATGTCCGCCCCACGGGACTGTTTTCTTCGGCCGGACAAGAATGTCCGCCCCACGGGACTGTTTTCTTCGGGCGGACAAGAATGTCCGCACCACAAAAACTATTCCGCGGGCGACGCATGGCGCCCGCAGGGAGCGAACCCGCAAACGCACCGCGTTTGCGGGAATGCCCCTACGCGACTATTGCGCCCCTGTCCCTATCTTTGAGCCTTTGTGAGGCTGTTGTTGTTACGGCGTGGGGCTGGACGAAGAATGCCGTTTGCGCAACGCCATGATCTGCTCGAACTCGGGCGCGCGAAGCGCCATCGACAGCCCCGCGTAGATCACCACGCCGGCGATGATCGCGACACTCACACTGATCAGCCGGCCCGTGCGTCCCGTGAGGCCGAACGCGCCGAAAAGCGCGTATTCGACGGCAAACGCGCCGCCCGCCATCACCAGCGCCGCAACCAGGGACCGCAGCACGCCAAGCGGCATAGACTTGACCTTGCTCGAGGTCAGCGGCTGGGCGATGCGTTCGCTCGCTTGCGGCGAGGATTCAACACGGCCGCTCTCCAGCACGCCGCCGCGAAGACGTTTGCGCAACATGACCGCGAGCAGCACGAGGTTGAAAAGGGTCGACACGCCCGTTCCGACGGCCAGGCCCGCCTCGCGTAAGGTTGTCTGCACAAAGATGAAATTGCAGACGAGATTGATGGCCACGGTCGCGAGCGCAATGCGCGTCGGCGTCTTGTTGTCGCGCAGCGCGTAAAACGCCTTGGTGACAAGGCCCACGGCGCTGACAAAGGGCAGGCTCAGGGACAGCGCGGCGACCACCAGCGCCGTGCGCTGGATCATGTCTTGGG
Organism: Planctomycetota bacterium; assembly: GCA_020848275.1. Taxonomy (GTDB): domain Bacteria; phylum Planctomycetota; class UBA8742; order UBA2392; family UBA2392; genus JADLAK01. The sequence goes on from JADLAK010000049.1 coordinate 950, forward strand.
GGTATTGCGGCCCGGCAAACAGCAGCGCCGTGATCGGGTAGCTCAGCGCGCACAGGCCCGCCGCCGCAGGCAGCGAAATAAACGCCAGCAGCCGCTGGCTGTTGACGACGCTGGCCGTCAGCTTGGGAAGTTCGCCCGCCGCCGCAAAGCGCGACATTAAAGGAAAGATCGCGGTCGCGAGCGCGATGCTTACGAGGCCGAGGGGTAGCTGAAAGAGGCGTTGTGCGTAGGCGTAGACGCTGACCGCGCCGTGGCCGGGCACGAACATTTCGGCCATCACCTGGTCGAAGAACGTGTTGACCTGGAAGACCGCAAGGGCAAACAGCATCGGCCCCATCGCGGCAAAAGTCTGGCGCACGCCGGGCTCCTTGAAATCCAGCGTCGGCTTTACAAGCAGGCCGACTTTGCGCATGGACGGCAACTGCGCCGCCCATTGCACAATGCCGCTGAGCAACGCGCCCGCCGCCATCCACGCCACGGCCGCCGGTGCGTCCGTCGCCGGCAGGCGCGTCAGCCACAATGCGCCGAGCACGCCAATCCAGACCACGTTAGCCAGTGCCGGCGTCAGTGACGGCAGGCCGAACACGCCGTAACTTTGCAACACGCCCGCCTGCAGGCCAGTGATGCAGATGAACACGACATACGGCAGCAGGATCGTGAGGTAGAGCCGAAACGCGACGAACTTTTCGGCCTCGCCGATGGCGCCCGGCGGGATGATCCAGCACACGGCAATCGTGATGGCGGCTGCGACCGTCAATCCCAGCGCGACCGTGGTCGAAATTGTGCCGACGAGCCGCCGCGTGGCGGCGGGGTCGCCCTGGCGCTTGTAGCGCGCAAGCACGGGGATGGTCGCGCTCGAAAGCGCGCCCTCGCCGAACAATCGCCGGAACAGGTTGGGCACGAGGAACGCCATGAAGAAGGCGTCCATCTCGCGCGACGGGCCAAACAGGTGCGCCGTGAAGACTTCGCGCGCGAGCCCAAGGAAGCGGCTGAGCAAGGTTGCGAGGCTGATGATCAGCGCGACGCCGATGATCGAGCGGCCGACGGCGCGCGCGCCGCCCGAACGCCGGGCTTCCTCGAGCCGCACGGATTCCGCAGCGATTTCAGCGGCGCTGAGGGGGGCGTCGGGTGAGGAAGCCGGCGCCGCGGGTTGGACTGCCGCTTGCGGCTTGTTGTTTGGCGGCTTCTCAGTGTCGTTGTCAGTCAAATCAGGCGGGAGGCGGGAGGCGGCAGCGATTCCTGCCGCCCGGTGGCCACAATCCAAAATCCACAATCCAAAATCCACAATCGAACTAGTTGTCGACTTTCTTGCCGACGGCTTTCTCCAGCGCCTCGCGCATGGCCTTGATGTAGGCCTTGGCGATATCCTGGCGCGGCTTGTCGTCCTGTTTGGTGCGCACCCGCACGCTCACCTTGGTGCGGACGTTGTCCTGCTCGGTGCGGTCGTAAAGATACACGTTCACCACGTCGCCCACGGGCTCAAGCTTGCTTTTGCGAACGCCGTTGATGATGCCCGCCTTGAGATCCTGCACCGAGACCTCGCCGTTTTCCGTCACCACGTTCAGTGCGGCGTTGAAGGCCTGCTCGCGCGTGACGATGAAATAACCCACCGCTTCGTCGACGCCCACCGCGGGTTCGCTTCCCACCACGACGCTGGGGTCTTTCTCGACCTTGCCGCCCTTGCGGCGTTCAAGCTCGCGCATCACGGCAAAGCAATAGGAACGCGCGGTTTCCGGCTGGCCGGGACTGTCGACGCTGTTGGGCTCGCGCACATGCACAATCAGCCGCGCCTTGGCTCCTGTACCCGCGACGGTGTAGACCTTGCCGCGGATTACATCGGGCGTGCGTTCGCCTTCGGCGCGGTTGATGCGCTTGCCCTCCAGCTCCATCTTCTCGGGGTCTTCGCGCGTAATCTCGCCGTTGTTGCGCGCCACGATGCGAAAGACCTCCCACACATCCGCGGGCGGGGCCTTGTAATCGAGCGCGTAGCCGTCGTCGCCCTCGGGCGAACCCATGCCGACGCTGACGCCCGTGGTCTCGGCGAAATCAAGGCAACCCGAAAGGGCAAACGCCAGCAGCGAAAGCGGCAACAGTAGTCGAATCGTTCGCATCCAATCTCTCCAATGATGTCGCGAGTCGCGTGTCTCGTGTGCCGGGTCATTTGTTGACTCGGGACACCGGACACGGGACGCGGGACTATTTTCCAGGTATCCACGGTGTCTCGGCGACGCCCGCCCGTTTGTTGCATACACGCGCCGCGACAAAAAGCCAATCCGACAGGCGGTTCAGGTAGCGCACCGGCAAATCAAAGCGCGGTTGTCCGTCCGCCGCGCGCAGTGCGCTGAGTTCACGTTCGGCGCGCCGGCAAATGGTGCGCGCAAGGTGCAGCGCGGCGCCCGCGGGGCTTCCGCCGGGCATGATGAAGTTTTTCAGCGGCGAGAGTTCGGTTTCCCAGTTGTCGATTTCTTTTTCCATCGCACTGACCATCGCGTCGGAGAGTTTGGGCAGCTTGACGGTCGCGGCTTCGTCCTGGGCTGCGAGCAGCGCGCCGAGCACGAAGAGTTCTTCCTGGACGCGGGCGAGGGCTTGCTCCAGGTCCAATGTACGGGTTTGACTCCGATTAGATCCTAACCACACTTTGACGGCGTCAGGCAGTTGACGGTCAATCAGGAAGCAAAGCGCCACGCCGATGGCGGCGTTGAGTTCGTCGGCTGTGCCATAGGCCGCCACGCGCGGATCATGTTTGGCGGCGCGGGAGCCACCGATCAAACCGGTGGTGCCGTCATCGCCCGTGCGCGTGTAGATCTTCATAGGGACCGGATTCTATTCAAAGTCAGCCACGAATCTCCACGAATAGACACGAATAAGGCATGCA
>JADLAK010000050.1 GCA_020848275.1 Planctomycetota bacterium
GGCTTGCCCAGCCTTGCGTCCCACAAGATCGCCAGGTTGTCATAGCCGCAACTCAGGATGCGCTCACCGTTGGGCGAGAAAACGGTGCACATCACGTCGTTCTTGTGCCCGGTGATGACACCGGTGAACAATTCAAAGGGATCGGCCGGGAAGGCCCACACGCGAAGAGTTTCGTCATAGCTGCCGGTGACGAAGTACTTGCCGTCAGGCGAGAAGGCAAGGCTCCTGAGTTCATCCTCATGGCCTGTGAAAGTGTGCAGTTCGGTGCCTGTCGCTGCTTCAAACAGGCTGGCCGTGCCGTCATTGTTGGCTGTTATGACGAACTTGCTGCCAGTCGAAAAGGCCGCCGAGTGAACCTTCAAGGCCGCCTTTGCCGCCGTGCCCACGACATAGGGCCGCATGCCCAGGATGTTCTTGCCCGTCGCGGCGTCCCACAACTGGGCGCTGCCGTCGCTTGAACCGGTCAAGACCTGCTTGCCGTCGGACGAAAAGGCGACTGAACTAATCGAGCCGGCGTGTCCCTCGAACTTGCGGATTTCCTTTCCGGTCGCGGCGTCCCACAAGCGCGCGGTCTTGTCGCTGCTGCCGGACAGCACAAATTTGCCGTCGCGCGAATACGCCAGGCTGTTCACCCCAAGCTTATGGCCTTCGAACTTGCGGATTTCTTTGCCGGTTGACGGATCCCACATCCGCACGACGAGGTCTGCGCCGCCTGTCACCACGGTTTTGCCGTCGGGCGACCATGCCGCCGCGTCGAGGCCCGAGGTGTGTCCCTTGAAGGCTACTTCCTCGATGCCCGTGAAGGCGTCCCAGATGCGCGCGGTGTTGTCCCGGCTGGCGGTCAATAATTGCGAACCGTCGGGCGAGAATGCCAGCGCGAGCACGGCGTCTTTGTGGCCTTCGCAGGTCAGCAGGGCTGTGCCCCTGTCGGCGTTGAGGAGTACGGCCAAGCCGTTGGACAGGCCCGCGGCGATGTTCGTGCCGTCGGGCGAGTATGTCACCGAGCTTGCGATCTGGCCGCCAAGCCCGATAGCGCCCGTGAACCGCCCGGATGGCGTAACGGCCGGCGTGACGGGCTTCTTGGAGAAGTCCGTCGGGATGTCCCACACGCGCGCTGTGTTGTCGAAACTGCAGGTCACGATGCGTTTGCCGTCGGGCGAAAATGCCGCGTCCTGGACCGCATCGGTGTGGCCCTCAAACCAGAACAACTGATTGCCGGTTGCGGCGTCGAACAGAATTACCTTTTTTCCCGATGAAGCCAGAACACGCTTGCCGTCGGGTGAAAACTCCGCCGAGTTGACTTTCCTTTCAAAGCCGAACCTGCCGGTAGCCGTCATGTCCATCTGGCGGAGTTCTTTTCCGGTTGCGGCATCCCAGAGGCGCACGGTGCCATCTTCGCCGCCCGTGAGGATGGTCGTGCCGTCGGCGGAAAACACACCGGAGTTGACGTTGGATGAATGGCCCTCGAACTTGCGAATCTCATTGGCCGTCTCAACGTCCCACAGCCGCACGGTTTTGTCCTGGCCCGTCGACAGCAGATACTTGTTGTCCGGCGAGAAACAAAGCGACAACACGTTGCCTTTGTGGCCGGTGAAGCGTCGGGTGAACTTATCGCCCGTATTTGCCATCCACAGCCCGATTGATTCGCCGCTGCCGCCTGCCGCGACTAACTTGCCGTCGGGCGAAGCTGCGGCGCAAAACAGCATGCCCGGTTCGCGGTCGTAGATGTCGTCCACATCGACTGAGGAGACGTACCAGCTTTTGGCGGTTTTATCCTGGCTGCTGGTGAGGATGCGTTCGCCGCCTGGCATGAACGCCGCCGATGAAACGATGCGCGAATGTCCCTTGTAGACGCGGATCAGGGTGCCGGTGTAGGCGTCCCACAAACGGGCGCCTTCATGGTGTGCGGTCAGGATGAATTGGCCATCGGGCGAAAAGCAGACGCCGCGGATGGTTTCCGATTTACCCTCCAGCGTGCCCGTGAAGGGGGGGAAGCTGGGTTCGTCGATGCGCCAACTGATCGCCACGTTGTCATTTCCCGCCGCCAGCACGTATTCGCCATCGCGCGAAAAGGTCACGCACTCGACGCGTTTGCTCAGGCCGACGAAACGGTGCAATTGCTTGCGCGTCGCCGCGTCCCACAGCCGCACGGTGCCGTCGCGGTCGCCGCTTAGAACCGATTTGCCGTCGGGCGAGAAAGCAACGGCGTCGACGACGGTCCAGTGACCGTCGTCGAAGGTACCGATTTCTTTGGCCGTAGCGGTCTCCCAGAGCGCCGGGGCATTCATGCCCACGCGCGGTGCCAGCACATATTTTTCGTCGGGAGAGAATACCGCTTGACCGATGGCATTCTTGAATTGCCGGATTTCCTTGCCGGTGGCTACGTCCCACAAGTGAGCTTCGAAGGCGCCGCCGGATGCGGTGAGCAGCTGCTTGCCATCGCGAGAAAAGACGATGGATGAAAGGGACGATCCATGGGGCCCGAACTTGCGAATTTCCTTGAACGTCGCGGTATCGAACAACAGGACGTCTTTGTCGTGGCTCGCCGCAAATGTCAGGCCGTCGGGCGCAAACGTCGCAACGAAAACGGGATCCCCGGTGGTCTTGCGCTTGCACTCCCCTGTTACGGCGTCGTAGATGCGAGTGTCGCCGTTAACGCCCACGGTCAGCACCGTAGCGCCGTCGGGTGACCAGGTCGCCGAGAATGTCGAATAGGCTTCACCGGTGAGCGTGCGTACCAGGGCACCCGTGCACGCGTCCCACAGGCGCACCGTGTCATCACCGCTCGCCGTGAGGATTTTCGAGCCGTCAGGCGAGTACTGCGCCTGCCGGACCACATCCGTGTGGCCCTCGAACTTGCCGACAAACAGCGGCGGCGGCGGGGCGACGCTGAACACCCGGGCGATGTTTTCGCCATTGACGGCTGCGGCGACGCGTTTGCCATCCGGCGAAAAACTCAGATTCCTGGCATTGGCTGTCAGCGCAATTTCGTGCATGGCTGCGCCGTTGGACAGGTCGAGGATGATGAGTGTGTTTTTCTCGGTGATGGCGGCGTACTTGCCATCGGGCGAGACCGCCACCGAAGGTGAGGGCGCCTCAAGTTGAAACTTCTGCTTGCTGGCGCCGCTCTCGGCGTCCCACACCTGAACCGAGTTATCAGGTCCGGGTGCCGTTGTGATAACCGACTTGCCGTCAGGTGTAAGCGTGGCAGCCAGCGTCTTGGCGCTATTGAGGCTGAATCGTGAAAGTTCGCTGCCGGTTTCGAGGTTCCACAGGCGAGCCTGGGGGTATTTGTGGGTGAGAGCGGTTTTACCGTCGTCTGAAATCGCCACGCACGCAACGGTTTCGAAACAGTCCTCAAATCCGCGCACGAGTTTTCCCGTTGCCGTGTCCCAAAGTTGCGCCGTGGGTTGTTTGCCGATTTCGTCGCGAGCGTCCATGCTGCCGGTAAGCAGGTGTTTGCCGTCTGGGGAGATGGCCACCGCCTGAATACACTGAACGTTGTCGTCGGCGAACTTGCGAATCTCTTTGCCCGTGGCGACTTCCCACAACAGCGCGCTGGAGTCCTCGCTGCCGGTTACCAGCGTCGCGCTGTCCTTTGAGAACGCCACGGAATTGACCGTGACTTCGTGGCCGGTGAACTTGCGGACTTCCTTGCCGGTTGCGGCGTCCCACAGAATTGCGTCGCTGTCCGCGCTTGCGGTGGCGATGTATTTGCCATCGGGCGAAAACACCACGCACTGCACTTCGGACTCGTGGCCCTTGAGTTCCCCGATGAACCCGCCTGCGGGTTTGTCGTCAGCGACGGTCGTTGCGGCCGGAGCCAGCAGCAAGGCAAACAGGCACAGGGGAAGCAGGCGCAGTAGTCGCATTGGGCGTCTCCGTGGATGAGGGCAGCATCATATTCATGCAATGACCTCAAGCACACCGCATGGTGTGCGATTTATTCAACCTTGCCAAAAAGATGGCATGCCGTGGGCGGGCCACGATTCCACCCGCCCAAGAAACGCTGACAACTATTTCAGGTCCGCAGTCAGCTTGGCCCAGCGTTCGTCGCCGCGCAGGGCTTCGGCGAGGAAATAGCTTGCGGCAAATGCCTTGCGCAATCCCTTCTTGGCCACGGCCTGTTTGAGGTGATGGAACGCCAGGATTAAATCCTCGTCGCGGTCGCCCTCATCTTCGCGCAATTGCGCCCGCAAGCCCAGAATGCACGCATAGGTGAAGTGGTTGGCGCTGATGGCGTTCTTGGCGTCGGCCATCGGCTTCTCGAACAGCTCATAGGCCTTGTCGATGTCCTTGCGCGCGCGGTCGGCTTTGCCGTTCTTCTGGTAACTTGCGGCGCGCCCCGCATGCAGGCGTGCCTGCGCTGCCGGGTCCTTGGCGGCCAGGGACAAACCGACCGTAAAATCCTCGATGGCCGAGTCCCAATCCTTTTTCGCGAAGTGGATTGTGGCCCGCAACTCGTACGCAGTGGGGTCCGCGGCCTTCAGCTCGACATAACGACCTGCTTCAACGAGCGCCTTGTCGAGTTCACCTTTGGTGAGCCCGGCCATGGCGCGCCAGTAGTTCATCTCCGGCGCCTTGGAGTCGAGAACCTTGCCCAAGTCGTCTATGGCCTTGTCGTAATCCCCGGCATCGATGTACAGCATCGAGCGCTGGAAAATCAGGTTCGCGCCGCCCGGCGCGATTTCCAGAGCGCGGGACAACACTTCAAGCTGCGCCTCGTAATCCTGGAGGCTGCCGTAGGCCCCTGCAACGTCAACAAGAACGTCCACTTCATCAGGCCGCAACTCGAGGCAACGCTTGAGGTCGGCTCTGGCTTTGTCGGCGTTACTGGTGGCGGCATGGAGGTGCGCGCGACACAGGAGCGCATCCGTTTCTTCAGGGTCGATTTCCAAGGCGAGGTTCAGGTCCGCCAGCGCCTTGTCGTGATTGCCCGAGGTGACGAGGCGGCGTGCGCGTTCAATCAAGGCGTCCAGATGCCGGGGATCGATTGCAAGGGCCGTCAGCAGGTCGGCAAACATCGTCGTATCGGTGCGAGGTTTACCATCAACAAAGTCGAGAAAACTGCGGTAGAAGTACGCGTCGGCATTCTTGGCGTCCAATTCAATGGCCTTGTCTAGGTCATTTTCCGCTCCCTCCTCGTCGCCGTGGTAGAGCAGGACCGCCCCGCGGCGGGTGTATGCCAAAGACGATTTCGGGTCCAGTTTTATGGCCGCTGACAGGTCCTCGTAGGCAGAGCCTTCACGCAGGCAATTGAATTGGGCCCAGCCGCGGCCGATCAGCGCGGCGACGTCCTTGGAATCGATGCCCAGGGCCTTGCTGAAATCAGCCACGGCGTTTTCGTACTTGCGCCAGCGCATGTAGGCCTCGGCGCGCGCGCGCCACGCGGCCTGGTCTATCGGATTTTGATCAATGACCTTTGTGAAGTCGATGATGGCGAATCCGTACGCCCTCTTTGCCAGGTGATCGCCAGCGAGCTGCGCGAAATTGACATAATCGACTGGCCAGATCCGCGCGGTTTTGTCCTTGCTCGCCGTCACGATGTACTTGCCGTCCGGCGAAAAGGCTGCGGAACGGAGTTCGCCCGTGTGGCCCTCAAACGTGCGCATTGCGTTGCCCGTCGGCGCGTCCCATAAACGCGCCGTCTTGTCAAAACTTGCAGTGAGGATATGGCTGCCGTCGGGAGAAAAGACGGCTTTGTTTACAGTCTCGGTGTGGGCCTCGAACTTGCGGATTTCCTTGCCGGTGGCGGCGTCCCACAGCCGTGCTGTCTTGTCGACGCTGGACGTGAGGATCTGATTGCCGTCCGGCGAAAACACCGCGCCGGTCACTGTATTCGCGTGACCGTCGAATTTGCGAATTTCTTTGCCCGTTGCGGTATCCCACAGCCTCGCGGTCTTGTCCTTGCTTGCCGTGAGAACCTGCTTGCCATCGGCCGAAAAGACCGCACTGTGGACCCAGTCCGAGTGGCCCTCGAACTTGCGAACTTCCTTACCGGTTGCCGCGTCCCACAGGCGTACTGTTTTGTCGACGCTTGCAGTGAGAACCTGCTTGCCGTCGGGGGAAAACACCGCGCCGACAACCTGGCCTGTATGGCCCGCGAACCTGCGAATTTCTTTGCCCGTTGCGGTATCCCACAGCCTCGCGGTCTTGTCCCTGCTCGCCGTGAGCACCTGTTTGCCGTCGAGGGAAAACGATATTCCGGTGAGATATTCCGTATGGCCCTCGAATTTGCGGATTTCCTTGCAGGTTGCGGCATCCCACAACCGCGCTGTCTTGTCCGAACTTGCCGTCAGAATCTGCTTGCCGTCGGGGGAAAAGAGCGCGCGCTGGACGGTCTCCGTGTGGCCTTCGAGTTTTTTCACCAGGGCGTTCGGCGCTGAGGGGCGTACCGCATTGACGGGCCAGAGGCGCGCGGTGTTATCCCAACTTGATGTGAGGATGAACTTTCCGTCGGGCGAAAATGACGCGCGTGCCAGACAATTCGTGTGCCCGACAAGTTTGCAGAGCTCCGTGCCGGTCGCCGCATCCCAAAGCCGCACGGTGTTGTCCTTGCTGCCGCTGACCACCAGCCTGCCGTCGGGCGAAAACGCAACCGCGCGGACGTCGTCAGTGTGTCCGGTAAAAGCGGCCAGCGCGGCGCCGGTCACGGCATCCCACACTTGCAGGTTATAATTCCAGGCATGTCCGGTAACGATCCGTCCGCCGTCGGGCGAATAAGCAACGGACATCACGTTGCCACGGCCGGCGAGTCGAAGTGTTTCACGTCCCGTTTGGACTTCGCGCAGGATTGTGGTGCCAAAAGCGTCGCCGACAGCCATAAATTTGCCGTCTGGAGAAAAGGAAACGGCATTGATCTCGTACTTGCCGCTAATGTTGTAAAGTTCTTTGCCGGTCGAGGTGTTCCATGCCCGCAAGGCGTTGTCGTCGCCGCCGGTCATAAGCAATTTGCCGTCGATGGAACAGGCAACGGTTTCGACCTGCTTGGTGTGGCCTTCAAACTTACGGATTTCCTTGCCTGTCGCCGTCTCCCATTGGCGCACAAGATTGCCGTCGCAGCCAAAGATGTATTGGCTGTCGGGCGAGAACGTCAGGGCCCAGAGAAGTGACTCGCCGTCGAGCCGGCGAATTTCCTCATGTGTCACCGCATCCCAAAGCCGTGCCGTCCTGTCACCCCCGCCCGAGGCGTAGTACTTGCCGTCGGGCGACCAGCCAGATGCGTAGACACCGGTGGTCGGCTTGTCACCGTGGGTCAGAACTTTGATCGCCGACGTTGCATGTATGGGCCACACCCGCGCGTGACGATCGTAGCCGCCCGCTACGATGAACTTGCCGTCGGGCGAAAACGCCACGCTCTCGACGCCGGACCACGACCCGGCGAACTTTTCGACCTCCGCTCCGGTTGCGGCGTCCCAGAGCCGCGCTATTTTGTCGGCGCCGCCGGTCAGGATGAACTTCCCGTCGGGTGAAAATCGGGCTTCGGCCACAAAGCCCTGACACGTCAGTTTGCGGACAAGTTCGCCCGTTGCGGCGTCATAGATTCGCGCCAGGCCGTCGCAGCTTGTCGTCACGAACGATTTGCTGTCGGGCGCGAAACTTACCCCCCACACAGGCTCGGTATAGCCTTCGAGTTTGCGGATCTCTTTGCCCGTCTCGTAGTCCCACAGCCGCGCGGTTTTGTCGAAGCTCCCCGTAAGCGCGAGCTTGCCGTCGGGAGAAACCGCGACGCACCACACCCACCCGGTGTGTCCCTCGAACTTGCGGACTTCCTTGGCGGTTTCCGTGTCCCACAGGCGTGCCGTTTTATCTCTGCCCCCAGTGAGGACGAGTTTGCCATCGGGAGCGAAGACCGCGTCCTGGACGCTGTCCTCGTGGCCCGCGAACTTGCGCACCAGTTTGCCGTTTGCCGCATCCCACAAACGCGCGAATTTGTCGCAGCCGCCGGTCAGGACGTGCTTGCTGTCGGGCGAGAAAACCACGGAGTAAATGCCCGCCTGGTGCTTCAACGTGCGAAGCTCCTTGCCCGTCGCCGCATCCCACAGGCGTGCTGTTTTGTCGGCGCTTGCCGTTGCGATGGTTTTGCCGTCCGGCGAATAAGCCACGGACATTACCGCGTCCCAGTGGCCGATCAGGATGCCGGTGAATGGCTCAACAGCGGGCTTGTCTTGTGCGACGTTCGTGGCGGGCGCAAACAGAAGCGCAATCAGGCAAAGCGGTGTCAGGCGCAGCAGTCGCATGGGCGTCTCCTGTGTGCGGGCTACTTCTCGTCGATCTTCCAGAGGCGGATGGTTTTGTCCTCACTCCCGGTTGCGGCGGTTTTTCCATCCGGGGAGATCGCCACGGCCTGCACCCAGTTGGTGTGTCCTTCGAATTCGCGCAGCACATTTGCGGTCCGCGCGTCCCACAGCCACGCCTTGTTATCGGCGCTGCCGGCGATGATTTTTTTGCCGTCGGGCGAGAACGCCACGGCGACGACACCGCGGCTGGGGCCGGTGAACTTGCGCACCTCCGATGCATCGTCGACGTTCCACAGCCGCACGGAATAATCGATGCCGCCGGTGGCGATTTGCTTGCCGTCGGGCGAAAACGCCACCGCATCGGCATGAAACTTGTGCCCGACGAACTGGCGCAATTCTTTTCCCGTATCGACGTCCCACAGGCGGATCGTCTCGTCGCGCGAAACCGTTGCGGCGAGCTTGCCGTCGGGCGAAAGCGCCACGCAGTAGACCAGCCTGCTGTGGCCCTCGAACGTGCGCACTTCCTTGCCGGTGGCGATTTCGATGAGCCTGACGGCGTTGTCGTAGCACCCGACCAGGGCGTGGACGCCATCGCCCGAGACCGCCGCGCAACGCACCGATGCGGTTAATTTGGGCAGGGCCGCAACCTCAATGCAACTTTGGGCGTCCCACAATATGGGTGCTTCGTTGTCGAATGCGACCACCTGCTTTTCATCTTTAGTCCAGGACGCACCCGTGAAACTTACGAGCCAGTCGCATTGGAAACACTGGACGGTCAGGCCGGTGGAGGGATCCCAGACGCGCACGGCGCTGTCGCTTGCACAGGACAACAACCGCTTGCCGTCGGCTGAAAACGCCAGCCTGGTGACCTGGCTGTTGTGCCCGGCCAGCACGACGCCGTCAAAGGGCGGCGGCTCGACAAGCGCCGAATCAACCAGCCAGACGCGCGCGACTTTGTCGCTGCCGGCGGTCGCCGCGTATTTGCCGTCGGGCGAGATTGCAATGCTGTTGACGCCCCTGGTGTGGCCCTTGAACACACCAAGTTGGCGCGCAGAGGCCACGTCCCAGATACGCGCGGTCTTGTCGCCGCTGGCGGTGAAGACACGCTTGCCGTCGGGGCTGAAGCGGATGTCGTAGACGCCGGCTTCGTGGCCCCAATACGCGCGAAACGCCCGGTCTTTGTCGATGCCGGTCAGTTTGGCCCACTTGTTCTCGCCGCAAGTCGCGATCACGTCGCCCTTGGGCGAAAATCGCGCGCCGTAGGTGCCTGCGCTGCGCCAGTGGCGCACTTCCTTGCCGGTTTCAGTTTCCCAGATGTACGTGAAGCCGTCGCCGGTCGCTCCTGAGACCAATTTAGCGTCGGGCGAGAACGAACAATAGACGGCCCACTTCGGGATCGTGAATTTGCGTGTCTCCTTGCCCGTTTCGAGATCCCACAGCCTGCCCGCCGAGTCGTTGCCGCCGGTCAGCAACCATTTGCCGTCGCCGGAAATCGCGACCGAGAGGACGGTGTCTTCATGGCCTTCGAACTTGCGGACTTCCTTGCCCGTGAGAACATCAAACAGGCGGGCAAGGTTGCCGCCGGCCGCAACGGCGTACTTTCCGTCCGGCGTGAACGCGACCGCCATGACCGCGTCGTCAACTCCCTCGAATTTGCGGATTTCCTTGCCGGTTGCGGCGTCCCACAGGCGCGCGGTCTTGTCGCCGGAAGCGGTTAGCAGCCACTTGCCGTCGGGCGAGAAGCAGACGTCGGTTACGGCGTCTTCGTGGCCGGCGAGGTCGCCGACAAAGGGCGTCGCGGGCTTATCCTCGGCGATATTCGTTGCAACGGGCAGCAACAAGGCAAGCAGGCACAACGGCATCAGGCGAAGCGGTCGCATGGGCGTCTCCGGGCAAGGAGCGCCAGTTTAGCCGTGAAGTGATGGCTGTGACAGAATCGAAAGCGCAAAAAGGCAATCCGCAGTTGCTTCTTACTTGCGTCCCGCGAGTTCGCGCATGAAGGCGTGGACGACGCCTTCGATTTTCTCGCCGCGGATGGCCTTGTCGATCATGTCCACGATGCGCGGCATGTCGGCCTCGACCGCGCCCATGGTCGTGATCATCGGCGTGCCGACGCGAATACCGCTCGTCTCGGTGACCGGCTTGGGGTCGAACGGGATAAAATTCTTGTTGATGTAGATGCTGTGCACGCCCAGCGCGTCCTCGACCTCTTTGCCGTTCTTGCCGGTGCCGGTGATGTCGACCATCACCATGTGGTTGTCGGTGCCGCCCGTCAGCACGCGATACCGCTTGGCGTCGCGCTCAGAGAACGCCTTTGCGAGCGCTTTCGCGTTCGCAATAACCCGCTTGATGTAGGTCTTGAACTCCGGCTTGAGCGCTTCCTCGAGCATTGCCGCCTTGGCCGCAATCACGTGGACTAGCGGGCCGCCTTGCGCGCCCGGGAACACCGCGCGGTCGAGCTTCTTGGCCCACTTATCCGTACACAGCGCGAGGCCGCCGCGCGGGCCGCGGATGGTCTTGTGCGTGCTCATCGTGACGATGTCGGCGTGCGGCACGGGGCTCTGGTGTTCGCCCGCGGCCACGAGGCCCGAAATGTGCGCGATGTCGGCCATGAACAGCGCCTTCTGGTCGTGCGCGAGCTTGCCCATCGTCTCGAAATCGATGCCGCGCGGGTAACTCGAAGCGCCTGCGACCACGAGCTTGATATCAGGGTTTTCCTTCAGCAGCCGCTTGTACTCGTCCATGTCGATGCGGCCGGTCTCGCGATTCACGCCGTAATGAATGAACTTGTAGAACTTGCCCGAGGCGTTGAAGGCCGCGCCGTGGCTCAAGTGGCCGCCGTGATCGAGCTTGAACGCGAGCACTTTGTCGCCGGGCTCAATCAGCGTCAGATAAGCGGCGAGGTTGGCCTGCGTGCCGCTGTGCGGCTGGACGTTGGCGTGATCGGCGTTGAAAAGTTTTTTTGCGAGGTCGATGGCGTGCTGCTCGACGAGGTCGGTGTTTTCGCAGCCGCCGTACCAGCGCTTGCCGGGATAGCCCTCGGCGTATTTGTTGGTGAAAACCGTGCCGAGAACCTTGCGGACGTAATCGCTGACGTAGTTTTCGCTGGCGATGAGGTTAAGCGAGAGCGTCTGGCGCTCTTGCTCGGCGCTGACGAGTTCAAGGATGGATTTCATGTTGAGCCTATCCGGGTTTTCCTCGTGGGCTTCTGCTTGCGGCGGGCGGCGCATCTCAGCGTCACGCTCCCTCAGCGTGGCTTCCAGCCACGCCTGCGTACGCGTTCCTTGATCTGCTTGCCCGGCGCGGCGCATAAGCCTCACTCGGAATACCCGGAAAGGCTCTGCGTGCCCGTAAGTGTCTCTTCAAGATAGCGTCAAGCCCCGGCCCGTGGAAGGAGATGTGGCAGGGGCCGCTGGCCCCAGCAATAACCATCATCGAACGTCAATGAAACGCGCAGGGGCCAGCGGCCCCTGCCACGTGCCTAGCTGATTTCCACGATAAACCGGGCGCCGCCTTCGGGACGGTTTTCGGCGCGGATGTTGCCGCCGTGAGCCTCGGCGATGCGGCGGCACAGAGCGAGCCCCAGGCCGGTGCCCGTCTCTTTGGTCGTGAAAAAGGGCGTGAACAGCTTGTCCAGCCGGTCCGCGGGCACGCCGGGCCCGTTGTCTTCCACTATAAGGCGCGTGCCTTTGCCCGCCGCCGCAACATGAACGCCGATCTTGCCGCCGGTTTCCAGTTCCTGCGCGGCGTTTAACACCAAGTTCAGCAACAGCCGCACGATCAAATCGGCGTCGAAACTCGCTTCAAACGCCGCAACGTTGACGTCGACATGGATCTGCTTGGCGTCGAGTTCCGGCTGGGCGAGGCTCATGGCTTCCGTGACGACGGCGGCAAAACGGCCGGGTTTAAGTTGCGGCGTGATGTCCTTGGCGCTCGAAAGCACGTCGCGTACGACGCGGTCCAGCCGCGCGATCGAACGCCGAATCTGGTCGAGGCTCGAATTGGGCCGTCCGATCTCGCGCTCCAGCAGGTCGACGTATAGGCGCATTCCGCCCAGCGGGTTGCGAATTTCGTGCGCGATGCTGGCCGAAAGCTCACCCAGTACCGCCATGCGTTCTTTGTGCGCGAGCAAGTCGTTCTTGCGCGCGAGTTCGCCTTGCAGGTCGGCGACCTTTTGAAGCAACTCGGCCTGCGAGCGCGACAGTTTGCCCAATGCGGCGTCGTACTGGGTTAACACGGCTTGAAAGTCGGGCGGCAGATCAGGCATGAACGGAAAATCATACAAGTCGCGAGCAGATAGCGGATAGCAGATAGCGGATAGCGCCGCTTCGCGGCTAAAGACGAGAACGTCATCCGCCAAAGTTTCCGCTGGATTCTGCCGATAACGCGTAAAGGAGTCCCTACAGCGAGCAGACATGCCCACTAAATACGTGATTGCCGGCGGCCAGCGCCTTGCGGGCAATGTGCCCATCTCCGGTAGCAAAAACGCCGCGCTGCCGATGATGGCCGCGGCGCTGCTCGCGCGCGGCACGACGATTTTGCGCAACGTGCCCGACCTCTCCGACGTCCACCTGATGGCGGAAATCCTCGAGACCCTTGGCTGCCGCGTGACGCTGTTTCCGCAGCCCGGCGTGGTCGTGATGGACGTCGTCGATGAATCCAACGTCGCCGCACCCTATGAACTCGTCAGTGAAATGCGCGCCAGCTTCTGCGTGCTCGGCCCGCTGCTCGCCCGCCGCGGCGAAGCGCACGTCAGCCAGCCCGGAGGCTGCACGCTGGGCGAGCGCCCGGTCGACCTGCACGTCAAAGGCATCGCGGCCATCGGTTGCGAAGTGAAATTCGAACGCGGCAACGTGATCGCGCGCGGCCGCGCCCACGGCGGCCACATTTATCTCGGCGGCCCGATGGGCCCCAGCGTCACCGGCACCGCGAACGTCATGTGTGCGGCGGTGCTGGGCAAAGGCGTGACGATTATCGACCAGGCCGCATGCGAGCCGGAAATCGCCAACCTCGCCGACATGCTCAACGCCATGGGCGCGCGCGTCAGCGGCGGCGGCACCGGCCGCGTCGTCGTTGAGGGCGTCGACGCGCTGCACCCCGTCAGCTTCGAAGTCATCCCCGACCGCATCGAATGCGGCACGTTTGTGGCGGCGGCTGCGATCACGCGCGGCGACGTCACCATCGAGCGCTGCAACCCCGACGTGATGGCGGCGGTGCTGGACAAACTCGACGAAATGCGCATTGGCTGGGAACGCCGCGACGCGACAACTTTGCGCGTGTGGTGCGACAAGCGTCCGCGCGCCGCGGACCTCACGACGCTGCCCTATCCGGGCTTCCCGACCGATCTGCAAAGCCCGTTCATGTCGCTGTTGTGCACCGCCGAGGGCTATGCGCTGGTCGAGGAAAAGATTTATCCCGACCGTTTCATGCACGTGCCGGAATACCGCCGCCTTGGCGCCGAAATCCGCAAACAGTTCAGCACCGCGATCATCACCGGTGTTGAACGCCTGCAGGGCGCGCCCGTCGCGGCGACCGATTTGCGCGCGGGCTCAGGCCTGGTGCTCATGGGTTTAACAGCGCAGGGCGAAACGCAGGTGCTCAAGATCGAGCACATCGACCGCGGTTACGAAAACTTCCACGGAAAATTGTCGGCGTTGGGCAGCGTGATCAAACGCGTCGATTATTTCCCCGCCCGCCGCCGCACCGATGCGCGGGCTGCAGCCTAGCGTCTGTCGTTTTTCAAAAACGCGTCGATCTGCGTGACGACTTCCGGTCGCGCGTCGCCGGAGATCAGCTTGCGCGGCAGCCGGTCGAGCAGCGAGACCACCGCAGGCGCGAGTTTAACCAGGAATTCCTTCTTCGCGCCGGCGTCGAGCCATTGCCGGATCAGCTCGAACATTTCTCGGTCGGGCGCGCACAACTTCTGGCCGTGAACCTCAACCTGATACCAGGCGTCGGTGGGCCATTGCAGGTCGTAGGCCACGCGGCTGCCGCAATGCAGGCAGTTCAGGATGCCGTCTTTGTTGCGCCGCGCTTCCTTGGGAAACCATTGCAGGTTCCACCATGCGGCGGTGGATTTGGCGTTGCTCAAGCCCGAGGGATAGGGCGCCGTGTGTAGCCATTCCATGACTTCGCGCGTCTGGCGCTTAAACACGCGGCGGGCCAGCGTCGTCAGGTATTCGGCGTGCTTCTGGCAAAACGGGCAACGCACATCGCGCGCATCGGGCAGCAGTGCTGTGAAATCGATGGCCATGGCGCACGTTCTACGCGATTGGGGACGTGCGCGCTATGCGCCGAGTTTATCGAGTGCGGCGGCCGCAGCTTGCTTGACAGCCTTGCGCTTGTCCTTGCGTGCCCGCTTCAACGCGGGAATTGCGGCGCGATCTCCGATGGCGCCGAGCGCCCGGATGCACCAGCACTTGGAAAGTTCGTCGGGGCATACGGTCAGCGCATCCATCAGCGACTGCACGGCGGCAAAGCCGATGATGCGGAAGAACTGTATTGCGCGCTCAGGCACGACGTTGGCGCGCGCCTGAAAGTCGCACATCAGTTCCTGAAACTCGTGGGCCGAAATCTTCATGGCTTGCGAATTCGGATTTTGCCCGGTCGGGCGACAATCCAGCAACCTCTTTCCAACTTGTCGGAGTGTTCGGCAATTACCCGTGCGACAAGTTTGGACCGTGCGTCGAAGCTGAGTTCAGGAAGAAAGATGATTGCTGTGCTCTTGGCGCGCTTGGTGAATACCGACCGGCCGAAACCGCGATCGGCAGTGACCACAACAAGAACTTCTTCGGCGGCAAACTTCAAAAGTTCGTCGTCACCGGGGTCGGGACCGAGTTCAAGTGAAAACGCGGCGCGGTGGCCCTGCTCAACCAGCCAGTTCGCCATGCGGCGGCCAACACACAAGTCCACGAGAAATCTCAACGCTTGCCGCCCCCGACAGCTTCCTTCTTGGCGGGTTTCACCAGCGAGGCCGCGAACGCAATGCAGGCCAGCAGGTCTTCCTTCGTGACGATCTCGAAGTCTTCGATCAACTCGTCGAAGGTTTCGCCCTGCGCTAGGAGGCTCAGCACCGTTGCGACGGGCAAACGGGTACCCTTGATAATCGGCGCCCCGCCGAAGATTTTGCGGTTGGTGATGATACGACTCAGAAGTTCGGTTTCGGTCATGGTCTGCCTCTGAACAACTATTCTAGCAACGCCTGCAATGCCATACATTGGCTGTAATGCTGGAGCCGCATCGCGCCGACAGAGAGCTAATAGCACTGCAAGCACATCCAACCCCTGTCGAAGCGAGCCGGGGCCAAGTCCTGCTTGCGAATCCAGAAGTACAGGCGACCAGCGTCACCCCACATGCAATGGAGCGAATCGTCGGAATCGAATTGGAGCCACATCAGCCAATCCCCGACCCGAGATTGCATCTTCGCGTCCCACTCTTCTCTGCTATTTGCCGAGATATCACCGCAAGTCGTTTCGCATTCGTCTTCCATCGAGTTCTGGATGATGTTCGGATAGCCAAAGAGGCGATGCAGGGGCGATCCCTCGCCGGGTTCAGACATTATTGCGCGGAGTGCTTCCAGGCGGTCGTCATCGCCCTTTTTCAGCTTGAAAGGCCGCAACGGCGTTTCGTCGCTGGGGTCAGGCAGGTCTACACCTTCTGAAACTTGGATTTGTGCGGCGTTGAGCAGCCAATTCTTGTCCAAATCCTTCGGCGACTGCATTCGCTGCAAGGCTGTGCCCTTTGGCCAGAAGTAGGTTTGTATCCCGCCCCGATCAGTCGGATACAAACCCCACGGTTGTTCTTCATTTGCGTAGAAGACGGAAATCAATCCGCCTTTGGGCAGGGGCAGAGAGGGGGCAGCTTTGAGAACTTCGTCTGTGTCCAATTGAACCAGAAAGGAAATGGGTTTGTCGTTCCACCTTGGCCATGCAAAACCTTGAGGCACATCGGGCGACCCGCCAAACTTGCTTTGTCCTACCGCAATTTTGCCGTCGGCGGTCAGTTTCGGTACGAGCCGCGCCTCCGGGCGCAACAGCTTCACCAGTTCATCGGCCCTTTGGGGCCATTCGCGTTTGATCAGCGCCTCGGCGTCTTTGCGATTCATCGGGGTCTCGCTATCGGGCTTTGGCGACGGCGTCGAGGGCTTCGGGGTTGTTGACGCTTGAGAGGTCGCCGAGGCCGGCATCCGCGCCCGACACCGAACCTGAACCTGAACCTGAACCTGAACCTGAACCTGAACCTGAACCTGAACCTGAACCTGAACCTGAACCTATGGTCAATAGATACTTCTTCTGGATCAGGCGGCGGAGGATTTTGGCGCTGCGGGTTTTGGGCAGATCGTCGACGAACAACACGTTTTTCGGCCGGTCCACTTTGCCCAGCGCGTTGACGACACGTTGAATCAACTCTTTGCGCAGGGCTTCCGACTCCGCAAAGCCTTTCGCCTTGTGCAGCACCACAAAGCACACGACGTCCGTGCCTTTAATCGGGTCCGGCACGCCGATGGCCGCGGCTTCGCTGACCGCGTCATGCTCGATCAGCGCCGCTTCGATTTCGCCGGGGCCCACGCGCCGACCCGCGATCTTCAACGTGTCGTCCGCGCGGCCGAATAAAAACCAGTCACCGTCCTTGTCAACTTTCGCCCAGTCGCCGTGGTTCCAGACGTTGGGGAATTTGCTCCAGTAGGTCTCCAGATATTTCGCGTCGTTCTTCCAGAGACTGCGCGTCATGCTCGGCGCGGGTTGCTTGCACACCAGATAGCCGACTTCGTCCATCACCGGCTTGCCGTCTTCATTAAAGACGTCGATGTCCATACCCAGGCCGGGGCTTTGCAGACTCGCGGCTTTCAGCGGCATCACGGGCAGCGGCGCCATGAAGCAGCCGACGATGTCCGTGCCGCCGCTGATGTTGATCACCGGGCAGCGGCCTTTGCCGATCTTGTTGAAATACCACATGTAACTTTCGGGGTCCCAGGGCTCGCCGGTGCTGCCCAAAACGCGCAGCGTCGGCATCGGATGTTTATCGGCCCACTCGTCACCGCTGCGAATGAGCATGCGGATCGCCGTCGGCGAGATCCCGAGGTGCGTGACCTTGTGGCGCTCGACCATTTCCCAGACGCGGTCGGGGTTGGGGAAGTTCGGCGCGCCCTCAAAGACCACCAGCGTGACGCCGTGGAAGAAACAGCCGATGATTTCCCACGGCCCCATCATCCAGCCGATGTCGCTGAACCACCAGAAAACGTCGCCGCGTTTGATGTCGAAGTTGTAGCCGAGTTCCTTGGACATCTGCGCGAGGCAGCCCGCGTGCGTGTGCACGGTGCCTTTCGGCTTTCCTGTGGTCCCGCTGGTGTAGATCATCAAAGCCGGCGCGAGTGCAGGCATGGATTCGGTCGCGCAGGTGGCGGATTGAGAATCAACGATGTCATGCCACCAGAGGTCACGCTTTGACGTCATGGGGCAAGGGATTGGGGATTGGGGATTGGGGATTGGGGCTTTTCCTGATCCCTGATCCCTGCTCCCTGACCCCTTCAAGCGTTCATACACAATGACGTGGCGAAGATGAGGCAGACCTGCGACGGCTAAATCCGCCTGGTCCTTGATGCCGAACGGCGTGCCGCGGCGCATGCTGCCGTCGGCGGTAAACAGCACTTTCACCTGCGCGTCTTCGAGGCGCTCGCGCACCGCGGGCGGCGCGTAGCCGCTGAAGATCGGGATGAAGATTGCGCCGATTTTCTGCGTCCCCAGCATCGCGAACACGACTTCAGCGACCATGGGCATGTAGCAGGCGACCGTGTCGCCGCGCTGGACGCCGAGTTGTTTGAGCGCGTTGGCGACCTTACAGACGTTCTGATCCAGCTCCGCGAAAGTAAAGCGCCTTACGGAGCCATCCTCGGTTTCCGCAATTAACGCCAGTCCCGTGTCGTGTGTCTCGTGTCCCGAGTCCGCAGTGTCGTTGCCTTTGACACGAGACGCGGGACTCGCGACTCGCGACGCGTGCCTGTCCACGCAGTTCAGCGCGATGTTCGTTTCGCCGGCGATGAACCAGTCGGCCCAGGCGTTGCCTTTGCTCGTGTCCAGAAGCCGCGTGTACGGCTTGGTCCACTGCATGCCGAGGTCATGCAGCGCGTGCTCCCAGAACCACTCGATGTTGCGCTGCGACTTCTTAATCAACCGCCGCGCGCTTTCTGCAACCGCGGCGCCGCTGGCCGGATTGGCGTCAAAACCGAGCGCGCGCATCAGGCGCATGACGTTGGCCTTGTCGATGATCTCGCGTGTCGGTTTCCAGATGTATTCGGACATGAAGGCAGCCTATCACCGAAAAATTCCGCACCACAGGGCCAGCGCCTTGGACCATGACACAAAACATTGCTACTGATACCGTGCCTTGAAAATGGGGGCAAGCCGATGCAACCACAATCAAAGCCGCCGCTGCGTCAGCCGCGTCCGCCAATGGCGCAGAAGCCCCTGGCGCGGCCCCTGGCGCGACCCGGTGCTTCGGCAGGGCGGCAGTACCTCGCCAATTTCGTGGCAAGCCCGCCCAAGTTCAAGGGTTTTGGCATCACCTTCATGGTCATCAACGGGCTGGTTGGCCTGCTGTTGGTCGTGATGGCGCCCATGCTCGCATCGGTGTTTTCGGGATCGTCGTCTCCGCTTGCGGGCCCCGAGACTCAACGCGCCGTGCAACTGGTGTCGACCATCCTGCTCGTGATCGGCGTGGCATACCTGGGGACGGCTATTGGCGTGGGTGTTTTTTCCATCCGCGGATCGATTGTCGCGCTCTGGATCGGGCTCGCGTTCTCGGGACTCAATGCCATGGGCGCGATCAGCGGCTTGGCCTCTGGAAAGGGCGGCGGCGGGGTCGTTCCTCTTGCGCTTCACGGCCTGCTGATCGGTTTGGCCATCACGGACATGAAGCGTCACAACGCTTACAAGGCCATGAAAGCAGGCCAGATACCGGGCGGACCTGCCTATGGCGCCCCGCCTTACGGCGCCCCGCCACCCTATGGCGCTATGCCTTACGGCAGCCCGCCTCAGTACGGTGCACCTCCCCAGTACGGCGCGCCGCCCTATGAGGCGCCGCCGCAACCCCCGCCCGCGCCCGAAGTTCCCGCCGAAGAAATCACCATGGTCGAAGAGCCGCCGGTGCTTTCACCCGGGGACGCGGCGCTGCAACTACTTTCGCTGGCCGCGTCGGTGGACCCGGCGCAGGCGACTATGCGGCTGCAACGGGCGCGCCGCGTGGGCGCAAAACTGCTGGGCGAAGCGGCGGTCGCGCAAGTCAACGCCGCGCTTGCCGCGCCGGCAGCGGTCGATGACCCGGCCGGGCGCGCGGCGCAGCTTGTCGGCGCGCTTGGCGCCCCGCGCATGAAGCAGAACACCCGCGTCGCGGTCGAGTTCATCCTCAAGCAGGGCGAAGGCCTTCCGCCCGAGGCGCAGCCGATACTGGCCGCATTCGACGCGCTATAATCGGGCCATGTCAGAACGCCGCTTCAACCCCGTGACATGGATCGAGGGCATTGAGCCCTTGCGGCTGTGCGTTTCGCCCAAGCCCTACGGCGGCGAGGACCTCGATGAATGGCTGCGCCAGGCGCGCGAAGAAGGCGTCGATGTGCTGGTCTCGGCGCTGCACGACCACGAGCAGCACGCCTTTGGATTGACGCGTCAAGAGGAATTGTGCGCCGCCGCGGGCATCCAGTATGTGAACTTCCCGATAATCGACCACAACGTGCCGCATGACATCGCCGCGCTCGAGGAACTCGCGCAGTTGCTGTTTGCGGCGCTGACGCGCAGCAAGGGTGTGCTGGTGCATTGTTATGCGGGGATTGGGCGGTCTGTCCTGATCGCGAGTTGCACGCTTGCGGTTGCGGGCATTAAACCTGCGCGGGCCTTTGATCTGATCGGCAAGGCGCGGGGCCTTCGCGTTCCCGACACCCGCGCGCAGGAAGCCTTCGTCCACGACTTCGTCGAGTACATCAATACGCCGAGGGAGACGGACGACGAAACCTGATACCCGAAACCTAAAACCCGATACCCAGCCCACTGCAACGGGGGCGAAAGGTTTCGGGTATCAGCAACGGGTCGCCTGTCGCCGTCCATCAGTCCGGTTTGGTTTTCCACGACCAGATCGTGTCGAGCACGGGGCCGATAAACGGCAGGTCCTTGGCCCAGCCCTTGGCGATTTCTTTCAGTGAATCCTTGTTGAAGGGCCCGGCGTTGACGTGGTCGCCGACATCTTTCACGGCGGCGTCGAGGCGCTCCTGCGCGCCTTCCTTGCCCTCGATCAAGTCGCCGAGCGCGTCAAGCGCCGCGGCTTCCTTGCGGAAACCCTTGTCGACGTATTTGATCTCGGCGTCGAGCATGGCCTGGTGCATTTTGCTCAGCCCCGGCGCGTATTGGCCCGGGATCAGGCCGCCCGCAGCCTCAAGCACGTCGGCGCTGTCGGCCTCGCCCTTGGCCGCATGATCGCGCGCGTAACGGGCGAGCAGCAGCACGCTGTCGATCTTGCCCAGCGTTTCCGTGACATTCTTGAGGTCCGTCGCGCCGTGGTCGCCAAACAGCGGGCCGACGTCGTCGTAAAGCTGGTCGAGCGCCTTGGTGGCGTTGGCCGCGGTCATCACGCTGTTGCGCACCTTGTTGAGGGTGTCGAGCTGCACCGGCGCGCCGGTCTTGAGCAAATCGGCCTTGGCCGCGCACAGTTCGTTGGCGATGCGCGCAAGCGCCGGGCGCGTGAGTTTCCCCTCGGCCTTGGCCGTCTCGTAGCTCTTGATCAGCGCCGCGGTGCGCAGCGCAAAGACGCGCATTTCCACGGCGGATTCGATGTGGCGGCGCGCGACTTCGATTTCCGGCGTCATGGTTTTCGCGCGCTGCAACAGGCCGCGCATCAGGCCAATGGCCATGTACGCGTCTTCGGTGGTCTTGGCGTCGGCCACTTTCGCCAGCAGCGGTTGAAGCTGCGCGATCATCTCGGCCTCGGCGAGTTTGCTGCCCTCTGCCTCGCCCAGCGCCAGCGGCACTTGCACCGACGTGGTGTTGTTCTTTTCGTTGTCCTCCTCCTGCGCGCCGTCGGCGTCGATGGTCGCGCTGACTTCCGTGTCGCCCATCTCGAGCGTCCAGGTGTGGCTGTAGCGATTCATGTAATAGTCCTTCACGAACTTCGGGCGCGCCTTGAACTCGCGCCATTCGCCGGGCCGCCAGCCGCTGGTGTCGAAGATGACAGCGCCCAGCGTGCGGTAGCCGCCGCCGGCCTGCGGGTTCTTGATGGTGAAGCGCGCGTTGGCGACCACGCCCTTTTCAATCGCCTTGCCCATGTTGCGCGCGCGCAGCGTGATCATGGCTTCTTTGCCCTGCTCGGGCACCGCGGGTTCGATGATGATTTCCTCGGCCACGAGGTCCGGCTTGTTCCTTTGCGGCGGGATCAAGAGCGCGAGCGGAAAGGTCAGCGAACCCTTGTTGTCCATGAATTTGAACTTCAGCGTGACCGTGCCCTTTGCGAGCTTTTCGATGTCGATGGTCTTGAGGCCGCCCAGGCCTTCGCCCATCACCTCGACCGGCAGTTCCGCGCTGACGCTGACTTTGCCGCCCGGCGCGGTCGTGAGCGTCGCCGCAATCGCGGGCAGGCCGGGGATGTTGATCGCCGCGCTGTCGAGTGTGTCGCCCGCGCCGATCTGCACGGTCAGGCCGCTGTAGATCGCGCCCGCCAGGCCGTCGCCCTCGCACTCGATGCCATGCTTGAAAACAAACGGCGCGCGGATCACGTTGTCGACGAGGTCGCCCATCAGCGGATAGACACTGATGCGGCAGAGCGCGCGGCCGCTGTCGTCGAGGTCGGCCAGCGTAAGGAACTGCGGCCCGCCCACGACGCCCGCCTGCTTTTGCTCAAGCTCGGTCAGTGCCAGCGCCGCAAACGGGTCATCCTTTTTCTTCCTCAGTTCGTCGCTCACCCCGGGCAGGCCCAGCCCCGCGGCCTCGGCCCCCCAGGCGAAGAAGTCACGCATCGCGCCCTCGGCCGTGAACGCGAGCCCGTAGCCGCAAACGCCGCCCATGCCCGCGTCGCGGGCTTCCTCGGGCGTGATCGGCAACAGCCACGTCAGGGCGTCGGCGCGCTTTTCGTCCGCGAGGCCCTCAAAGCGCCCGGGTTCGCCGCGGCGTGCAAGCGCCCTTGCGGCGCTGTAGGTGTCAAAGCCCTGCAACTGGTACAGGACGCTGGCGCCCCAGCCGCGCGGCGCGCGGCCAAGCACGCGGGCGATGGTCGCGGGCGGCACGTCGGTGTTGTCGAACAGCTCGGTCATGCGCCTTTCGGGCGCCTTGAATCCGAGTTGGCCCAGCACGCCGCAAGCGTGCACCGCGAGCTCTTCCTTGTCGCCCGCGGCGGTTTTCTTCAGGCGTTCGAGCGCGTCCTTGTCGCCAAAACGCGCCAGCAGCAGGTCTAGGTAGATCGCCGCCGTCGGATCCTTCGTCGCCTCAAGCGCCTTGCGCACGGCTTCGATATCATCTTTCTCGGCCACGCGGGCCAGTGCGGCGGCGGCGTGCTCGACGACGAACGGGTTCTTGACCGCCAGCATCTTGATCAGCGCCGCAAGGTCGGCGTGGCTCGCGAGCGTCTCAATAGTCACGGCAAAACCGGGCAGCTTGGGGTCGGCGATGACGGTTTCCTCGAGGAATGGAAGCACTTCCGTGCGTCGCGTGCGCTCGGCGATGACGAGCGCGTAGAAGCCGTGGGAGCCGCCCTTGGCGATGGACTTTTTGAAGGCCTCGAGGAACTTCGACCTGTCGGCGTCGCTGTGTTCCGGGTCGGCGGCTCGGGCCTGCAGGGCTTTGAAGTACTGGCGGCACTCGTCATCGTCGTAGAAGTTGACCGCCAGCACGAATTCGAACTCGCGCATCTGCGCGCCGGTGGGGGCGCGTTCGTGTTCGAGCGCCGCGCGCATCTTCTCGCGCAGCACGCGCAGGATCGCCGGTTTTAACGACTGGGCTTGTTTGCGGTAACTGTCGGCGACTTCCGCGGGTCCTGCGCCGGCCAGCGCGTAAAGAATCGACTGCTGGAGCTTGTAGTCGTCCGTGCGGCGGGCAAGTTTCAGCGCGCGGGCGAGGTCTTCCCGGCGCTCGTCGGCGGTGCGCGAAATCGCAGGATGATGGGCGCCAAGCACCAGGGCCCGCGCCTCGTGCAGGTTGTCGCCGCGCATGGTGTGGAAGCGCAGGATCGCCGAGTCGAGCTTGCCGGCTTCGTCCTGCGTGCACTTGGTGGCGAGCAGGCGGGTGCGGACTTCGGCCGCGAAGCGCCCGAACTTGGCTTTGTCGGCCTTGTCCAAGGCTGCCAGCAGCAGCGCCCTGACGTCGGCGTCGCGACCCGCGGCCCCGGCGAACTCGACTTCGACGAGCAAATCGAGAAGCTCGATGCATGGTTCAACGCGGTCAGCTTCGACAAACGTGCGGCCGAACAACGCCGCGTCGCCCAGCGCCAGCGCGCAGTCAAGCGCCTGGGTGTCGGCCTCGGCCTGGGCTTTTTCATCATCGAGCACGAAGTGCAGGGCGTTGTGGATTGCGAACTCAAGTTCGTAGTCGCCGCAGGAGGCCGCATGCACGGCGGCCTCCTTCAGCAGTTTGGCGGCGAGGTCGGGCTTGGCGGCGTGGAAGCCGTCGAAGAGTTCGCCGAACTGGAGAAGGCACTGGGCAAACAGCCTCGCGTCGCCGCTGTTTTTGGCCAGCAGGCAGGCGTCGCGCAACAACGGCTTGGCCTTGTCGTATTGCTCGGAGTTCGCAAACGTGCGGGCTTCGTCGCGCAGGCGATCGATGACCGGATCGGCGGCAAGGACGGGCGCAATTAACGCAATCAACATCAGTATGAGTCGGCGCATGGCAATCTCCGGTCGATGAACTGAGGGAGCTTATCACGCCCGTGCGGTCCTCGCCGCACGTCCAATGAATTGCCGTGTCAACGACATGTAAACTGCCGAAGGACTGGCATTGCACAGAACTGTTAACCAGCATTCAGTAGCCCGGATACGAGGAAAGAACAATTGACCTGTGGAGCGGACAAGAATGTCCGCGCCACGGAACGGAGGCCCCGAGTAGATGCCAAGGGCTTACGCGGCGGGCTCCGGCTATCCCTTGACGCACACGACCTGTTTCAACGTGTGCACGACCTCGACGAGGTCGCTTTGTGCGGCCATGACCGCGTCGATCGACTTGTAAGCCGCGGGCGTTTCGTCGATTACATCCTTGTCCTTGCGGCATTCGACACCCTGCGTCGCCGCAATGTGGTCCTCGACGCTGAAGCGCCGCGTCGCTTCGCCGCGACTCATGGCGCGGCCCGCGCCGTGCGAGCAGCTTTCGAAGCTTTCGGGGTTGCCTTTGCCGCGCACGATGTAGCTGCGCGCGCCCATGCTGCCGGGAATAATGCCGAGGTCGCCCTTGCCCGCGCGCACCGCGCCCTTGCGCGTGATCAGCACTTCCTCGCCGAAATGCGTCTCCCTCTGGACGTAATTATGGTGGCAGTTCACGGCCATCACGTCAGCCGTGAATCCCGGCAATCCGACTTTGCGAACCGCCGCGATCACGGACTCCATCATCATGCGCCGGTTCAGCATCGCGTACTCCTGCGCCCACAAGACGGCGTTGACGTATTCGTCGAAGTGCTGGGTACCTTCCTTTAAGTAGGCGAGGTTTTCGTCCGGCAGGTTCTTGATGTGCTCGCGCATGTCCTTCTTCGCGAGTTCGATGAAGAACGTGCCGATGCGGTTGCCGATGCCGCGCGAGCCGGAATGCAGCATGAACCACACGGCGTTCGACTCATCGAGGCACATCTCGATGAAATGGTTGCCGGTGCCGAGCGTGCCCAAATGCGCCAGCGGGTGGGCGTTGCGCGACAGGCTCTGGTAGCGGCGCGTCATCTGCTCGTAACGCTCGGCCAGCGGCTTGAAGGCGTCGATATGCGTTTGCGGCGCGTCACTCCAGGCGCCGCGGTCGCCGCGCCCGCCACTATCAGTGCGACCGTGGGGGACGGCGCGTTCAATCGCGCTGCGGACTGGTTTTAAATCGTCGGGCAACTGGTCGGCGCGCAGCGTGGTCTTCACCGCGCACATGCCGCAACCGATGTCGACGCCGACGGCGGCGGGGATGATCGCATGTTTGGTCGGCACGACGCTGCCGACGGTGCTGCCCATGCCCCAGTGCACGTCGGGCATGGCGGCGATCCATTTGTAGATGATCGGCAACTGCGCGGTGTTGAGCAGTTGGTTGCGGGCGTTGTCGTCGAAATGCACGCCCTGCACCCAGGCCTTGATGGGTGAACGGCCTTCTCCGGCCTCTATGAAGGTGTAGGACTTCTCAGTCATAGCGTGCGACGTGCTCCGTGTTACGTGCCACGCAAAGGCTAACCCCGTAGCACGAAACACGTAACCCGAATCACGACTGATTTCTTGCGGGAAACTACACTCCCGCTTGTCTTAGCTTGGGTGGACGTGATGGCAGCGGCAGAGAGCCCGGTTTTGCGCGGGGCCGGTGACTTCGCCGGCTTTGTGAAAGCCATTGAAACCCGGCTCATCAGCTACCTGCGCTACACCACGGGCAGCGCCAGCGACGCCGAGGATTTGTTCCAGGAGGTTTGCATCAAGCTTCACGGCGATTGGTCGACAGTGGCGCGCCACGACAAACCCAACGCTTGGGTCTTTCGCGTCGCGCATAACCTCGCGGTCAACCGTTTTAAGCGCAAAGACACCGAGCGGCGTGCATTTAAGATTGTCGCCGAAGATGCACGCCCGGCGGGCGGCTCAGACGCCGCCGCGCAGGCCGAAGAACGCGCGCGGGCCGTGGCAGCCGCACTCGCCGAGTTGCCGCAAGACCAGCGCGAGGCCGTGTGCCAAAAGGTCTGGGGCGATTGCAGTTGGGTCGAGATCGCGGGCAACCTCGGCGTCTCCGAGGACACGGCGGCGCGCTTGTTCGCGCGGGGGCTGAAGGCACTCGGGCCGAAACTGGCGGGATTGGCATGACGGACGAACCCACATTCACGCAGTTGGCGGCGCAGGCGGCCGGCGAGCCCTTGGGCGAAAAGGCGCCGTCTTCGCCCGAGACCGACGCCGAACTCGCGCGGCTCACGGCGCTGGTCGGCGTGCTGCGCGATGCGACGCTGCCCGCCGGCGCCGACCGTCTCACGCAGCTCAATCAGCGCGTCAGCGCGCCGCCGATGCGCCGCTGGTTCGCGCTTGCCGCCGCGATCGCGATTGTCGGCATGGTGGGGGTGTTGGCGGCTGTCAGCATGCGGCCGGCGCCCGTCGGGTCGCCCGAAGGTCAGCTTGCCCGTGCAAACAAGCCCGCGCCCGCCAAGGAAGATCCCGCGCGTGAAGGCAATACGGCCAAGGCCAAGACCTCCGACTGGCTGAAGAAAACCGTCGCTGGCGGGAAACCCCGCAAGGACACCGAGGGCGGGCGGATCCGGGGCGGCGACTTCGGCACGCGCGGCGGCGACCGCATTGGCGCGCCACCGCCCGGAGAGCCCAAGGGCGCGTTGGGCGGCGGCGGCGGTGACGACGGGCTGAAGCCGGTCGCGAAGCTGGTGCCGTTTGCCGTCTTCAAGTTCACCGACCTGCCCCGGGGCTACGCGTTGTCGGGCGCCAAGGTGCAGCGCGCCGCCGATACCAGCCTGGGTTTTGACGTGGTGCAAATCGAATACAAATCGGGCAGCCATATGGTGCTGTTGCTGCAGGCGGCGGCGACGGACGAATCGCGGCGCGCTTTTGCCGAGCAAGCCAAAGGCGAAACGGTCATTGAACGTGACGGCACGCTGATCCTGATTACCGCGCCCAACTTTGACGCCGACGCGGTCAAGAAACTGGTCGACGGCCTGAAACCCGCCAAATAGAGCCGGCCGCAAAATTTTCGAGAATCTCTGCGGGAGTGCTCACCGCCGGTTGTCCTTGCTGTGAATACGCTCTACACGACTACCCAACCGGAGATTTCGATGCGCCTGCTCAACCAGTGGAGCCTTCCTTTAGTGATGACCGCCGCCGCACTGTGCGCGCCGGCGTTTGCCGACATCGGCCCCAAGCCGCGCACGACCGCGCCCGGGCTCGAACTCACGGGCAAAGATTACGAGGGCATCAACGTCGAGATGACCTCGGAGGACGTCAAGCTCGTGCTCAGCAAACCCGAAAAGCGCGGCGAGGTAAAACTCGACGTCGAGGTTACTTTCAACATGACCAATCTCGGCGATGCGGCGAGCTTCGAGGTCGGCTTCCCCGTCGGCCCGTACAAGACGCTGGAGGAATTTTCGGTCACGACCGGCGGCGTGTCGCAGGACTTTGAATTGATCGACCGCGCGCCCAAGGCCGAAAAAGCCGAGAGCAAGGGCGGACGTTCGCGCAACTTCGACGAGCGCCACGACTACTGGTACGTCTGGAATGCGAGCTACAAGGCCAACGGCCCGACGGTGCACGTGGTGAAATACAGCCTCAACGTCTGGCACCACAGCGACTGGCGCCACACGGGCTACATTCTGCACACCGGCGCGGCGTGGAAGAACGCCATCAAGAAGGCGACGGTCAGCCTGACGTTCGGCGCGGGCATCACCCTCGACAACGTCTACGAGATCGGCCCGGCGCAAGGCTGCAAGATCGGCCAGGACCGCGTCGACTGGGTGTTCGAGAACCTCAACCCGACCGAGAAGGACAACATCAAGCTCGAGCTGAACGTCCGCCACGGCTGGAGCAAACAAGTCGAGTTGCTGCGCGAGGAGTCCAAGACGTACTGGTCCAGCAAGTGCGAGCTCTGCCACCGCCTGGCCGAAGCGCCCAAGCGCCAAGCCCGCGAGAAATTCACGGCGGCCGAACTCAACGACTACCTCGACGCGCTGGCCGCTGTGATCTCCGAGCTGAAAGAGGAAGAGGGTAAATACGTGATGCCGCACGACGACCCGGTGCACGTCACCTATGGCGAGGATGACGAGGACAACCCCATGACCAAGGCGGTCGGCGAGACGATGAAGAACCAGCGCGACCTGCGCCCGTATGCGGGGCGCGGCAGCGCAAGCAACCTGCTGGTGTGGTTCGAACGCACGCTGAAGGTGGTCAAGGACTACGCCGACAACCCCAAAGCCCGCGAGACGTTGGCGAAGTACGAGGCGCTGGTCGGCCACTTCCTGGACGGCAAGCTCTTCGCCGGCGCGACGAAGCTGGAATACGCCGGCCGCAGCGCCGAGAAGTCGCTGGCTACCCTGCGCGCCAATCGCGACGAAGCCCGCAAGCTGCTGGGGCTCGATACAATCGAAGCGAAGTAGGGAGAGTTTGAGAGATAGAGTGCTGGAGAGATGGTTTTTGCCATCTCTCCAAGTCTCTATTTCTCCAGCGCTCTAACCCTGCAAGATGATTTCGCGGCCGTCGGGGTCGTGGATGATCAAGAACGCCGGGTGTTCCTTGACCAGCTTTACCTTGGCGCGCGCGAGTTCGGCCTTTGCGCCGGCAAGATCAGGGCAGGCCAGCACGATGGTGCCGGTTTCAACGCTGTCGCCGGTTTCGAAGCAGAGAAGTGTGTCCCCTGCCTTGAAGTTGACGTATTTCGGGCCCTCGTCGGGCAGGACTTTGCCGTCCTTCTCGAAGCTCCCGACCTTGAGGCCGAGGACATCTGCGTAAAACGCCCGCACCCGCGGCAGATCGCGGGTGCTGAAGACGACGGAATCGAGGCGAAGGTTCATGGAACAGGTTCTAGGTTTTGGGTGCTAGGTTCTAGGAAACAACTTCGCGCCTTTCCTAACACCTAAAACCTAACACCTAGAACCTGTTGTTACGCGCTGGCCCAGACTTCGTGGGTCGAGTAGCGCTCGCCGTAGTCGCAGACCACAAACACGACGGTCTTGCCCTTGCCGAGCTTTTTGGCGACGTCCAGCGCCGCAAAACAGATCGCCCCCGTGCTGATGCCGGAGAAAATCCCCTCCTCGCGGCACAGGCGGCGCGTGGTCGCCATCGCATCGTTGTACGTCACGTCGTAGACGTGGTCGAAGACTTCCTTGTCGAGAATACTGGGGATGAAGTTCGCGCCGATGCCCTGGATCTTGTGCGGCCCGGCCTTGCCCTCGGTCAGCAGCGGGCTGTCCTTGGGCTCGACCGCGTAGATTTTCACGCCCGGCTTGGCCTTCTTGATCACCGCGCCGGCGCCGGTCACCGTGCCGCCCGTACCCACGCCCGCAACAAAGGCGTCGAGTTCCGGCACCGCGGCCAGCACTTCCGGCCCCGTGGTGTTGCGGTGGATTAGCGGGTTGGCCGGGTTGTCGAACTGCTGCGGCTCCCAGTAATCGGCGTTGGTCTTGCACAGCTCGCGCGCCCTGGCCACGGCGCCGCGCATGCCTTCGCCCGCGGGCGTCAGCACGATCTCGGCGCCATAAGCCTTGAGCGTGTTGCGGCGCTCGACCGTCATGCTTTCGGGCATGCACAGGATGCAGCGGTAGCCCTTGCTTGCGGCCACCAGCGCCAGGCCGATGCCGGTATTGCCGCTGGTGCCCTCGACAATCACGCTTTTGCCGGGCGTGATTTTACCGGCCTTCTCGGCTTCGTTGATCATCGAAAGCGCGATGCGGTCTTTGACCGAGCAGCCGGGGTTGGCGTATTCGAGCTTGGCGAATACCGTCGCCGAGTTCGACTCCGGCATGCGGTTCAGCCGCACAACCGGTGTGTCGCCGATCAGTTCGTGGATGGAGTTGACTCTCTTTGGCATATAGGGCGCTCGTTCTCTAGTGTCAGCAGTTCGTCATCGTCGCGTGCACGATTCAACAGGTTCTAGGTTTTAGGTTCTAGGTTTTAGGACCGCTACTGGCGCTGGGTCGTTTAGTCGGACCACGTGTATCTTTTACGCCGTCACGGGATACTGCCCGGATCAAGCCGCTAAGCAGGCGGCCAACTTCTTGAAGCATCTTCCACAAGTCGCGTGCCGGGTCCGCTTTGGCGAAGCCAAGCTCGACCGAGAGCTCAAGCAACGTTTCTAGCTCCGCCAACGAGCCGCGCGCGATCGACAGGAACTGAAGATAGTCGCCTTTTCGTACACGACCTTTTCCTTCCGCAACGTTTGCAGGTATCGAAACTGCGGCCCGTCGCATCTGGGAAGTCAGACCAAATTGTTCCTTCGCGGGAAAGGATTCCGTGAGCCGATACACTTCCCTCACCGCCTGCTTGGCGACTTGCCATGCCTTCAAATCGCGGAAAGACTTGATTGGATCCAAGTTGTCCTTCCTTAAAACCTAGCACCCAGAACCCAGAACCTAAGTAATCGTTTCATCCGGGTGGTCGCCGGGGCGGCAATGGTGGCGCGGGTCCTTGTCTTTGACCTTCTTGGCGGGAATGCCGACGTAGACCGCGTCCGGCCGCGTCTCGCGCGTCAGCAGGCCCAAAGCGCCGAGCATCGAGTTGTCGGCCATCTTCGTGCCCGCAAGCACCGTTGAATGATATGTGACGCGGCAGTTGTTGCCGATGATCGTGGGCAGGTTGCTGACGAAGTAGCGGCAGTTGATGTCGTGCGTGTGGCTGTAGACGTTGACGTAGTCGCTTAGCGACGTGTGGCTGCCGATCTTCACCGTGAAGCGGTCGTCGATGAACACCCAGCGGTGCAGCACGACGTCGTCGCCGATCTCGAGGTTGTAGCCAAACGTAAACTCGACAAACGGGAAGCATTTAAAGTTTTTGCCGACCTTCTTGAACACGAACGGCGCCAGCGAGCGGCGGAACTTAAAGCCGAGGTCGAGGTTCAAGCCGAGCGGCGACTTGTCGAACATGTACCACATCCAGAGCAGCGGCTTGCGTTCGAGGAACTTCGGCATGTCGCAATCGCCGTAGTATTCGGGCTCGAGCGTGATGTTGCGCGGATCAAACTGAGCATTCAAAAGCGCGTTGTTCTTGTCGGTGCCGTAGGCCTCGGCCAGCACGTCGCGGCAGATGACGTTGCGGTCCTCGCCCTTCTTGATGCGGGCGACGATCTTGCCGATCCATTCGTCGTAGAGTTTCTGGGCCGCGGGTGCGACCTCGATTTTCGTGTAGGGAAACTTCTGGCCGATCAACTGGATCGGCGAGTGCGGCTGCGCTGCCTGTGCTTCTGCCATGGTTCACGTCCTTGCCGGTGTGCCGGCGCTGAGATTCAAGCTGAGAGTTGTCTTGTGGTGCGGCCGCCCCGGCCGCAACGAATCTACGCATGTTACGGCGGCATGCGGGCGAGGCGCCCGCGCCACAGGCTAGAGCATACATCGCGCAGTGAGGTTGTTGCGGCGCATGTCAGTGTTTTACCGCTGCGTCGCGGACCGTCAATGTGCCGCGTGGATTTTGGGCGCGGATTCGGGGTCGAGGGGTTTCAGGCCGCTTGCGCCGGCAAGCACGGGCGCCATGAGCGCGCCGAAGTCCGCCTTGAAACGCGCGAGGTCGATGCCGTGGAAGATCGGCGGAAGTTTGCGCAGCTTCTGCTCGCTCTGTTTGGCCAGCAGCTTCGCCCCGTGGAAGTTGCCGTTGCCGTAGTGGTAAAGGCTGACCGCCGCCATCAGCAAGCCCTGGTAGAAATCCGACAGGTCGCCGTCGTGGCGCCGCCACAGCTCTTCCAGCAGTTCGTGGACCTCGAAGTAATCGCCGATTTCAAAGCAGCGCAGTCCCTCTTCCCAGAGATGCTCGTTGCTCGCGTTCTCGTAGACTGCGGGATCACCCATTCAATTACGGATTGTGGATTGCGAATCGCGAATTGAACAGCAGCGAAGTCGCGGACAGGCACGCCCGGGCCACTAGATCTTCTTCACCAGCAATTGCGCGCCCCGCAGAAACGCGATCAACCCCACGGCCGCCAGGCCCCACCACGGGCTGAAGGACGACGTCGCCTGCTCCGGGTGATTGGCGACAATCGCTGTCGCGGTGTAGTCCATCGACGACTTGAGCGCGCCGCCCGCCGCAGCGCCGATGCCCAGCACGATCAGCGTTATGGCGCCGAAAAGATCCCTGCCGCGCTCCTGCCGACCCGCGCCGGTGGTCTGGACTTCCGCGCCCGGTTTGGCCATCCAGGCGTCAGGCTCGATGCCCTCTGAGAAATCGTTGCGCTGGCCCGGGGTATGGCGCACGCCGCGCCCGATCATGGGGGCGTCTTCACGCCCGTGCGAACGCTTCTGGGCGTCGCTTTCCTGCTCCCAGGGTGCGGCTTCGGGAATCTCTTGCTTGGAGGTATTGCGGCGCGGTTTCTGCGGGTCGACAGGCATCGCCGAATTGTAACACGCCCTGACCAGTGAGGAGTGTCAATACACTGCGGTATGCTAGGACTTTTCGCGGCTTTGCAGGGCGGTGAAGATGATGCCGCCCCCGATGATCATCAGCAGCGCCGCAAGGGCCAGCAGGCCGAGGTTCAGACTGGCGCCGGGGTCGCTCGACGCCTTGAGGACCAATGCAAGGCAGACCAGCCCCAGCACGGCGATGACGCCCCCGATACTGACCGCGAGCCACGGGTTAGCCGGCGGCTGGGGCGCCGCGGGCGCGGGCTCCGAGGCGGGCGCTGCAGTCGGCGTCGCCGCCGAGTTGAAGGGCACGGGCCCTGGCTTCTGCAGGTACTGTGTGTTGCCGGTCGGCGGCGCCATGCCCGCGCGCTCGCGCGCGATGCCGATGACCTCGAGGACTTGGGTTTCCGCCACGCCGCCGTAAAGCAGCTTCTGGCGCACGTCATAGGACGACATGCCGGCCTTGAAATCGGCAATGGCTTGCCGGATTTGCGGCTCGAGTTGCTCAAGGGGCCGGGGCGGCGATTGCGGGATCGGCTTGGTAATCGGCTTGGTGCCCGGCTTGGGCACTTCGCGCGTCGGCATTTTGCCAAACGATTGCGTCGACTTGCCCTGGGCTTTGTCGCTCATCGGCGCTTTGCCGAAATTCTGTGTCGACTTGTTTTCGTCGGCCTTGTTGACGCGTTTGGTCATGCGGCCGGAAGTCGACGCCGGGGCTTCTTCCCAGGGCGCAAGCACGGGGCCGTTGGGGTCAGGCTCGGGTTTGTTAACAATCGTGTGCTCAGGCTCCGGCCGCAGGGCCTGTGTGGGACGGCGGCGCGCGCTCGTCGAGCCGGGGCGCGGAAGGTTGTCAGGCTGGGAGGTCATGGGTCAGCGGCACCTTAGCAATTTATCACAATCGTGCCCATGCCCCGCGGCGCCGGTTTCGCTTGCGGCGGGCCAACCCTTGCCGTATGTTGTCGTTGGACGTTCGGGGCGATTGTCTTCGCAGGTTCATATGCCGCATTTCATCACAGACCGCTGTATCGGGTGCACGATCTGCGCCAAAAAGTGCCCCGTTGACTGCATTGCCGGCGACAACAAGGCCATGCACGTCATCGACCCTGAAATCTGCATCGATTGCGGCGTGTGCGAAAGTTATTGCCCGGTCGAGGCCATCAGCAACGACCTTGGCCAGATTGTCCCGAAGGTCAACGTGCAGAAAAAGCGCCCGATCGCGCGCGTGATCGAGGAACTTTGCACCGGCTGCGAGTTCTGCGTCGCCGCCTGCCCGTTTGACGTCATCGACATGAACTGGGAACACCACGAGCAGGACGGCAATTTCTATCCCGTCGCGCGCATCACCGACGAGAAGGAAAAAGACTGCGTCGCCTGCCGCCTGTGCGAGGAAGTCTGCATCAAGAGCGCCATCGTCGTAAGCTGGCCCAGCGGCCACGAAGCGCCCAGCTTCTTTCCTGTCACTGGCACCATCGAAGGCGTGACCTCCGGCGTCGAGTAGGGACGCGCGGCAGCGTGTCCGGCGTTCAGTTGCCAAAGAACTTCCGCTGTTATCCCGCCGCTCTTAATGGCGGCGGTTGTGTGTTGTGGGCTTCCAGACTGCCTATAGCGCGGCCATTCTGGCCGCTGCTTTGCGCGCCCGTCCCGTTTTGCGATTCCACATCTTCCTCGTGCGCGGCTTCCGCTGCGGCGTCGGCGGCTTCGGCTGCCGCAAGTTCGGCGTCGCTGGGCTCGGAATCGATCAGTTCGCGCTGGTCGCGGTCGATGTCCTGGTAGGCCTTGGCGGCGGCGATGCCCTCGCGCACGCTGATGTTGCCTTCGCCGGTGTCGATGCGTTTTTCGGCGGCGCTGACGACTTTCAGCATGAACGACTTGAGCTGTTCGCCCTTCGCCAGCCGCCCGATGTGCTGCGTTTGAATCCCGGCCTTCAGAAGTTCCTTGGCCGCCTGTTTGGCCTCGCGGCGTTGCCTGCGTCGTGCTGCACCCATGACTGTCTCCCAATGGTTTCCCCAACCATACACGGCGTGGCGACAAGGTTTGGTCGAGTGAGACAGTTGCCGCACGATTTGTAGTAAGTCCTGTCGTCCAAACAATTTGGGAAGGCGCGTAGCGTTGCAACTTCTCTGGCCCGCGGCGAAGCTGGGGGTTCTGGAAGGGATAAGATTCTAAGCCGCATCGCGGCGACACCGAAATTCCCTGTGTCGGCGCTACGCGCCTGCAAAACTACAAAGCGGTCCTACATATATTCTGGGCAGTTGTGGGGCGGACATTCTTGTCCGCCCGACCGGCGTAGCCGGTCGAATTGTGGCTCGCAAAGCTTGCCACCGCGGACAGGAATGTCCGCGCCACCTAAAGACAA
>JADLAK010000051.1 GCA_020848275.1 Planctomycetota bacterium
CTCAGCGTGGCTTCCAGCCACGCCGTCGCTCGCGCTTCTTGATCTGCTCGCTCGGCGCAGCGCATAAACTCGGCACACTAACCTTGAAAAAGCTCTAATATCTTCCCATGGGCCTGTTTGACCGTTTTCGTCCCAAAGCCGCACCTGCCGCGCAGGCCAGCAAATCCGCGCCGCTTGCGCCGGTGCCGGAGCCCGACACGCCGCCGCCTTCGCCCGGACCGGGTGCGGGTGTTAAACCGCCGACGGGGCAATTGCCGCCGCGCACGCCGTCGATGGCGGCGCAGGCCGCGGGCGGCAAGGGCATTTTCTCGCGGCTGGGGCAGGGGATGCTGGGCCCGCTCGACAATTACGTGGACGAGAAGTCCGCCGAAATCCTTGAGCAGGCGACGGAACGCGCTGAGGAATTCCGCGCGGACACCCTGGTGCAGGTGAAAACACAGGCGCTGGAGTTGCTCGACACCGCCGAAAAACGCATCGACGAAAAACTCGCGGGCATCGAGAAGATGCTCGAAGAGCGCATGCGCGCCGAGCTGAAGATGAAACTTCGCGCGCTGGTGTGGACGCTGGTGTTTGTGCTGCTGATGGCCGCAATCAGCATCGGCTACGTCTGGTTCAAGCGCAATTACGGGCTGGAAAACCCCAGAACGGGGAGCGGAGAGAGGAGAGCGGAGTGACCCAACCCGCCCGACCCTCGCCTGCGACTCCGCACTCCGCGCCCGACTCCGCCAAGGCTTCGTCGGGTAAGCCGCTCTCCGCGTTCGAGCGTTGTCTGGCGACGCCCATTCTCGGCGTGGGGCTCGGCGTCGACGTTTACGACAAGCGGCCGAGCGTCGCAACGCTGATCAAGAAACATCGCGCGGGCTTCGACTTCCTCGAACTTTACACGCGCGGTGACGCCAAGTTCAGCGATGGGCCGCTCTCGTCGCTGCCCGCGGACCTCTCGCGCACCTACCACCACGAAGGCCTCGACCCCGTTGGTCCCGGCCTGCCGCCCGAAGATCGCATTCAGGGCTGCGTGAAGAATCTCGGCCTCTGCAAAGCGCCGTGGTGCGTCGAGGAACTCGCTGTGCGGCACATCAACGGCCGCTACACGGACTTTTTCTTTCCCGCGCTGCTGAACAAAGATTCGCTCAAGGCCACGATCGCGAATTTGCGCGCGTTGCAGGCGCAGATCCCCGCGCCGCTGCTGCCGGAAAACGCGCCCTACGAATTCGTCGTCGGCGACATGCACTTGCTCGACTTCCTGCGCGAGGTCACCCACGGCGCAGATTGCGGCTGCGTGCTCGACCTCGGCCACCTGTACAGCTACCAGCTTTGCGTCGGCCACGGCGACGACCCGCTGCACGGCATCGAGAAAATGGACCTCTCGCGCATCATCGAGGTGCACCTGGCAGGCGCGCGCATCGAGAAATACTCGAAGGGTTTAATATATCGTGATTTGCATGGGGCCGGCCCCATCCCCGAGCCGTCGTTGGCGATATTGCGCGAACTCGCGCCGCGCTTGCCCAACTTGCGCGCCGTGAACATCGAAGTGGAAGACGCGCCGGAAAACCGCGCGCTCGAACAGGTGGCGCAGGTGCGCGCGATTCTGCGCGAGGTGCGCCCGGACTACGTACCGAAAAGGACCGTCCATGCCGCTTAGAGAACAATGGGACGCCCTGTACCGATTGTTCTACAAACGCGACGTGCGCTCGGCGTTTGCGTCGGGCCAACTCCCGCCGGGGCTGAACAAACACGAGGCCGACCAATTTCGCGCCGTCGATCCCGCGCGCCTGAACATGGTTGTGCAGTTGCACACACCGGATATCGCGGGCTGGTATCGCCACGTACCCGCGACGTGGCTTGCGTTGCAGGCTGTGCTCGACGCCAACGAATACGAACTGGTCGGCCTCCTGACGGCAAGCGACGCGTTCGAGCTTCGCGTCAACGATGACGAAGGCTGCCGCGCGCTGGCAGGTTTCATCGCGGCGCTGCCGACCCGCGACACGCGCGACGCCGGCTGGCTTGGCGATTTGCTGCACTACGAATTGCTGATTGCGGGCCGGTGGCCCGATGAGCGCTCGCCGCGCGTCGAAAAGTTCCGCTTTGACGTCGAGGGCATCCGTCGCGCGCTGGTCGAACAACGCCTGTGCCCGACGGGCGAAACACCCGGCCAACACGCGATTTTGTTCCATCGAGGCAAGAGCGAAATCGGCGAAGCGGCCCTGAACCCCGACCAGGCCAGTTGGCTGGCCGACCATCTCGGGAACAAAGACGCGCCCGCACAGGACCGGAAGTCAGGCGTTGCCAAACGTTGCCTCACCCTGCTCAAAGCCGTGGGCGTGAGCCTGCTGCTTGCGATCGCGGTCGTGGCCTGCGATGCCCGTGCGGGCGAAAACAATCCCGAGGTCAAAGGCCTGTTCGCCGACCTCGTGCCCGACACCAACAACAGCCTGCCGAAGATCAAACTGACGCCAGCGTTTCCCAAACTCAAATTCAAGCGTCCGCTCTGGCTCACCAACGCGGGCGACAACCGGCTTTTTGTCGTCGAGCAATACGACCAGATCCACGTCTTCGAAAACAAGCACGACGTCGCCGAGGCTAAAGTCTTCCTCGACCTCAGCAAAAAGATCATTACCGACAGCAACGAAGAGGGCGTGCTGTGCCTCGCTTTTCACCCGAAGTTTGCAGCCAACAACTATTGTTACGTCAGCTACAACGCGCCCTCGCCGCAACGCAGCGTGATCTCGCGCTTCACCATCAGCAAGACCGACAAGGACAAGGCCGACCCCGCGACAGAAAAAGTCATCCTCGAGATCCCGCAGCGTTACTTCAACCACAAGGGCTGCACGCTGCTTTTCGGCAAGGACGGCTTTCTCTACGCCAGTTTCGGCGACGGCGGCAGCCAGCACGACCCGCACAAGAACGGGCAGAACCTTGGAGTGATGCTTGCAAAAGTCCTGCGCATCGATGTCGACAAAGAAGAAGGCGGTAAGAATTACGCCGTGCCCAGGGACAACCCGTTTGTCGACCGCGCGGGCGCGCTGCCTGAAATCTGGGCCTATGGCCTGCGCAACACCTGGCGCATGAGCTTCGACAGCGAAACCGGCGACCTTTGGGGCGGCGACGCGGGCCAGAATTCGTGGGAAGAAGTTAACCTGATCCAGAAGGGCGGCAACTACGGCTGGAGCATCCGCGAGGGCTCGCACAGGCACGAGGACGGCCCGGCGCCCGCGGACCCCTATATCGAGCCCGTCGCTGAGTACTCCAACCGGCTTGGCCGCGCGATCATCGGCGGTTACGTCTACCGCGGCGCGAAGTTCAAAGACATGCAGGGCGTCTATTTCTATGGCGATTATTCGAGCGGCTGCATCTGGGGCCTGCGCGCCAAAGACGGCAAGGCAACCGAGAACGGCCAGGTGTTGAAAACGACGCGCGTGGGCATCGCCTCATTTGGCGTCGACAAGGACAACGAACTCTACGTTTGCGGCTTTGGGTTGCGCCGCACGGAAGAGGGTGAAATCCTGCGCGTCGAACCTGAATAACAAGCGCGACTTTCCCCAAAGTAAACCGCCGCAAAAGCCGATTATCGGACAGTGCCCCAAAAGGGGTCACGGGTCGCGTGTCTCGAGTCGCGCGTGAGAAGCAAAAACACGAGACGCGGGACACGGAACTCGCGACAAACAAACCGGAGAACCTCATGTCCAACGTGCTCATCACCGACCTGTACGAAGAATCCGCCTACCTGATGCGCAGCATGCTGCGCGGGTTCGGCCACGCGGTGAGCATCGCGATCACGCAGCAGGACGCCGAAGCCAAGCTCGCGACGGGCCTGTTCGACATGCTGTTCATGGATTACTGCACGGTGGTGGATGAAAACCTGGCCGTCGGCCACTTCGCCGCCGACATGCTGCCGGGCATGCCAATTGTCGCGCTCACGCGCCCCGAACTCGAAAGCAAGCTCAAGAACCTGCCGCTGGTCGACCGCTTTCATCGCCCCATCCGCGGCCAGCGCGTGAAGGAAGCCACCGCGCGCGCCCAGCAGGCCCTGTTCAAGCTCGCCACGCGCCGCGCTGTTCCGCGCGTCCACACCATGCTGCCCGTCGAGCTCGACTGCGGCGGCATCCACTTCAACAGCCTGACCATCGATCTATCGAGCCGCGGCGTCGCCATCGACGCGACCGAGGTGAAACTTACCCCCGACCAGCTTGAGATGCTCGAGAACCAGGTCGGTCGCACCTCAGCCATGGCCAAGCTCACGCTGGCGGAAGGCCGCGTGATCGAACTGCCGGCGCGCGTTGCGTTTGTCGAGCGCCATCGCACGCTTTCGGGCCGCACCGTGGGCCTGAGCTTTGAGAAGCTGGACGACATCACGGAACTCGCGATCAGCGGCCTGACGCGCGTTGCGGCGTAGATCGGTTGCCAGTGGTCGGTGTTCGGTAGTCGGTAACAACAAAAATCAAAGACGTGGCGAGAAACTTCCGCCACGTCTTTCGTTTTTCCCGACCACCGATTGCCGAACGCGGACAACCGTTTATCGCGAAAGGACCAGGATTTCCGGCTTGACCACGCGGCCAAAGCCGCCGCCGCGATCAACGGTGAATTGCGCCGGGCCGTCGCCAAAGCGCAGCAGGTGGTAAGTCATGCGGTAAACCAGACCGCCGAGGCGGTTGGTCGAGATCACCTCGCCGCGTGTCTGGTGCGAACGCTGGTAGCTCGCGTTGAAGCCGCGTCCCACGGTCGTGACCACATCGCCGCGTTCGTTGCGCGGAAGTTGCGCAAAACCCCGCTTGGTGAAGTCGGCGTTGTTGACGTTGGCGACATAGGCAAAGACCTTGCGGTCGATCCGTACGCCGGTGACCTCCGGGCGCAGATCGCTCAGGCCGGTCAGGAAGTGGCGGTCGCGCTGCCCCGGCGCAAGTTCGTAGCGCCGCGGCACGCTGCCGTCGTCGGCCAGCCGCAGCTTGAACGCCTCGACCAGCGCAAACTCGCGGACTTCCTCGTGGCCGTCGGCGAATTCATAGACCGCGCGCTGCGTAAGCTCCTGCACGAGGCAGGTCTGGCTCAGTTCGTCGAGCGCAAAAACGCGGAAGGTGAATTGCGCGTCGAAGCCGTCGCGCGTGACCTCCGCCGGTGCGGCGCCGACAACTTCGATCTGGTAACTGGTGTCGAGCGAACTGCCGACCGGCACATCCGAGGCCGGCGCGACAGTGCTGCATCCAAAAATTGTAAAGGCGAAAACTGCCAGGAAAACGAGGGTTGCTAACCGCAGGGTCCTGCCGTTGTTTCGCCTCAGGAGAGGGGAGGCGTACTGCATGTTGCTGCTCCAGTGTTGCCCGGAACCCAATATTCCACGCGGGTTCCACACGTTGAGCAGACTCTGAGACAGATTCTTAGAGCCCGTGCGATAAGTGTAACCGTTCAAACCCGCTCTGCAAGCGGGTTTGGAGGCGATCTTTGTAACGGTAGCGCCATGCCCAGGTCAGGGCTTCATTTGCGCGATTTTTGGTAGTGGGTCGGTTTGGCCTGTGGCTGGGGTTTCCAAAAACCAGCCACAGCACGTCGACCCTGTCTGGCCAAACTGACCCGCTACCCAATTTTTCACAAATCCTGAACCCTATATGCCTCTCCGCGGACTCTGTACATGATGGAAACACTCGCCATGCCAGCCACGCTCGACCTTGAGGCCCTGTTGAATGCCCACCAAAAGGGCATCTGGCGTTACCTGCGCGCGCTGGGTTGCGAAACCGCAATGGCCGATGACCTGACGCAGGAAACGTTTCTCGCCGTCGCCCGCAAACCCTTTGAGATCCGCGACGCCGCCAGCACCGGCGCTTACTTGCGCACCGTGGCGCGCCATCTCTTGCTGAAGTTGCGGCGGCGCGCCGGTGTCGAGGTTGCCACGGACGAAATTGACGAAATCGACACGGGCTGGACGCGACTGAACACCGACGATTCGGGCGACGCGATGCTGGCAGCGTTGCGTGATTGTCTTCGAGGGCTGGATGAGGAAGCTCGCAGGGCGCTGGACATGCAGTTCAAGGCCCAGGCTTCGCGCCTTGAAATCGCAAAAG
Organism: Planctomycetota bacterium; assembly: GCA_020848275.1. Taxonomy (GTDB): domain Bacteria; phylum Planctomycetota; class UBA8742; order UBA2392; family UBA2392; genus JADLAK01. Next base: position 6,054 of record JADLAK010000051.1, read on the forward strand.
CCCTGGGATTCACCGAGGACGGCATCAAGACGCTGTTGCGCCGCAGCAAAGCCAAATTGCGTCTGTGCATCGAACGGAAGGTTGGGCATGACCAGTAAGATCAACGGTAGCGACCCGATCATCGATGCCGCGCTCGCCGAGCTTATCGGCGGTCTAGCGGCGCCCGACCTCTCGGCCCGCATCCTCGCACGCGCACAGGCGCAACCAGTCCAGCAGCCGCAAGCCGTTGAACACACCCTGTCGCCCTGGCGCAGCCGCATGTTCATGGCCGTCGAGTTCCTTGCGGCGGCGGCGGTGCTGGGCGTGATCGCGTGGCTGGTGTGGTTCAGCGAAAAAACGCCCGCGGCCAACACCCGCGCCAACGTCGAGTCGCCGAGCTTTGTCACCAGCGCCCCGGATGCGGAATTCCAATTCAAGGAAGGCGTGGTCGAGTTTAAGCGCGGCTGGCTCATGGTAGAAACGGGCGCTTCCATCATTCGTGCTGCGGACACAACCATAACTGACGTTCACGGGCGCGCGGTCCTGAAGGACGGCGCCGCCCCCACCGCCGCAGAAATCGAAACGATGCGGCAGTGGCTGAAGGAAAACCGAGTGGAGGAAGCGATGCTCAAGAATGCGAAACGCTGGCTGGTGCGCGGCGCGATTGCGCTGTGCGTACTGAGCGGCAGCGTGGTGGTGGACGGCGTGACGTTGAACGCAGACGGAGCACTGGAAGTCGGGCCTCCGGAAGTTCCCGAGAAGGCGCTCAAAGCGACGGTCTTCACGCCCAGCGAAGTCGAAAAGCTGGATGAAAACGTCACGGACCTCATTTGCGGCGGCTTCCGCGACGCCGACGTGCCGCTGCTCAAGCGCCTCGCGAAGTTGCGCAACCTGGACATCAGCGCCCGCGACAGCGTGCCGCTTTCGCCCGCGGGAAATCACCTGACGGACGAGGGGCTTGCGGCGCTTGCGGAAATCACGACGCTGCGGGTGATCGACCTCAGCAAGAACCGCAACATCTCGGCCGCCGGCATCGCCAAGCTCGCGACGCTGCCGCACCTCGACGGGCTCAACCTCTCGCGCACCAACGTGACCGGCGCGGGCATCAAGGCGCTGGCGGCAAGCAATACCCTGCGCGAACTGGATATCGAGGACAGCCGCTACGCCGGCAACAACCCCGCTGACGATTTCAAGACGCTGGCGGACTATCCCGCGCTGCGCAGCCTCGGGCTCGTGAACTGCGACTGGGTCAACGACGCCGTGTTGCAGCAGGTCGGCAAGTGCGCGCGGCTGGACGATCTCAACCTGCACATGAGCCGGAATTTCGGCGATGAAGGCGTGAAGGCGCTGGCCGGCCTGTCGAACCTGTCTGAGCTTCGCGCAGGCGGCAGCTCGACAATCCATATCAGGCCGGGAGCAGGCCACGTCGGCCCCACGACTGCGCTTGATTATCTCAACGCGTCGGCCGAAGCATGGGGGGCGGCGCTGCGCGGCATGGGAAGGCTCCGCTTGCTGCACCTCGATACCGTCAAGGGCATCGACGACAGCGTGCTGACCGTGCTAGGCGGCGGCCCCAACAGAGCACCCGGCACGCCGCTGCTGACCGATCTACGCTTGCACAATTGCTGCAATATTTCTGATGCGGGCATCGTCGAAATCCAGCGTCTGCCCCTGCGCGTGCTGGACGTCAGTTACTGCGGCAGGCTCACGGACGAGGCCATGGCCTCCATCGCCCGAATTTCCGGCCTCCGCGAGTTGACCATGTATTCCGCAAACCAGGCGCTTTCCTTCGGCGACCGCGACGGCAAAGACGCGTGGCTGCGCGAGGCAATCCTGAACATCAGCGACAAGGGGCTTGCGGCGCTGACGGCATGCGAAGACCTCGAAACGCTCGACATCGGATACAACCACGGCCTGACCGCGGACGGACTGAGGGTGCTGCCCGCCATCAGCCCCAAGACGCTGCGTTGCCTGATACTCGAACGGCTGTCCGGGCTGACCGACGCCGTGGTGAACGACGCGCTGTCGACGATGACCGGCTTGCGCCACCTGGACGTTTCCTACTGCGAGAACCTTACTGACGCGGCTGTCGACGGGCTCGCCAAGCTCACCAACCTCGAACGCCTGCTAATTGCACGGACCTACAACGAGTACATGTTCTCGCAGGCGGCGCGGAAGCGGCTGCAGGAGGCATTACCCCGGACGATCCTCAGCGCGCAATAAATAATTTGCGCGTCGCGGAGGCCATCGGCAGTGAGGCGAGTTCGGCGGGTTTGAACCATTGTTGCGGCGGGCGGGTCTTTGTGACTCGCCCGCTGGTTTTTGCGGCGAGCGCGACCAGTTCGACGCGGTAGTTCATGATCGCGTGGCGCACGGGCGCGGCTTCGCTGACTGCGGTGATCGAAACGCCCGCGATTGCGCTGAGTTCGCGCAACGGGCTGACTTTGCGCGCGGGCCACACCACGTGCGGGAACTCCCACAGCCCGTGCGGCAGCAGGCTTTCGCCGCTCTTCTCTCGACGCGTCAAGAGTACGCGCCCGCGCGCGTCGCACAGGATCAGTGCGGCATAACGGATGGCTTTGCTCGCCGCGGCCTTCCGCCTGACAGGCAACTGTTCCTGTATCCCGGCGTGTTTTGCGGCGCAGGTTGCGCGCAGGGGACACACCTTGCACCCGGGATTCTGGGGCGTGCAGACCATCGCGCCAAGTTCCATCAGCGCCTGATTGACCGTCGAGGGGCTTTTGGCGGCCTCCACCACTTCCGTTGCCCAGAACCACAGCTTCTTCTGCGCCGCGGCGGACTTCACGTCGGCGCGCAGGGCGGTCAGGCGCGCCAGCACTCGCTCGACGTTACCGTCGAGCACGGGCCGCGGTTGTCCAAAGGCGATGCTGGCAATCGCGCCCGCGGTGTAGCGTCCGATGCCCGGCAGATCGAGAATCGCCTCATAGTCGCCGGGGAATTCGCCGCCATGCGTGGCGATAATTTCGCGCGAGCAAGCATGCAACATGCGTGCGCGGCGGTAATAGCCCAGCCCGGACCACTGCGCGAGGACGTCATCGAGATGCGCTGCGGCCAGCGCGCGCACGTCAGGAAATCGCGCGATGAACCGCTCGAAGTACGGGATTACAGTCGCGACCTGCGTCTGCTGCAGCATGATTTCGCTGATCCAGACGCGGTACGGGTCGGGATTCGAACGCCACGGCAACTCACGCGCGTGCCGTGAAAACCACGACGCGAGTCTGCGCGCAATGCTTTGAGGGTCGAATTTCATTCTTTGGTCGCGGATCAGTGGGGCCTCGGCGTGCTGCAACGCGGGCGGGTGCCCGCCCCACGTTCAAGACGTTCGGAATGCGGGTAGTGGGTCCGTTTGGCCGAATGCCTTTCGTAGCGCGGGCGTCTCGCCCGCAGTCGCGGGCCAAAGGCCTGCGACGATTGCGGCCAAGATGGCCGCGCTACCCGCAGGCTGGAAGCCTGCATC
>JADLAK010000052.1 GCA_020848275.1 Planctomycetota bacterium
AGGCTTCGTAGAGGACTTTGGACAACAGCGGCGGGCGCGTGCCGTCGGGCATCACGCCGCGGTAGTAGTCTTCGGCGGTCGGTCCGGGACTGTCCCCGCTTTTGGGGACTGTCCCATCAGGGCGGGGACTGGGACTGTCCCCCTGATGTTCGTTTTGCGCATCCATCTACCCATAGGAATATTTGGATACACTTGCCGCGGATTAATCCGGCGGGCGGGACGGAAAATCAGCCCCGCCTGGCCAGGAATGGCCGGGTGTCCGCCTGCGATCACGGAAGGTCAGCAAAATTCACGGACGTTCGCGGCTGTCCCTCAAAAGCGTTCGTCTCGGGATTGAACCCTGACGCCCGGGCATGCCTGCCCGGGCTGTTTTGGCAATCCACATTATGCCGGGGTGGCGGGGGCGGTTTCGCCAAACGCCCGATAGAGCGGTTCGCGGAAGGCTGCTGTGAGCTTTTCCAGCGGCTGATCGACGAGACTCGCGCCCTTTACGCCTTTGACGGACAGCTTCTTTGCCGCCGCAACTTCGCCAAGCGCGAATAGCGGCAGGCCGGCGAAAACCTTCTTCAGCTTGGCTTCGTTGGCGGGTTCGACCTCGACCACGATGCGGCTGTTGGATTCGGCGAACAACAAGGTCGTGTCGTCGTCCGAGCCGAGGTCTTTGGTCAACGTCACGTTCGCGCCAAGACGGCCGCCCAACGCCATTTCGGCCAGGCACACGGCCAGGCCGCCCTCCGCGCAGTCGTGGGCCGACGCGATCAGGCCGTCGGCCTGGGCGGCGTTGAGCGCGCGATAAAGTTTCAGCGCCGCGGCGGGGTCGAGGCGCGGCGGCTGGTCGCCGCGCACGCCCGTGAGCATTTCGTGGTGCGAGCCGGCGAACTCTTGACGCGTCAATCCAGCGACGTACAGCCTGTTGCCGGCCTTCTTCAGGTCGCTGGTGGTCAGGGCGCGCAGGCTGACCGCGCGGCCGATGGCCGAAATCAACAAGGTATGGGGAATGGCCACACTCACACCGGCATCCGTCATGAACTCGTTGTTTAAACTGTCCTTGCCGCTGATAAACGGCGTGCCAAACGCTTTTGCCGCGGCGTAGCAGCCGTAGCACGCGCGCACCAGCGCCCCAAGACGGTCGGGCTTGTTGCAATTGCCCCACGAGAAATTGTCGAGGATCGCGCAGTGGCCGATGTCGCCGCCGGCGCATACGTAATTGCGCAGGGCCTCGTCGATGTTGCTCATGGCCATGTGGTAGGGGTCGACGTCGCCAAGGCGCGTGTTTAATCCATTAGAGACCACAACCGCATTCTTCCCACCAGGCCGAGGCACCGCGGCGCAGGCGTCGCTGGGGCCGTCGCGGCCGGGGCCGGTAAACGGCTTGATCGCGCTGCCGGCCTGCACCTCGTGGTCGTACTGGCGCACGACCCATTCTTTGCTGCACACGTTGGGCGAACCGAGAATCGCGAGCAGGATCGCGTTGGCGTCGCCGGCTTTGACCGTCGCCTTCGGCAATTCGCGTGCGGCGGGCTTCCACACGGCCTCGCGCGAGACGCGCGGCATTCCGTCGTGCAGGAATTTCATCGGCATGTCGCAGACAACTTTGCCGTTCCAGTCGAGCACGAGCTGCCCGGTTTTCTCAAACGTGCCGATGACCGTCGCTTCGACGTCTTCGGATTTGCAGAGCTTGAGCAGCGCGTCGAGCTTGGCGGGCGGCACGGCGAAAACCATGCGCTCCTGCGCCTCCGACAGCCAGACTTCGAGGTACGACAGGCCCTCGTATTTGGTGGGGATCTTGTGCAGTTCGACTTTTGCGCCCAGGTGCTCGCCCATTTCGCCGACGGCCGATGACAGGCCGCCCGCGCCGCAATCGGTCACGGCGTTGAAGAGGTCGGCGTCGCGCGCCTTGACCAGCACTTCCTGCACCATTTGCTCGGCGATTGCGTTGCCGATCTGCACGGCGCCCGAGGAAACCGTTTCGCTTTCGCTGCTGAGTTCGGCGCTGGAGAACGTCGCGCCGCCGATGCCGTCGCGGCCCGTGCGGCCGCCGACAACGACGATGCGGTCGCCCGCCTTTGAGGCTTTGTTGATCTTGTTGCGCGGTATGAGGCCGACGCTGCCCGCGTAGACCAGCGGGTTGCCGGTGTAGCGCGCATCGAAATGGACGCTGCCGTTGGGCGTGGGAATGCCCATGCGATTGCCGTAATCGCGCACGCCGTTGACTACGCCGCGCATTACCTTGCGCGGGTGCAAAGCACCCTTGGGAATCTGGTTTTGCGGCGTGTCGAGTTCGCCGAAGCAGAACACGTTGGTGTTTAATATGGGCCTGGCGCCTAAACCTGTTCCCAAAATGTCACGGATGACGCCGCCAAGGCCTGTGCCCGCGCCGCCGTAGGGTTCAATGGCGCTGGGGTGATTGTGGGTTTCGACTTTGAAACATATCGCGTCTTCGCCCTCGAATTCGATCACGCCCGCGTTGTCGACGAACACCGACAGGCACCACGGTTTATTCAATTCGTCGGTCGCGCGTTTGATGGTTTCCTTTAACAGGTTCTCGATCTTGCCGTCGCGCGGCGCGCCGAGGTCAAACAGGCACTCGGTTTTGCCCTCTTCGCGGTAGGTCATGCGGCCGGTCATGGTCTTATGCTTGCAGTGTTCGGACCACGTTTGCGCGACGGTTTGCAGCTCGACGTCCGTGGGTTCGCGCCCGGCGGCCTTGAAGAAGTCGCGGATCGCGGCCATCTCGGCCGAGTTCAGCGACAGCCGATGATTTTTATTCACGTCCATCAGCGCATCGCCTTGGAGCTTGCTCAGCGCGACAAGCTGCAACTTGAATTCGTAGGGCTTGCCGTGGGGCAGCCTCGTGAGCGTCAGCGCGCCGCTGCGCGCCTCGTCGACGACCACGTTGCCGAGCGCCGCCGCGGCGACCGCGGCATCTTTGGCGCTGACGGCATTGCTGAACTCGAACTGGTCGACGGATTTGACGCCCCCGGCGGGGACGCCAAGATCCGCCAGTGCCCGCATTAAACTCTGTTCGACGGGGTCCATCACGCCTGTGCGGCGCATGATATTGAACAGCCGGTTGCCTTCGGACTCGGGCGTATCGCCGGGTGCGACTTCGGCGGTTTCGATCACGGGATCGACGAGCAACTCGTTGGCGGCGCGTTTGGCCTTGGCCGCGTCCAGTTCGCCCTCAATGAGGTAAATGCGGCGGTGTATTAAACCCTTGCTGTGGAGGCCGGCGTCTTCGAGGGTCTTTGCGGCGCGCAGGCTTTCAGGGCTTTTGTCGCGGAGCTTGGGCGTAAGGCGGATTTTAAAGAGCATGGGCGGTGGTCCATCGGTTCAGCGGCGACATTAGAAATAAGCGTGCCGAGTCGCGAGTCCCGCCTCACGTGTCCGAGGCATGACGCGAGACACCGTGCAGGGGGCACGGAACGGTAACATCGCCGTAGCGCGCTTGAATCGTGGCGGGCGGCAGTTAGCATGGAAGATCCCCCGGTTGAAGGCTGGAACTAGCGTCGCAAAGGGCACTTGCGGCATTACGCCGCACGCCGCAGTCGTGTTGATGCGACTGGCGCAGTGTTTGCACCATGTGGCAGGCGCGCACGGAGGTTAAATGCATTCCAAGAGCCGATCCGGCTTTACCCTGATCGAATTGCTGATTGTTGTCGCGATCATCGGCGTGCTGGTGACCGTGCTGGTGGCGGTGTTGCTGGGCGCTTTCAACAAGGGCAAGGACGCGGAAGCCAGGAACTTCATGGACAACCTGGTCCCCCAGGCCATGCAGAAGTGGCAGGAAGCCAACGGCAAGCCCAACCGCTATCCCGCCAGCGGCGGCGATCCCTCGGACCCGGTTGCGGGCAACCACCTGCTGTACCTGGAACTTGTCGGCAAGCCGCGTGACGCGGGCAATGCGCCGCACATTGAAACCAACGGCCTCGAGATCCGCGACGAAAAGGGCAAGACGGTTTTCATGGACCCCTGGGGGATGCCGTACATCTACCGCGATTGGTCGGCGCCGCCGCCCAAGGGCAGCAAGGCGGGCGACAAGACGTTCCAACCGGGAAGTTACGTCAAGCCATACAATGTCGGCACCTTTGACATCATCTCGGCGGGCCCGGACAAAGAATTAGGCACGACTGACGACATCATCCGCGGCGGGTTCAAGATTTCCGAAGAAGACATGGCGGGGCCCAAGAAAAAGCCCGCTACCGGCAAGTAAGGCAAACAAGGAACGTCACTTTGCGAATGCACGCACATAACAGGCGCAACTCGGGCTTCACGCTGATCGAGCTGATGGTGGTGGTCGGCATAATCGCGGTACTGGTAACGGTTATCATGGTCGCGCTGCTGCCCGCGCTGATGAAATCCAGGGAAAACGCCACCCGCACGTTGCTTACCAGCCTTGGCAGCCTCGTGGGCGGCATGCAGGTGAAGCCGAACAAAAAGCAATTCGACAAGGACGCGGGCGCGACGCTTTCGGCGCAGCTTGACAGCAACCGCGAAAAGGCGACCAGCCAACTGTTGCTGTTCTATGTCTGTCCCTCGCGCGACGTGTGGGCGGAGGCGCCGCTGTACAAGAGCCGCGACTACCAGCCGCAACTCGACCCAGCGCAGTACAAGGACCTGATCATGGACGGCGGGGGCAAGCTGCAGTACTTCGCCGACGCGTGGGGCACTTCGCTGTGGTACGGCCTCGACAAGACCGGCGAGCTGTACCTGATTTCGGCTGGCGAAGACATGACGTTCGAGACGCCCGACGACCTGATTTACGACGGCAAGGCAGACCAGGTGTGGAAGCGCGACAGCGCGCCCAGCGGCGGTTCGCAGGGCGGCATGCTGAAAAAGAGATAGGGAGGACCCAATGGCGCTGAAGCGAACCAAACAAGCATTCACGCTGGTCGAGTTGCTGGTGGTGATTGCGTTGATATCGCTGCTGGTGGCGGTGCTGGTGCCGGTGGTGATCACCTTCATGAGCGGCCGCGGCCTGCGCATGGCGGGCAACAATGTGCAGGGGTTCTTCGCGTTCTCGCGAAGCGAAGCGCTGAATTCGCGCCAGCCGCACATCATCGTGTGTTATCCCGTCGCGACGGAGCTCGATGTCGGCGGGCCGATCATGCGCACCATCGGCCCTGGCTTTGCGGTGTTCCGCATCGACGTGACCAACGACAAGACTGAAGACGCCATCGTTTTCTTGAAGGAATTCCGCCTCGACCAGCTTGGCGACGACATCAACTTTCCCGACCGCTGGCAGTCGGAATACGAGCGCACGCCGCTGACCGGCTTTGGGCGCCTTGACGGCGACATCAACGAGCGCTTTGGCGACTACTACCGCATCGTGATGCGCCAGGACGGCCGGGCGATCATCCCCGGCGACAAGCCCGGCTACACCATCGACCGCGACACGCCCGAGGGCATGGTGGGCGACATCGTGCTGCAGGATGCGCGCCGTTTTCTGTTCATTGACGTCAACCCGGCGACGGGCGGCGTGCGTTCTTCCGAGACATTCCTGAAGGAAGAAACGGGATACGACAAGGGCGGCGCCACGGCGCCCACGGGAGGCGCCGGTGCACTTACGAGATAAACGCGGCCTTACGCTGACCGAACTTCTGATCGCCATGGCGATTTTCGCCCTGGGCGGCGCAAGCATCGTCGCGCTGTTTTTGGCCAACGCCAAGCTCTCGGCGCAGGCGGTCAACATGACGCGCGCGGCCGAAATCACGCGCAACGTGCGCTCCTACCTGACTTCGTCGCTGACGCGCCCGATTTCCAATCCCAACGGCGCGCCGCTGTACCGCTTCGACTACCCGGGCGCGTCTTTGAAGTTCCGCCCCGCGTTGCTGCTTCAGCGCGAGGCCACGGGCAACCAGACCGCGCTTACGCCCGACGAACTGGCCGAGATGGCCGGCAAGCCCACGGAAAACACCGCGTATTTCCGCCTGCCCACCGATACCTTCGACGCCACCCTCGAGCTCGGGGACCGCAACGAACGCATGGTCGAGCTGCCCGACGAAGGCATGGATGACACCGGCAACAACCTTTTTGACGGCGGCATCGGGCCCGAGGTCTACCGCCTGTTGCCCGACACCATGCGCGATTCGGCCATTTACCGCGGCTATGACCCGGACGACCGCATGTTCTACAGCTTCGATTTCTCGATCCGCCGCTCGGTTTCGCGCGGCTCCGAAATGATGCCCAACATGCTGGGCCAGCGCGTTTTCCTCGAGGACCTTTTCGTGGTGCACCTGCGCGTCTACCGCGGTTTTGACTACCGCGAGGAAAACGCCGGCACCGCCGTCGAGAACGAGCGCAACATCATTTACGAAACCTCTTTCATGGTCGCCGCAACGCGCTAAGCGTCAGGGAGCTGTCCCATGCGTAGAAACATCCGCGGATTCACCCTGCTGGAACTCATGATCAGCATCGCGCTGATGCTGATTGTGATGATGATGCTGCGCACCATGTTCTCGTCGGCCCAGTCGATGTACGTGATCGCCTCGCGCCGCGTCGAGGTCTACAGCCAGGCGCGCGTGGCGATGGACATCATCGAGCAGGACGTGCTTCGCATGCGCAACGGCGGCAGCGAAGATTCACTGCAGTTGCGCAGCCTCAGCGTCGACGACCTGGTCGACCCGGAAAAGCCGCGCAAGGAGTTTTATTCCGAGTTGCGCGACTTCGACATCGTCGATGAAAACGAGAGCGTCAAGATGAAGGAGTTCCTCTCGTTTATCGGCAACACCACCTGGTACGACAAGGACACCAAGCAGTACGAATCCGGCGACGCCAAGATTTTCTATTACCTCAAGAAGCGCCCGCCCAGCACCCAGGACCGCGAGCTTGACGGCGCCTACCTCGTGCGCCGCATCCTGCCCATCCGCACCAACGCCGAGCTTGTAAAGTTCGGCAAAGAGGGCTGGCGCAACGCCCGCGACATCAAGCCCTTCGAGGAAGAAATCGCCGCCTACGTTTATTCCGTGCGCGTGCTCGCCGACGACAAGGTCTCCTTCCAGTGGGGCGTCGACAACAAGACCACCTACAGCGTCTTCCAGGAATGCAACGAAAAGACTCGCTGGCTCTGGACGCCGACGGGCGAAAACCCGCCACCGCCGGCGCAGACCGAGCGCGTCGAGGGCAAAGTGATCTCGCTTGCGGCGCCGCCGCAGACGGAGTGCTCGAAGTTCAGCGGTGAATACACGACCATGACGGCCCCGACCCGCAGGCACATCATGTCGGTGGCGGAGTACCCCAACGTGATCGTGCTTGAGATTACGCTGATCGACCGCTACTTCTCGCGTAACGAGGGGTCCGGCAGCTACCGCACGCTGACGCGCGCGATCTTCCTGCCCTGGGCCGTGCCGTCGCGCGTGTTTGACCAGCGCGACATCGAGCTGATCAAGGAATACGGCGTGGGCAAGTAACGTGTGGTGCGGGCGCCTCGCCCGCATTGCAACGCCGTGGTGCGGCCGCGCCACGATCAAGGAATATGGCCGGGCCGGCGACAATCGTCGCCGGCCTTGTCGTTTGGCCTAAAATGCAACTTGCCAACGGCGCGTTAAATGCTGAACATGGCCAACCTGGGGGCCAGGGAGTGCGGCGAAAGGCCGCAAGCCAAGGCTGTTATCTGCGTGGAATGAGGCGGCTTCTTTTCAGCGCCGTGCAAGCGAAGGCCGTGACGTGCGCATTGCGCTGGTATCCGACATCCATAGCAACCTGGAAGCCCTGGAGGCGGTCCTCAAGGACATCGACGCCTATGGCTGCGACAAAATTTACTGCCTTGGGGACATCCTGGACTATGGCCCCAACCCCACGGAAGTCCTGGACATCGCGCTGGAACGCTTTGAGCTCAACATCCTGGGCAACCACGAAGAAGCGCTGATGCTGGTCGCCGAGGATTTCAACGAGCGCGCGATGCGCAGCGTGGAGTGGACGCGCGAGCAGCTCAACGACCCCGAGCTCGACCGCGACAAGCGCCACCGTTACTGGAACTTCCTCGACGAACTGTCCAAGATCAAGCAGCACAAGCAGGGCGACCTGCTGTTCGTGCACGGCAGCCCGCGCAAGCCCACGCACGAATACGTCTTTCCCAAGGACAGCATGGACGAGGCAAAGATCCGCGGCATGTTTGCCAAGATCGACCGCTTCTGCTTCTGCGGCCACAGCCACATCCCCGGCATTTACTCCGAGACCGGCAAGTACGGCCATCCCAAGAACCTGCCCAACGGCGAAATCGACCTGCGCCGCTTCCGCAAGTTGCTGGTGAACATCGGCAGCGTGGGACAGCCGCGCGACCACGACACGCGCGCGTGCTACGTGATTCTCGACGGCAACAAGCTGGTGTTCCGGCGCGTCGAGTACGATTTCAATATCACCGTCGAGAAGATCAAGGCGATCAAGAAACTTCCGACGTTCCTCGCCGAGCGGTTGATCCTCGGGAAGTAATCGGAGCCGGCGGCGGTACTAAGCGGTCCTAGATAATTGTCTTTAGGTGGCGCGGACATTCCTGTCCGCGGTGGCGAGCTTTGCGAGCCACAATTCGACCGGCTACGCCGGTCGGGCGGACAAGAATGTCCGCCCCACAACTGC
>JADLAK010000053.1 GCA_020848275.1 Planctomycetota bacterium
CAGCCGATGCTCTCAGAGGTTGACGACGCCGACGAGGACGGCGAGCGTGCCGTTGTGGCCGCACCGCCCGCGCGGAACGGTAGCTGGCTGACCCTTCCGATGGTCTAAGACTGAGGTCATGGGTCATGGGTGAAGGGGGAGGTACGCTCCCAAGACCCAAGACCCAAGACCCAAGACCCAAGACCCAAGACCCAAGACCCAAGACCCAAGACCCAAGACCCACTTACTCCCAAATCGCGATGATGGGTGAGCGTTCACCCACGCCTTCGTCGGCGTTGGTGAGGGTTTCGACGACGCGCAGGTCTGACTGAAAACGCACGCGGGCGTCGGTGGGTTCGAGCCTGCGCGCCAGCCGCCGCGCTTCTGTGGCGTTTTCGGCAATCACCCAGTAAGTGCGTTCGTAGGCTGGCGGGCCCGTCGGCTCCTCGCCGGGCAGCGGCGGCGCGGGCTCCACCCGCATCGTCAGCTCGATACGCTGCGCGTTCTTCAACGGACGCTTGTCAATGAAACGCAGTTGCGCGATGCAGCGCGGGCTTGGGTCGGGTGTGCGGCGCAAAAACTCGACCAGCGTTTCGCGCGCTGCGACGTTGCGGCCCAGCCCGTGGAGGCACGCCGCCTGGTTCATCACCACCAGATCGGCGGTTTCACCGCGGCGGTCTTCAGCGTCAGCGCGGTCGACGAGCGCGCGGGCGCGCTTGGCGATATGCAGCGCAGCGTCGAACGCTCCCAGTTGCCGCAGGCAGAACAGGTGGTGGCACAACAGCCGGCAACTTTCGGGCTGCAGCCGCAAGCCCTCCTTGGCGTGCCGGATGGACTCCTGCCATTTTTTCTCGGCCGCCAGCAGCACCGCCCAGTCGTAGTGCGCGATTGCGCAATTCGCGTCGAGTTGCAGCGCCCGCTCAAAGCAGCCATAGGCCAGCTCGCGCTTGCCGTTGAGCCCCAACGCGTTGCCCAGCGCGACCAGCGTGCGCACGTCGCGCGGGTTAAGCTTCAGCGCGGCCTTCAGCCATTTCAGCGCGCCGCGCGGCCGCTTCATGCGCAGGTAGCAGTCGCCCACGGCGCGCGCCGCGTCGGGGTCGCGCGGGTTGCGCCGGAAGCATTCGCGGAATTTGCCAATCGCGCGCGACGCGTATCCGTGCTGCATCAGTACCGCGCCGTAGTTGAACATCACGTGGGTGGCCTGGTTGGCCGGCGCGGCGGCGAGTGCGCGCTTGTATTTGTCGATGGCGGCACGGGGGTCACCGCTGGCAACCAGCACGTTGCCCCACGCCTCGAGCGCCGCAAACCAACCGGGCTTGAGTTTCAGGCAGGCCTGGAAGTGCGTTGCTGCCTCGGGCCAGTCGCCGCGCGCGCTCATCACGCGTCCCCAAAGGTAGTGGGCTTCCAGTTGAAGATCTTTGTCGAGGTCGTCTAGGTCCAGCGATTCCAGCAACATCTGGGCGCGCGGCAGGTCCGCCTCGCGGTAAAGGCCAACGGCTTGGCGCAACGTGTTAAGAGGATCCTTCATGGACTACAGCTTATCACGCATCACGACACGGTTGTGCTGTCGGAGTCGCTGGCGCTGGAAGGCGCTAGAGTGGCGGTGTCGCGGGCGGTGGCGGTCGCGGTGACGGTTAAGGTGTCGGTCACGCCCGAAGTGGTCTGGATCGTCAGGATGATCGAATCGCCGGGCGCTGCTTGCGTTAAGAGTGCGGGCATGGCGCGACCGCCGTCGGATAACAGCGTCAGTGATTTCGCGTGAAGGCCGGATGGCCCCGGTTCGTCGAAGAAGTTGTCGCCAAGGTGCAGCGTGAAGGTTTCGCCGTCGAAATCGATGGTCACGTCCACGCTTTCAACGCGCAGTGTGCGCATGGGCACGCCGGTGCGCGGCGCCGCCATGACAGCGAATTCAATTTCGAACTCGTCGCCGTCGCTAACGGTCGCGGGCATGGTGATCGTTAGCGATTGCAATTCCGGCGTTGCGTCAGGCTCGACCGGCGCGAGCTCGACTTCGCGGGCGAACACGGTGACGTCGTTGGTAGCGACCGTCGGGTTACCCGCGCCGGCGCTGACGCCGGACATCACGATGTCGAATTCGACGGGCGCACCCAGCGCCACTTCGCCATCCAGGAAGATGAAAGGGTAGACGAACTCGCCGACTTCGCCCGGCGCCAGATCCTGCTGCTTGGCTGTCAGGTCCGCGGCGCTTTCGAAAACAATGGCGCGGTTGCTCGCCGCGCCGCCGAAAACGTCGGCGACCAGGGCGGCGCCAAGCTGCGTGAACTCGCTTTCCGACAGGTCAATGCCGACGTCGTTGATGGCCGCTACGTCCGGGTTCACGACGCGGATGCGCAGGGCATATACGTCGTCGGTGCCAGGCACAAGCGCGGCCGGGTCTTGCGCCGCCGTAAATACGTTGTTGCCCGAGGTTGCAGCCCGCAGCACGCTGCCTGCTTCCAGCCGCCCGATTTGCGCCTTGAGCAGCAGCAATTCCGTGCGCCGGGTGACCCGCGCGTCGGCGGAGAGAATGATTTCCGTGACGCGCTCGGCGTCGAGTGTGTCGTTGGGGCGGTGTTGCAGCACGAAACTGAGCAGCGTGTAGTCGCCGCCCGTCGGCACTGTGAGCGCGTTGGGCACGGTTTTGGTCGTCGCCGCAAAATCAGGGATGCGCAAGCGCATGCGCGTGCTGCTGCGCTCGATGATTTCGCCGTCGACGCCGACGGAAGTGTGGTCGACGGCGAATTCCGAGTTCGGCACACCGCCGCGGAACACGAAGCGGTCAGTGTGATGGAAGCCGGCGCCCTCGATGGTGAGCTCGACGTTGCCCGAAAACGGGTAATTGAGCGTGTCGATGCGGTCAAAGCGCATCGGGCGCAGCGAGCCCGTGGAGATTTCCTGGCCATCCACAATGTCTGTGGGGGCGGGGGTGAAGGCATTATTGCGCACGGCGCCGGCAATGAGCTGGTCGTCGTTGTCGAGCGCGTTGTCGGCGATGAAGTCGATGAATTCGCTCGATCCGTCAACTTCGATGCCGCTGATGTCCGGCGCACCGGCTTGAGTGAAGAAATCGATCGGCGCACCGAAATAGAGGCCGTCGAGAACCGCGTCGCGCGCATCCTTGAACATCGCCTCATAGAAATCGAGCGCCGTGTCAGTGGTGGCCGTGGTCTGCGAGACGAAGTCGTTGGCGGCCTGCGCGAGCTGCAGCAGCGCGTACGTATAGCCCGTCGCGAAATTGTTGTTCTCGGCGTCGAGTGTGCCTAGCGCGACAAAGGGTGCGCCGCCCGGGGGCGCCGGCATGGTTTCGGCCGCGTCTGCATAGACGCCAAAGGCGTTGCCCGCCGCGGTGTTGCATTCGCTGACAACCTTGGTGTCGAAGCGCACGCCCGTGCCGCCGACTTCATCTTGCGGCAGCCGCATGAAAGCTTCAAAGGCGGCAGTAGAAATCGGCGTGATCGCAATTGTGTCTTCGCCGCCGCCGAATTGTCGGATCATCGCGGCCCAGGGGCGTCGATTGCCGGTGAATGGCCGCACGGGGTTGCCCGACGAGCCGAAATCGAGGTACTCGGCGCCGGTTTGTGGGCGCGCGAGCACGACCAGCGGGCGGCCGAGGAACGCGTCGCCGATGGGAATCTGGAAGCGGCCGCCGGCGTCAGTCACGCCCGTGCCGACCAACCCCTGCGTCGAGTCGTAGCCCGCCCAGCGCGGGCCCTCGTAAATTTCAATCTTTGCCCCAGAGATGGGAGGATACCCGACGACGCCTATCAAACCGCCGAATTCCTTGCGCTTGACGTCGTCGCAACCCGCCATCGCCAGCAGCGCAATCAGCAGCGCAAGCGCGACGAGAACCGCGCCCATGCAGCCCTTTTTCTCCGGCGCGCCGCTACGCGAGCTTCCGTCAACCTGCGATTTGATTTCGCGCGCCTGGTCGGGCACATCGGCGGCGCTGGCGTCAACCCCGGTCATTTTGCTCAGTGCGCGGTCCAGCATGGTGCTGAGCGACGGATAGGCGAGGCGGCACGCCTTAAGGGTGCGGACGACTGCGGGGCTGGGGTTATCGCCCAGGTATTCGGCGGCTTCGGCGATCTGGTGTTCCTTGAACTTGCCGGCGTCGATGCACTCGCAGATAAACGCGGGGCCCCCTTCGAACTTGAGTTCCTTGAACGCCGTCGCCAGCCGCGTGACGCCCAGTGTGCCGTCGCGCAGCCAACCAAAAAGGATCTCGTTGCCGGGGCCTTCATTGCGCAAAAGCGCGATCAGCGAATCGTTGACGATCTCGCGCACGCCGGACAGCGCCCCAGCCTCGATCACGGGAACGCCGTCATCGCCGAGCGCGACGGCCTCTTCGATCACTTTGCGTTTTTGCGGCACGCCGCCCTGCTGCAGGCGCTCTAGCAGCGCCGCAACTGCGGGATTGGACTTGGATGCGTCCTCTTGCACGGCGGGAGTGTAAAGGGATTTCGCTGAGTTGAATAGGCCGAGGCGTCATTTGCCTCTGTGGCTGGGGCGTCTACCCCCCAGCGGAAACGAAGGTCACACGAACTGCGGCACGGAGGCCAAAGCCCCAAACTAGCCGCGTTTGAAACGCAGGACGGGGATGGGCTGCGTAAAACCTTTGGCGCTTGCCGAGATTCTCTCGGCGTTCCAGCCGCGCGGCTTCAGGACATCCTCGGCCGCGGCGTGCTCGGCGGTGCTGGCCGTGGTGAGAATGTCACCGCCCTCCGACAGCGACTCGACGCGCGCCGCAAGGTTTACCGTCGTGCCGAAGTAGTCGAGGCGTTCATTGAGCGTGACGGCGATGCAGGGGCCCTCGTGCATGCCGACTTTGAGCGTCACCGGGTGCTCGTGGCCTTTTTCGCGGCAGAAGGCGGCCACGCGGGCATGCAGGTCGTCAGCGGCCTCCAGGGCATCGAGCGGCCTCGTAAAAACGGCCATGATCGCATCGCCGATGGTTTTCACGATCGCGCCGCGATGCTTTGAGACGATGTCGTGCAGGATGTCGAAGTGCGTCCAGACCAGCGAAAACGCCTTGGCGTCGCCGAGCTTGCCGTACATCGCCGTGCTGCCGACAAGGTCGGTGAACAATATCGTCGCGCTCTCGACCGCAAGTTTGATGCCCGGAGCGAGAATCTCGGCGCTGAACAGGTCGCGAAAACGCTGGTCGGCGACGAGTTCGCCCGCGCTGAGCGCGTCCTGCGCCCAGTCGACGCTTTCGATGCACACAAGGACCTTGCGCTTGCTTTCGTTGCGAAACACGAGTGGACACGCCACGGCGGGAGTCAGATTCATCTCCGGGCCTTCGACGCCGCCGTCGCGAATCACGAAGGTCTGCTCGCTCGGGGCCGCGCCGACTTTGCCGGTGGCGGAGCGCGCCTCGGCCCAGCGGTATTTCTTGTCGCCAGTGAAACGCACGCGGTAGCGGCCCTCGGGCAGCGTAATCGCAAAGCGGTGCTCCTCGCCGGGTTTCAACAGGCGCTGATAGACGATGTGCGGTGTCGTGCCGGGGCCGCCCAGGCAATATTTGACATCTTCGACTTCCCGGACCTGGGCGTGCGGGGAAAAGACTGCTTCAAGGCTTCGATCCAGATCGATATCAAAGTCAATATTGCACGCAGGACAGAATGCCCGTTCTTTGACCTCGGACAGCCCTGTCAAATTTTGCTTATCGCCGCGGCAGTGGGGGCAGATGATGTCCCAGCGCATGCGCAGCAATCCCGCGCGCGTCGCCGCAAGGAAGACGTTCAGGGTTTCCTTGCGGTCGGCGCGCCATTCGCGCGCAAATTTGAACGGTTGCATGCGGCGCAGATCCATGCCCGGCTTTTCGATGACCGCGCGGGTTAAATTCAACACCAGCGGCGAATCGTATTCGGCCGTCACACGCGGGATAGCGGCTTCGACGCGGGTTTTTTCCTCGGCGGTGGCGGGATCGCCGGGCGAAATAACGCCGCTGCGCACGCCAACCACGCTTGCTGTGCGGACCGCCTGTTCTTTCTGCAGGCGTTCATCGGCAAGCGCAAAGACCTTCTTGTATGGCTCGACACCGCTGTTGCGGGTGCCGCTTTCGCCAAACAGCGTGCCCAGCACGCCCTTGGTCTCGAACTCAAACAGAGTCTTGACGGTGCAGCCTTTGCTCTCGTCGTGCGCGTCGACTGGCTTGATTTCGCAGCGATGGCGGAAGTTCTTGAACACGCCTGAGCTGAACTCACGGTAGACATCGTATTCCTGCTCGTGGATCCAGTTGAAGGGAAATTCTTCGTAGCTGAACGTCACGCCGTTTTTCTTGTACGTGCCGAAGCGGCGCGAGGTGCCGTCAGGTTGCGGCTCGTCGCGATAGGCAATTGGCGGCATCTTCGCCGCGGCGTCTAACAGGTCGGTGTCGGAAACGATGGGCCACACCTTCGCCGCCGGCGACTTGAAGGTGTGGGTGAACTCTAAGCGTTTCAGCGCCATGAAAAGCGGTTTTAGGTTCTAGGTGTCAGGTTTTAGGAACACAAAGCGGAATGCGGTGCGGGCCATTCCCTAAAACCTGGAACCCAGCACCTAAAACCTGCGCCTATACGAACCTCATCGACACGAGGTCTTTGAGCGCGACGTGGCCGAGCAGCTCGCCCTTGTCGTTGACCACGGGCAGCTCGCCGATGCGGAAATCCTGCATCAGCTTCACGGCTTCCGTCGCGAGTTTGCCGCTTTCGACGCGCCTGCCGGGTTTGGTCATCACGTCGGCGACGGAGTGTTTCAGCAGGCCGTCGTCTTCGATGTGGCGGCGCAGGTCGCCGTCGGTGAACACGCCAATCAGTTTCTTGCCGTCGACGACAAACGCCGCGCCGGTTTTGAACTTCGTGATCGCCGCCAGCGCGTCCTTGACCGTCGACTTCGCCGCAATCGTCGCGGTTTCCGGCAAACCGCGCATGATTTCTTCGATTTTCATCAGCGAGCGGCCGAGCGCGCCGCCGGGGTGGAACTCGGCGTAATCTTCGCGGCCAAAGTTGCGCGCCTTCATCACTGTAAGCGCCAGCGCGTCGCCCATGGCCAGCATCGCGGTCGTGGACACGCTTGGCGCCATGCCTATGGGGCAGGCTTCCTCGAACTTGCCGAGGTTCAGCACGATGTCGCTGTGCTTACCCAGCGTCGAGCCGCCCTTGGCAGTGACGCCGATGAGATTGCAGCCGATGCGTTTGATCAGCGGCAGCAACCGGCTGACTTCTTCGCTTTCGCCGCTGTTGGACAAGGCGACGACGACATCGTGCGGCCGCAGGCGCCCGAGGTCGCCGTGGACGGCCTCGCTCGGATGCAGCGCGAAGCTTGGCGTGCCGGTGCTTGCGAGCGTCGCGCTGATTTTCTGGCCGATCAGCCAGGGCTTGCCGACGCCCGTGAGCACCACGTGGCCCTTGCAGGCCAGGAGCGCGCTGACGGCCTTGTCGAATTGCTCGTCGAGGATTTTGGCCAGCGCCGCAACGGCGTCGGCCTCCTGCTTGAGGACGGACTGCCCGAAGGATCGAAGGTCGGTCATGGGGAACAGTGTCAGGTGTGCGGCGTCCGGCGTCAACTGGACGGTGCAGTGCGATTTACCCTTTGACACAGGAGACGGGAGGCGTGAGGCGGGAGTGACTCTTGCAGGTTGAACGGGTAGCCACAACTCCCGCCTCCTGCCACCTGCCTTCAGTTTTGGACTCAGGCCCCCGGACTCAAGACACAGGACCTTCTACCCGCGAATTAAATTCGCCCTTGCCAAGTCGCGTGCGGATGCGTTGGCCGGCTTTGGCCTGGCTCGCGTCGCGCAGGACCTTGCCCGTGTCGTCAAAGGTGATGCTGTAACCGCGTTGGAGTACCGCTACCGGGCTCAGTCCCTCCAGCCGCGCGGCGAGCGATGCCACAAGCTCGTTGCCCGATTGCACGCGGTGCTTGACCTGCCGTGTTAAACCTTCCCACAAGTAATCCAGCCGCTGCTGCTCGCGGCGCAACAGGTTGAGCGGCCCCACGCCCGCCAGCCGCGACGCCAAGGTATCCAGCCGTCCGCGCCAGACCTCTGCCGTATGGCGCAGCGCGCGATGCAGACGCAAATCGAACTCGGCGCAGGCTTCCTCCATGACCGCAAGCTCGGGTACGGCGATTTCGGCCGCGGCGGTGGGGGTCGGCGCGCGTAGATCGGCGACGAGGTCGGCGATCGTGACGTCCACTTCGTGGCCCACGGCCGAAATGACCGGGATGGCGCTTTCGAAAATAGCGCGCGCGACGGGCTCCTCATTGAACGCCCACAAGTCCTCGAGGCTGCCGCCGCCGCGGCCCGCGATGATCAGGTCGAGCGCCAGGTGGTCATTGACCGCGTTCAGCCAGCGCAGGGCCTTGGCAATCTCAAGCGCTGCACCTTCGCCCTGAACTTTGACGGGCACGATGAAAAGCTCGACGTTGCGGTTGCGGCGGCACGCCGTGGTGATGATGTCGCGCACCGCGGCGCCGGTGGGGCTCGTGACGACGCCGATGCGCCGGGGATATTGCGGTAGATTGCGCTTGCGCGCGGCATCGAAGAGGCCCTCGGCTTGCAGGCGGTCGTGCATCTGCTGGAAGGCGAGCTGCAGCGCTCCCGTGCCCTTGGGCGTGACGGTCGTGGCGACGAGACTGTACTCACCGCGGCGGGCATAGACGTCGAGCTTGCCGGTGATCGTGACCTCGAGGCCGTCCTTGAGCTCGAATCGCTGGCGCGAAAGCGTGCTGCCCCAGATAATCAGTCGAATCTGCGCGCCGTCGTCCTTGAGGTTGCAATAGACGTGGCCGGAATGATGTACGCCGCGATAATTCGAGATTTCGCCCGTGACGGCGACGTTGGCAAAGCGCGGCTCAAGGTGCTGCTTGATCTGGCGCGAAAGCTCGGAGACGGTGATGGAATCAGCCATACGTTATTTCGGCTCGTACTCGACAC
This sequence comes from Planctomycetota bacterium, assembly GCA_020848275.1. Taxonomy (GTDB): domain Bacteria; phylum Planctomycetota; class UBA8742; order UBA2392; family UBA2392; genus JADLAK01. Next base: position 8,897 of record JADLAK010000053.1, read on the forward strand.
TGTCTTTCTTGACCTTCAGGTCGAGGTACTCGAGCGCCTCGGCGTTCTCGCGTTCGAGGATCAGCACGCGTTTGTACATGCGTTGCGCCTCGAGCTTGAGGCCGTCCTTGGCGAGTTCGCGCGCGAGCGCCAGGTTCGCGGCCTTGTCGTCGGGCGTGAAAGCCGGGTCCTTGAGCTTGCGCGCCAGGCGCGAGTACGGGTGATCGGACTTGGCCTCGACATTCATGATCGAGTCCTTACCGTGGAACGACAGCCGCGCGCCTGCACCCAGCAACCTGACGTCGCCGGGTTTGAGGCTGTCGGCCTTCGATTGCTCGCTGCTGTCACCCTTATAAAGGAAGCCTTCAGCCTGTTTGCCGTCTTTGAGCGTGATCACGCCCCAGTCGTTGAAGTAGCGCCGGGCGAAGAACTGGCCCTGGAACGGCAGCAGGTTTTCGCGCACGGCGGCGATTTCTTCTTCGGTCCAGGCCAAGCCCATGGAATTCAACTCGACCACGGTGTTGAAGAACTTGCGCGGCGTTAGCCCCTTGGCGAAAATCCTTTCGAGTGCCGTCCAGGTCTTGAAATTCTGGATCATGTACAGGTCTTCAGCGTCAATTTCGCCGCTATGGTTCATGTCGAAGTGCGCATAAGCTTCCTTCGTGGTGAACTGGGGCTTGTCCGGGCCGGCATGAATCACAAACGGTTTCTTGTCATCCTTGACCGTCTCGCCGTAAGACGTGCCGAACTCCGCTTCGCTGATCACTTCGTCGCCGTTGGCGTCCATGGCCTTGAGCATCGCGACCAGCCCTTCAATCGTCAGGGTTTCATGCGGCTTGGCGGGTGTGTTGTTGGCCGGCGGCAGTGGCCGGTTGAACCACCAAACGGTGATACCGCCCGCGGCGACGGCGATCAGCAGGACGGCGATGATGACGTTGGTCTTCATGGGAACAATCGGGGGTCAGCCCGGGTTCAGAAGCATAGCACGTAACATGCCAAGCCTGCTATTGTAGATGCGGCGGCAGCAGCGACCATGACCACAACCCACGATCCGAAGGCCTATTCCCGCAAGCGATTTGACGTCGACTACGGCCGTTTGCGCGGCAAGGTCAAGGGCGCGGTCAAAGACGACGACATCAGCCGCGCCCTTTACGCCTCCAGCGCCAGCATCGTCGAAGTGTGGCCGTCCTGTGTGGTCGAGGTCCGCGACGCCGAAGACGTCAGCCGCACGCTCGCCTTTGCGCGCGACAACAATATCCCGGTCACGTGCCGCGGCGCGGGCTCGGGCGTTGCTGGCCAGAGCCTCGGCGAAGGCATAATTCTTGATTTTGCCGTGCACATGAACGGCCTGCTTGAAGTCAACCCGGCGCAGGGCTGGGCCCGCGTGCAGCCGGGACTTGTCAAAGACGACTTCGACGCCGAGTTGAAAACATACGGCATGTTCTGGCCGCCGGACCCAAGCAGTTCGCCCTGGTGCACCGTTGGCGCGATGATTGCGAATAACTCGGGCGGCGCGAAGTCGATCCGTTACGGGACGTCCAAAGACTACCTGATTGAACTCGACGTGATGCTGATTTCCGGCGAGCGCGTGAAGCTGCGGCCGCTGAAGGTCGAAGGCGAGAAGATCCGGTTTCCCGCAGATGCGACCGCCGTGGAAATGCGACTGGCGGAGGGTGCATTAAAACTCGCGCGAGAGAACGCGAAACTGATTGTGGCCAAGAAGCCGGAGTCGCCGCGCAATTCCGCTGGATACAACCTGTTCGAACTCGTGCAAAAAGGGGACGGTGAGGAGATTTTGGACCTCCCGCGTTTGTTCAGCGGTAGCGAGGGGACTTTAGGTGTTTTGCTGGAAGCGAAGATCAGGATATTGAACCTCGCGAAGTATCAGGCGGGAGCGGAACTCTACTTCGACAGCACCGCCAAGATGGCCGAGGGAATCGTGCGGCTGTTGCCGACGGGCCCGACGAAACTTGAGGTGCTCGACCGCAGCTTTATCGATGTGGCGGCAAAGTCCGACCCAAAGTTGGCGGCGGGCATTCCCGACCGCCTGAAATCGATGCTGATCGTCGAATACTGGACCGAAAACGAAGAAGAAGCGCGCGCCAAGGTCGACGAAGCGATTGCGATTGTCAGCGGCGAAGTCGGCAAGCGCAGCGAGGGCGCGCCTGACCCCGGCCCGGCGTTCGCGTGCAAACCGGCGTACAACCCGGCCGATCTCGACCGTGCCTGGACGGTGCGCAAGATCGCCAGCCCGATTTTGTCGCGCGTCAAAGGCGATTTAAAACCCACGCGCTGGATTGAAGATTGCGCCGTACCGCCTTGGAAGCTCGCGCAATTCATTGAAGGTTTCAAGGCGATCTGTGAACGCCACGGTTTCTCCGCGGCGCTGTTCGGCCACGGCGGCGAGGGCAACCTGCACGTCAACCCGTTCGTGAATGTCAAAGACCCGGCGCATCGCGAACGCATGCGCAAAGCCGCCGAGGAAGTGCACCAACTGACGTACTCGCTGGGCGGCACGCACAGCGGCGAACACGGCGAGGGCATCATGCGCAGCCCCGCGATCAAGGATATGTATGGCGAGCTCTGCAAGGTGTTCGTGTCAGTCAAAGAGATGTTCGACCCGAACTATCTATTAAATCCGCTGTCGAAGATCGGCCCGCGTCAGGAAAAACGCACCATCACCGACTTCCTGCGCATGGGCGAAGATTACGCGCGCGTCGGCACAGGCACGGGCTTCGACAAGCCGGAGATTCTAGGCGAACTCGAAAAGTGCCACGGCTGCGGCAAATGCCGCCAGTACTGCCCCCTGATGCGCGTCGGCAAAGAGGAGAAATATTCCGCGCGTGCCAAGGCGAGCCTGCTGCGCGCCGCGGTCGCGGGCCGCATCGACAGCAGTTTCCTGGTAGACGCCGAGTTCAAGGCCAACATCGACCTCTGCATCGCCTGCGAGCAATGCCTGACCGATTGCCCGACGCAAGTCGACATCCCCGGCATCGCGATGGCGTTTCGCGAGCAATACGTCGACCGCAAGGGCAGCGGCGGCGTCGTCGCCGACCTGATGGGCAAGCCCGACAAGATCGGCAAGGCGGGGCGCGCCGCCGCCGGCCTGACCAACATGCTGCTGAAAAATCGCTTCCTGCGCGGCGTGGCGCAACAGGCGACGGGCCTGGATGAACGCCGCAAGTTGCCCGAGCACAAACACGCCCACGGCGTCGCCCGGCTGAAAATGCTGGAAGTGCCGGCGCATGTGCGCGCGAAACTGCCGCGCGAGGCAGCCGTTTTCCCCGGCTGCTACGCCGAATATTACGACCCCGACGGCGAGAAAAATACGCTTATCGAAATCCTGCACGCGCTGGGCGTGCGTGTCGATACGCCGTCGCTGAATTGCTGCGGGATATCCAAAATCACCCAGGGCGATTCGCGCGGCGCGCGCAATGATCTGCGCGAGAACGTCGAAAAATTAATCGGCCCCGTGCAGCGCGGCGCGAAAGTCGTCTTCAGTGCGCCCTCGTGCCTGCTTGCGGCCAAGCGCGAATGGCCGCGTATCGTCGGCGGCGAAAGTGCCAAACTCGTCGCCGACGCCTGCGTCGACGCCCACACGCTGCTGCATGAAGTGTTCAGCGACCCGGCCATGACCGCGCAACTCACGCCCTTGACGCGTAAAGTCGCCTGGCATACGCCGTGTCACAGCAAGGTGATGGGCACCGACGGCGCTGCGCGCAAATTACTCGACCTGCTCGATAACAAATCGACCGTCAATCTCGATGCAGGCTGCTGCGGCCTGTCAGGCACGTTTGGCCTCAAGACCGACAACTTCGATATGTCGATGAAAATCGGCCTGCCGCTCTTCAACAAGATCAACATGAGCAAGCCCGACGTCGTGACCACCAGTTGCGGCGTCTGCCAGACGCAGATTCGCCAGGGTGTAGCGACTCGCGGCGAGCACAACTCCACCAGCGACACGGACGTCGCCCATCCTCTGCGCCTGCTTCATTCGTGTCTGCCACGGGCCTAAATCGCCGTTCCGATCAGCTTGCCGATGCCTGCTGTCAAACCCATCGCGAGCGCGCTCCAGAAGGCCACGCGCGCCGCACCCTTCCAGATGCTTGCGCCGCCGGCTTTGGCCGCCAGGCCGCCCAGCGAAACCAGGCACACCAGCGACACGCCGCACACGACGGGAATCAGCAAGTCCAGCGGTGTAATCGCCACCGTTATCAGCGGCAGTGCGGCGCCGACGGCAAAAGTCGCGGCGGAGGCCGCCGCGGCTTGAAGTGGCCGGGCTTTGTTTTCCTTGGTGATGCCCAGTTCGTCGCGGGCATGGGCCTCAAGCGCGTTGTTGGCCATGAGCTGGTCGGCGACTTCTTTGGCGAGGCCCGGCTTGAGGCCGCGCTTGACGTAGATCTGCTCGAGTTCCTTGTGCTCCGCCTCCGGCATCTCCTTCAATTCCTGCTTTTCGCGCTGCAGGTCGGCGGCCTCGGCGTCAGCCTGCGAACTCACCGAGACGTATTCGCCTGCGGCCATCGACATCGCGCCTGCAACCAGCCCCGCCACCCCCGCGATCAACAGCCCGGGGCGCTGGCCGTTGGCTGCGGCGACGCCGACGATCAGGCTTGCTGTCGAGACGATGCCGTCGTTGGCGCCCAGTACAGCCGCGCGCAGCCACCCGACGCGGTCGGTGCGGTGATGTTCATGGTGTGCGCGGGTGCGTCGCATGGCGCGACGATACATGCCGTGGCGCGGAGTGGAATTGCTGGATTGTTTGCGTCGTATCAGCGGTTATACTGGTGAGTTCGAAGTTCTTTGAAAACTTGACGTCTTGGGGGCGATCGGTATCGACCGGGGAGCGCTTGAGATGAGGAAGGGTGTCGAGGACGTCAGTTACCTCGTAAAATCTCTGGCAAAAACACAATTGCCGACAATTACGGCTATGCTCTCGCTGCTTAATTAAAAGTACCGAGCGCGTTGCGGACCTAGCCTACGGGTCCGTAAGGCGAAACTAAAGCGGGCTAGCGTCAAAGCCGTGTCTCAGGACAATGACGCGAAATAACACTGGGGCTCGCGCGCAGGAAGCCTGTTCGATGGCGTCCTGCAAGCAAACTCAAATATCGGACTACACACCTAGATGCCTTATCCGGGTCTTCGCGGCACGCGGGTTCGATTCCCGCCGCCTCCACCATTCGACTCGCACGGACGCCCTGATCGGGCGTCCGTGCTCGCTCATGGCAGCTCGCTACGCGGTCCCGGGCGCCGTGCGTGCCAGCACCACCAGGGCCACACACGCGGCGAGCGCGAGCCCCGCGCCGGTCAAAAATGCCGCCTGCGGGTTTATTACCTCCCACAAAGCTCCAAACAGGACGCTTGCGACAAGGGCTAATATGCCCAACGTGAAGTAATACCAGCCGTAAGCCGCACCCCGTTTGTCGCGGGGGGCGATCTCGGCGATCAGCGCGCGTTCCGCGCCTTCCGTAAGCCCGTAATACACGCCATAGGCCGCAAGCAGGCCCCACATCACGTAGGTATCCGTCGTAAACCCAAACGCCGCGTAGATGCCGGCATACAGCAGCCAGCCAATCACAATCACGCGCCGCCGCCCGAATTTGTCCGCAAGTTTGCCGCCTGGGATTCCCGCCGCAGCCTTGACGAAACTCAGCATCGCCCACATCAGCGGGAACATCACGATGTCAGGTTTTTCGCCCGCCACGCGCATGATCAAAAACAGATCCGTCGAATTGCCGAGCGTAAACAGCGCCAATGGGATCAAAAAGCGCACCAGCCCGCGCGGTTTGTCTTTGCCCGCTTCCGGGGCGGGTTTGGGCAACTCTTTGACGCCAATCAGCGCCGCAAGGATCACCAGCGCGCCGGGAATAAACGTGAGCAGGAACAGCGTGCGCAGGTTTTGCGGGTCGCGCGAGCCCCAATAAAGGAAGGCAGCGGCGATGAGCGGGCCTATCACCGCGCCCGCGTTGTCCATCGCGCGGTGCAGGCCAAACGCCGCGCCGCGTTGCTCGGGTTTGACGGATGCCGCGATCAGCGAGTCGCGCGGGCCGCTGCGCAGGCCCTTGCCGACGCGGTCGATGCTTCGGATCAAGACGATGTGCCAGGACGCGAGCGCAAAAGCCACCAGCGGACGCACGAACGACGCCAGCGAATAGCCTGCGATCACAAAGGGCCGGTTGCGGCCGACTTTGTCGGCCCAGCGACCGGCGAAAAGTTTGACGATGCTCGCGGTAAGTTCGGCGACGCCCTCGATCAGGCCGAGTGCGACCGCACCGCCGCCGATGACGGCCGTGAGGTAAACGGGCAACAGCGGCACGATCATCTCGCTGGCGGAATCCGTCAGCAGGCTGATCAGGCCCAGTACGAGCACGTTACGCGAGAGCCAGTTGCCGCCCAAATCCGATGTCGGGGCCAGAGCCATGGGTGGACTGTACAAGGGGCCCAGCTAACGTGCAGCGATGACCGCGCTCATAGTGGCCATCTTCGATTTCGCACGCCGGCGGCGACTGGTCTTGCCGCTGATTTGCGCGGCGGTACTCTCCCTTGCCTGCATCGGTATCGCGCAAATCAAATTCACCGAGGACGTATTCGAGTTGCTGCCGCAAAACGAGCCCGCGGTCGCGGAAGGCCGGCTGGTGCTGGCGCGCTTTCGCACACTTGAGCGCATCATCATCAGCCTCAAAGCCGACGAACAGGTCAAGTTGCTGTCCGCCATCGACAACACGGCCGCGGAGTTGCGCAATGCGCCGGGAATCCGCTCGGTGGTTTCGCGTCTTAACGACCACGCCATGGAGGACATCGCCCAGGCCTACGACGGCAAATTGCCGATGCTGTTTGACGCGCCGATGCAACGCGCCGTTGAACAGCGCCTGACCGCCGAGGAATTCCAGTTGCGGCTGCAACGTTTTGCCGACCGGCAGGCCGGCGCCGAGGGCATTACCGTCGACAGCGCCAAGTTCCGGCGCGATCCCTTTGCAATGGACGAAATGTTGCTGCGCCGCTTCGAGCGCCTCAACGCCGGATTTAATGTGCAATTGATCGGTGGACGCCTCGTCAGCAAAGACGGCCTGCACGGCCTGATTATCGCCGAGGCGGAATTCCCTGCGCTCAACACGGGCCGCGGCATCGACTTGATCGCCGGCGTCGACCGCGTGCTTGCCGGCCTTCCCCCGGGCGTAAGCGGTGTCGCCATCGGCGGCCATCGCAGCAGCGTCGACAACGCGCTGGTGCTGCGCAACGACATCCAGTGGACGATCCTGACGAGTGTGCTCGGCGTTCTTGCGATTTTCATCCTCGCCTACCGCAGCCTCACGCCGATCATCGCGACGTTGCTTTCGGTCGGCGTCGGTTTTGGCGCGGCGCTGGGCGTGCAGGGCTGGACGGTCGGGGCGCTTTCCGCCATCACCGCGGGTTTTAGCGCGGCGCTGCTCGGCATCAGCGTCGATTACACGGTTCATCTTGTAACGGCGATGGGTGGCGAGGCCGCCGCAACCAAGCCCCAGCGGGTGCGCGACGCCTTGAGACACGTGGCGCTGCCGACGGCGCTGGCGATGGTGACAACGGTGGTGGCAATGGCGACGCTGTGGTTTTCGCGCTTTGACGGCCTCAAGCAGCTTGCGGCGATTGCGACCATCGGCGTCACGGTTGCCTTTGTGTTCGCGTTCACGGTTGGCGCGCAGTTCCTGGCGAAGGTCGGTCCCAGGCCCAAGGCAAACCTGCTGGTCAATGTGGTGCGCGGCGCGGGCAGGCTGCGCGAGCGCGCGCGGGTGCCGATCCTGGTCGGCGCGCTGATCGTCACGCTGGGGTTGGGCTACGGCCTGTCGCGCGTGCAGATCGACGGCGACGTGCGCCACCTTGACGGGTCAAGCCGCGCGGCGCGCGAGGCTGAAGCCGATGTCAACCGGGTCTACGGCGGTAACGCGCTGACGCGCACCCTCGTGGTCTCGCGCGGCGACGACCTTGAAGGCGCCCTGCGCGCCAACGACCTTGCGGCGCGGGAAATTGACAAGCTCGGCGTGACCCGTTTTGAGGGCCTGAGCTGGGTGCTGCCCGCGCGCGATACCCAGCGCGAAAACATCGCGCGCTGGCGTCGCTTCTGGACCAACGAACGCGTCGCGGCGCTGAAGGAAGCCATGCTCAAGGCGCGCGCGAACTCCGCCGGCAAGGAATTGACGTTCACCGCCGCAAAGTGCGACGCGTTCTTCGCCGATTTCTTTGCGCGCCTGAGCCCCGACACGCCCGACGGCGCGCTTATCGACCCCACGGAGTTGCGCCAGAGGCCGCTGTGGGATCTGCTGCGAAACTACGCCAGCGAAGCGGACGGCGGCGTCTATGTGGCGACGACTGCGGAACTCGCGCCCGAGCTGACGCCGCTGCTGCGCGCGGGGGCGCCTTCGGCGATGATGTTGAACAAGACCGCCTTTGCGGGCGTGATCGTGGGCTTTGTCCAGCGCGACCTGATCGTGCTGGGCGGCCTGTCACTGGCGCTGGTGGTTTTCCTGCTCTGGTTGACGTTCGGCGAGATCGGCGCGATTGCCGCCGCGCTCACGCCCGTGGGCGGCAGTTTGATCTGGACGTTAGGGCTGATGGGGCTGCTGGGAATTCAATTCAACATCATCAACACGCTGGTGACGGTGTTTATCGCGGGCCTGGGCATTGATTACGGCATTTTCGTGGTGCAGATTTATCGCGAGGCGCCGGATGCCGCCACGGCGCGCGAGCGCATGGCCAGCGCCGGCGGCGGCATTGCGGCGGCCGCGATCACGACGCTGTTTGGCTTTGGCAGCCTGGCGATTGCGAGCCACCCGGCCCTGTTCAGCGTGGGCATCACGACGACAATCGGCATAACGTCGAGTTTGATTCTGGCGCTGTTCGTGACGCCGAGTTTAGTCGCGCGCGGAGGCGGAAAATGAAGACGCAAAACAGCCCCGCGTGTGAACGCGGGCTGTCCCATCAAGTGTCCCAATCCGTGATTTCCGAACGGACCCCCCGCCATTACTGGCGGGGCTGTCACGCGGCCTTCGCCGCGCTGCTACTGCTTTCCGCCTGTGCCGCACCGGACCCGTACAAGCGGGCGATACCACCAGCAATCTCGCCGATTCCGGCCGAATTCCTGGTCCAGAAGTTCAACAACCGCTGGCCAGGCAGTTTCAAATGCACGCAAACGGTGATTCTGGATTTCGGCCCGGTGACCAAGACGTTTGTCGGCTATCTCGCGGTTGACCATACACCGGCCGATGGAGCCGAGCCGCGAGTTGCGCGATTCAGGCTCCAGGGCATGACCGAGCAAGGGGTGAAGATGTTTGACCTTGCCCATAATGAGCGCGACGGTGACATAGTGGTGCTCGCCCCGTCTGACGAGATAAAGGGGGAGGCTTTAAAATCCATCAGTCGCGACATTCAACGTGTCTTCTTGCTTGAGCTTTCGGGTGAAGTTGAAGCTAAGCAGGAAGGCAATTACGACCTCGTTTGCCGGAGGACGTCCACGCCGGCGATCCATGCACGTGGATTCCTTTATGATTCATCGAGCGATCCAAGCAGCCCGCCGTTATTCAGGCCGCGTCGCAATCGCTTTTGGCTTGATTCAATGATGGTCACAGACGATCGCGGTCCGCTGTTTTCGTTGGATCAATTCGAACCGCAGAAGTTTGCCGGACCGGAGTACCTGCCATCGACCATTGTCCTGCGCGACAGCGGGCGCGGGAGTTTTCCCTATAAGCTGACGGTTCGCATCACCGATTTCAAAGTTGTCGAGAAGCCGTTTCCTGAAAAGACGTTTTTCCCGAACGGATAAACGTAGGGACACGCTGCCGCGTGTTCGTACAAAAGCACCCATGACGCTCGCTGAAACACTCGACGCCGCAACCAAGCAATTCGCGCCCGACAAATCGCGGGCGACGGCGACGTTGGTATTCAGCGGCGGCGAGTTCTTTTTCGACGGGCATTTCCCCGGAGTGCCGGTGCTGCCCGCGATCGTGCAGATCGGGCTTGCCGTGCATTTTGCCGCGCGGCTGGCAGGGAAATCCCTGAACCTGGCCGAGGTCACGAGGGCAGTGTTTATTAAACCGGTCGGTCCCGGTGTCGAGCTGGACCTCGTGGTCGAATTGCTGCCCGCCGAGGCCGGCCTGACGCGCGTGAAGGCCGAACTCACGCAGGCCGGCGCGCGGATTTCCGAATTCAGTTTGCGAGTGCAGTAGGCGCTCGGGTTTGGGATGCAGCTTTTCCCAGCGCCTGGTGCCTAGCAGCTAGTGCCTTGGCGCACCGGCAGATTGGCGGTAAGACCTGACTGACTATGGACGCAAATCCACCAAAGCAACCCCGCGGCCTGCCGCCGATGAACTTCCTGCGGACGTTCACCGCCTATGGCCTGCTCACCATCATCCTGGGCCTGCAGCTTTTTGTCTTCGAAATCCCGGTGTGGTTGATTGACCGACTGACCGGCCGCAACGGCAATGTGTTCCTGGCGGTGCAACGCGCGCTGATGCGCACGTTCTTCCGGCTCTATCCTTTTGGGCGCATGCGGCGGGTGAATATCCGCAGGGGCGCGTTCCCGCGCCCCTGCGTGATCGTCGCCAACCACCAGTCGCTGCTGGATATCCCGCTGTTGATGACGCTGCCGGGGCGCATACGGTTCATGACGCCGCTGTGGTTTTTCAAGCTGCCGTGGCTGGGGGAAATCAGCAAACTCGCCAAGCACATTGAATACTCGGGCCGGCGCAATGCGCCGCTACAGCCTGGCCTCGACGCCCTCAAGCGCGGCGATTCCATCGTCATCCTGCCCGAGGGCCGACGTTCGACGTGCGGCGAGATCGAGCGCTTCCACGATGGCGCCTTTGAGCTGGCGTCCAATGCGGGCGTGCCGATTGTGCCGGTCGTGCTGGATGGCACCGGAGCAGCCTTGCACAAAGATCGCACGACCATTCACCCGCTGCGGCTGTCGCTCAAAGCCCTTCCGTTCATTGACGCCAAAGACAAACCCGTCGCCGAATTGCGCGATCAAACCCGCGCGGCGATGGCCGCCGCACTGGCGGGCCTGCGTGAACGGCGCGGCCTTGCGCTGCCAATTGGGCTTGCGGGGCGGCTGGCGGCGACGTGCATCGCGCTGCTGGTCGGCGGGTTGATCGGCGTCAGCTATTACGTGAACAATTTTTGTATCGCCAAGCCGCCGGCGTATTCCGGCAGCCGCGAACTAGCGGCTAAGAAGCTCGGCGCCTTTGGCGAAGCGACGACGCTGGGCGACAGTTGGCGCACGGAGCGCGGCGGCCTGCATGTGATCGGCCTGAGCGGCGACCCCTGGGAAATCGGCTACGCCAACGCAAAGTTCACGCCCGAGATATTGAAGAAGCAGGAGGAGAAGCTACTCGAGGCTGTCAACGAGTTCGTCCCCAACGGGCTCGTCTACTGGGTGCTCAAGAACGGCATTGGGCTGAACAACCGCGACCTGCCCAATTACGTGACCGAGGCGGAAAAGATCGAGGTGTTGGGCCTGACGGAGGGCAGCGTCAATCATCATCCCGACGACGTGCCGCTGTATCACCGCATCCTTAATTATCACGCGGCCCACGACATCAGCCACCTGCTGATCGACAGCCCGCTGGTGGTCAAACGTGAGGTTGTCGGCTGCACGGCCTTTGCGGCCTGGGGCAAGGCGACGACTGGCGGCGAGATGTTCATCGGCCGCAACTTTGACTGGGAATCCGGCGATGTTTTCGACCAGGACAAGGTCGTGTTTTTCGTCTGGCCGAAGGACAAGGGCTCGATCCCGTTCTGCCACGTCGCGTGGGCGGGCATGGTCGGCGCGGTAACGGGCATCAACGCCCGGGGAATTGCCTGCAGTATCAACGCCGCGCGCACCGAAGATTTCCGCGGCTTCGGCCAGATCGGCACGCCCGTGAGCATGCTGGTGCGCCGGGTGCTCGAGCATGCGTCAACGCTGGACGAAGCCGAGAAAATCATCCGCGAGTCCCAGGTGTTCTGCAGTGACGGCTTTTTGATCGCCGACAGCAAACGCGCGATCGTGATCGAGAAATCACCGGGCCGCGTCGGCAAACGCGAGGCGGCGCGCGCGGGTTTAATACTGCAGACCAACCATTTCCTCACGCCGGAATTTGCCGAAGACAAATCGAACCGCAAGCAGCAGGAGCAATCGACGACGCTGTACCGCATGCGCCGGCTGGAGGAATTGACCGAGGCGAGCTACGGCAAGATTGACGAACGCGCCTGCCTCGACATCATGCGCGACCGCAAGGGCGCGGGCGGCAAAAACCTCGGCTTGGGCAATCGCAACGCCATCGACGGCATGATCTGCACGCACAGCGTGGTGATGAACGTCGGCAAGGGCTGGTTGTGGGTGTCGGAGGCGCCGCACACGCTGGGGATGTACCGCTGGTTTGACGCGCTGCGTGTGCTCGATGCCGGCCCCCAGGGGGCGCTGCGCATGGCTGAGCGGCCGGAACGCGACATGGCGCGCGACGGATGGTACTACCGCTCGATGGATTTCGACGAGTTCAAGAAGCAGCTCAAATTCGCGCGCACCGGCATTGAAAAGAACGACCTTGAAACGACGCGTGCGGCGATCATGTCGCTGGAGAACGTCAACGCGGACGCTTTCGAGACGGCTTACTGGCGCGGGCGCTACAACTACGCCAAGGAGAAGTTCAAGGACGCGCAGAAGGATTTCGAGCTGGCGCTGTCGCGCGACCCGCACTACGAGGAAGTCCGCGCGGACATCAAGTTGTGGCTGCAACGGGCCACAGAACGCGCGAAATAGCTATTTCTCGCCCATGTTTTCGAGCATTTTGTCGGCTTTCTTGCCGCGTTCGGAATTCTTGCCGTCAAGCCGGATGATCTCGCGATATAGCTCTTTGGCTCTGTCCTCGCGTTTTACCTGGTGGCAGCGGGCGAGGTTGTACATGTAGGCGGTGTTGCCGGGGCGCAGCTTTAGAATCCTCTCGTAAATCGGTCGCGCCCTGTCTGCGCCTTCGACGAGTTTGCAGTTCTTGCCGTCTTCCTGGATCTCCGCGTGCTCGACCCAAAACCCGGCGCAATCGCGCGCCAGCCGCACGTCATGGGGGTCGAGGGTGAGGACCGGCTCCAGCGCCTCCGCCTTCTTGTCATTCGTCTTGGCCCTGTCGGCGTCGGCGCGCGCCGCCGCAATTGCGGCCCAGTCATCCACAATGGATTTGTCCATGGCGTCTAGCGTTTTGCCCTCGCGGGCCAGGCACTTCGTATCCTTGTAACGCACGCGATACTGCTTGATGTCCCACTGGATCAGCACCAGGAACTTCTTCGGCAGACGCTTGCGGCTTGCGGCGGGCTTGCCGTAATCGCCCAGTGAATCCGTGATCTCGAATAACTTGTTTTCGGCGTCGTTCTCAAGCTTCCGCGCCGCCATGACCTGCTGGGCTTTGGTCAGCAGCGTTTCGCGCTCAACGCTGAACATGGTTTCGCCTTCCATGTACATGTCGAGTACCGGCGCGATCACGAAATCGCCGGATTTGACGTTCTTCAGCTTCTCGCGCTCAATGATGTAGTCCTCGATGTCCACACGCGCCGCCTCGTTGCGGTTGTGGACGACGGCAAGCACGCGCCGTGCGAGTTGCGCGGGCAGGTCCGGCTCTTTGGCGTCTTTCTGCGCGTACAGCCACACTGCAAACGCGACGGCAAACGCATCGTCGTCATTCCTGCTGACGTCGCTGCAATCGACGAGGTAGCGCAGGCGCCAGTTTTCGATCTTGGCGTCGTGCGGCGTGGCGTCTACGCGGTACTCGGGCTCGCCTTTTTCGTTTTCGTCAATGCGCAGCAGCAAGTGAACGACGAGTGTCTTGTTGTCGTTCTTGACATCGCGAATCTCGACCAGTTCTATGTCTGGCTTGGTGTCGGGAACGCGAATTTTCGTGCGCGGGAAATTGCCTGCCTTGCAGATTTCGCGCAGGGTGTTGGGCCAGGTCTCGCCGATCCACACATCCGCGATCTTGTTTTCGCTTTGCGTGCCGAAGAACCGCTTGATCAGCGCTGCGGCGTCGGCATTGCCTGCGAAAACGGCTGCGGCAAGCGCCAAGAGCGCCAGATGAGCCATCGAGGATGCCCGCCGCAAAGCCATGCTGACATGATAGCACAGTCCACGAAAACGCCCGCGCAATCGCGGGCGTTTGGCATGCATGCCAGTTTTGCGGCTAAGCGGCTATTCCTCGACCTTGATCTCCGACTTGCCGGTTGAGACCGACTCAAAGGTCAGCACCATGATCGGCGCGTCGACGCCTTTGTTCGGTTTGATGGTGATTGTTGTGCCCTTGTAGCCGTCGTCGGCCGTGCCGGCGACCTTGAACGAAATGTCGTCTCCGTAATACTTTGGTTCGAGCACTTTTTTCAGCACCGAAATGGGCAGGCCAATCCAGTCAAGATCCACGTTCTCAGGGAGCGCCTTGCTGTTCTTGACGAACTTGCGTTGCAACATTGTGCTGATCGTTTCCAGTATTGCCCGGCCCTCGGTGACGTCCGGCGATCCATCGCCCATGACGACAGCTCCGCGCGCCGTCATGCCGTTCTCGAACACGATCGACATGTAGCCGCCGCCTTTGCCAAGCTCTCGCGCAGTGACGACCGTGCCTTTATAGGCGTCCTTGGCCGTGCCCTTGACCTTGATGACGATCTCCGACGCGAAGTATTTTCCCTTGAAGTCGTCCAGCCTCATGTCGAGTGTTTTGAGGTCGGCCTTCTCCGGGATGCGGTTTTCGTCCTTGTAAAGCTTCTTGAGCGCATCGCCCACGCGCAGCAACACGCGGCGGCCCTCGCTGTTACTGGGCGTCCAACTGCAAACGACGCCTGAGCTTTCAACTTCGCCCTTGGAAACCGACGCAAAAACCAGGCTCATCTTCGCCGCGCGGACTTCATCCAGCGGGTAGATCGTGATCGAGGTGCCCTTGAAACCGTTGTCGGCATTGCCCGCCACGGCGACCTCGATGTCGCCGGGGAAATACTTGCCCTTGAGCGCATCCAATTTTTCGCCGAGGTCGTCAAAGTCGAGGTCCGCCGCAAGCCCATTGTTCTTGGCGCTGACAACTCGCAGACGGTCTTTCAGCGAACCAAGCAGGGCCCGGCCTTCGAGGACGATGGGGCTCTCACGGTCGGCGGTTAGTTTAGCAGCGCCCTTTGCGACGGACTCGAATTCCAGGATCATCGACGGCGCATCCACGCCTTCCAGCGGCGTGATTGCAATATTCGTTCCCTTGTAGCGGTTGTCAGAGGTTCCTTTGACAACTGAGGTGTATGTGCCGGTGTAGAAATTGCCCCGCAGCGACTCCTTGTCGCTCTTGAGGTCCGCCAGCGAAACCATTTCGGGCAATTCGTTGCCCTTCTGGATGTACAACACCCGCATGCGGTCGCGCAGAATGCTGAGGATTGCCCGGCCTTCTTCTAAATCCGCGGGCAACGGACCCTCCCAAGCCACTTCAATCGGCTTCTGTGCGGCGGCGACATGGCAAAGCAACGCGATCAGAAACAGGCTGGCAACGCGCATGGGATGTCTCCGGAATTGAAGAGGGGCAGCCTAGATCGATCGCCGGCGTGCTCAAAGTCGAGATTCGGTTTATGCGCCGGGTTGGCGTTCGCCCACGCGGTAGTCCTGCAGGCCGTGGGTTTTGTCAGGGCCAAAGCCGTCGGGGCTGAGCGGGAACTTGCCTGCGGTGTCTTTGCCCGCCCGCGACAGGCCCAAGGACTTCATAAACTCATCGTTGTTCTTGAGCAGGTGCGGCAGGTCGAAAATCGCGTCAGAGCGCTTGGTGTGTACCTGGTTGTAGGTGGTCGTCATCGCAATCGCGTCTTTGGGGCAGGCTTCGACGCACATGCCGCAATAGATGCATTTAAGCATGTCGATTTCAAAGACACGGGGCTTTTTGAAACGCTGGGCGCCGAACTGGTCGGCGGGCGCTTCCTCGCCGACAATGGTGATGCACTCGGCGGGGCATGCCGTGCTGCACATGAAGCACGCGACACACTTGATGTTGTCCTTCTCGTCGACCTTCAGGAAATGCTCGCCGCGATAACCGACGGCGGGAATGTGGCGCTGGTCTGGCCGCGAGTTCGGGCCGATGTAATCGATCGTCACCGACGGCTTGAACATGTGCTTGAAAGTGTTGACGAGACCTTTGAAGATCTCGGGCAGGTACATCTTTTCCCAAATCGAGAGTTTGCGCTCGGCGCGTTTGGGCTCGACATGGGTGTGGCCCATGAGTTCGCGGACGTCAACTTGTTGCGGCGCCTGGGTCTGGGTGCTCATGCCGGGATAATAACGGTTAGGCGTCGCGGGGCAAGATGCCCTATTTGTTCAGGCCCTGGGATGACATCTGCATCATCGGGATGATGACTGCGGCGACGATGCCGCCCACGATCACGGCCATGAACACGATCATCACGGGCTCGATCAACGCGGTCAGGCGCGTGAGCGAAATGTCGACTTCTTCGTCGTAAGCCAGCGCCACGCGTTCCAGTAGCGATTCGAGCTCGCCCGTTTGCTCGCCGACGGCGATCATGTAGCCGACTACGGGCGGGAAGACGCCCGATTTCTTTACCGGCGTAGAGATGTCTGTGCCCTCGACGATGCTGTCGTGGATGTCCTGGATCACGGCCATCAGCGCCTTATTGCCCACGATTTTCTTGACGATGCGCAGGCAATCCAGCGCCGGCAGGCCCGAGCGCAGCAGCACCGAAAACGTGATTGCGAAGCGGCTGACGGCGGTTTTCTTCAAGAGGTCGCCAAACAGCGGCAGCTTCAGCAGGCCGCGGTCCCAGGCCATGCGGAACTTCTCGGTCTGCAGCGCGCCCTGCAAAAAGAAGAAGGCGATCAGCGGCAGCTTGATGCAAAGTTCCCAGTACATCTGCATGAAGTTGCTGACGCCGATCAGGATTTGCGTCGGCAGCGGCAGCTCCATCTTCTGCTCGATCAATATCGTGGTGATCTTCGGGACCACAAACGTCATCAGCGCGATCACGACCAGCGTGCTGATCGTGATCATGATGGCGGGGTAGGTCATGGCGGTGATGAGCTTGTTGCGCATCTTGTTCTGCTTGGCGAGGTATTCGGCGATGCGCGTCAGCACGTCGTCAAGCTGGCCCGAGGCCTGGCCCGCGCGCACCATGTTGACGTACAGCGAATTGAAGTAGCCGGGGCAGGTTTCGAGCGCCGACGCGAAGTCGATGCCCTGGCTGACCTGCTCGCGCAAGTGCCGCAGCACCTTTTGCAGGCCCGGTACGTCGGCCTGCTCGATGCACGCCGTCAGTGCCTGCGCCAGCGGGATACCCGAGTGCAGCAGCGTCGCAAGCTGGCGCGTGATCGCCGTGACCTCGCTGAGGTTGGTGATCTTGTCGTTGCCCTCGCTTGCGCCGATGTCGCGGAACTTCGCATAAGCCAGCACGCACATCGCCGCAAGCGCGCCAAACAGCAGCGCGAAGATGCCCATCTTGAAGTCGTTGTCGTTGATTACCTTCATGAACGGGTCGAAGAACCCGATCAGCGCGAACAGCGCCGTGACCGAAAGCGCCCAGGCGCGGCCCTTGAGGATCGCAAAGCCGAACATTGCCGACGCCGCCGCGGAAACCAGCTTGACCACGAGGTTCATCGCGCCGGGCGCCTGCGCGCCCTGCCCGGCGATCTGCGTCGCCTCGACCGGCGCGTTCATCGCAAGCAGCATCAGCAGGATTTCCGCGCCCGCGGCCATGAAAGCGAGGATGCCGCAGGCCTGCATGACGGCCGGCAACTGCGTCGAGATCACGACCTTTTTCTCGCCGAGGTCGTTCTTGACGACTTCGCGTTTGGCGGCGGTGCCGCGGACCTCGACGATTTCGGTGACGTAGATTTTCTGGAAGCGCAGCTTCTCGCGCGCGTCGCGCGGCGTGTCGGCGTCGATGACGCCGGTCGCGCCGCGGCCTTTGCCATCCAGGGCTTTGTATTCGTAAACAGGCATGCTGGCACGATTTAACGCCTGATCGGGGCATTTAGATAAGTGAAAACCGTTGAACTTTCGGCACTCAAGGCCCGTTGAGGCTAAAAGCTTAAGGCTAAAAGCTAAAAGGGACTGCAATCAGGCGCAAATTTTAGCTTTTAGCCTTTAGCTTGAAGGGTTTATGCCGCAGGCACCTGACATCTTCGATTCCGCGTTCATGCGCCAGTTGCAGGCGCTGGAGGCCGCGTTGCTTCGGCTCAAGGGCCGCGGCGGCGAGGGCCACGTCGCGCGCGGTCGCGCCGCGGGCCAGAACGAATTCCACGGCCATCGGCCCTATGTCGCGGGCGACGACTTGCGGCGGCTCGACTGGAACGCGTATGGGCGTTTGGGAAAGCTGTTTCTGCGCGAATTCGAACCCGAGAAACACGAACACATTACGCTGGTCGTTGATCGTTCACGCTCCATGGCCGCAGGCGACAAACACGTATTTGCGCGGCATGTTGCCGCGGCGTTTGGCTACCTGACGTTGAATCAAGGCGGCAGCGCGACGCTTGCGGGCGGTGCGACGATAAGCGGTCCTTCGCGCTTTTCGCGCCTGTTGGATGCCCTGCGCGAAGCGGAGCCCGACCAGGCGACGGGGCTTGGCCCGGCGCTGAAAGCGATTGCGGCGACACCCAAGCCCCCTGCCGATCTCGTGGTGGTCGGCGATCTGCTGGAGCCGGTCGAAGTGCTGGAGCCGTTGCAAACGCTGACGCGCCGCGGCACGAACGTGACGCTGGTACAGGTGCTGTCGCACGACGAGGCCGACCCGGCGGCGGGCGGCAACGTTGAATTGCACGGACTGGAGGAAGGCGAGGCGCTGCGGCTGAGGCTGGGCGACGCCGTGATTGCCGCCTATCGCGCGCAGCTTGAGGGACACTTGCAGGCCATTGGCAATCTCGCCAGGCACTACGGCTGGACGCATGTCGTCGCGGAAAGCGGCGACGACCTGCGCGAGCTTTTCGTGCGCGAACTCCTACCCGCGGGAGCCGCGCCATGACGTTCTTGAACCCGCCGGCGTTGGCATTGCTTGCGGCATTGCCGATTCTCGCGCTGCTTGCGTGGCTGGCGCGGGGCGCGCGTCGGCGTGAAGTCGGCACGCTGTTTCTCTGGCGACGCGTCGCCCAGAACATTAGCGCCGACGCCCGCAAACTCCGGCTTGAACCGCTTTTGCTGCTGCTGGCCGGCGCGCTCGCGTTCGGCGCTTTCGCCGCCGCACAACCCGCGGTGTCGACCGCCCGAGGCGGGCCCATGCGCGTGGCCGTGTTTGTCGAGGCGTTGATGCCGGGCGGCGATGACCCGGACCTCGGCGAAGTTCGCCAGCGCGCGCAGCAACAAGTGCCGGGCGCGATTCTCGAATTTCCCGATGTGCGGGCGACGCATGCGTCGTCCCTATATCAGCAACTTGCGGCGTTTCGTCTCGCGTCGCGTGAGGCCGACGCGCGGTTGATGTTTCTTGCGGCGCCTGACGACGAAGCGCGCGCCCTGGGCCGCGTGCTGCCGCGCGTGACCGTGCCCCGCGACGGCGTCATTTTCGGCGTTGGCACCCAAGGTACACAGTTACTGCTGCGAAGTTCCGGTGCGGCCTCGCCGACGATCAAAGGCGCGGACCTCGTGGGCGCGAAAATCTCCGGCGGTGAAACGCTGCGACGCTTCGAGATCAAACAGCCGCAAGTTGAGATCAACGCGACCGGCACGCCGACGATTACGCTGGCGGTGCGCGAACCGTTGAGTCTTTTGGTGGCGCGCGCATGGATTGACCGCGTGCATGAGCCGCTGGTCAAGGCGCTGCCGCGCGTGAAGGTCGTTGAGCAGCATACGCCCGGCGCGATCGGCATTGGCGGCGGCGCGAGTTTTGGCGAGGGACTGGCGGGCAACCTGGTGACGAACGAAGGCGCCCCGATGGATCTGCGCGGTGCGACCATCACCTTTGCGGGCGATCATCCGTTGTTTGCGGATCTTCCGCTGGAGGGTCTGGACTGGCTTGCGGATGGCCGCGGCATCAGCCCCGAGTCCGGCGCGACCTCGCTGGTCAGCGTGCGGCGCGATGGCAGGGAAATCGCGCACATCGTGACGACTTCGGCTGACGGCAAACGACTGACGTTCGCAGGCGACCCGTTTGCGCGAGCCCCGATCGCGACGGCGTCGCTGCTGCTTGACAACGCGCTGGGCGTGATCACCGGCGAGCGCCCGAGTGAACGCGCGACCTATGCAGTCACCGGTGATATCCCGACCGAGCGCGCGGCGCTCGCCGCGCCCTTTGATCCGGTGGGGGACTTCCCTGCCGGTCCGCGGCGTGCGCGACCGCAGGAATTGGGTCTGTGGCCCGCTTGTCTGGCGGCGGCGATGTGCTGGCTTGCAGCGATGGTAGTGACAAAGCGTAGGGACACGCGGAAGCGTGTCCCCATGAACGTCTGACGGTGGTTTGCGGACACGCTGCCGCGTGTCCCTACGTTACCGCGTGCGATCTTCGTCGACCTTGATGATGCCCAGGAATTCGCGCACACGGCTCTCGACCTTGCTGATGTTGAATACGTTGTCGAGCACCAGCACCTTGTGCGAATCCGCGCCGACGCCGGGCTTGAATACCAGCCGGCCCGAGCGAAACACGATGTACTCGAACACGTCAGGGATTTCCTTTTCGACAGTCATGTTCATGGTTGCGTACTGGCGCTCGTCACCCAGCAGGCCGTGTTTGTGCATCAGGCGGTTGGGTTCCAGCACCCAATAGTTGAAACGCGACGCCACCAGGGCGAACAGGAACAGCACCGCAAAGCCCGCGGCCATGATCAGGTAGAAGTTCGGGTGCAATTGGACCTGCTGGGCGCGCAGGAAGGCGTAGATGTCGCCGTAGATGTTGGCGGGCGATTGCAGGTCCCAGATCCACAGGCCCATCAGCGCCACGGCGATCAGCGAAACCGTCGCGAGGAAGTTTGTGCGCCCGAAATCAAAGGTCTGCACCAGCATGCTGAAGAAAAACAGGATCAGCCACCACCACCCCAGCGCAGAGGGCGAAACCAGCGCCTCGGCGTCGCGATTGACCGCCCACCAGCCGCCGCCGAGGAAATAAAACACCACCGACATCAGCACCAGCGGCCACATCGTCATGATTTTCGAATACGGGTGGATCACGATGCGGTCGACGCGCCTCGTGGTTTGCTTGAGGGCCTCGGTTACGGCGATGTCTTCCGTTACCTTCATGTCGGCAGGTGCGTCGGCCATATTCGTCTCTCACTGGTTGGCGGCAGTCTAGTTCGCGCGACCTTACTTCTCCAATTCCTTCTTCTGGGCCAACAACGTCTCGTTGCGCGGCGACTTGTCCAGCCCCGCCTGCACCTTCGCCAACGCCTCTTCCTTCTTGTCCTGTGCCGCGAGCCAACGACCGTACGCACCGTAAATTTCGGTGAAGGTCTCCTCCCACACCAGCTTGGCCTGCAGTTCAATGGCGCGGTCGAGTTCCTTTCCCGCCTTCTTGAACTCCGGGAAGCCCGGCGGGTAATGCGAATGAAAAATCGCGATGAAGTGCACCGCGTCGTAATAGTCCTTGTCGAGTTCGATGGCTTTGTCGGCGTGTTCGGCGATGGCATAGGCGAGCTTCCCCTGTTCCATGCCCGGCCCGACGTCTTCGAACTGCGTCGTCATGGCCGTGGCCAGGCCCAGCCGCAGGAACTTGTCGTCGGGCTTTTCGGCCACCTGCTTCTTCAACTCGGCGACGAAATCGGCGCGGGTTTGTTTGTCGGCCTGACCAAGGGCGTCGATGGCGGCGCGCATGTTTTCGCGGATCGACATGTCGGCCTTGGCGAGTTCGAGTTTTCGGGCGATTTCAGCGCCGGTTTCTCCCGCACCCGGTAATGGTTTGGGGGTTTCAACGACTTCAGGCTTTTTGGGCTCGTCCACCTTCGGCGCAGTTTTGGGCGTCGCGGCCGCAACTTCCTTTCGCACCTCGGCACGAACGTCCTCCGGCGACATTCCCACCGGGGCAGCCTCCCTTAGCGTACGGATTTCGCTTTCCAGCCGCAGGTTGGCGTCGCCGGCCTTCTTGAGGTCGGCGCGAAGGTCAGCAAGGTCCTTGTCCATCCGCGTCTGGGCCTTCTCGCTTGTTTCTATGCGGTCTTCGAGCGCGGCCAGGTTTTCAGCCGTTGCATCTGTCGAAGCGGATCGATTGCATCCGCCAAGGGTCATCATCGCCGCCGCCAAGCACACCGCCGCAATCTTCATGGTCGTCTCCTGTCTGAGGTGATGTTTTTACGCCCGGTGTCGGGCCCGCGTCGATTACTTTGTGCGGCGCTAATTGGAATCGCTGGCCCCTGTGCGTGCGCGGCTCTAGCATGCCGCGATGCCGCGCACGGTCGCCATCATTGTCGCGACGTTTATCCTCGCCCTCGGCGCCGTGTTCTGGCTCGACCCGCGCACGCCGTCATATCGTTCGCGCTACGCCGACAGCGCGACCCGCGACATACTGGCCGGCTGGCAGCGCGATCTTCGGGGTTGGCCGGCTGCGCCGCGTTATCGGCGCTTTGACGCCCTGGTGGCGCGCGAGCAAGCCAGGCCAGCGCCGCCGCAACAGTGGCCCGCCCCGGAATTCGCGGGCAGCTATGAATTCGGCAAGTTCCTCTACCGCGTCGAGGTCTACTTTTACGCAGACCGCATCTTGTTCATGTCCTGGGGAAGCGACGAACAGGACGACATCGGCGGAGCATGGATGGCTGTCGGCGAAGGCCGGCGGCGCGCCGACGGCACCTGGTTCGGCATCTGGTCGTGTCTTGACTTGACGCGTCAAGTCAGCAACGGCGGCGGCGCGTTCTTCGAGTTCAGCCCCGACCGCCGCCGTTTTCACGCTCGCTACTACCACGACACCATGCCCTTTGGCGAAGCCGCCATCGAGGAAGGAGACGGCGTGCTGGTCGGGCGCGGCGGCATCGAGGCCACGCAGCCGCTGGAGGGGCGCGTCCAGACCTGGGTCGACGCGCTCAAGGCCGCGCCGGGGCGTCCGTTCACGCTGTGGGGCCGCGTGGTCGATGAACAGGGCCGTGGCGTTGAGGGCGCGGCCGTGAAGCGCCGCGCGGCGGGCGAAATCGAAACTACCACCGACGCGCGCGGGTTCTTCAGGCTTTCGTTCGAGCAGATCGAACAACTGACGCTGATCAGCGCGGGAAAGCTTGGATATGCCAACGGAACGGTTGTACTGGAGCAAAAGACGGCCTTTCGCGCGACGGGGCCTGATCAGCGCATGGCGGCGCTGGCGACAATCACCCTGCGCGAAGTCGACCGCACCGACCACCGCGATTACGAATTCGTCTCGCCGCATCCCTCGGACGGACCCCCCGAGGCGCTGCAATGCGCGAACTGCCACAACCGCGCCTACGCCGAATGGAAGGAGTCGCGCCACTCCACCATGGCGCGCAATCCGTGGCTGCGCGCGGCCTTTGAAAAGGACGCGCGACCGTCAGCCATTGCCGCGGGCCGCCCCGACGATCTCTGCACGCCTTGCCATTCGCCGAGCCTTGCGGCGACGCTCGACAAATTCGAGTTCGGCGGCAAGACGTTGCTCGACGCAACGGGCGTGCACCTTGACGGCAACCACTGCGATTTCTGCCACAAGATCGAGGCCGTGACGTCGCCGCAACGCGCGGGCATGGCGGGCTCGATCCGGCTGCTGCGGCCAAACCCGGCCGATGACACCTTTCCCGGTGATATCAAACGTGTGTTCGGCCCGTTGCCGGACGTGACCTTCCTTTATATGGGCGCGTGCTACAACCCGCTGTTCGAGACCGGCATGTTGTGCGCGGGCTGCCACGAGCACACGCTGGAGGGCGGGCTTGTCGGCCAGGGCACCTACAGCGAATGGTCGCGCACGAAATATTCGCGGCCGGGGCCGGACTACAAGGAGTGCCAGGGCTGCCACATGCCGGTATACCGGCGCGGCGAGCTCGTCAAAGTGCCGCAGGGCGACGGCACGTTCCTCGAGGCCGCCAGCGGCGATGTCTCGCTGGACGAATACCGAAACAACGGCACGGAGATCGCCAAGAGCGGCACGCGCTACCGCCCCCTCAAGGAGGCGCACAAACATTCGTTCATCGGCACCGAGGACCGCAGCTTCCTGCAATCGGGCGTAAGCATGACCGTCAAGACCGAGCGCACGTTCGGCATCCTGAAGCTGCGCGTGAAGCTAGAAAACATCGGCGCCGGCCACGCGATCCCGACTGGGCATGGGCTCAAGCGCCTGATGCTCCTTGTCGACGGCGGCTCAGAGCCCGACGCAGGGTTCCTGCTTTCCGACGACGACCGCGTTGGCGAGGCCGCGCGTGCACACAGCGGCATCGTGATTGGCCGCCGCTTCAAGGGCCAATCGCTCGAGGCCGTCCTCAACAACGAAAAATTGATCGAGGACAGTTGGGCGATTCCGTTTTGGCGTGCGTCGGGCGAGTCGCAGGATATTCGTCTCTGGCCCGGCGAACCGCGCGAATTCACGTTTACGCTGCCCGATGACCCGAGTTACCGCGTGAAACTGGTGCTGCGGCGCGCGCCGACGAATCTTCTGCGGGCGCACGGCATGCTGGCTTCCAGCGCGCGCGTTGCCGGCGCGCCGTTGGACACCGTCATTCACCAATGGCCTGCGCGGTAGCATTGACGCGACCGCCGTGCGGCCTAGAGTGCGACCTTTCGCTGACCGGCATCCTGGGCGCATGACCATTCGTCTCGACAAATTTGTTGTGATCGCGCTTGTCGCCGCGGCCTTTTGCGCGGCGCTATCGGCGGAGCCGGTGCTGAGCGGCCGACCGTTTCTTGACGACGTGCGGCAAAACGTGCTGGGCCAGGCGCGCAATGTGGACGAAAACCTAGACCCACCCAAACGCCCGCACGGCAGCGAGACCGACCGCTTCCGCGAGGCGGGCATCGGCGAGTTCAGCGTGCAGGGCGCGTTCTTTTCGCACACGCGCACCTACAACGTGACGGACATCCGCGGGTTCGACCACCCGTGGTCGGGCAAGCTGCTTCCCAGCGCCGATTACTTCGGGCTGGGGGGCGTGTGCATCGTCGATTACCGGGTAAGCGCGGACTGGCGTATCACAGTCACGCACCGCGCAGATTTCGCCTATGGATTCCTGAACAGTCCGCGCCACGAGTCGCACTCGTTGCGCCAGTTGCCGTTTTCGCGCAACTATCGAGGCGCCTACGATCAGCAGAAGCTCAGTTTCAACCTGGGCGTCGAGATCGCGGCGCGCTGGCGCTACATGTGGATCGTGCACGACTTCGACGCGCTGATGGCGTTTCGGCGCATCAAGATTCGCGCCTACGACACGGATTACGAGGACGACCAGCTTGGCCGCCTCGATTTCATCAAAGACCGCAAGCGCACGGATTGGGACCACATTTTCTTGTTGGGCGCGGGCGTGGGCGTGGGCTTTGAGTGGTTCTTTATCGACGAAGGCGCGCGCTTTGTGACGGTGCTGACGTGGCGGCCCTGGACTTATGTGAGCTTCCGCGACGCCAGCGGGTTTACCAACGGCTTCGAGTTCAACATGCGCTCGGCGCCCTTTGAACTCACCAACCAGATCGGCCTGTACTTCGACTTCACCTTCCAGGCGTTTTTGCCGGTCGACCACGAGTTCAACCAGATCTACCAGATGCAGTTCAGCATCGGCCTTCGCTTCAAGTAGCGTGTAGGCCAACAGCGCCTCTCGCAGAGAACGCAGAGCGTCTAATGTTTCTTCCCTCGTTGACGCCAGACTTCGACCACGAAGTACGGGCCGGGCTCGGCCTTGCTTGCTGCGAGGCTAGTGGCGAAATCCAGCGCACTTTCCAGCGTGTCGAGAAGGCAATACCGGTTGGTTGGTCTTTCCCGTGCCAGATAATTGCATGAGAGTGGCGAGTGGCTGAATTCTGCATCGAACTCACGACTGACCACGTCGATGCCAAGGCAGTCAAACGAATCGTCACGTGGTTCAACCTCGTCGCCTCTCACATCGAACGGCGCTGACCTTCCGGCGTCAAATCGGATGGGAAACACTCGATAGGCGTACAGGTCAAATTGATCCTGCTCGGCATCGGGGATGATGCTCAAAGCGAGCGCCATTGTGGAGAACACCCACCAGCTGTTATGGCGCCAGTGCTGAATCCAGTTGTCAGGAGCCTCGGAAATGCAATCGGCGACACTGGCAATTTCGGTGACACCCGGCGCTTCGAGCAGGTATGGTTGTTTTTCGGTGCGTTTGGGTATGTAGCCGATGAGAGTCGGTGTCATCGTCGCCCTCTGCGACCTTTGCGCGCTCTGCGAGAAATGTTTTTTACTTTTTGGGCCGCACGTCGGGTTTGCCCACACCGATCAGCGTCAAACCCAGGTCTCCCGCGCGCTTGCGGTCGAGGCAGTTGCGGCCGTCGAAAATAATCGGCACGCGCAGGTTCGCCTTCACCTTGGCGAGGTCCGCTTCGCGGTAAACCGGCCACTCTGTGCATACAAGCAGCGCATCAGCGCCGCTGGTCGCGTCGAGCGGGTCCTTGGCGTAGTAGAGGTCCGGGTGCTGCTTCCGAACTGCGGGCATGGCTACAGGATCATGCACGCGCAGCTTTGCGCCGTCTTTGATCAGCCGCTGGACAAGCGACAGCGCGGGGGCTTCGCGGATGTCGTCGGTGTTGGGTTTGAACGCAAGGCCCCAGATCGCGAGCGTCTTGTCTTTAAGAACCCACAAT
This sequence comes from Planctomycetota bacterium, assembly GCA_020848275.1. Classification (GTDB taxonomy): domain Bacteria; phylum Planctomycetota; class UBA8742; order UBA2392; family UBA2392; genus JADLAK01. Next base: position 35,542 of record JADLAK010000053.1, read on the forward strand.
TCCTTTTCGAGGCGGTCGTGGAAGCGGTCGGCCTGGCCCTTGTTCAGCGTGCTGATCATGCGGATCGGCGACGCGTCGATGCCAAGGTCTTCGCTGATATGCGCCAGCGCCTCGACGTCTTTGGGAAAACACGAGCCGCCGTAACCGATGCCCGCGTGCAGGAAGTGAGGGCCAATGCGGTGGTCCAGCCCCATGCCCTTGGCGACTTCGTTGACGTCGGCCCCGGTGCGTTCGCACAGGCGCGAAACCCAGTTGATGAACGAAATCTTCAGCGCGAGAAAACTGTTCGACGCATGTTTAATCAATTCTGCGCTGCCGATACTGGTGACGACAAAGGGGCACTCGTACCCCGCGTAAACTTCGCGCAGCAGCGTTTCGGCCTTGCCGCTGTCGACGCCGATGACGATACGATCAGGTTTTAAAGTGTCCTCGATGGCGCTGCCTTCGCGCAAAAATTCGGGGTTGCTCGCGACGTCGAAGTGAACTTCGGCGCGCACGTAGCGCTGGATCGCGGCCTTCACGCGCTCGCCGGTCATGATCGGCACGGTGCTTTTTTCGACGATCAGGCGGTAGTCGGTCAGTGTTTCGGCGATATCGCGCGCCACCTTTTCAACGTAGGTCATGTCGGCTTTGCCGCGCTCGGTGCTGGGTGTGCCGACGCAGATGAAAATCGCCTGGCCGAATTTCACGGCCTCGGCGGTGCTGTCGGAAAAGCGCAGGCGTTTGGCGGTGTGGTGCTTTTTCAGCAGTTCCGGCAGGCCGGGCTCGAAGAACGGCACCTCGGCGTTACGCAGCTTGGCGAGTTTTTCGTTGTCGTGGTCGACGCAAAGGACCTCGTGACCCTTTTCGGCGAAGCAAACGCCCGAGATCAAACCGACGTGGCCCGAACCAATGATCGAAATCTTCATGCTATGCCCCGAAGTGTGAGCCACGAATCTACACGAATTCGCACGAATAAAAAACCGCTACTGCCAAAGCAGTCCACAGATGTCGCAGATGTCAAAACACAAAGCTGTTATCTGTGTGAATCTGCGACATCTGTGGTTAGCAGTTGCCTTTAGCGAAGCAGGTTCGAACTGCCGCGGGGGGCTTCGAAGCTTGCCGTGATGCTGACATAAAATCCCAGGCTGCCGTCGACGGCGTCGCGCACGAATACAAAGCCCAGCGTGAACAGTTCAAGCACGCGGCGATTGAGTTCAAAACGCGTGTCGCGCATCTTGCCCGTGTTCAGGTCGTATTCCTGCAACAGCCGCACGCCGTACACGTCCGACAGCGTCAGGCCGACGTTGACGCCCACCACCTCGTGGATGTTGCGCAGGCGACGGTAATAGAGCGAGCCCGTCGCGACGTCGAGCACGTCCATGCTGAAAGTCGTCCACACGCGCGAAAATTCGCCGTCGTAGAAGTCGTAAAACCCGCCGCCGGAAATCGTGAAGCCCGGCGCGGGACGCCAGACCGCGCTGGTTTCGAGCAGGCCGAAAACGCGGTCGTCGTTGTCGCGTGCGGGATGCGGACAAACGGGGATTTCAGCGGCGATCTCGAAGTAGTCGACGGTGCGGCGGGCGCTGCCTTGCCCCTGGCGCGTCTGGACGCGGTTGCGGATGCCAACGCGCACTTCGTGGAATTCATCGAGCGTATCGACGGCGTCGAAAGGAATGAACGCGCGCTCCGGGATTTCGTCGAGGCTGTTGAAGAACACGTTGCTGTAACGCACGTAGGGTGCGATCACGTGGCGAATGCCGTCGATGTTCAAGATTGGCACGCGTACGTCGGGATAAACCGCCGAGAAAAAGGTCTGTGCGTTGAGGCCAATGAACGGCAAGAGGCGATAAAGCATGCCCGAGCGGCGCTCCTGGCCCGGCGCGAGGTCCGGGAAGGTGCCGTCGGGCGAAAGCTCAGGCCGTTCCGCGCCCTGCGGGATGGCCAGGTAATCCCGGGCAAGCGTGGCGCGCACGCCCAAAAACGGGTCGAGCGCGACAATGCCCGCGTCAATGGGCAGGTTGAACCAGGCCGAAATGTCAGCGCGCGCGGCGCCGATGCGTCGGCGCGGGTCGCCGTCAGCATGGGTGAAGCGCAGGTACGCGATTTCCGCGTGGCTGGACATCTGCAGGCCGAAGTCGCCGATCGCGGCTCTTGACACGTCAAACCCCAGCGCGGGGAGGTATTCGGTTTTGCTCTCAAAGGGACTGAGGCGCGGCGCGATGTTCAGGTAGTAGTTGAACTCGTTGTAGCGCTTGGTCATGCGGATGAAGGTATCGGTCGGCAGGTTGCGGTAGAACTCGTCTTCGTAGAACTCGCGCCGGAAGTTGCGGTCGCTGTAGTAGCCGAAAATGCCGTCAAGCTGCCAGTTGTCGCCGAAGTTTTTGGTCAGGTTGGCGTGGAATCGCCCTCGGTATTCTTTATCGAGCGGGAACCAGCCCAGGTCGCGCGCGCGTTCGCGGTCGTCTCCGCGGTCTTTGATGAGATAACTTCGCAGGCCCGCGCGGCCATGGTCGCGAAACGGCCGGATGTTGCCCCAGTCGAGGTTCACGCCGCCGCCGACGCCGCGTTTTTCGAAGTAATCGAGCTGCGGCCCTAGCGCGAGCGGGTGAAAACTTGGCTCCGGGTCGGCGAAAAAGTCGTAGGCCGCAATGGCGTCAATGTAACTGCGCAGCGCAAAGCCAAAGCGCGAGCTGTGGGTGATGTCGAGCTGGCGCAGCGGGAAAATCGTGTCAATGTCGTATTTGTATTCCTCGACCGGCACAGTCAGCAGCGGGAAGTCGAGGATGCGCACCGACGGCCGCGTGGCGTAAATCGTGCTGCGTTCCTTGCGCAGCACAATGCGCAGGCGCTGCGCGGCCAGCGAATACGATGCGACCGCGAGCGAACTTGAGGACACGCTGCCGTCCTCGAGCAATATTTCCTGGCGCGTGTCGTCGAAACTCAGGATGCGCAGCGCGCCCGCGCGCACAAAAAAGCGCGAGCCGCGCTCCTGCGGCAGCGATTTCGGCTTGCCGGTTTTCTCGGGGATTGCGTCGTCGTTGGGCGCTGCGCCCACACGGCCCTCTACGGGGTCGTTGCGCGCTTCTTCAACGGCGTTGCCCACTCCCGCGCCGTAGCGCAGGGGTACGGGGGCCGCGCTCGCGCCTTCGCCCTCGCCCGCCGAGCTGTGGGCGCGGACGTTGTCGAGCTTGCCCGTGAAATTGAACTTCGAGAACTTGCCGCGCGCGAAATCCAAAAACACGCGGTCGGCACGGATCACGACGTATTCGCTGCCCGCCGAATAGCGCATCCAGATGTTGCCTTCGCCGTAGATCTGGATATTGCTCGCGCCTTCCGCAAGGCCCGCAAGTGGGTCGGAAGACGGCTCCTTGCCCTCTTCGGGCTTGAACCACAACAGCGCGCGGTCGGCAAGAAGTTCGACGCGCTTGACGATGTCGGGGTCGCGTGCGTCTGCCGCTTTGCCGGTATCGCGGTAATCCAGCCGCACGGGAAAGGGCAGCGCCACCACGTAGGGCCCGGGTTTGCCCTCGGCGGTGGTTTCCTGCCAGGTTTCGAGGAAGGTCTCGCGCTCGTCCTCGACCATGTAGGTGACTTCGAGCCGCCCCTTCGGCGCCGGTTTGGCGGCCGGCTCGGCAACGGGGCCTGCGCCCGGCTTTTCGTCGGCTTTAGCGGGCTTTGCGGCGGGCGCGGGAGTGCGCGCCGCGGGCGCGGCCTGGGCGTGAGTCCGCACCGCCAGCGGCGCGATCAACAGCGCCGCAAGCAGGCAAACTCTCAGCGCCCGCCCGATCTTGACCATGGGCGGATGTTATAGAGGCCGTGCATCGCCGCGAATAGCTTGTTAGGACCGCCGTGGGCGATAGGCTTTGGAATTGATGGCCGACGATGGGCAAATCCAACAGCGCAAGGACTACTACGAGAGCGGCGAACTCGAGGCCGAGCGATCCGTCCGCGTTTTGTCCGACGGGAAGGAAGTCAATCACGGTCCTTATGTGCGCTGGTACGCCAACGGAGTCAAAGCTGAAGAAGGCGCGTTTGACAACGGCGAAAAAGTCGGCCTTTGGCGAAGCTGGACATCGGACGGTCGAAACTTCTTCGACGGTACCTTTCTGCCGGCGGCGGATGGCGACCCTGCCCCGCCGGACGTTCGACCGCCGGATTTCGCCGACCCGCCGGATGCCCTGCCCAACCCGACCGAAGTTGAACGCGCGGAAGTCGAAAAAACTGTAGCGCAGGCGGGCAAAGGCCGGCTCTGGTTTGAAACCATCGCGGTACTGTCGCTGGTCTGGGGCGCGCCGCTGGCCACGGGGCTTGCCTCGTGGATCGGGTATGACGGCGTGGACCACGTCCAAAGCTTTTCTTATGACGCAACCGTCCATCTGGCAACGACTGTTCCTGTATGGATGATGCTGTTGTACGTCATTTACCGCAGCGGCGAGGGGTTCAAGGCGTTTGGCATCTCGCGGCCACGGCTGATCGTCGACATCCCGGTCGGCATCGTCCTGTGCGTTGTTATCTACGCGGCGGAGATCGGGATGCTGCAGCGTTACGGATGGCTGCAGTCGTCTTACGTGCCGCCCATGCCTCTGGGCCTTGCCGAAAACCTGCTTCTGTTCGTCATGTATCTTTCGAATTCTCTCAGCGAAGAACTCGGCATGCGCGCGTATCTCATGCGCCGCTTCGGCCAGTTGACGAAGTCGCCGCTGGCCGCGTACTTCATCGCGGCGGTCCTATTCGCGAGCTATCACCTTTATCAGGGCTGGGTCGGCGGCCTTGGCGCGCTGATCTTCGGGTTGGGCTATGGCGCCGTGTACATACTCACGCGGCGCATTTGGCCGCTGCTGATCGCGCATACCGCCCACAACGTTCTGCTTTACAATGAAACGCTCAGCCAGTGGTTCGGCGTTTCGATGGCGCGTTAGCCCGGTAGGGCCAGCGCCAGCGCGTCGCAGACCAGCTTCAAGTTCGCGTTGCCGTCGACGCGTTCGCGCAGGTCTTCGATGCGATGCAGCGAATTCATCAAGACGTCCACTCCTGCGGGCTCGCGCGAGGGTTTTTCCAGCAGCGGCGCGGTGCCCGCGAAATCTCTACCCGCCGTCAACTGGTCGCGCATCAAACCCGCCACGATGCCCAGCACGTCGCGCAGGCGTTCGCGGCTGAGTTCCGCCGCAGCATCCGCAGGCAGGCCTTTGGCCAGCGCCGAGGCGAGCTGCTCCGAGGCCTTGAACGGGTCGGCCTTCAGGCTGCCGATGAAATTCTGCGCCAGTTCAAGCGCGCCGGAATCCAGAAGGCGCTCGAGTTTGCCCGCGCTGCCCTGCGCCGCACGCAGCAGCAACTCGCGCCCGTCGACTTCCGCCAGTGCCGGCCAGTCGCGCGTGATCTGATTGAGTTCTGCGGCGCTCAGCGGCGAAAAGCGCACCGTCTGGCAGCGCGAAATGATCGTCGGCAGCATCTGCGCCGCGTTGCCCGCCAGCAGCACGAACGTGAGTTGCGGCGGCGGCTCCTCAAGCGTTTTCAAGAATGCGTTAGCCGAACTTTCGTTGAAGCGGTCAGCGTCGTCGATGATGAACACGCGCTGGCCGGGCTCAAGCCGAGTCAGCGAGGCCTGCTCGCAGATGTCGCGCACCAGCTCGACCGGCAGGTCGCGCGCGTCTTCGGGCTTGGCGAATTGCCTCACGTTGGGATGCACGCCCGCCGCGACGCGTGTGCATTCGTTGCAGCCGCCACAGGCCCACCCGTGCAGGGGAGACTTGCATCGCAGTGCGGCGGCGAATTCGACTGCGAGTTTGCGTTTGCCGACGCCCGGTGGGCCCAGGAAGAGGTAGCTGCCGGCGAGCCGCCCGGACGCGATGGCATGGCTGAGCCAGTTTCGGACGGCAGCGTGGCCGACGACGGCAAATGGAGAACTCGCGGGCATGCGCTGAAACTACTTGACCGGATGCCCTCGGGTAAAGAGACTCCCGGCCCGAGCGTCAGGTGCAGGTTCAGGTTCAGATGACGCGCGGCGGATTTCTTTCTGAACCTGAACCTTGACCTGAACCTGTCTTCCCATGGCTAAAACCAAAGAACTTCGCGGCCGCATTCGCTCCGTCAAATCCACACGCAAGATCACCAAGACGATGGAGCTGGTGGCGACGAGCAAAATGAAACGCGCGCAGGAGCGCGTTTCCGCAGCCGGTCCCTACGTGCAGAAGCTGCGCGAAGTGCTGGCCGCGGCAATTTCCGGCGGGGTGAAACTCGACCTGCCGCTGCTGCAGACCCGCGAGCCCGTCAAGAAGGTCCTGGTCCAGTTGCTGACCGCCAACCGCGGCCTTTGCGGCGGCTTCAATGCCAACCTGATTAAGCTCGCGAAGAAGACGATTGCCGAACAACGCGAGTTGGGCCGCGAAGTTCGTCTCGACGTTTGCGGCAAGAAGGGCATCGCGGCGCTGCGCTTTCAGAAGTACGAAATTACGCGCGCGATCACCGACATGACCGACAAGCCGACGTTCGCCGATGCGCGCCGGCTGGTCGATCCGCTGATCGAGGAATACCTCAAGGGCGCGTTCGACGAAATTTACATCGTCTACAGCCATTGGAAGAGCATGGGCAGCCAGCCGCCGAGCGTGCTGAAGCTGCTGCCGGTTGACGCCGGCGCTGCGGCGGCGCAAGCCGGCAAGGGCGCCGCGAAATATAAGACGGCGGAATTCATCTTCAGCCCCAGCGCCAAAGAAATCCTTGAGGACCTGCTGCCGAAGTACGTCGTGCAGACGGTGTATACGTGCATCGCGATGAACGTGGCCGGCGAGCAAGTCGCGCGGCGCACGGCGATGAAATCAGCGACGGATAATGCCGAGGACATGATCAAGTACCTCACGCGCAATCTCAACCGCGCGCGCCAGGCCGCCATCACGCAGGAAATCGCCGAAATCGTCGGCGGCGCCGCGGCGATGAAGGGGTAGTTTGAAGGACAACCCATGGCCGCGAAAACCCTGGTGGTGCCACCGCGGTTGATCGCGGCCTTAATCTGTCGAAGTCTAAGATTCAACGGACGCTATTGGACGCTGTGGCGCGTTTCCCATGTCCTTCGCGCGCGAACCTTCCCACACTATGTCGAGCGCTTGATGGTTTATCTGAAACTGGGAAGCGTACGACCGGGACAAGTTCTGGCGGCTCGTGTCTCGTTGTTCGAGGCCGGTACCGACCTAATGCTTGCGACACACGTGACCGACCTGTCGCCTCCTGACAATAGTGGGACAACAGACGGCCACTTTCCGTTATCCGATCTGACCTTCCCGGCGGCGGGCTTGTATGATGTGCAAGTGGACGTCGAAGGCGTGCTGCTGGATACGTTCTCGGTGATTGTGGAACAAAAGTAGGGGTCGGACGTGAAGAAAAAGAGAAAGCTAAACCCCCGCGGCGAAGCTTGGGGCGTCATTTGGGACCCGAAGAAACCCGGCACGGGAAAGTTGGTGCAACGTTACTGCCGTGGTGTAATCAACGGTGTTCCGTTTGAGACCGGTCCGAAGCCTGACGCTGAGACACTCCGGCGTTTGGACCTTTATTACAGCAAGCCGCCGATTAATCACGCAGCGCGCCGTCTGAAGAAGGCCGGCTAACGGTCTTCCAAGTGTTGCAGCTTTTCCTTGAGCTTCTCGCGCCCGCGATGCAGACGCGAGCGCACCGTGCCCGGGGCGATGTTCAACAGCTCCGCGATTTCCTCGTAGCTCAAGCCCTGCAGGTCGCGCAGCACAATCACCGTCTTGTATTCCTCGTCCAGTTCGTCGATCGCGCCACGCACGATCACGCCGATTTCGCCCGCCGCAACCTGGTCGTCCGGGCCGCGGACGTCGGCGTTAGGCTCAGGCATGCCCTCGACGTCGAGGCTCGCCTTGGCGCTCGCGCCGCCGCGCTTTAGCGCGAAGTCGTGGCGGTGCTGGCTCGTGACGAGGTTGAGCGCGATGCGGTAAAGCCAGGTGCTGAATTTCGCGCGGTCTTCGTAGGTGTGAATCGCGCGGTACGCCTGGATGAAGACGTCCTGGGCGATGTCGCGGGCTTTGTGCTCGTCGCGCACGTGGTTGACGATCACGGCAAACACGCGGTCCTGGTGCAACTCGACAAGCATGCCGTAAGCCTGCGCGTCGCCCTTGCGGGCCGCCAATATAAGCGCCATTTCGTCGGCTTCGGTCATGACGACAGACACTGCAATATGTGCGTGTCTGCTGTCCAGAGTTGCGGCTGTTTTCCCGCCTGCCATGCACGACCCGCCATCGCCTACCTGTATTACCGGTCAAGTCGCACTTTGGTTTACTTGAAACCGGCATTTTTGGCCGCAAAACTGCAACAACCCTTGAGCCACGAATAACACGAATTAGCACGAATACCGCATGGCATTCGGGTCGATTCGTGTGGATTCGTGGACAAATGCCGTTTGGGTGTTCTTGCGGCCGTAACTAGAATCGCCGGCCCAACCGGAGACGCCCATGCTTACCCGCGAACAAGCGCAGGAACTGACCTCGAAGGTTCTCAAACAGACCGACGCCGAGCAGGTTGAGGCGATCCTGTTCTCGACCGCTACGAATTCCACGCGTTTTTCCAACAACGCGATCACCCAGAACGTCGGCCTGCTCAACCAGAACCTCTGCCTGCGCGTCATCAACGGCAAACGGCAGGGCACCGCGCGCGTCAACCAGTTCGACGACGCGAGCATCAAACGTTGCGTTTCCAATGCGCTGGCGGTTGCGCGCGTCGGGACGGAGGACGCGAGCATCCAGCCCTTGAATGACAAGCAGCCGAAGTACGAAGAAGTGAAGTCTTCGTTCGATTCGACGGTGAAGTCGACGCCCGCGGCGCGCGCGGAAGCGATTGGCGCCGCGCTTAAAACCTACGACAAGGCGGGCGTTGAGGGCGCGGGCATTTTCGACGCCGACCAGGCGGCTATCGCTTATTCGAACAACAAGGGCGTGTTCACGTATCGGCCCGCGACCAAGGCCGAGTTCAGCATCAGCGCATTTGTGAAGGCGGGCGAGATCGAGGGTTGGGCCGAGGGCTTCGCGCTCGACATCAACAAGCTCGACCCGGCCAAGGCCGCCGCAAGGGCGATGGATAAGGCGCTCAAAGGCGCCGAGCAGATCGTCGCCGAGCCCGGCGAGTACACAGTGATCCTCGAACCTGCGGCGGTAGCGGAACTCATGCTGTTCTATGGCTGGCTGGCGGGCAACGGGCTCGCGTTTGCCGAAAACCGCAGCTTCCATCACGGCAAGCTTGGCCAGAAGCTGCTGAGCGACAAGCTGACGATCACGGAAGACCCGTACCACCCTGACCTCGGCGGCGTGCCCTTTGATATGGAGGGTTTTGCGACGCAGCGCGTGACGCTGGTCGACAAGGGCGTGATCAAGGGCGTTTGCCACGACCGGCGCAGCGCCAAGCTGTGCAAGGCCGAGAACACGGGCCACGCGAACATGCAGCCGGACAGCGGCGGCCCGGGGCCCTCGAGCATCGTGGTGGCGATGGGCGACCAGACGATTGAGCAGATGATCGCCTCGACGCCGCGCGGCCTGCTGATCACGAAGTTTCATTATACGAACGTGGTGGATCCGATGGATCTGTCGCTGACGGGCATGACACGCTCGGGCACGTTCATGATTGAGAACGGCAAGGTCACCAAGGCTGTGAAGAACATGCGGTTTACGCAGAGCCTGCTGACGGCGTTTGCTGAGGTTGAGGCGGTGGGCAAAGACGCGCACGCAACCGGCGGCGCGCTCTTCGGCGGCAACTTTGTCGTCCCC
>JADLAK010000054.1 GCA_020848275.1 Planctomycetota bacterium
CAAGGTTGGCACCGCCAAATTGTGCGCGCGCCCACGCTGTGGGCGAAAGCTGCTCGAACACGGATATCCTCCTTGAGGTATCCATGAGTCGGCAAATCCCGCCCCTCACTTGTGTGTAAAGACAAGGGCTTACGCCATGGGCTCAATTCTGACGCGCCTTTGGCGCTAACTGCAAACGCAACCCAAGTCGGAGTGCCAGGGCGTGGCTTAGGAAATCCAAGCCACGAAAGGACATCAAGTTATCGGCGATTGGGGTGCTAAGGCGAGGAAGCCCTAGCTACGCGATTACCCGTCGAGCACTTCGCGGACTTTGCGGGCCAGCGCGTCAAGGCTGAAGGGCTTCTCCAGCAGGTTCAGGTTGTCGGCGCTCAGCCCGCGCGACGTAATGGCGTTGAACGAATAGCCCGAAATGAACAGCATCTTCATTTCCGGCCGTGCCTTCGCAATTTCTTCCGCCAGCTCCGTGCCGCTCATGCCGGGCATGATCACGTCGGTGATCATCAACTGGATTTTGCCCAGGTGTTCGTCGGCCTGGCGCAGCGCCGCCGAACCCTGCCCGGCGGCAATCAGCGTGTAGCCCTGGTCGTCCAGGAATTCCAGCAACATCTCGCGCACGTCCTCGTCATCTTCGACCAGCAGGATTGTCTCGCCGCCGCGCGAGGGTGCTGCGGGCAGTTCCTCGACTGGCGCTTCGGCCTCGGCATCGACGCGAGGCAGAAATACCTTGAACACCGTCCCGTGACCAAGGCGGCTGTAGACATAAAGGTGTCCGCCGCTTTGAGTGATGATGCCGTGGACGATGGATAGTCCAAGCCCTGTGCCCTTGCCGGGGTCCTTCGTGGTGAAGAAGGGCTCGAAGATGCGCGCCTGCGTGGCGGCGTCCATGCCCGTGCCGGTGTCGGTCACGGAGACCATGACGTGGGGGCCCGGCGTCACGCCGGCGTGCATGCGGGCATATTCGTCATCGAGGTGGACGTTGGCCGTCTCAATGGTGATTGCGCCGCCCTTGGGCATGGCGTCGCGCGCATTGAGCGTCAGGTTCATCAACACCTGGCCCATCTGGCCTGGGTCGGCGCGCACTCGGCCAAGGTCCTTGGCGAGGTGCAGGTGGATCTTGATGTGCTCGCCGATCAGGCGTCGCAGCATGGCGTCGGTGTCATTGACCACGGCGTTGAGGTCAAACACGCGCGGCTGCAGCACCTGTCGGCGGCCCAGCGCGAGCAACTGGCGCGTCATTTCCGCCGCGCGGCCCGCGGCTTTCATGACTTTTTCGATGTCCGCCGCAGCGCGCGTGTCGGAACCCAGGCGTAGTTGCAGCATCTCGGTGTGGCCCATGATAGCCGTCAGCAGGTTGTTGAAGTCGTGGGCGATGCCGCCCGCCAGGCGGCCCACGGCCTCCATCTTGCTGGCCTGGCGCACCTGTTCTTCAAGCTCGCGCTGCTCGGTGATGTCGCGGCAGGTGCCGATCGAGCGCACCACGCGGCCGCCGTCGTCCAGCACATACTCGGCGTTTTCGACCACGTGGCGGATTTCGCCGCTGGGCCGCACGATGCGGTGCTCCATGCTCCAGGGTTCGCCGCGGGCGCGGGCGTTGGCGGAGGTAGATCCCATCGCTATGGCGTCCTCAACGGGCATCATGGCGCTTACTGTCTCGCGCGAGGGCGTAAAAGTGGAGCGATCGACGCCGAAGATACGGTACATCTCGTCCGTCCAGCTTGCGGCCTGCGTCGCGTAGTCGAATTCCCAGCTCCCGACGCGGCCGATGCGCTGGGCGTCCAGCAGCAGGCGCCGCGAGCGCAGCAGTTCGGCCTCGGCTTTCTTTAGATCGTCGATGTCGAGGGACACGCCGATGATCCCGGCGATTTTCCCGTCTGCGTCCATCAAAGGCAGCATCTGGTTCTGGTGCCAGGCATCGCCGTTGCGCGTCACTACTTGTTGCGGGCCTGCGCCGCCCAGCACCCGCCTGATTGCCGAAAGCGCGCCGTCCTGAACCTTGAAGATGTCGAAGACCGACTTGCCGATGACCTGCCCGGGGCCCAGCCCCAGCGATTTCAGGCCCTTGCCGCTCGAGTAGGTAAAGATGCCGGAGTTGTCGACCGACCAGAGGATAATCGGAGCGTTTTCCAGCAATGCATCGACCTGCGTCCGCGCACGCTCAAGGGAATCCTGCGTGCGTCGGCTCTCAGTCAGGTCCAGCACGAATGTGACGCCTTCGCCGAGGTCGCCGCCCAGGAACCTGCCGCCAATCAGCGCCGGCACGCGTTTGCCGTCCTTGCGCACCAGGTCGGCTTCAAACGAAGTGTATGTTGCGGCGTTTTTCAAGTGGGCAAGGCTGTTGCCGCCAAGTTTGCCTGCGGTCAGCCCGCCCATGTCGGCGCGCGAGTAGCCCGTCATGCGCAAAAATGCGTCGTTGGCTTCGACCAGCCGCAAGTCGCTGTCCCAGATGGCAACGCCAAGCATGCTGCTTTCAAGGATGCTGCGGATGCGGGTTTCGTCCTTAAGCCGGGCATGGGCGGCATGCTGCTCGGCCCGCGCCCGGGTGCGCAGCAACAGCAGCAGCACCAAGCCCGTGAAAGCGACGAAGAGCCATTCACGGACATGTCTGAAATGCGCCAGTACGCTGGCCGGATCCTGCGCCGCCGCAAGGCGCGAGCCGTGCTCGGCCACGACGACCCAAAGAATCGCAAAGGCGAAGTAAGCTGCGACGATGATGACGTTGATACGCCGAGGCGCCCATCGACCGTCAACGGCGACGATGCCGCCCGGCTCACCCGAAGGTTTGCGTTCGCCCGTCATTTTCGCCCCGCCAGCGAAATGCACAGACTGCAAAGAATGAACAACAGATCGATGCAAAGAGACAAATTCTATCACTGCGGAATCTTGATTACCAAAGGGCAGTCTCGCCCATAGAACTAGAAGTCGAAGTTTCAAGTATTATTGTCCAGCAAAAAGTGGTTGTCACGGGCTTCGATCTTTCCACCGCCGCGTTGGGTAGCTGTGGCGTGCAAGAATCCCGTTGACCCCTAGACCCGCTGCGGTAAAACCTCACCTCTTTGAACAGTTGGTCAAAACTCGCCGCACCGGGAGACGTGGGTGGTCAGCGAAGCATCGTTTACCCTTAATTCGTTGTATCCCGAGCAGTCGGTGGGCTTCCCGATTCAGACGGCGCTGGCGCTGGCATGTTTTGTCCTGCCACTGTTGGGTTTCTTCATCCAAGTCCTTATCGGTAAAAAGCTTCCGCGTCAGGGCGACTGGCTGCCCACGGGCGCGATGGGCCTAGCCTTCCTGTGCGCCATCGGCATCTGCGCTATTCATTTAACCCGCTTCGATCCCAACTACGCCGTCGAATGGCGCGTGAACTGGATGGATATTCGCGGCGACGGCCACGAAGTCGCCCACACCGAGACCAACCTCGCCCGGCTGCATTTGGGCGAAGCCCTGATTGCGGCGGGCTACATTGACGACCAGGGCAAGGTGACGAAGCAGCTTGAGGTGGTTGAAGACGCCGCCAAGGCAACGCCCGAGATCAGGCGCGAGGTCGACAAGCCCTTCCCGGCGGCGAAGATCGCGGGCGACAGCTACCTGGCAAGTCTGATTCCGATGTTTGCGATGACGGAGGAGCAGGCCCGCACGTATGAACGCGAGCCGATGAACTTCTTCCGTAAGCGCGTGCTGGATTACCTCGACGATTCAGACGGCAAGAAGCGATCGGAGTACAACGCGCAGTTCGACGACTGGTTCAGCCCCAAGATGAACCCGGACGGCGACAGCACGCTGACTGTCCGCAAGCTTGATGAATCGCGGCTTACCGCCGATGCCAAAGTTGCCCGCGCCGTGATGGCGAACTGGGCGATGGACCCGAAAAACGCGCAGTACATGAACGTCAATACCGTGGACGCGCTGGCCAACGCATTCACGATCGGTGTCTACATCGACAACTTCACGGCGATCATGCTGTTTATGGTGACGCTGCTGAGCTTTTTGATTCACCTGTTCAGCACGGGCTACATGCAGGGTGAGGTGCGCTACGGGCGTTTCTTTGCAACCATCAACCTGTTCACGGCGGGCATGATCGGCCTGGTGATTTCCAACAATTTTCTGTGGCTGTTCGTGTGCTGGGAAATCATGGGCCTGTGCAGCTACCTGCTCATTGGGCATTACTTCGAAAAACCCAGCGCGCAGGCCGCAAGCGTCAAGGCTTTTATCACCACGCGCATCGGCGACGTGTTCATGTTCGTCGGCATGATGATCATATTCTTCAACGCCAAGACGCTGTTGTTCACCGGCCCCACCGAATACCAGACGTTGTTCAAGGGCTGGCAAGAGGGCGCGATGGACGGGGCGATGCAATGGGGTTTAACCACCTACGGCGGCCCCGGCAGCTTCTTTGCGATCATGGGCAGCCAGGCCGCGCTGCTTGGCGGCACAGCCATGACGATCATCGGCGTGCTGCTATTCATCGGCCCCGTGGGCAAATCGGCGCAATTCCCGCTCCACGTCTGGCTGCCTGACGCGATGGAGGGTCCCACGCCCGTTTCGGCGATGATTCACGCCGCGTGCATGGTGAGCGCCGGCGTTTACCTCACCGCCCGCCTGTTTCCGATCTTTACTCCCGACGCCTTGACGGTAATTGCGTTTACCGGCGGTTTTACCGCGCTCTTTGCGGGCACCATCGGCCTCGTCCAGACCGACATCAAGAAGGTGCTGGCGTATTCGACCATCAGCCAGCTTGGCTACATGTTCCTGGGCATTGGTTGCGGCGCGTGGGTGCCTGCGGTCTTCCACATGCTGACACACGCCTTCTTCAAGGCGCTGATGTTCCTGGGTTCGGGCAGCGTGATTCTCGGCTGCCATCACGAGCAAGAGATGACGCGCATGGGCGGCCTGTGGAAGAAGATGCCCATTACCGCGGCGACATTCTGGATAGGCAACCTCGCCATTACCGGCGCGCCATTCTTGTTCAGCGGCTTCTATTCAAAGGAAGCGGTGCTGACGCAGGCCAACATCTTTGGCTTGGAGGCCGGCGGCGTGATGCTGATGCCGTATATCTTCGGCGCGCTGGGCGCGGGCTTGACGACATTCTATATGTTCCGCCTGGTGTGGATGACCTTCCACGGCAAGCCGCGCGACAAGTGGATTTACGAACACGCCAAGGAATCACCCTGGAACGTGGTGCTGCCGCTGATCGTGATTGCGGGTTTTGCGACCGTGGTCGGCTGGCCGCTGATGAGCAAGGGTGACGTCGCCGTCAACCTGAACTTCACCAACGTGGTTGAGTTCGGGCTGCTTGCGTTCTTTACCATCGTGCTTGGCCTGATGGCCGGGTTGTACATCTTCAGGCGCTGGAACAACGCCGTGAAGTCGAAGATGTGGAACATGGCGGCGTGGACGGCGCTGATCGGCCTGCCGGTCTGGTTTGTCCTGCACGTGGTTGGCGGCTATCTTGGCCAGGCGCCCATGACGACGAACGCGGGCCCGTCGGGCGAACAAGTCGCCAACATCGACGCCGACGGCCACCGTGTCGAAGTACGCCAGGCGGACCACGAGGACCACACCGTTCCAAAGTTCGTGAAAACGACCGTGTTTGCCGAGTTGGAAGAGATTCGCAAGACGGCCCGTGAAGCCGACAAGGAAGGCAAGCTCGCATATTCAGACGAGGAAATTGAAGCGCTGCGTGCCGGCTTGTTGAATTACTATTCCAATAGTCCCGACAAGGTGACGGCGGTCCTTAATAAGGCGCGCCAGATCGCGGCCGCAAAAGGTCAAAAACTGAGCGAAATTGAGGAAAAGACCATTTTGCGCGATGGTCTGGATGCGGGCTGGCTGGGGAAACTGGGAAGCCACCTCCCGCAGGGGCGTCCAAACGCCGATGGCCAAAGTTGGTTCTATTATTTGATTCAGAAGCCGCGCACCTGTTACAGCAAAGACTTCCTGCTCGACGACGCGCGTTTTGACGCAAAGAAGGTCGAATACCTCTATCTGGGCGAGGATGGCCACGGACTGTTTGCCGATTCCGAGTCGGCCCTACCAAGCGTCATGTGGGGTGCGCGCTATAACGAATGGCGCGCGAAGTCTGGTTTGCCATTGGACCCAGCCTATCCTCCCAATCGCATTCGCGCGGGCGAAGTGCTGCTGGCCAAGAAGGACGCAATAGAAAACAAGGGCCATGCCACACGTCGCTTTGAGCAGTCCGCCTACGTAAGCGCCGGGGCGACGACGATCCAGCACCACGAGGAACATCCCGCGCCCCATGCGGCTGAGCACCCGGCAAACGCAGGGCACGGTGCCGATGCCCACGCTGCAACGGACGCGCATGCGTCGGTCGGTGCAGGACATGGCGACCACGATACCCACAGCGGCGAACATGCCCATGCCCACGATGTTGTAACCCATGAATGGCACGAGAAGCACCACAAGGCGCATTTAACCGTGTTTGCAGGCTCGATGATCGCCTTCCTCATCGGCTTGGCGCTGTCGATGTTCTTCTTCTCGCCGTGGGGTCCCTTCTACATGAAGGAGTGGATTGGCCACGTCGGCTTCAAGCACGCGGTTAAGACCTTCCTCAAGCGCGCTTACATGATGGACGCGCTCTACTACGGCACTGTCGTGAAGGCGCAGGTCTACATAATGAAGGGTTGCGCCTGGTTCGACAAAACGGTCGTGGACGGCCTGGTCAACGTGATGGGCCGGCTCCAGGTCTGGAAGGGCTTTGCTGTCGCCAAGATCGATTTCTGGGGCGTTGACGGCACGGTGCGCGGCGTCAGCAACGCCACGGGTTACGCCGGCCACGCGGCAAGCAAGGCGCCCACCGGCAAGATCAGTGATTACGTGTTCATGTTGATTGCGGCGATAGTTCTGCTGTTCATTGCGCTGGCGTTACTGAGTTAGGTATCGGGTATCAGGTTTTGGGTATCAGGTGTTTTGAGTCGGATGCCAGGAAGGCTGGGCCAGGAGGGCTTTGGGGCAGGTCGGTAAAAGACCTGATACCAGAAGCCCAATACCTGATACCTCGCCGGATGTCGGACAAAAACCATGCTATTAACATTCACCATATTCACCCCGCTGGTTTTCGCGCTCATCTTGCTGTTCGTGCGCGACATCAAGCAGGTCAAGATGATCACTCTGACGGGCACGCTCGTCACCTTCATGCTGTCGCTGGGCTTGATTCTGCCCGTGGGCCATCCTGGCTCACGCACCAGCCTCGCGCAGGAGTGCAACGAAAACGGCAAGATCGGCACATTGCTTCAGCAGCTCAAGACCGACCCGGAAACGGGTTTCAGCACCTACACGCAGGGCCTGGAACGCGACGTCAAGATCATGAAGTCCGTTGAGCAGTCCGATTTCGCCCATCAGCTTCGCTTCGTCGAGTTCGTGCCCTGGATTCCGAGCTTCAACGTCAATTACTTCCTCGCCGTCGATGGCCTCGCCATCACCATGATCCTGCTGACGACGTTCTTGTGCCTGGTCTGCCTTGGTGCAGCCTGGAACATGGACAAGTCGCTCGACCACAACACGCACCAGCCCAAGTACAAGGGCATGCGCGCGTTTTTTATCCTCTACTTGGTGCTGGAAGCGGGCCTGATCGGCGTGTTTTCGTCGATGGACTACTTCCTCTTCTATGTGTTCTGGGAAGTTGTGCTGCTGCCCATGTATTTCCTCGTCGGCGTGTGGGGCGGCCCGCGCCGCATCTACGCGGCGATTAAATTCTTCATCTACACACTAGCCGGCTCGCTGCTGATGTTCATCGCGCTGCTCTACTACTACCTGGCGACTGACAAGGGCCAGGGCGGCACGTTCAACGTCGTGGCGCTGACCGAACTATTACCCAAACATTTCTCGACAGCTACCACCGCGGGCATGTTGTGTTTCGTCGGCTTGTACGTGGCATTCGCGGTGAAGGTGCCCGTCTGGCCGTTCCACACATGGTTGCCGGACGCCCACGTTGAGGCGCCTACGCCCATTTCAATGCTGCTGGCGGGCATATTGTTGAAAATGGGCGGCTACGGCTTATTGAGGTTCAGTTACGGCTTCATGCCGCAACAGGCCTACGATCTGGCGACGTACATCGCGATATTGGGCGCGATCAACATCGTCTATGGCGCTTACTGCGCGCTCGGACAGACAGACTTCAAACGCGTCGTCGCCTATTCGTCAGTCAGCCACATGGGCTATTTGCTGCTGGGCTTTGCCGCCATGACCAAGATCGCGCTCGATGGCGCTGTGTTACAGATGATCAACCACGGCATCAGCTCGCCTATGATGTTCGCCGTCGTCGGCATCATTTACGACCGCGCCCATCATCGCGACCTTAACCGTTTCGGCGGCATGGCGGTGCAGATGCCCAAGTACGCGGGCATGGCGCTCGTGGCGTTCTTCGCAAGCCTGGGCCTGCCCGGCCTCAACGGGTTCATCTCGGAGATGCTGGTGTTCTTCGGCGCCTTCAATACGCGCGTGGGCGAGGCGGCCAACGGCGACTGGTGGCTGGTGTTCACCAGCGTGCGCTTCTGGACCGTGGTTTCGACCGTCGGCATCGTGCTGACTGCTGCATATCACCTGTGGGGCTACCAGCGCGTGTTCTACGGCAAGATGAAGGACCCGCACTACAAGGAATTCAAGGACCTTAGTGGCACCGAGTGGGCGACCTTGATCCCGCTGGCGTTCTTCTGTGTGCTGCTCGGTATCCTGCCGGGCATCGCGCTTAAGTACGTCGACGAGCCTATGCGCGTGATCCAGAACAACATGATCCGCCACGTGCCTGAATACGCGCGGCTGGTTGAAGAAGAACGCGCCGAAAAGGAGCGCCAGGCTCGTGGCGGCGCTATCGCCGTCGACACGAACCTGACGCCGGTGTACGTGGAAGGAAAATAGAGCATTGGAGAGATAGAGAGGTGGAGAGATAGCCAACACTCCATCGCTCAAACGCTCCAACACTCAGGATTAATATGCTGCTGGAAGCCGCTGAAACCGCAACCAATGCACTGCAAGGCGTCGTGGGCCTGCCGCAGGAGAGCTACCGTGCCCTTGCCGGCATCATTGGCAACGACACGCTGTCGTATTTCGCGCCGGAACTCGTGATCTGCGTGGCGATGCTGCTGGTGCTGCTGGTTGACGTCAGCGACAAGCTGCGCAGCCCACGCAACCTGATGCTGGTGGCGCTCGTGGCCCTTGCAGCGCCCGCCTTGATGATTTTGGGCAAGTGGGGCGGCGAGGCGTTGTTCTTCTACCCGGCCTGGGGCAACCTCGCGCAGTATTCGAATCTCGAGGGCCACATCTCTCTTCAACCCGACAGCCATATGCTGGTTTTTGACGGCTTCGCGAACTTCTTCAAGGTGTTTGTGCTGGCCAGCGGGCTTATCACGCTGGGGATGATCCATCTCGACAAAGGCACGCCCCGCCGCAGTCTGGGCGAGATGCTGACGCTACTTTTGGGCAGCGTGCTCGGCATGATGCTCTTGGCCAGCGCGACGAACCTGCTGATGATCTATCTCAGCATCGAGTTCATGTCACTGGCCTCGTTCATCCTCGTTGCCTTTAAGCGCCGCGACCGCAAGGGCACCGAAGGCGCCCTGAAATACATGCTGTTTGGGGCCGTGAGCTCGGGCGTGATGATCTACGGCATCAGCCTGCTTTACGGTATGGCAGGCACGCTCGACATCGCACTGATCGGCCAGCGTCTGGCGCAGGTCAACGACCCGCTGGCTATCGCCATGGCCTTGATGATGGTGACCGTCGGCTTTGGCTACAAAATGTCGATTGCGCCGATGCACTTCTGGGCGCCCGACGCGTACGAAGGCGCGCCCACACCTGTCACCGCGTTCCTGAGCGTGGCGTCCAAGGCCGCGGGTTTTGCCGTCTTCATCCGCTTCATTGACGCCATGAGCGCGCAAAGTACCGGCAACGCCCTCCCCATCATCAACTGGGTCAGCTTCGTCGCCGTCATCGGCGCCGTCACCATGACCGTCGGCAACCTGACCGCGATCTGGCAGCCCAACGTCAAACGCATGCTCGCTTACAGCAGCATCGCCCACGCCGGCTACCTGATGATCGGTGCGGCGGTGGTCGCCGCGGGCGGCGAAATCGGCGGCGAGGCCGGCGCGCGCATCGCCGATGTCGGCGGCAGTGCGACGGCGTTTTACCTTGTCGCGTACTGCCTGATGAACTTCGGCGCGTTTGCCGTGGTGCAGGTGGTTGCCAACGAGACCGGCCGAGACGACATGAATGCCTTTGATGGCCTGTTCAAGCGCAACCCGACGCTGGCGGTGGTGATGGCGATCTTGCTGTTGAGCCTGCTGGGTATCCCGCCGACCTTTGGCTTCATCGGCAAGGCGCGCCTGTTCATGGCGGGCCTTGAGGCCGCACAGGCGGGATACCCGATCATGACCGTGCTGCTGGTGATCGCGGCGGTCAACACGACGGTAAGTTGCTACTACTACTTCCGGCTGATCCGCGGCATGTTCATCACGCCCGGCGAGGCCGCCACAGCCAACCGCCCGCTGATTGTTTCCAACACCGGCTGGCTCATGGCCGGGGGTTCGGCGGTGCTGACGCTGGCGCTGTTTGTCGCGGGTTCGTTCTTTATCGGGCCCGCCGATGAAGCGCGCCTGAAGCGCCGGCCGCACCTCGAGGGCGCGGCGATGCCGCAACACGACCAGGGCCACGTCGAAGTCAAGCGCGGCGACGGGAGCAAGGGATGAACACCCAGACCCGCATCGCCTGGCTCAACCGCTGGCTGCTGTTGATATTTCCCAGCTACGTTCGCTACTTGGCGATGCTCGACCGTAACCGCATCTGGACTGACCGCTTCCCCCTTGAAGCGCGCGACGTGATGAAGCAGTTGCTCGATGAGCAGACGCATTTCTGCCAGCGTCTGGCGGACTTGATCGATTACCAGGGCGGCCACCCTGAAATTGCGCAGTTTCCTGAAGACGCGGCGCGCCTGAACTTCCTCGAGATGGCCGTTGCGATCAAGAAGACCATCGAGCGCCTGGAGTACAACCTTGCGGCGCTGGAGTCCGATCGTCGCGACGTGAACCACGTGAATGACCTGGCGGAGCTGCTGGAGGAGGCGATTGAAATGACCCGCCACCACATCCACCTGCTCAAGCCGCTCTCGGCCGAATTCTCGGCCAGCCACAAGTAGGCGCTAGTTTCTAGGCTCTAGTCGCTAGCGCCTAGGGCCTAGCGACTCCAGAATACTTGAATCGACGATTACCTTAGGACCGGACAACACAATGAATGAGTTCTCTTACCGCAACGGCACCCTCTACGCCGAGAATGTGCCCGTGAAACTGCTCGCCGAGAAGTTCGGCACGCCGCTGTACATTTATTCCAAGAACCATTTCCTCGGCCAGTTCAACGCGATCAAGAAGGCGTTTGCCGAACTCAACCCGGTCATCTGCTACGCGATGAAGGCCAACGCCAACTTCAGCATCATGCAGGAGATGGCCAAGGCGGGCGCGGGCGTTGACACCGTCAGCCTGGGCGAAATCGCGCGTGCCATCAAGGCCGGCGCGGATCCGAAAAAGATCGTGTTCGCGGGCGTGGGCAAGCGCGACGACGAAATCGAATATGCGCTCGACCAAGACATTTTGATGTTCACTGTCGAGAGTGAGCCTGAACTCGACGCCATTAATGCGGTCGCCGCCAAGCGCAAGAAGGTTGCGCCGGTCGCGCTGCGCATCAACCCCGATGTCGACCCCAAGACCCACAAACACATCAGCACCGGCAAGCGCGAAAATAAATTCGGCATCGACATCGCGCGCGCCCAGGCGGCGATCGCGCAGGTCAAAGGGCTCAAGAACCTGAAGCTGCTTGGCCTGCACATGCACATCGGCAGCCAGATCACCGAATTCGACAAGCACGGTGAAGCCATCGACAAGGTCTCGGCGCTGGTTAAATTCGCGCGTGAACAGGGCATGCCGCTTGAATACCTTGACGTCGGCGGCGGCTACGGCATCGCCTACAAGCCTGAGCAAGGCGTGGGCCCGGGCATCGAAGAATTTGCCAAGAACATGATCCCGCGCATCAAGGCCACGGGGCTCAAGTTGGTCATGGAGCCCGGCCGCTACATCTGCGGCAACGGCGGCATCTTGGTGACGTCGGTGATCTACGACAAGCCCTCAGGCGACAAGAACTTCCTCGTCGTCGATGCGGCGATGAACGACCTGATCCGCCCCTCGATCTACGAGGCCTACCACAAGATTTGGCCGGTCAACGCCACGACGGAAGTAGACGCCGCTTTGGACGCCAAGAGCGGAACCAAATACGATGTCGTCGGGCCGATCTGCGAAAGCACGGACTTCCTGGCCAAGGAGCGCATGCTGCCGAAGTCCAAGCGGGGCGACCTGCTGGCGGTGTTTTCGGCGGGCGCGTACGGCTACGCGATGGCGAGCACCTATAACCAGCGCCCGCGCGTGGCGGAAATTGTCGTCGACGGCAAGAACTTCTGGCTGGCCCGCCAGCGCGAGACACTGGAAGACTTAACCCGCGCCGACGTGCTCAAGCCGCAGGTTCAAACGGCATAAAGTGGCTGGGCCCGCTGGGCCCAGCGAGCTGTCACAATCGAACGTCAATGAGACTCGCTGGGGCCAGCGGCCCCAGCCACACCCATGCACTTCGATTCCCTCGAATTCTTCGTTTATCTTGCCGCGCCGTGCCACGGCCTGACGCCCGCGGGCATCCGCGCATTGTTGAAGCTGCGGCAGACGCAACTCGCTGCCCGCGCCGGCGCAACCGGCGCGTTGGTGCGCGTCGAGGTGCGCAACGAACGCCTGGACCTGCGCAGCGCCGGGCGCGGCACCCCGCTGATTTCCGACTTCCACAGCTTGATCTGCCTGCAACTGATCGAATCGTTCCCGGCACGCGCGGGCGATTTGCGCGCGCTGCTTGCTGCCCGCCGCAAGAGCAAGGGGCCGCTCGACCTGGATGAGCTCGTGGACGCCTTGTGGGACAAGGATGGAGGCGCGGCACTCGACGACGCTGCTCGCAAGCACCGCCTGTCGCGCCCGTTGCTTGCCGCCACGCTGTGGGCTGCCGTCAAGCCGCTCTACGAAGCGACAGCCTTGGCCTATTTGCGCCACCTCGATCCGCCGTTGGTTGGCGCGCAATGCCCGGTGTGTTCCGGCGCGCCGTATGCCCGTCAGGTCGACGACTGGCTCTGCTCGGTATGCGAGACGGCTTGGCCCGCCTCGCGCGTATGCCCGGCTTGCGCCGGCGACCACTGGCATGAGGCCGAAGGCATCCAGCCGCAAGGCGCGCGGAGGCTGTATTGCGGCGGCTGCGGCAAGGCGATGGCCGAATACGAGGGCGGTGACGCGTTCAATGACGTGTTCGACCTCGGCCCGCCGGTGGAGTTAATGAAGCAGCTTTCGTAGGGACACGCGGCAGCGTGTCCGCGAAAATGGACAAGCTGCCGGTTCCCTGACGAAGCCTTGGCTAAGTTAGGCGTGTCCCTACACTCTGTTCCATGTTCGCGCCGCAACCCCATGAACCTCTGGATAAAACCGGACGCATGCGCGCCTGGCTGCTGGTTGCGCTATCGGCGGTGCTGATCACGTTGGCGCACCATCCCGCCAACGTGCCGGTAGTGGGGTTCTTTGCATGGGCGCCTTTGATCTGGGCGCTACCGCGCCTGCGCGCGGGCGGCGCGTTCCTCGCGGGCCTGGTGTTTGCGGGCACGAACTTCACGGTCAACACGTGGTGGCTGGGACAGATGGCGACGGAGCCCGGCAAGGAGATCATGATTTTCCTTATCTTCGTGCTGGAGGTCGTCGTGCTGTCGACCAAGCAGGCGCTGGCCGTCATGGCCGTGCGCTGGCTATTGACGCGTCAAGCACGTTGGATGGCCTTGCTGATCCCGGCCGTGTGGCTGGGCGTCGAGTTCGTGGCTGAACTCGAGATTCCAGCGACGTTTCCCTGGCTCACCGCCGCCATGAGCGTCAGCCAGGTCAACACGTTTTTGCAGATGGCCGATGTCGTTGGCGCCTATGGCGTGGGCCTGTGCGTTGTTTTCATCAACCTCGCGGTCGCGTCGCAGCTTAGCCTCACAGGCCCCGGCGCGAAGCCCGCGCTCAATCGCCGCGGTGTGGGCCTTGCGGTTGCGGCGTTGATATTGTTGGTCGGCGGCTTTGCCTACGGCGGTGTGCGTGTCGCGCAGGTCGAGGCCGCCGAAAGCAAAGAGGCGCCATTAATCGGGCTCGTGCAAGGCAACCTGCCGCAGGAAGTGAAGGTCGCGCGCGACCCGGCGCGCCTGCCGACCTCGTTTTACGAACACCTCAATCTTTCGCGGCAGGCGGCTGAGGCCAAAGCCGACCTGGTCTGCTGGGCCGAGACCATGGTGTTTTTTGGCAGCACGCGCGAAGGAACGTCGCCCTTTGCGACCGAAGCGATGTCGTCGCGCTACTACGAAAACGGCCTGCCCAGGCGCAACCTGTTGGATAATATCGCGCAGGACACGGCCTACATCGGCCCCTTGCGTGCGGACGTCCGCTTCCGCATCCAGACGCCGATGCTTGTGGGCGCTCTCACGCCCGTGCCCAAAGAAGAGCAGGATCCGCGCAAGGACTACGTCACGGACGACCGCCACTACAACACCGCGCTGCTGTTCGACCACGAGGGCCGCTACCTCGACAGCTACGACAAGCGCGACCTCGTCCCCGGCGGCGAATACATCCCGCACGAGGACAACCCGCTATTTCAGTCGGTCGTGTCCGGGGTTTCCAGGACGCTGCAGAACGCTGTCAGCCGCGTCGAGCAGGGCAAGCGTCCCACGGTGTTCAGGTTCAACGCCAAAGACGGCCGCGAGTGGCGCTTTACATCGTCGATCTGCTACGAGTACGCATTTGCCGACTGCTACACCAGCATGCACCGCGCGCCGCAGGGCGGGCGCTACCCGGACTTCCACGTCAACATCTCCAACGAAGGCTGGTTCAAGGCCAGCGCCGAGCTCGACCAGGCCGTGACCTTCTGCCGCCTGCGCTGTATCGAAAACCGCATGCCTATGGTGCGCGCGACCAACACCGGCCTGACATGCACCATCGACGCCGCGGGCCGCGTGCGCGAAACGCTGACCGTCGACGGCCGCGACCGTCAGGTGCAGGGCCTGCTGATGACGCGTCCGCCGGTTCTCATGGACCCCGCGCCGACCTTGTACGTTTCAATGGTGGGCCGAAGCCTCGCGTGGCTTTCGCTGGCGGTGACTGTTTGCATAATGGCTGTGATGTTCGTAGGCCGGGTCAAAGACCGCCGCGAGCGCAAACGCGCGAAGGCTGCGGCCAAGGCAGGTAAGGCATGAAACGGGCGATCCTGACAATCGCGGCATTTCTCGCGCTTTGCGGCGTCAACGTCGCGCAGGACGCGCCTTCCCCGGCGCCAGTGACCTCCGTGAAGGTTCCCGGTGCAGACCAGCTTGAGGCCCTTCTTCCTTATCTTGCGACCGGTGTGCCGGAGCTTCGCATCCAGGCCGAGGCGCGCGTGCAACTGGCCGCCAAGCCGCACTTCGACAAATTGGTCGAATTGATGCCGGCGCTGCAGCAACAGGGCCGCGAGGTGCTGCTCAATATCCTTGCCTACACCGACGCGCCGGGACGTGTTGAGCTTTGCGTCAATACCATCTGCCGCCAGGACGCACGGCGCCGCGAGCGCGTGATCTCGGGACAGGCGCTGCGCACCGTCGATGAAAAGTCCGTGTTGCCGGTGTTGAAGGAAAAATTAAACAGGACCGACCTTTCAGGCTACGCGCGCGTGCAGTGCTACCGCGTGCTGGGCGAAATGACGGGCGACGACGCCCAGCGCCTGGCGGAGGCCGAACTTGCCACGGCGCCGGTCGATTCACTCCAGCAGTTCTTTGCCGAGGACGCCCTGTTGCGCGCCATTGTCGCCGCGCCGCTCGCCGACCCGTCGTGGAAGCGTTACCAGAAGCGCCATCCCGAGGCGCCGGCGGTGCAGCTTGCGGTGCTGCAGCAGGCGCTGGACGACCTCGCCCAGCCCATGGCTGTGGAGCGCGTGGAAGCCGAAGTCGCGCTGTCGGAAATGATCGGTCGCGATTTCCGCCTGTTGTTGGCACTTGCGCGCAGCAACCAGGCGGAACGCGCGGCCTTTGGCCTGGCGACGCTCAAGAAACAAACCGGCAACAAACTGACGCTCGCGACGCAGGCCGTCATGCTCGACCTTGCGCTGGGCGCGGAGCAAACGATCGCCCTGCTGGCCGTCGATGTCGCCATTGCGGGCACGCCGCCGTCGCCCGCGGACCTCGACAAGCTGCGCCCGCTTACGGGCATCGAGGCGATTGCGAAGCTTGAGGCTGTGCTCGAAGGCCTGGCCGAAAGCGGCGATCTTGCGACCTTGCGCAAACAGCGCGCGCGCGCCGAGGCGATTTTGGTGCCGATGCTGCGCCGCAACGGGACGTCGCAGGGCGAGACGTCTGAGGCGATTTCGCGCCTTGAGGCGATCACCGCGCAGCTCGAGGAACTCGAACGGCGGTGGCGCGGCGGCTGGCGCCGCGAGTTTGAGCGTGAAATCCTCGGCGTCGCCAAGTGATAGACTATGCCAACCAATCCTGATTACGGGCCGCCGTCGGGCAGCGCCGAATTGCGCGTTTACAGCGAAAACGTCGGTCAAAGCTTTGTCATCCCGGCCGCCGACATGCAGCGCAGCCTCGACCGCATGGGCATCGACACCATCCGGCTGTTGCGCGCCGAGGGCAAACAGCAGGCGGGATTGTTCTTTTATCGAATGGGCCAGTGGTTCGGCGGACGCGTAGTGCCGAGTTGGGGCATTGCGGGCGTCGTTGTCGCGCCCCAAGCCCGCAGCAGCGGCGCGGGGCTGCGCCTGATGCGCGAGCTGCTGCTGGAAGCGCGCGGCGCGGGCGTGGCGCTGTCGTCGCTCTACCCGGCCACGCAGCCGGTTTACCGCAAGGCGGGCTACGAAGTCGCGGGCAGCCGCACGGGCTACAAGCTGCCGGTTGCGGCGATCACCCTGCGGGAGAAGGGCGCCGAGGTGCGCCCGGCGACCGACGCAGACCGTGCGTTGTACGCCAAGCTCTACGCCGAACGCGCGAAGTCGAATTCGGGCATGCTTGAACGCGACAAGGCGCTTTGGGGCCGTCTCGAGGGAACGCCGGAAAACCCGACGTACCACTACGTGATCGAGGAGGACGGCAAACCTACGGGTTATTTCATTTTCAGCCAGAAGCGCGCGGTGTTCCCGCTGGCGGATTATACGGTGATGGACCACTGCACGTTGACGCCCGTCGCGGCCCGGCGCATGCTGGCGTTTTTCGCGTCGCACTGGTCGACCGGCGACAACCTGGTCATGTTCGGCGCGCCGCTGGAGCCCGTGTTGTTGCACCTGGCCGAACAGAAGGCCAAGGTCGACACGCGCTGGGACTGGATGCTGCGCATTGTCGACCTGCAGAAGGCGCTGGAGGCGCGCGGCTATCCCGATGGCGCAACGGCCAAACTCGAATTCGCAATAGAGGACGATGTGTTGGCCGACAACGCCGGCAAGTGGACGCTGGAAGTATCTTCCGGGAAATCGCAACTAATCAGAGGCGGCAAAGGCCGCATCAAGCTGCACATCCGGGC
Source organism: Planctomycetota bacterium (assembly GCA_020848275.1). Classification (GTDB taxonomy): domain Bacteria; phylum Planctomycetota; class UBA8742; order UBA2392; family UBA2392; genus JADLAK01. The sequence goes on from JADLAK010000054.1 coordinate 17,583, forward strand.
GCTGGCGCCGCTCTACAGCGGCGCGTTGTCGCCCGCGGCGCTGGTGCGGCTGGGATGGCTGGACGCGCCGGAGGAGGATTTGGGGGTCCTTGCGGCGGTATTTGCCGGCTCATCGCCCTGGATGATGGACTTTTTCTAGGTTCAGGTGCAGGTTCAGGTTCAGAAAAACCACGCGACAAGGGTTTGTCCTGAACCTGAACCTTGACCTGAACCTGCTTCCCATGCTCATTGAGATCAACGACGTCTGGCGCGAGTACAAGGTCGGCCGGGCCGCGCCTGTGCAGGCCCTGCGCGGCGTTACGCTCGGCATCGAGCAGGCCGAGTTCGTGGCGCTGCTGGGCCGGTCGGGCTCGGGCAAAAGCACCCTGATGAATTTAATCGGCGGCCTCGACCGCCCAACGAGCGGCAGCATCATCGTCGCGGGTGAAAAACTCGGCGAGATGTCCTCGCGCAAGCTTTCACTTTACCGGCGCAAGCGTGTCGGCTTTGTTTTCCAGTCGTTTAACCTGCTGCCGGCGTTCCCGGCGTGGGAGAACGTCGCTGTGCCCATGGCCTTTGCGGGCGTGCCGCGCGCCGAGCGCAAACGCCGCGCGCTTGATCTGCTTGGCCGTGTCGGTCTGGGCGAACGCGCGGGCCATAAGCCAGGCGAACTTTCCGGCGGCGAACAACAACGTGTGGCGGTCGCGCGCGCGTTGTCGCTCGAACCCGCGCTGATTCTGGCCGACGAGCCGACGGGCAACCTCGACAGCGCGACCAGCGCGCAAATCATGGCGTTGATCAAGGACCAGCACGCGCACGGCGTCGCGGTCGTGATGGTTACGCACGACCCGGACCTCGCCACGCAATACGCCACGCGCACGGTGCGCATGGCCGACGGGCGTGTTGTGGAGCCCGTCGTTGCAGTCCCGGAGGCTCACCCATGAGTTTCGCGGGTGTGCTGACAATGGCGCTGGAGGGCCTGCGGCGCAAGAAGGGGCGCGCGTCTCTGACGGCGCTGGGCATTTTCGTCAGTGTGCTGGCGCTGACACTGATCATCGGCCTGGGCGAGGGTTTGACGGCGGCAATCAGCGATACGCTGACGAGCGATGACAACCTGCGCCAGATCCTGCTGATGCCGGGCTTTGGCGAGCGCGCCGAAAACAAGGGCGAAGAAATCGTCATTATCGGCGAAATGTCCGAGGCGCGCCGCGCGCGCCTGAAACGCGCGGCGATGGCGCGCGCCGAGATGCGCGTGATGGCGGGCCGCCGCACCAGTTTAATAGACGACGCGTCAATTGCCCGGCTAAACAAAATCGATCACGTGACGGGTATCCGGCCGCTGGTGTTTGAACGCTACGACGTGACGATGGATGACCAACAGACGCAGGCGACGCTGACGTTTGGCCTCGACACGGAACGCAAGCGTTTTGCGCAGCGTGTGGTCGCGGGCAATTACTTCAGCGGCCCGCGCGCCGGCGAAGTGCTGGTGCACGAGTACCTGCTTTACCAGTGGGGTTTCGTCACGGAAGCGCAGCAGGCCAATCTTGTCGGCAAGCAGCTCACGCTCAAGACGCAGGACATTGCGGCGGCGGGCGCAGGGGCGCTGCCGCAGGGCATTACCGAGGCGCTGCGGAACATCGAGTTCACCGAGGAAGAGCACAAGGCGCTGACGACGATCCTGCCGAAGGTCGCAGCGAGCATGGGCGGACGCGAAGCGTTGCAGACCGCCGCAAGCAAGACGCTGACCATTGTCGGCATCCTGCGCGAAAACGAACCCAGTGAGCCCGTGGCGTGGGGCGAAGTTTCGCTCGCCGATGTGTTTTTGCCTGACGGCACCGCGCAGGAGCTGTTCTCAGCCGGCGCCCTGAGCGCGCAACTGGGCTACCAGCGCGCAATGGTGTATGTCGACGACCCTGTCAACGTGGTCGTCGTCGAGGAAGCGCTTAAACATGCGGGCTACAGCGCCTACAGTGTCGCGAGTTTCGTCAAGCAGGCGCAGCAGGCGCTGGGGATCGTCACTATCATCTTGAGTTTCCTTACCGGCGTGGCGTTGATCGTCGCGACGCTTGGGATCGTGAATACGATGGTGACCAGCGTGCTCGAGCGCACGCGCGAGATCGGCATCTGGAAGGCCGTGGGCGCGACAGATTTGCAAGTGCAGGCGATCTTCGTGACCGAGAGCGCGCTGATCGGGCTTGTAGGCGGCCTTGTTGGGCTGGGCGCCGCGGCTGCGGCGATGATTCCCGGCAATATCCTGGCGCGGCGCATGATCCTTGAGCAAACCACGCTGCCGTTTTCAGGCAACGTGTTTCAACTACCGCTGTATTTGATCCTTGCCGGGCCGGCGCTGGGTGCGGCGGTTGCCGTGCTTGCGGCGATTTATCCCGCGCGGCGCGCCGCAAAGGTGGACCCGGTCAAGGCGTTGCGACATGATTGATTCCTTGAAGGGGAAATTTGCAGATATTTGAATCGGCGCGCCCATGGAATATGCCGTTGAAACCGAAGGGTTGACCAAAACCTACAAGGGCAAGGTGCAGGCGCTTTTGCCGCTGGACCTGCGCGTGCCGGCGGGTTCGTGTTTTGGCCTGCTGGGGCCCAATGGCGCCGGGAAATCGACGCTGGTGAAGACATTGCTATCGATTGTGCGCGGCAGCGGCGGCAGCGCAAAACTGCTGGGCCGCGACTTCCGCCATGCACATGCACGCAAGGGCGTCGGCTATCTGCCGGAGGGCCACCGCTTCCCGCGCTACCTGACGGGCCGCACGGTCTGCCAATACTTCGGCAACCTCGCGGGGCTGAGCGGGAGGGCGCTGCATGATGATGTGCAGCGCCAGCTTGACCTGCTTGACATGGGCGAATGGGCCGACAAGAAGATCGCAAAGTATTCCAAGGGCATGGCCCAGCGCGTGGGCCTGGCGCAGGCCATGCTGGGCGACCCGAAGTTGATCTTTCTCGACGAGCCAACCGACGGAGTCGACCCGCTGGGACGCCAGAAAATCCGCGGCGTGGTGAAGGAACTCGTCGGCAAGGGCGTGACCATCTTCTTCAATTCGCACCTGCTGTCTGAAGTCGAGTTGATCTGCGATCACGTCGCGATCATGCACCACGGCCGGGTGCTTATGCAGGGCCGCCTCGAGGATGTCATGGGCGTCACGAACGACGGGGCAGCCGTAAGGTTCACGACCAGCGACCTTGACGCGTCAACACGCGCGGCGTTGTCTGCCCGGGGCGAAGTGGCAGAGGCCGGCGGCGGCTTTGTGCTGAAGGTGTCTGACCGCGAAATGATCAACGCCGCCATCGACGACCTGCGCAAAGCTGGCGTCAAGGTTTACGCCGTCGAGCCGCACCGCGTGACGCTTGAGGAAGCCTTCATCCACCTGATCAACCAGCAGCCGGACAAGGGCGTGGGGGGCGTGAAAGCATGAGCGCCTTCGTTGCGATCGTCGCCGACACCTGGCGCCAGAGCGTCCAGCAGATCGTGTTCGTGATCATGATCGGGCTGGTGCTGCTGGTGACCAGTCTTTTCATCGTGTTGCCGCAAAGCAAAACCGACGCCGAGGGGCGTCAGGTGATGGCGATGATGAGCGACTCGCAGCCCGGCGCAACCTACGAACGGCTCTGGGACGGGCTCTACACCGAGCTTGTCAACCGGCAGATCGGGACCAACGCCCGCACCGAGGAAAAGCGCAAGGAAGCCGTGAAGTGGGAAGATGCCCTGCGCCTGGCGCAGAAGGACTTCGCCGACGCCCAGCGCGCCGGCGCGCCGCCGGAGCAACTGGACGAACACGTCCGCGAAATCGAGGCCACCAAGGCCGAGGTCGTCGCCGCCAACGAGAGGCTCGAGCGCGAGCGGCGCATCCTGCGGGAAGAAGCCGGCGTCCACGTCGAGGACCGTAAGGCGAAACTGACGCCGCTGGAACAAGGCGTGCAGTTCTGGCTCGACGGCGCGATTGTCGCGCTTTACTGGGCGTCGCTGCTTGGTTTCATCGCGGCGGGCGCGGGTTTCTTTCCCGGCCTGCTCCAGTCGGGCTCGGTCGACGTGGTGCTTTCGCGGCCGATTTCGCGCCTGCAGGTTTACGCGGGCAAATACATCGGCGGCATCATCCTTTATTCCATCGTGATGACGGTGGCGGTGCTGGTGCTGTACTTCGCCATCGGGTTAAGGCTGGGCGTTTGGCACGGCCGATTGTTCCTGGCGCTGCCGATCATGGTGTTCTCGGCGGCCCTGCTTTATGCCATCGTCGCGCTGATCGGCATCCGCACCCGCAGTACGTCGTTTGCCATGGGCCTGGGCTATTTCTTTTTGGTGGTCGTGGACTGGGCGCTGGCGTTGATCCAGGCGGGCGCGCTGGCGGAATTTTCGGGCCTGGCGTGGTTGCGGCCGGTGGCCGATGTCGTGCGCGTGGTGTTCCCGAATTTCCGCACGATGCAGTTCTGGTCGAGCGCCGTGGCGCTGGGCGTGCCGATTTTCGAGTGGCCGTTGTTCGTCACCGCTTTTGCGTGGTTCCTGATCTGCCTTGCCTGGGGCTATCACCTGTTCCACAAAGCGGATTACTGATTGTCCCCGAAATTCCTGTAACGCCCCCATACCGCCCCCGGTAGTGGTTGTACGCGTGGGAGGCATAATCCATTTCCAAGGAGAACAACGTGAAATATCTGCTTTTGCTGGCGGCCATGATGTTCTGCATTTCGCCCCTGATGGCGCAGGACGAACCCGAAACAACCTGTGAAAACATCGAGGAGATCATCGAGGCCATCGAAGTCGAACTGGAGATAACCGACGCCGATGTTGACGCGGCGATCGAGGCGATCAAGGACGGCAGCCTCGACAAGATGATCAAGGACCTCGAGACGCTGGGCATGCCGGAGGACCTGATCGAGGGCCTGAAGAAGCTGAAGGACGTCGACACCAGCGACAAGGCCGCGGTGAAGAAGTTGCTGGAGGAAATCGGCATGAAGTTCGCCGGCGAAGCGATCGAAGCCATTGAGGGCGTCGAGGCCATCGAAGAGTGTGAAAAAGTTGAGAGCGTCAAGGGCGAGATGGTGATCATGCTTCAGGACGGCACCAAGGTGACGCTCAAGCTCGATGAAAAAGGCGAGATCAACAAGGACGACCTCGACAAACTGACGGAAGAGCAGCGCAAGGAAATCGAGGACATACTGGCCATGCTGGAAGACGCCGAGAAGGTCGAGGGCGGCGCCAAAGCGGTCCGTAAAGTAGTGAAGGAAGAAAAGAAAGTGGAAGAGAAGAAAGTGGAAGAAAAGAAGGACGAAGGGACCAAGTAGGTTGCCAGGCAACCTGAATTCAAAGAGGGCGGGCCGGTGACGGCCCGCTCTTTCAGTTGCACGTGCGACCGGGACCTGCGTCCCGGCCGCTCCATTTAACCGGCTTCCTTCTTATACTGCCCGCTTCAACCAGCGGAGCAGCCATGCCTATTCCCGCCCTGGACCTCAAGGCCCAGTACGCAACGATCAAGGATGAAATCGACGCCGCCGTGCGCGATGTGTTCGCTAACCAGTCCTTCATTCTCGGCCCCATCGTGGAGGGCTTCGAGAAGGAAGCGGCCACACACCTCAACACCAAACATGCCATCGGTGTCAACTCCGGTTCTGACGCACTGCTGCTGTGCTTGATGGCGGCGGGTGTCGGCCCCGGCGACGAAGTCATCGTCCCCTCGTTCACCTTTTTTGCGACTGCGGGCGCGGTGCACCGCACCGGGGCCAAACCGGTGTTCTGCGACGTGCTGGCCGACACCTTCTGCATCGACGTCAAGGATGCCGCCAAACGCGTGACGCCGAAAACTCGCGCGATCATCCCTGTCGACCTTTATGGCCAGTGCGCCGACATGGAAGCCGTCAGCCAGCTTGCCGAGAAAAACAAACTCACCGTCATTGAAGACGCCGCGCAGAGTTTTGGCGCCAGGCGCAACGGCAAGATGGCGGGGACGTTCGCCCACTTCGGCATCTACAGCTTCTACCCGACGAAAAATCTCGGCGGCGCCGGCGATGGGGGCATGATTTCGACCCACGACGACGCGCTGGCTGACAAGGTCAGGTTGTTGCGCACCCACGGTGAACGCCCGCGTTATTTCAACAAGGCGGTCGGAATATGCGGCCGCATCGATGCGTTACAGGCCGCGGTGCTTCGCGTGAAGTTGAAGCATCTCGACAAGTGGAATGCGCGCCGCGCGGCGGTCGCGAAGATATACGACGGGAAGTTCTCAGGCAACGCGAAGTTGCGTACGCCGCGCGTCGATGCCGGCAACAGCCACATCTATCACCAGTACACGATCGTGATCGATGGAGAAAAACGCGACGCTGTGCAAAAGTCCCTGGCTGATAAGGGCATCGGCAGCACCATCTACTACCCCGTGCCGCTGCACCTGCAGGAATGCTTCGCGTATGTCGGCCAAAAGGTGGGCTCGCTGCCGGTCTCGGAGAAACTCAGCAAGCAGGTGCTCAGCCTTCCCATGTTCCCGGAGCTTACGGACGCACAGGCAAACGAAGTTGCGGCGGCAGTATTGGCTGCCGTCTGACAAACGTGGCAGTTTTGCAAGGGACCCGTCGACATTCCAAAAGTGGAATGTTTCGATTGGCAACCTATTTGCAATGAAACGCCCGGATCAGTCATCAACGGGCATCACCGGCGTTTAAAATGGCTGCGTAGGCCCTTGCGGCGCCAGTTGGCAATGAGAATCTCAACTCGGTTACCACCGGGCGAGTAAAAAGTATACGTCTTGGGACGCAGCACTACTGGAGCATTCATATGTCGTTCAACCGGCGTTTGGCTTACGGCTTTCTTTTCCTGATTGCGGCCGCCGCACTCCCCAACCTCGGCGCTACATCGCTTATCGTCGGGACAGGTGGTTCGGGCTCCACGAACATTCCCTTCAATGATCCTATTGCCTCAAACGGCTATCGCATGCAGGTATGCTATTCGGCTGCGACGGACCTCAATACGCTTGGCCAGGGCGCGATCATCACTGAGCTCAACATTTATTACGGCCTTACGTCGGGCAGCCCAATTCTCAACGGACTCATCATTCGCATGGCTTACACCGGCCAGGGTACAACGTTGAGCGCAGGCACTCCCTTCAATAGCAATCTGCTGCCGACACGCCCGGATTGGGTGACGGTCCTCGACCGGCCCACATACACGGCCCCGACCCTCGGTACAGTCGGTGTTGATCTGCGTGCGCGATTTCTCCTAGATCGTGCCTTTGCGTACAACGGCGGTAACGCTGCTGCGCCGGTCAACCTGCTGATCGACATTTCGTTCACGAGCCGTACCGGGGCCGGATTCCAGATAACGGCGGGCGCCGGGCGCAGTACGGTCTACCGCGCGGGCGCGGGCGAAGGTCCGAACTCGGTGACGCCGAGCGCCTCGAACTCGGCGGGTAACTTCCTGATGGAAATGGTATTTGAGGAGCGCCCGAATCTGGACGTGTATACCTTTGTCGGGACACAGCAACTGGTTGACGCCAACGAGACGGGTCCCGGCGGTAACGGCCTGCAGGTTGGCAAGTTCAGCATCGAGAACAACTTCAGCAACCAGCCGGCGACGAACCTCCTGACCGTCAAGCTGTCGGACCTGAGCCCCGGCCCCGCGGACGTTACGACCGCCTACACCCTGAGCACGACGCCTGCGCCAAATGACTTCGGCGTGAAGCTGTTTCGCGACCAGTTGACCGGGCCGCCAAACGAAGGCGTGTACGACGTCGGCGACCTTGAGATCGGCGAGCAGGATTTCACCCTCGACGGCGGCGACATCACCTTCTCGATCCCGGTTGGGCCGGAGCAATCTTTCCCGGCCGTTACCCTTAAGACCTACTTTGTCGTCGTCAAGCTCCGCGGCATCGTGCCGGGCGCAAGCACGCCGGTGCCGCTAGACACCTACCAGATGAAGGTTACCGCCATCACGTCAAACGCCGTGGGTTTTAACCCCACGGGCATCGGCACAGCCCCGGGCGCGACTTTCCCCTACTTCGCAGGTATCGAGATTGACCCGCCGCAGTTCATCTACAGCGAAGTTGCGCTGGGTATGCGCACGGCATACCTGGCTTCGTCCAATAACGTCCTGTTTGCCTTTGAGGTTGCATACCCCGGTGGCCCGCAGAACTCGCAGACGCAGATCACATTGACGCCCTCGGGCACGGGCTTGGATGACGTGGATTTCAACAGCCTTCATCTCTGGTGGGACAAAGACCTCAATAACATGGTGACGGCCGGTGACGTCGACATCTACGCTTATCCCGGCGGCCATTTTTTTGGCGACAACAGCGCGACCAACTTCCCCCTCGGCAGTTCGCCGGGGTTGGAGGGAGACTTTGTCGCCCCCGTCACACGGCGCTTCCTGGTTGTGGTGGGGTTCGGCAACTTGGGCACGCGCGGTGACACTTATTTCTGCCAGGTCACGGCATCGCTAGGGCATACGGGCGGCGCAGTCATTGTCGGTCAACCCTGCCCCGCCCTTCCCACCAGCGGCTTTACGCTGGAGGGCAACGACCTTGTCAGCACGCGCAACGGGCCCAACTCGACGGTCGCCGTCAACAGCAGTTCGCAAGGTGTCGGCGGTTTTGGCGAGTTGCTTTACGACTTCACCCTCGAGTCGCTCAACGGCGATTGGACCGCGACGGACCTGATCTTCACCGCCGGCGGTTCTGGCAATGCATCCACGGCATTCAGCGAAGTGCACCTGTATGAAGACCTCAACGGCGACGACCTCTACAACGGCCCCGCCATTGACCTTGAGGCCACGGTCTCGCCCGGCGCATTTACCGCACCGCCAACTTCGGTCTACACCGCAAACCTATCCGACCAAAGCTTCATCGGCGGCCCGACCAACGCGCGCCGATTCTTCCTGATAGTGAAATTTGGCGGCACCGCGCTGACGGGCGAAACCTTCTCCTGCAACCTGACAGACGTCTCGGTCAGCACACAGCCCGGCGGCGCCAACGCCAGCATGCTCGACCTCGACCCGGGCAATAACTTCGGCCTCGTGATCGATTCTCCGCTGATCACCGTCACTAACGCGCCAACGGCGCCCAACAGCTTCATCATTGAAAACGGCTCCCTGGCGGCCAACACGCTGGCGATCTTCCGCTTCGCTGCCGACAACGCCAACGCCACCATCACCAGCGTGACATTAACGACCTCGGGCACGGGCGACTTCCAACTCGACCTTTCCTCAACCAACGGCCTCGAGGCTTACGTTGATGAAGGCAATGGCCAGTTCGACATCGCCGACACCCTGATTGGCTCCTCCGCCGGCAATAGTCCCACGGTCACCATCACCTTCTCGCCTGCGTTGTTCATCATTAACGGCGAGTACGAAGACATCATTATCCGCATCAATACGCTGGCTACTTGCGGCGCCAGCGTGCCGGAAACGTTCCGCGTGAATGTGGCCTCCCCGACGGACGTTGCGGCGACGGGCGCGCCGGGCGTGCAACTCGGTGCGCCGCTGCCCAGCAGCAACACCATGGGCGTGATCATCTACTTCATCAGCGGGTTCATCCCGCTGGTTGGCGAGCAGGCCGGCGGCGAGGGTGTTGTTATCAACGGTTCCGGCTTTACGGCCCCCGCGTCGGTCAGCATCGCCGGCGTCTTGTGCCCCGGCACGGCGCTGGTCAACGCCCAGGGCACGCAGATCACCGGCATCACAGTTCCGGCGGGTTCGGGCAAGGACCTGACGATCTTGCTCACAACGTCGGCGCTGGGCACGCGCACCGTGCCGCTGAAGTTCTCCTACGCCGGAAGCGCCAAATTGGCGCCCGGGGCGGGCGGCACGGGCTGCAGCATGGCGCCGGCCGCTGGCTCAAGCGCATTGTTGGCCACAGGCTCGCTGGCGATTCTTGCTGTGGTGCGCCGCCTGCGCCGCCGTAACGAGCAGTAGGGGGCTGGATTTGTGGTAAGGCGCGGGTAATCTGCGCCACGAAACATGTAGTGCCGGCGTCTCCACTGTGGACCGCGGGCGTTTTGCGGGATCGTTGTATCGCGCAAAACTCTCCCACCTGCAGGGCATGGTGAAGACGCCGGCGCTAAAACTTTAAAGACAAGACGCCCGCTTGCGCGGGCGTCTTTCGTTTCTTGCGTGCGGCGGCTAGAGGGAGGATTTCCTTCGGGGGAAGGCGCCCAGCCGCAACAACGCAAGCAACACGACGAGGAAAACCGGCGCGGTTACGCCGCCGGTGCTACAGGAACCGCCGTCCAGCGGGGCCGTGATAGGCGCTGTCCCGGACGCCGAAACCGCGCCGCCGATGTCAAAGGCGGCCGTCGGCAATTGCCGCAGCATGGGTGTGGTCGCAAAGGTCAGCGAATAACCCGCACCGGGCCGGTCGATGGCGAGGTCCGTAAACTCGACGACTCCGCCAGTTGCCGTGACAAGCGTTGCGCCGCCCAGAGAAGCGTGCGACGCGCCGGTGCCCGGGGTGATGAATGCCATCACGGTGGTTGTGTTGTCGTTCAGGACCAGGACGTCGTTTGCGTCGACAATCTCGATGCGCGGCTGCACGCGGAGGCATTCCCCGGCCATGGCGCCCGCCGGCTGGCGCGCAAGACGAGCCTTGATCGCCAGCCCCGCGACATTGAAGGCGGTCGAGTGCGCCGGCGCCAATCCCGAGTTGCAACTGAATCGCAGGTAATAGCCCAGGCCCGGCGTCGCGACCTTGAGGTTGGTGAACGCGGCCACGCCGTTGATCGCCGGCACGCTGGTGGCGCCGGCCAGCATTGCGCCCGGCGCCCCGGGCGGGGCGACAACCTCGGCCGTGACGATGCTGTAATTGTCCACGACCACCACCACGCCGTTGGCGTCGCGAATCTCAACCACCGGTTGCACGCTCAGCACAGCGTCAAGGACGCCCTGGCCTGGTTGGGTCGCCAGGCCAAGCTGCGTTGCATCGCTGGCGACGTCCAGGGGCTCGGCAACAGCGGCAACAAGGCCTGCGGACTCAAAAATCAGCACAAACCCGAGTCCCGGCTTGTCGATCGCGAGTTGCGCGAACATCACAACGCCCTTCGCGGCGCTCAGCGCCGTCGTTCCCTGCAGCACAGCGCCGACTGTGCCCGTTGCCGCGTCCAACCGCGCCACGATAGTTGCGGCGGACGCGGTGAGGTTTCCGCCCAGGTCGTGGACTTCGACGGCGGGTTGTTGCATGAATGCTGCGCCCCAGAATGCGCCGCCAGGTTGGATGGTGATCGCAAGCTTTGCCGCGGACCCGACGCCGATGGTGATTGAAGCCGAAGTTGCCGGGGCAACGCCGGCAGCCGAAAAGTCGAGCGTGTATTGCCCGGCTTTGTCGATGGCGAGGTCGCTAAACGCCGCCACGCCGCCTGAAAGAATCATGGCCGTTGTCCCGGCGAGCGTCGCACCCGGCACGCCGCTGCCAGGCGTCACAGCGGCGACCAGGACGGTTGTGCTGTCGCTTGTCACGACGTTGCCGCCGCGATCGTGCATCGCGACAACCGGTTGCCCGGAAAGTGCCACGCCTCCTGTGCTGTCCGACGGCTGGTTAATAATGGCTAGGCGCGCCCCGGGGCCGACGTGGACCGCAAATGAAGCGCTGACAACCGTGAGTGCGCCGCTGCTGAAACGCAGCGTGTAACCCGCTGCCGCGCGGTCGATGACAAGACTCGGAAAGCCGGCGTCACCGGCTGCGGGCGCGACGGCGGTTGTGCCTGACAACACCGCGCCGACCGGGTTATTCTCGATTGCGACGGTGACATCGGCGGTGTAAGCGACCAGCGTGTTGCCGCCCGCGTCAACAACTCGCACACGCGGCCCCGGCGACATGGCCTCGCCTCCGTTTGAATCGACCGGCTGCTGGATGACAGCCAGCGCCCACGGCGCGCCAAGGTCGATTGAAAACGCGTCGGAGTAGTCCGTGTCCAGCAGCACGCCGTCGGAGAATCTAAGGCGGTAGCCGATCCCCGGCCGGTTCAAAAACAGGGCGTCGAAGGTCGCCACGCCGTCCTGCGCCTGCACCGTGAAGCCCGAAAGGACGGCGCCTCCGGGATTCACGATGAGCGTGGCGGCCACATTGCCGCCATAGGAGGTCGCCACGTTGCCGTACAAGTCCAGTGCACGCACCACCGGAGGCGGCGGCAGCGGCGCACCAACGACGCCGTCCCGCGGCTGCGCCGCAATGGCAAATTGGCGCGGGTCTCCTGGGTGGATGGTGAACTTGGCTGAAATTGCGCTGGGCGTCGTCGGTAAGGGCGGGCTCACGAAGCGAAGCTGGTAGTCGCCCGCCATCGTCAACATCAGGTTGTTGAAGGTGGCCACGCCCGCAATGGCAAGAACGGCGGTTGTCGAACCGGCGTGAAACACCGCGTCCTGCGGCGCGAGTTCGAGTTCGACTGTAACGGCGTTGTTAAAGGTTAGATCGCGGGAGCCGTCGGCCTTCAGCGCCTCCACAGCCACAGTCGCCAGGAGATTGCCCGCCGCAGCATCCTGCGGCGGGGCGATGATCGCGAGGCTGCGCGCCAGCGGGTTTCGAATGGTGCGCGGGTCTTCGGTGAAAGCAGCGATGCCGCCTGACCATGTCGCCACGGCGCCGATGCCGGCCTGGTCGATGGTCATACGGAAAACGTTGTTGATCGTCGCGCCGATATTGATATCGGCGACGACGAGGATGACCGCCGTTTCGCCCGCCGAAATAGTTTCATTGCAGGTAAAGCGAAAGCCGAACAGGCCATCGATGACTCCAACGTCGCCAAGCTGACGATCGCCGGCATCGACCACGCCCTGGGGGCCGTTGCCTTCGCGAAAGGCGCGGGTGCGCAAAACGTCGGCGTACACGGCGGTATTGCCGCTTCCACCGGAACACGTAATGGTTGTAAAGCGTGTGGGCGCGCCAATGGGCGCGGCGGTAAGCGTGAATTGCAGAATCGGCGAGTTGATTGAGCCGCGCACGGCGTTGCCCGCCGGCAATGCGGCTCCTCCATCAAGTGACAGCGATGCCATGCCCGCCTCGACGACATGTTCGTTGCCGGTGATTACGCCGCCCGACGACACCGGCTTGGTGTTGGCTTTCAGCGCAATGTTTTCATCGGTAATTTGCAGCCTGAGCGTGCCGCCTCCCGATGTCGTTGCGCTGACGTCGCAGGTGATAAGCAAGAGAAGGTTGCCCGAAGGCGCGAGATCGGTGTTCACATCGGCAAACGTGTGGTCGGCTCCGATTGAAGTTCCCACCAGCAAGTCCAGTCCTTCGTCCACACGTCCGTCGGTGTCGACGTCGTGCCAGAGTTCGAACTTGTCCCAATCCGCGGCAACGGCGGTCCCGACGTTCGAGAATTTCACGCCGGTCACCGTGTCGCCTTTGGTGGTGTTGTCCTTGAGCTGGATCTGGATCAGGACGTTGGGATTGTCCGCGCGCCTGATCGGCCCCGCCGCCGGGTTTGCCGACCCCAGCGACATCGCCACCCCGGCTATCACCGGCGGCGCGGCGTCAACCACGCGCACGCCGGCAGCCAGTCCCGCCGCCGCTGCCACAATCGCTGCATGCAGAAGTTTCATGCTCTCTCCCCTGAAGGCTTGCCTCGTGAACTGCGGTGCTCCGTTTCGGCAAGGGTTGTCTGCTGACGTTCCTTGCCACTTCCCCCGCGTAAAGAATAACGGAAACGAAACATTGGGAGAGCGATATTGATCTGATATCATTACGAAAACGTAACAGAGAAAGCCGCCCCATGCAGAAACGTAATCCTGACGCCGCAACGCCCGGCGTACGGCTCCGGTGGCTGGTGGAGCAGCACTCGCAGGCGGCGATCGCGCGCAAGGCCGGCGTGCCGCCGCCCACGGTCTACCGCTACCTGAAGGGAGCAAAGATCCCCGCGGATTTTTGTGCTGCGCTTGTCCGGCAGTTCGACGTCAATCCGGCGTGGTTTCTCGTTGGAGAGGGCACGCCGTATTTGTCCGACATCTCCGCGGGCAATGCCGCAATGGCCGGCGACCTGTTGGCCGTTGTCGAGGCCATGAACGCCGTGAGTAAAATGCGGCTGGGAACGCTGGCCGGCAAAGGCCACCTGAGGGTGCTGCGGGAACTCGATGACGCCATGAGAAGCCACGAGGAACTCAAGGAGCGAGTGAACAAGTCAACGCGGCCGATTTTCGCGCAACTGGTTGACGACCTGCAGGCCGCTCTCAACGCGCACGATCGTGATCAGGCCGAAATCCTGTTCAAAGCCGCGATGCAGGTCAGCCGCCTTTGCGAGGATGAGTCCCTGCAGATCAAGTTCCTGGGCGTGCGCACACGGCTGGAGTACGTGCGCAGTAACCATGAGCTCTCGATCAAAGTCGGCAGAGAACGCCTGCTGCGCACCATGGCTGCCGGCGAGGGGCTCGATGTCGAGGTCAGCCTCGCCGCCAGTGAATTGATCGTGGCCATGCGCGACTATCGCATGAGCGCCGAGGGCGCCAGGTTTTGCCGTGCGATGCTCGACTTTGACGAGGGCCGGCCCGAGATCGCCGCAATGCGTGCGCGCTTGTGGAACCTGCTGGCGTCGCTTCAGCTTGACCTCGACGACCTTGCGGGGGCATGGGTGACCTCGCGGAAGATGCTGGAGCGCCCGGACGACAAGGATATCGAGTTGCATGCCGCGGTCGCCGCGCGCCTGATGCTCTACGGGGGCATGGCGCGGCCGCTGGCGGCGCTGAAGATCGGGGAACAGTCGGTCGCCAAGTCCCGCCGCGTGATGCGTTTCGCGGGCTGGCTCGAGGATGAAACCGAATTGCGCGAGGTGCTTGAACTGGTCGCCGGCAAAGGCAAGGAGTGGATGTCGCGGGACGACCGTGAAGTCAAAAGCATGGGCTGGGTAGCGGAAGCCCTGCGGGGCAACGGCGAGGCTGCACTGGCGGCGTTTTGCGAACACGAGGAAGGATTGGCGCTGGTGGGCGTCAACCGGGCTTCGTCGGATTTTGCGCGCGCCGTCCGCAGTTGCCAGCTTGCGCGGCTGGCCGGGCTGCGTAAACAGGCCATCGAATTCCTGCGTGAGGCCGACGATCAGCTCGCGCGGATTCCCGCGCGTTACACGACCGCGATTGAGCATCGCGGCACGCTTCACCGCAGCGCAGTGTTACTGCTGGGCGACAGCAAGCGCGACGAAGACGCCGCGCGTGTGCGCAAGGCCCGCGCCTTTTTTGTGGAGAAAGTTGCTGCTGGCTTTGCCTGCTTTCGGCCTATGCTGGAAACGAAAACGCCCGGCGGTTAGCCGGGCGCTTTGGGTTGGGGCGGCTAGTTATTCGTTACGGTGATGGTCCAGATGGTGGTTGTGCCGCTGACTTCGTTGGAAACAATCAGCAGCGGCAGGCCGGTCGGGCTGTTGGCCGCCGAGACATAAACAGACGCCTCCGGGCCTGCGTCGTTGCCGCCGGAGCCAAACGTGCGGTTGTTGGCCTCCTGCACGTAAACCGGCGCAAGGGGATTGGTGATGTCGTAAACCATGATGCTGCTGGTCCGTTCGCAGACGATGAACGCAAAGAAGCGGTCGCCGATCTGCGCGATTTCGACGCCTTCGGGCTCGGGGCCTTTGTTGTCGCTGCGGTTGTCGATGGTCGTGCCGCCGTGATCGCAGTTGAAGTTTGCGGGGAAGTTCTGGGCGTTGCGGCGCTCGAACTGGTCGCCGCTGTCCCACACCAGCACGCCGCCGGTGGTCCAGATACTGAAAGAACGTGCGCCGAAGGACTGAATAACCTCGATTGCCGCGTCGCCGTCGGTCTGCGCGCCCGCGTAAGTCGAGACGCGCAGGCGACCGGCAATAGCGTTGTTTTGTAAAAACGTCACGTCGGCGTCGTAGCCGGTGGTGTCGAGGGTGACGGCGTTGAGCGCCGTGTCCTCGTTGACAGTGCCCCATTCGCGCTGGTCGCCTTCATTGGCGGTCACCAGGTACGTCGTGCCCCCGACCGTGTAGGACTTGATGGCATCGGGCAAATACAGGCCCTGGATCGGCCAGTTGCAGAACTGGATGCGCGGCAGCGGCGGGTTGTTCTGGTCGGCGCTGTCCATTTCATTGCCCGGGGCGGCGTGGTTCTTGACGCCCAGCGGATAGATGTTGGTGATTGTCGCCGTCGCGATGGTCAATTGCGCAATGGCGTTGTTTTCCTGGCAGGTCACCCAGGCCGTGGCCGAGTCAGGCGAGAAGGTCAGGTATTCCGGCTCCATGTCCTGCGCAACGGTCGAGGGCGTCACGCCGTCGGTGCCGAAGATGCGCACGCCGGACGCTCGCAGCGCGGCCTCAGTCCCGACAAATGACGTGAAATCCGCCGTGGTGACGTCGCCGTTAGTCAGCGCCGCGACTCCGCCGCCGGGGATGGTGATGATGCTGATCGACCCGTTGGGATCGCTGGTGTAATTCAGCGCAGGCTCGCCTTCGTTGCAGACCAGCACGCGCGCGCCGTTGGGCGTCCACGCCACCATGTCGGGTAATGCACCCACGTCAACGGCGGCGACAAACGCCAGAGTCGCGCAGTTGAAGAACGCGACCTGACCGATGGTCTGTGTCGGGTTGCTCTGGATGGCGATGGCGAGGATGCCGTTGAAAATCGCGACGCTGTTTGGCGATCCGCCGCCGGTGGCGTAGGGCGAGCAATCGATCGGCGCGAGCGTCACCGGCACGGCGACGTTGCTGATGTCGTACACGTCCACGCGCAAGGACGTGCCATTGGCGACAAATAGCCGGTCGGAAAGCGGGTCAAAGGCCGGAATCTCGTGGATGCCCGCCGCGGCGGTGATGGTGGTTGTGGGCGCGATGCTGATGGTCTGCGTTTGCGACTGGCCCAACCCCGACACAGTAAGGGTGTAGGGGTCTTCGTCGCCGTCGTTGCTGTCAACGGTGACGGTGAACTCGAAGTAGCCCGAACCCGTCACGTTGTACTGCGCGGTGAAGGTGTCTGTCCCGCCCGCCGTGATGGTTGCGGGCTGGTCGGTGATGCTGGCCGTCACGTTGGTCGGCGCGCTGGTGGCAGCGGGAGTCGCGCCAAACGTCAGGTCCGTTGTCCCGAAATTGCGCACGGTGAAAATCAGGTTCTGGTTGACCTGGTAGGTGACAGTGCCGAGCCCCAGCGACCCACCGTCGCCGATGGCGACCCCGGCGGGGAACTGGACTTCGATTTCCGGCGCGTTCTGCGTGCCAGTGCCGGAAACAACGAAGTCATAGGTGGCTTCGTCGGCGTCGTCGCTGTTGACCGTGAGCGTGAAGGAAAACGCGCCGACTGCCGTCACGTTCACGCGGATGACGAAGCTGGTTGTCGCTCCGCCGTTGATTGTGGTTGAACCCACGGCGGTCTGGACCACCGCAGTGCAATTGACCTGTGCCGATGTGGCAACCGGCGCGCCGCCCAGGGTCAGTGTCGCGTCGCCCTCGTTGCGGATGGTGTAGGTGTAGTCGTTATTCATGCCGATCAACACGGTGCCAAGGGCCTCAGTGCCGCCGTCGGCAATGGTGATGTTGGCCGGGCGCTCGACATTGATTTCCGGCGCTGGCGTCGCGCCTGCGCCGCTGACTTCGATGGTGTAGGGGTCTTCGTCTGGATCGTTGCTTTCGATGCTGAGGGTGAAGTCAAACGCGCCGTCGGCTGTTGGCGTCACGTCGATGACGACTGTCGTCGTGGCGGCCGTGGCCAGCGTGGTGGCGGGTTGCGTCGTGACCGTGGCGGCGCAGTTGGTGGTTGCGGAAGTCGTGGCGGAGGTCGCCGGCAGCGTGAGGCTCGCGAGCCCGACATTCCGCAAAGTCCAGGTGAAGCTGGTTGCGACGCCGGTATCGAGTGTGCCCAGGTTGTCCACGCCGTCGTCGGCGATGCTGGTCAGCGCAGGGCGCTCAACGTTCAGGTCGCCTTGCAGGATGTCCGGCGTGCCGTCGCCGTCTTCGTCGTCGCCACTGCCTGCACAAGCCGCAATACCCACAAACGCAATTACCGCGACCAGCAAAACGCGCGTCCACCTGTCTTTCATATGTGCCCCCGTTTGGTTTGCGGCAGGGTTTACAGGGGTTGTGCGAAGAAATTGTGAGGGGCGCGTGGAGGTTTGAAAAAAGCGAAACGACCGCACAGGGCGGTCGTTTCGGTAGTCACAGTCGCGGCTATTTGTCGTCGTCTTCGATCAGCACATCCACGCGCTTGATCACGATGACCTTGTTGGGCCAGCCTTCGTATTCCTTGATCTCGCCTGTGACGCCGACATATTTGCCCCAGAGCTTGCTCAGGTCGCCGCCGTCCCAGCGCAGGTCGTATAGCGTGTTGCCCTTGTCATCATTCAACCGGTGGCTTGCGGGAGTCTTGGCGAGTTTACCGGTGCTGCCGATGGTGCCCTTGGCGATGTAGACCACAGGGCCGACGTCCTTGGGCTCTTCGGGTTTGGCCAGCGCCGCGTTCTTGATGCGGTCCTGCTCGGCCTTCGCCTTGGCTCCTTCGTCGGCGATGCGTTTCTTTTCAGCGTCGATCAGGCCGATCGTGACGTCGATTTTGCCGATGATGCCTTCGGCTTCCTTCTTGTTGGCCTCATCCAGCGCGAACTCCGCGAACTGCTCGAACATCTTGCGCAACTGGCCGAGGTCCATCTTGTCCTTGGTCTTGGCCATCTCGTCCTTCAGCAGCATCTTGAGCTCGGCAAACGTCTTCTTTTCGTCCTCAAGGTCGGCAGGCGTCGCGACCGGTTTGACCACGGGTTTGTCGGCCATCTTTTCCGGGGCGATCTCGCGGACTTTCTCGGTGTATTCCTTGGCGACGTAGCCGCGCGCTTCGCTGGGCGGAATCACGCGCACGAACTTTTCGGACGTGACGGGTTTGCCGGTCTGGCCGTCCATGCAGGCGCCGACTTGGCGGCCTTTGCCGATCTGGCCAATGGGCGATTGGTCGGTGCTGGCTTCCGGCCGCAGGTTCACGCGGTCGCTGGTAATTGTGTAGGTCTTGCCGTCGCTGTTGAGCTGGGCGAATTCGGTCGCGACCCAGCACGAGGCGTTGGCGGGCAGTTCAATCTCGACCCAGCCGTCCCTTTCGCCCCACACCGTGACTTCGTCGTTCTTGGCAAAGACGTGCACGGGCACGTGCGCCAATCCTGCGCCGCCGCGGGCGCGCACGGAGTCGCCGATCAAGCGGGCGACGTAAGGTTTAACATTGGCAGGCGCGGGTGATTCCGCCTTTGGCGCCGAATCCTGGGCGCGCACGGGTGCAAACAGCGGCAGGGCGAGAAAGGCGAAAATCGCGAGTTTGAATGAGGTGCGGAACATGCTCGTCTCCAGAGTCGAAGCGACGCGCCGCCCAAATGGAGGCGCTCACGTCGTGTATCGGCGCGGGAGGCGGGAGAAGTTGAGGGAAATTGGATGAATCAGAGCCCGCTGCGTCAGCGGCGGGGCAGGAGGATTGAGCGCTCGTGATACCGGCCCCGTCGCTTGCAAAGCAGTGCTTTGCCGCGCGACATCTCGCTTCGCTCGACTTACGCGGACGGGCTCTGATAGCGCTACGGCTTCTTGTAGACGTTGATGCCGATCTTGTAGCCGTCTTTGTAGTCGATGGTCTGGTTGCCTTCGCTGCTGGCAATGATGATCGTTTTCCCGGAACTCGACGGTCCGAATTCCTTCGTTAAATCCACCTTGATCACGAGCGTTGTGCCTTCCACCTTCATGTCGACGTTCTTCATGGGTCGTTCTCCCTGTGCGCGGGCATATTATAAGGCGGCCACGAATCCACACGAATCATCGCGAATTTCAAACTCAGATTCGTGTCTATTCGTGTTCAATCGTGGCTAAACTTGGACCATGATTGGCGTCGATTTTGGCGGAACACGCATCAAGGCAGGCGTCGTCAAGGACGGCGTAGTCACACGCGAAGTCGTAGCAAACACGCCGCGTACGCCCGCTGCAATTTTTGCGGCGATCAGCAAACTGGTCAAATCGCTCAAGCGCGAGCCCGAAAGCGTCGGCGTCGCGATCCCCGGCGAAGTCGACGAGCACGGCCACTGCTATCAACTGCCCAACGTCAAAGGCTTCGAGGGCATCGCAATCGCCCGCGAACTTTCCAAGCGACTCGGCTGTCCCGTCAGCGTCGAGAATGACGCCACCGCCGCCGCACTGGCCGAACGCCGCTTCGGCCACGGCCTGCACGTGCGCAGCTTCCTCCTGGTCACGCTGGGCACGGGCATCGGCGGAGGCCTGTGCATCGACGGCGCAGTGCGCCGCGGCCGCCGCGGCTTTGGCGGCGAAATCGGGCATGTGCTGGTCGAGGCCGGCAAAGACGCCTGGCCTTGCGGCTGCGGCCTCAAGGGCTGCATGGAGGCCTACACCGGCACCGCGGGTTTAATACGCAAGTTCCGCAGCCTTGGCGGCAAGGCGAACGAAATACTGGACATCGCCAAAAACGCGCGCCACGGCGAAAAAGCGGGCGTGAAGACGTTCCAGCATTACGGGCATTACCTTGGCAGCGGGCTGGCCACGATCCAGAACGTGCTCGACCTCGACGCGCTGGTGTTTACCGGCGGTATTGCCGCATCTTTTGACCTGCTTGAACCGAGCCTGCGCGCGGGCATGAAGGCGCGGGCGTTTGCGCCGCCACTGGCGGACATTCCGTTTTTGCGCAGCGAACTCGGCGAACAGGCGGGAGTTGTCGGCGCGGCGCTTCTGCCGCAGATCATGATTAATGAATAAACCAATTGCGGATTGCAGTTCGCGAATTGCGGATTGAACAGCGGCCATCACGGATGCGTTGTGAATCCGCAATCCCCAATCCGCAATGGCTGCTATTGCGCCAATCTTACCGTCACCGGGTGGCCGGGGCGCAAGCCCGCGGCTGTGACGGCTGCCACGGCCTTGGCAAGCTCCGGGTCTTCGCCCTGCATGATCGCCGGATTGGCGGGTTTCCCGGCGGCATCCGTAAGTTGGCCGCCGATGCGCTTGATGAAATAGTTGGCGCAGGTCGCCATGCGCTCCAGCACCTTCTTGGGCTGGGGCACGCGCGCGGGCATGAATGAAAACTCGATGGCGCTCGCGTTGCCTGCGGCGTTGGGCGCAAGCTGCAAGCCCTCTGCGCGAACCTTGAACAACGGTTGCGCGCGGCCGCCGGACCATGCAAAGCCGCCGCCATCGCGCTTGAGACCGATCGACAGCGCGGCGTCGGTAATGGCAGGCGCGGCAAAACTTCCGCGCAAAAACAGGCGCTGCACCTGGCCGAACTTGCCTTTGAGACCGGCAAGCTTCATGCCGCGTGTGACCGCGCCCGACACGGGCTCCGCAGCGGGCTTCTTGGCTCGGCCAAGCTTCTTTGAAATGCGGCCCGCGACCATGTCGAACATGCCGAAATCGGATTCTTCGGGCGGCGTGCCCGTATCCGGGAAAAGCTCCATGCCGACCATCAGTTCGGCCGGTTCATTGTGATCGGGGCCGACTTCGAGCAGCGGCTCAGTTGCGGCGTTGCGGCCAAATACGCGGATATCGCTCAGGCTGGCGAAGAGTTCTTTGCCAAGCACGCTGCCAAGTGTGCGCGGCGCGGTGCCGGCGGGAATGCCCTCGAGGGAAATGGCGTAGTACGCGCCGGGCAGAAACGCGAGGTCTTCGGGCATTTCGCGGACGGCGGGCAGCAGGTGTGAGACGTCTTCACTGCCGGCCTCTTCAAACGCGAGATCGGCTAGATCGGGCTGCAAATCGCCATCAGGACGCAACTCGTTGGTCATCCCGCCTCCGCCTTAAATCAAGGTATGTAGCGCGACAGGATAGCAAGGTTGCGGGGCCTGTGCACAGGCTTGGCGTGCGAGAAAAGTCCCGCCTAGCGCGGCGGCACGATCGCCGCTTTGGGGCGCATACGCTGGAAGGCGACCACCGAGGCCTGCGGAATATAGCGGCTGCCCTCGAGGTCGAGGGATTGCAGGGCTGGCAACTTGGCGACGTGCGTCATGGATTCGGCCGTAAGTTGCACACAACTTCCAAGGCCAAGCCGGCGCAGATCCTTCATGCCGGAAAGCGCCTTCACCCCTTCGTCCGTCAGGCGGGTGAAGGTGACGTCGAGTTCGACCAATTGCAGGCGCGCGAGGCTCTGCGCGACTTCGTCGGTCACGTCGCAGCCTCCCAGCCGCAGAATCTTGAGGTCCTGTTTGTCGCCGAGTTCGACCAAGGTCTGCGCGTCGATGTTCTGGCAATTGGTCAGGTCGAGTTCGACCAGCTCAACCAGTGGACGCAGTGCGTAAATCGTACTGCTATTGACGCCCGCCAGGCCGCGGAGCGAAAGCGAGCGAAGGCTGCTGACGCGGGCGATCGCCGCGATGCCGCCCGGCGTAATTTCGATATTGCCGCCGACCTCGAGGGTTTCGAGCGGCGAAGCAAAATCGGCCACCACTTCCATCGATGCGTCCGCCGCGTTGGTGTCATTGAGCGCAAGGCGTCGCAACGACGGCAGCCCGGCCAGTTGGCGCAGGAAATCGGGCCCGCCGGCCTGCGTGCCTGAAAGGTCTAGGTCCTGCAGCCTCCCAAGGCGCGCAAGCGGCGCGCCTGTGACTACTTCACCCACGTTGGAACAGCCGCTGAGCGTCAGCTTGCGCAGGCTGCCAAGCGCCGCGACGTCTTCCAGCGACTTGTCCGTCAGCTTGTAGTTGTCCTGCACGTCCAACATCTCGAGGTCTTTCAAGGGTTTGAGCATCGCAAGGTCGCCGTCACCCACGCCGCAATGCAGCGTCAGCGAGCGCAGGGAGGTAAGGCGTCCAAGGCCCTCGATCACGGGCTGGCTCAGGGCGCAGTTTTCGATGCGCAGCGATTCCAGCTTTGTAAAGTGCGCGAACTGGTCAGCGAAATCGCCCTGCAGAGTGTAAACGCGCGGCGCGCGCACGCCATTGGTGCCTACCGAGAACTCAACATCGGGCATGTACTCGATGGCGGTGATGTCGGCGGGCAGTGACGTGAGTTCGTCGAAGCTGCGCACGCGCACACCGGCCAACGTCGCTTTCGCCGCATGCTTGGGATTGTCAGAGAATATTGTGGGCGGATTGACCGCGACGATGGTGTTGGTTGCCGCCGCGTCACTCGTGATTTTCCATGCCAGGGCGGCGGACCCGACCGCAACAATAATCAGGGCCAGCGCCAAAGCGACGGCGCGCGGCGCGCGGCGGCTTGCCCTGCTGGCCGTGGGCCGGTTGATCTCGACCGTCCAGCGCGCCGAACGCGCCTTGGGTAGGGCGGCTTCGCGGCGCAGGTTGCGCTGGGGCGTTTCGGGGCGGCCAAGGCGCGCAAGCACCGCTGACGAAACATCGGGTGGTGTGTCGCCGTGCAGTAACTCGGCGAGTTCGTCATCCAGCATGAAGTCGCGGGCGTGGGCGGCGGCAAGAATCACGCGCGAAAGGTCCGGCGCGCCCTCGGCGCGCAGCATGTCGTCCATCAGCCACCCCCGGGCGCGCGCCGAGGCCAGAATGACGGACGCGAGGTTCGGCGGGGTATCTCCGCCGAGGACCTCGTACAGGTCGTCGTCCATCAGCCAGTCGTCGTGGGGGGTCATGGCTTGAGTTTGCTTTCCATGCACTTGCGCAGCGCCTGCTTGGCCCGGTGGATCATGACGCGCACGTTCTCTTCCGACAGTTGCATGCGCTGGGCGATTTCGGCGCCGCGCTGCTGCTCTTTGTAAAACAGGTCCAGCACCTCGCGCGTATGTCCTTGAAGGTTCTGCAGGCATCCCGCAAGTGCCTTGAGCCGTGCCGCGCCGTCGTCTTGCGCGTGGGCTTCGGCCCACGTGCGGTCGGCGACCTCCAGGTCTTCAACCGATTGCACGCGCACCGTCCGCCGCACCGTACTAAGGAAAAGATTGCGGGCGATGGTGCGCAGAAACGCCGCCGTCGCGTGTGAGTTGATCTCCTCGAACTCCGATTCCATCAGCTTAAGGAACGTTTCCTGAGTCAGGTCGTCGGCGGTCTCACGTTCACACCCCAGGAAGCGCAAATACCGCCACACACCGGCCTGGTGGGCGAGAATGAGCGTCTCGAGGTTTATTTGTTCCGCCATTGCAGCCTGCATGACCAAGAAAACGAGATTAGGCTGCCAATGTTACAGGTTTTCCGGCCAAGGCTAGACTTCAGAAGCTGCTTTTCTGCGACGCCGCAGCCACACGACCGCCCCAAAAGCCGCCAGCCACATTGGCGGTATTGCGGCGTCTTCGCCCGCCGCACAGCCGAGGAACCCCCTTTTGTCTTCCTTTTTCTTGGGGCCGGGAACTGGGGCAACTGAGGCCGCACCAATCTCGATCGTGCAGACGTCGGTGGCCGATGCCGCGGGTGTCGGCTGCGAGACCGTGACCGTCAGGTTGTAAGTGCCCGCGGTGGTCGGTGTGCCCGAAAGTTCACCGTCTGCGGCAAGCGTCAGTCCCGGCGGCAACGTTCCAGCGGTTAGCGCAAACGTGTAGGGCCCGACGCCGCCGGTATGGCCAAACGTGTGGCTGTAGGCGACCCCGACCTCGCCGTCGGGCGCGTTCATGTTGGTGATATCGAGTGGCGTAGGCGCCGCTTGCGCAATGTCGATGCTGATCGCGGCGCTATCGCTGTCGGCGGGCGAGGGCTGCGACACTTCGACAGTGAAATTGAAAGTGCCGTTGGCTGTCGGCGTGCCGGAGATTTCGCCGCTAGAGGTGTTAAGCGTAATGCCAGCCGGCAGCGAACCGGCGATGATCGCAAAGGTAAACGGCGCCACGCCGCCACTACGCCCGAAGGTGTGGGTGTAGGCGGCGTCTTCGGCGCCGTCAGGCGCGTTGGTGTTAGTGAGCGTCAGCGGCGTAACGCTGCTGATCTGGATATTGACTGCGGCGCTGTCGCTTTCACTCGGCCCGCTGGTGCTGACGGTGATTGTGAAGTTGAAGGTGCCGTTGGCCATGGGCGTGCCGGAGATTTCACCCGTGGAAGTATCGAGCGTGATTCCCGTGGGCAGGCTTCCCGCCGAAATCGAAAACGTGTGCGGCGGGGTGCCGTTTACCGCGTCAAACGTATAGCTGTAGGCCACGCCGTTGGCGCCGTCCGGCGGATCAGGATCGACCAGCGCCAGCGGCGATATGACCTCGGTCGCGGTGCCGTAGAGTGTCATGTCCCAGGATGTCAGGTCGCCCGTCTGGCCGGGCTGGCGGTCGGCAACTTTCAAGCTCCAGGTTCCCTGTGCGTCTTCGCCCCAGCAACGGGTGCTCATAAAGTACCAGGTGTTGGCCGTCGGGCTCGCGCCGTTGTGCGCCTTCGACATTTCGCTGACGGTGCCGCCGGGCGAGGTCAGCGTGACCTCGAGGTCCTCCCAGTCCGTGTGGTCACTGGTGAAATTCACCACCACGTGCTCAAGGAACAGGCTGTCGGGCACGTTGATGGTGCGTGTAATGCCCGTGGCGTTGTTGTCAGGAATGGCCAGTGCGGCGTTGTCGGTGCTTGAAGTCGTCGTGACGCGCGCGCCGACGGTCGTCCAGGTCGAGGCGAGATTGCAGGCCGCGTCGGCGTCAATCAGGCCAAAACCGAACTTGTGGCTGATCCAGTAGCCTTTGGAATTTTGCGTCCAGCCTGCGTCGGTCGGCGAAACTTTGCGCGAGGTGCGCGCCAGGATGTGCTGGACGTCGCGCCACGTAAGCGCGGCGTTCTCCGCCAGCATCAGAGCAATCACGCCCGAGACCATCGGCGCAGCCGCCGAAGTGCCGTTGAAGTCGAATGTGTAATCGCTGTTGTCGTAACCGTTGGCGCCGACGAGATCGGTCGTCACGACTTCGCCCGAGAGTTCGCTGCCGGGCGCGACGACCATCAGGTTGGCGCCGGATTCGCTGTAGCTCGATTGCGCGCCGGTGTCGTGGACGCTGCCCACGCCGATGGTTTCGGGCAGGCTGACATAACCGTCGTAGTTGGCGTAGTCGCCGCTCTGCCGCCCGTTGCCGCCCGCCCATACGTAGATGTTGCCCAGCCCGCCGCGTCCGTTGGCAACACCGTTGATGATTGCGGCCTTGGCGAGCGGCCCAATGTCGGCGTAGTCGCCGTTGTCAAACGGTCCCCAACTGTTGCTGTAAATGGCGTTGGCGGCCATGTCGTGCGTAAGCGCCGCGGCTTCGTCGGCGTCGGTCATCGACGCGCTGAGCAAGCGGATGCCCGACAAAGTTGCGTTGTACGCTGCGCCCGCCACGCCGAGGTTGTTGTCGCCCTTGGCCGCCACAAGACCGGCGCAGGCTGTGCCGTGGAAGTCGCCCGAGATGTCGGGCGAGGGATCGGCGTCGTCGTCGACGTAATCGTGCGAATTGGTGGGTGAATAATTCGGGCTGAGATCAGGGTGCGCGGTCTGCAGGCCATCATCGACGACCGCGACGCGCACGCCCGCGCCCGTATTGCCGCCGGTCCAGACCGGCTCGACGTTGAGATCGATGCCGTTGTTGCCGCCGCTCTGGCCCGTGTTCTTGAGATGCCATTGCTGGCCGAAAAGGGTGTCGTTGGTGCGTTTAACACGCGCGGTCACATGTTGCTCCACGACTTCCAGGACATCGGGATCATTGCGCAGTTGCGCGGCCGCTGCCGCAGCTTCCTGCGGCGTCGCAAAGCGCAGCACTTGCCAGTCGTTCAAGCCATGAATGTCGAAGCCTTTTCGCGCGCCCTGGCGTGCGCCGCGTGTGGCGTTTTTGCGCAGGCGGACGGCCAGACTGGATGACTTGGGCCCGGGCTGAACCACCCGTTTAGCCGGGGCAGCCTGCGCGCGCACTTGCGGCGCGAAATCAGCATGCGCGAGCACGACAATCGCTGCGGCGACCGCGACGGCAATCAGATGGCGGTGGTTCACGGCGTCTCCCGGGAAAAGCGACGGAAAAGTATAGCCTTCGGTGGGTAGCTGCGGCTTTAGCCGAAGGCTTTTGCGGTTAAAAATCCAGCGGCAGCAGCTTGCCGAGTTTCAGGCCGTCGGGTGTGCATTCCACATGATAAGGAAGGATCTCGACGCCGGTTTTGCGCGCCTGCCGCAAAAGTTTGCCGTACTCGGCGTCGATTTCGTCCGCGGGCCGAAATGCCCCGGTATCGGTGCGGCCGCAGAAGTAGAACATCGCCGCTCGGCCACCTTGTTTGACCACGTCCATGAGTTCGCGCAGGTGTTTCTGGCCGCGTTCTGTGACCGCGTCGGGAAACGCCGAGTGGATACCGATGCGCATCGAGGTGTTCTTGACCTCGACGTAGCAGTCCGGTTTAAGGCCCGCCCTTGGGGGCGCAATTTTTACATGAGGCGACTTCGCCTTTTCACCCTTCTTCTTTTTGGGCGGGGCCGGGTCTTCGTCGCGGTCAGTTAACAACAAGTCGATGCGGCTTTTGCCCTCCTTGCCGTACTTGACTTCGTTCTTCACGCGCTTGTAGCCCGCCAGCGACGGGACCAGCCCCGCCTCGACGAACTTGCGCACTGTGCTGTTGGGTAATGACGTGTCAACGTTTACCCAGCAGTCGCCCATGTGGATCAGCGACCAGGTGTGGCGGTATTTGCGCGAGGATTTCTGGCTGTCGCGCAGGATCACGGGCCTGCCGGGCTCGCAGCACGACTTCATCGTGCCGGTGTTGGCGCACATGGCGGTGATGGTGTTGCCGTCGGCGAGCTTGATGTCGCACAGGAAGCGGAAAAACCGTCGCACCAAGGTGCCCTCAACCAGCGGATCGGCGTGTTTAATCAACATGTCAGGTCCTTGGAAAAACAACTGTGTCTCCCGCAGAGATCGCACAAAACAACAGCATTTTTCCACGGAATTCACGGAGTCATACGGAGAACTGCAAATTTGGCGAACTCGTTCTCCGTGAAATTCCGTGTCCTCCGTGGACAACAAGTCTTTTACCGGGGGGCTTTGAAAATTTCGTTGAGCGCCGCGTCGCGGAACTGGATCACCGGGCCCACCTGTGAATCCAGGCTCAGCAGCACGCGGGGATTGCCCGCTTCATCCGTGATCGTCCAGCCCAGCGTCCCCGATTTTTCCAGAGCCAGCGTCGCACCCGCCTTGCCCTTGGCGCCCGCCAGCGAAAATGCGGCCTTGCCGTCGACATCCACCTGCATCAACGATTTCATCGTGCCGTCGCGGTGAAACAGGCCCAGCAGCGGCGTGCCGTCCGCGAGGTCGCCCAGCGCAAGCCGCAAGTTGCCCTCGCGGTCGTTCATGACAAGTCGCGCGACGTCGTTTTCCTGCGCGGCAAACAGCGCGCGCACCTTGCCGGCGCGGTCAAAGAGCTCCATCTGCGGGCCGCGCCCGTTCATGCTGATCAGCGCGCCGGCTTTGCCCTCGGTGTCCATAACCATGATGCGCGGCTCGCCGTCGCGCGCGACGCTCACGCGTGCGCGCTCTTTGCTGCCGTCGTCCATGAGGCTCAGGGCGGGAGCGCCATCTTTAGTCGTGGCGAGTTTAATACGCGCTGCGCCCGCGGCATCGCCTAGCGTGATCGTCGGCGTGCCGTCGGCGTCGGTGATCAGCGACAGGCGCGTTCTGCCGTCGATGCCTTTGAAAGTCAGCGCGGCCTCGCCCGTGTTCAGCACCTGCGCACTAACCCGCGTGTTGCCGTCCTTGTCAGACATCGCAAACACCGGCTCATCTTTCACGACGTCGAGAATCAGCCGCGTTTTCTTGTCGCCGTCGACCAGTTCAAAGCGCCTGGTGCGTACGATGTCGCTGGTTGCGGCCTGTGCCTCGGCCGGATTGACCTGCGAGAGGCCGAAGTTTGCCAGCGCACCGCCGATCATGGCGGCAAAAGCGACAACAGAGAGTTCGAGTTTGGTCATTGCCGTTCCTTGGTTGGGTGCGTTTGCAGCAGGCGCTAGGCGCTAGGCGCTAGTTGACTAAAGTAGTTGCCAGCGACTAGAGCCTAGTGCCTAGAAACTAACTATGCCTCCGTCCCTCAAACCTGCATGGGCTGAACACGATCGCGTTGCCAAGGCCGTTCCCGCGGCGATCCGCGAAACGCTGGGCGCTTATTTCACGCCGCGCGAAACCGCTCTGCGCGTCGTCCACGAGGCCCTGGGCAAATCCTTGCAGGCGCAATTGCCGCTCATTCTTGACCCCGCTTGCGGCGCCGGCTCGCTGCTGCTGGCGGCCATTGAATGGGCGAGCGTGCAGAAGCCGCAATGGGTCGCGCCCTGGCTTGCGGGCAAGGCCGTGGGCTGGGAACTCGACCGCAACATTGCGGCGGCGGCACGCAACGTGCTCACGGTTGCGGGCAAGTGCCTTGGAGTTGCGGCCAAGCCGAAGATCGAGCAAAGAGACGCGCTGATGTCGACCGACCGCGAGATCGCCGACGTGATCGTCGCCAATCCGCCATGGAAGAGCTACTCCGGCCGCCACGCCCAAGATATCACGCCCGAGCGCCGCGCGTGGCTCGCGCGCACCTACGGCGCGTTCGCGGGCTGGCCCGCGTCGCATACGGCGTTTGCCGAGCTCAGCGCGCGCCTTATTAAGCGCCAGCAAGCGCGCATCGCGATCCTGCTGCCGCACCAGGTGGCGGATTTGCAGGGTTATGCACCTCTGCGGCGTTCGATGGCGAATCTTGTGACAGTCGAGCAGGTGGTGGACCTCGGCGAAGACGCGTTTGCCGGCGTGACGGAGCCCTGCGGCCTGTTCGTGCTTTCGGCGGGCAAGGGCGACATTTCCGGCGCGGCGTGGGTCGCGCGCGCGGATACGGGCATCGTCGAAAAAGGCCTGCTGCGCCATCAGCCGCTGCCGGAGGCGAGTTTCGGCGACATCGGCGTTCATACGGGCAACGCGGCGGACGCCTTGATCGGCACACGTCCCGAACCCGGTGCGCTGCCTATTCGTGAGGGCAAGGACGTCCAGCCCTTTGCGCTCGACAAGCCGCGCCTGTTTCTGCGCAAGGTGCAGCTCAACGACGGCTTCTACGCACGCATCGCGCCGATCCAGCGTTTCAAAGACACGCGGATTGTGCTGCGCCAAACTGCGAACCGGCCGATTGCGGCAAAACACACGCCGCAGGCGTATTTTCGCAACAGCGTGCTGGCGTGCTTCGGCGCGCCGGACCACGACGACGATTATCTGATTGCGTTGTTCAACAGCGAGTATGCCGCGCGCCTGCACCGCAACGCCTTTCGCGACGCGCGGCAGGAGACATTCCCGCAGGTAAAGATCGAACACCTGCGCCGCCTGCCAGTGCCTTCGCGGCGCGCGGCGGGCAAGATCTACGACGACATCGTCAAGCTCTCTCGTGCGTTGCAGGCCGCGCGCGGCGACAACCCTGCGCTCCAGGCGCAACTCGAGGCGCTGGTCACCAAAGCGTACGGCGGTTGATCACGGCGCGTCGAAAAGCATCGCCATGCAAAGGATGTCGTCGTAAACGCCGTCGAGGAAACGTGCCTTGCGTTTGGTGCCCTCGTGCTCGAATTTGAAGCGGTCATACAACGCGGCTGCCCGTGTGTTGGAGGCATAGACTTCAAGTTCAACGCGCGTGATGCCTGCCGTACGCGCCATGCGCCGGCAGCCCTCGAGCAGGCGTGCGCCAATGCGCCGCCCGCGGTATTCAGGCAACAGGCCCATGCCCAGCACACCCACGTGGCGGCGGCCTTCGTAGGGGCGGGGCAGGGCGTCGCACCAGCCGACGATCCTGCCGCCGGCCTCGGCGACGAGCTGGGCGCTGCCGTTTTTGACCACCTCGCCGACCATTTTTCGAATGTTCTCGAGCGGGAAGGGCTCGGTCGTGCCCAGATATTTGCGCTCAAGCGCCACGCTGCCGATGCACGCGCACAGGCTGTCGGCGTCCTCCAGCCTCACGCGGCGCACGACAATTTCCGGGGCCTTGGTCTCCAACACGTAAAGCAGATGCGGGATGCCCTGTTTGTCGAATTCCTTCTCGACCTTCATGCCGTTGCGCTCGGCCACGGCGCGCGATTTCACGTTGACGGGCATGATCATCGAGACCAGTCGCGTCATGCCAAGTTTACTGAGTGCGTAATCGCGGCACGCGACTGCCGCCTCGGTCGCGTAGCCCTTGCCCCAATGCTTGTGCTGAAGGTGATATCCGATTTCATCTTCAACTCGCCCGTCGGCGAGTTGCACGGCGACGCCGCAATCGCCGATACATTCGCCCGTCGACTTCAGGCAGACCGCCCACAGGCCATAGCCAAAACACCTGTAGCTGGTCATGGCCCAGGGAATCCAACCCAGCGCGATTTGCTCGCGCGTGAAGGTGCGTGGCCAGAGCTTGAGCGCGACCGGGTCGCCCAGCACGGCGAAAAGCGCGTCCGTGTCGTCAGGTGTGAGTTCACGCAGGATCAGCCGTTCAGTTTCGAGGATGCTCATACGCCTGTTTCCTTGAACTCGGTGCAGTATTGCACCAGCCCGCTGCTGCCGGGAAGTCCGTCGGGGCGTAATTCCATTGCCATGAAGGCGTCGTCTTCTCCGTATTCGTTACCCAGCCCGAAGTCCGACGCACGCCGAAATCCAAATTGTCCGTAGTATTTCGTGCTGCCTAACACCACGGCGAACTGGAGCCCCGCTGCGCGGCAGGCCTCAAGGCCGCGCCGACACAGCAGCTTGCCGACGCCGCGTTTCTGGTGCGATGGCAGCACGGCGACGGGGGCAAGGCCGGTTCCTCTGGTCAGTTCGCCGCCCACGGTTACGGGCGTGAACAGGATGTGGCCGACTACGTTGTCCCCGTCGACGGCGACCAGCGAAACCTGGTTGCGGCCGCGCATGCGGCAAAGGTCGACGAGGTCAGCCTCGGCCGACGTGGGGAATGCGGCGACATGTACGGCGCGGATCGCCGCAACGTCAGAAGGTTGTTCGGGGCGGATTAAAACGCTCATGGGGTCTTACTACTTCATTGGCGCGCGCGGTTTTGACGCGGGTGGGTTCGGCGTTGAAGATGAGGGTGATTTTCCATTTGCCCAATCTGCCTCTGGATCAACAACATCGACTTGTCGAACACCATGAGGGATTTTGTTTTGGATATTTGTGTACTGTTTTTTGAGCGACTCGACGGAAGGCTTCCAATCGTGGATGAAATAGATGGCATCGACCTTCGCTTGAAGCATGGCTTTGGTGCAGTCGAAGCACGGGCGCAGCGTGGAGTAGACAACAGCTCCTTCAATGGAATTTCCGAAGCGTGCTGCGGTGATCAACGCGTTTTGTTCCGCATGCACGCAAATGCAGACGTCATAACCCACGCTCGCAGCATACGCTTCTTTGTTCTTGCATCGCTCACACCCACCGTCTACGCAATTGGCCATTCCTTCCGGTGTTCCGTTGTACCCGGTGGATATGATGCGATTCTCCTTAACGATGACCGCGCCCACTCTTCGGCCAAGGCAGTTCGCTTTCTTTCGCACCGCTATGGCGATGCCCATGTAGTATTCGTCTTTAGTCATGGTTATTGCGACTCCCTCGATGTTGTAAGGGCCCGCCCGCGCCCAGCAATGACTTGTAGGGCCACCACGTTTTCAACCGATTTGCACAAATGCTAGCTGGCGGACTTGCCGTTTTGCGGGTCTTTGGGCTGACCCGATTCGTCAATGTTACGGAATGGCTGGGGAATGGACTTTTCAGGTTCAGATTTAGCGCTCTTTAGAAAAGCCGTAATACTTGCTTTCAGCTTGGCGTTCCAGTTTGGCTCGCGGGTTTCATAAATGATCATGCGGAGATGTCTCAAGTCGAACGGAACATCGTCTAGACTTCCCGATGTGAACACAACCGGTTTCCTTGCAGCATGAGCCAGCCCAAGTTCATAAAATACGTTCGGATTTTTGCCGGTTAGGTCAGCCAAAAGAACCTTGGCTTTCTCAATCTGTTCCCAGATTTGTTCTACAACGCTTCCGGAGGAAAAAACCTCGTCGCCTCGGACTGGCTCAAAACCAGCTTCTTTGACTGCCGGAACATAGACTTCTTTGTAATACGCATCGTTCCAACCGCCGAACGGCATCATTACGAAACAGGTATCCAAAAACTCGCGCACACTCTCTTCGCGTTTATCTTTCGGTTCTACAGCATCAGATAGTGTCGGCAGCGTCGCCTTCTTTTGTTCTGATGAGGTCTCTCCAGCACGAAACGCCTTCAGAAACACGAGATTCGCTAGAAAAACCTGCGCAAACGTTTGGACCCGATCTCGCAGAATGTTGAATTGACGCGTGAGTGTGTTTTCAAAAAATTCGTCCTCGGGGATTTTTTTCCCTTTGTAGAACTCTTCTACCTTCTTGAAGTCGTCCACTTTTCGGAAGGCTTCGAGCAAGGCTTTTTGTCGCTGTTCGGGGGAATCCGGCGACACGATATCCTCGCCGAGCTTTTCCAACGAAATCGTTGCTGTTGCCCCAGTTCCCGAGGTCAGTCCGTACAACATCGACGAACGCAGCAGATTGAGATAGCGCCAGTCATTTTCACGTGCAAATCCCACCGCTTTGACAATGTCTTCGGCCTTGGTTGGGTTGCCGGCGAACTTTTCTTCGATGGCCTTTGGAACTTTCAGCGCTTCTTCGAGCGTATTTTTGGGAAACGTCCAGGCTGGCACTGCGGTTTGAGGTTTTCCTTTTCCCTTACCCTTAGGCTTTGTCGGAGTTGGCTTTGAACTCTTAACGGCCTCTTTAGCTGCTTTCGCTGCCGTTTCCTTTACGGCCTTTTGAGTTGATTCCTCGGGTTTTTCGGGAGTGCCAGTCCCGTTGGCTTGCTGATCAATGCCCATAAGTTTATCCCACAATTGAGAGAAGAACTATGTTGGTCAGGGAAAGCTACTGCCAGACGATCTGCTGGGACCAAAAGTTCGTATTTGCAGAAATTTTGGTCGGGGTGAGAGGATTTGAACCTCCGGCCTCGTCGTCCCGAACGACGCGCTCTAAACCAGGCTGAGCTACACCCCGACGGGCCGCGAAGTGTAACAAGGGTCAAGCGGCCTGCAACGGGGGCGTGGCTAGCGTTCTCCCCAGCGTTTGCCCAGCTCGTGTTCGATATCCAGATGGTCGAGCACGCGGGCGACGACGAAGTCGATCATGTCCTGCACCGTTTTCGGGCGGCTGTAAAAACCCGGGTTGGCGTCGATCACCGTCGCGCCCGCTTCCGTCAACGTGACGAGGTTGCGCAGGGCGATCAGCGAATAGGGCGTCTCGCGCGGGACGATCAATAGCTTGCGCCGCTCCTTTAACGTCACTTCCACCGCACGTTCGATCAAACCGTCACCGGCGCCGCTGGCGATGCGGCCAAGTGTGGCCATGGTGCAAGGGCAGATCACCATGCCGCGATGGCGAAAGCTGCCGGATGCTATACTCGCGCCGATCTGGGTGTTGCGATGCAGCGTGAATTTGCCTTTGACGCCGGCAAAAGCAGCCAAATCGGGCTTTTCCGGGTTGCAGGGCACGTCCAGTTCCGCGCGCCAGACGGCAAATGCGGCGTCGCTGAAAACGACGTGCGTTTCGATCGCGGCCGTTGCCAGCGCGTTCAACAGGCGCTGGGCGTATTGAATGCCCGATGCGCCCGTGACAGCGACAACGACGCGGTTTGCGAGCCTGCCAGCCATGGCGGGAGTCTACAAACAAACAGGCGGGCGCATACGCGCCCGCCCGGCAGACAACTCGCCTGAAGACTATCCCTTCAGCGTGGCGACTTCATCCCAGTAGACCGGGTCGCCATCGCCGCGCGCTTTATAGATCGGTTTGCGCGGGCTGTTGTCATCGGGATCGTATTCGGGAATCAGCTCCTGCGGCACGCGCAGGAAGATTTCCTTCGATTCAATGACGGTGTCACGCTTGTCCTTGGGCACAAGGAACATCGCCCAAGGGGTCGAACGCCTGGCATCGTCGTCCACCAAGGTGAAGTCCACGTCATTGCGCAAGCGCAGGACACGCGTATCGGCGTTGACGAGCGTTTCCTCCAGGATAAGCCCCCGTGAGTTGCGCGACTGAAGTTGCAGCACAAAGACGATGTTGTGCTTCTCGAAGTCGACATCCCAGGGTTTTGCCGCGTTGGTGTGCGAAGCCCAAAGCTTGTCGAATTCGGCCTGGGTCCGGACCAGGCGGCAATACTCCGGGGGATCCAGCCTCATGTCTTTAAGGTCGCTGTTGTCGCCGGTGTGTGTTTTGAGTGCGCCGCCTTCCCCAGCCCTAAGGCCGGGCACCACGCCGGCGCCCTGGTCGAACACATGCGCCACGCGCCAGATGGGCCGCCCGTGCATCTCCCTGATTTCGCTACGTTCAACGACGATGCGGCAATTGTTGATCGGCAGGACAAAGAACCCGAAGGATGTCGTCTTCTTGCCCCGGCCCACGGACTGGTAATGCACGGCCTCGGTGCGCATCAAGTAGTGGTCTTCGGTCTTGAAGATGCCGGCGATGCTCAAAGCACGCATGTTGGTCGACTTGCCTGCGAATATCGCGACAACCATTTCCTTGCTGAAGTCCACGGTAAGCGGCAGCTTGTCCCAACCGTCTCCCTTATGGCGGTACAGAACCGTCTCCAGGTCCTTCTGGTTCTGGATCAGTTGATATTCTTCCTCGGCGATATTGCTGTCGTCGCCGGTGTAATCCCTCAGCACGACAAAACCCGTGGCCTTGCGATCGGCCGTGCCGGGGTTGTCGGCCTCTTCCTTCGGCTCGATCTTGTGCTCGACCTCCGGTTCCGGTTTGTACTTTTCGGCAACGGTCTGCCCGTTGACCGCGATGCTTCCGCTGAACAGGCAGATCGAAACGCCGCCGATGGCAAGCCACCGCTTGGGATTGCTCAACATGTCTTTCTCCTTGGGTGAGAGGTCCCGTAGGGACTCCTGTCGTGAGATTTCAAGTGCTTCCTGCGGGGTAAGGCCCCGCGCCTTGATCACAGCGCGCCCCTCGATGTGGTCGACGCGATCGTCGCCGACCATGATCGTGGGAGCGCCGCTTTCGATGTACAGCCAGCCCTTATCGAGCCGGATTGCAGCTTTGCTTACAGCGTAAGCCGCATCGGGCGATGCCTTCACGCCCGAAGGTAAATCGGTGTTGCGATTGCCGGGCCAGAGCAGCCACGTTATGCCGCCCAGCGCAATGACGATGCACGCGGCCTCCAGCCAGCGCACCCAGCGCCGGTGGAATTGCGGCCGCACTATCGGCGCAAGCGGTTTTTCAGCGACCGGCGCCGTTTGTCCGGCGAGGCGAGCCAGCGCTTTCTCGGTAAGGTCCGGCGGGCGCTTGCCGCCGAGCATCTCGGCGAGGTCGTTTTCGAGGAGGCGTTCGGCGAAGCTATTCATGGCGGGCCTCCAGCTTTCGTTCGATGCACTCGCGCAACTGGCCGCGCGTGCGCGCCAGCAGGGCTTTCACGCCGTCCTCGCTGGTCTCGAGCGCCGCCGCGATGCGCGCGCCGTCAGCGTCGTCGGCGTAGCGCAATTGCACCGCTTTGCGTGCGCGCTCAGGCAACTGTTCGAGACAAAGGCGCAGGGCGTCCTGCCGGCGGTCGTTGTCTTCTTCCGGCGTGACTTCCGCCCACGCGGCGTCGGCTTCGTCGAGGTTGCCGACGGCAAGTTTGGCGCCCGCCGAACGCAGGCTGTCGATGAAGGCGTGTTTGGCGGCCAGGCGCAGGTACGCGGCGGTCGAGGCGCGACCGTGGTCGTCGAACGGTTTCTGCATGACCGAGATGAAGACTTCCTGCGTCAGGTCGTCGGCCTGGCTTGGCTGGCAGCCCAGCATGCGCAGGTAGCGCCAGACACCGGCCTGGTGCGCTTGCATAAGGCTGACGAGCTGTTCTTGTTGTGTCATCAGGGCTTCCATACACCGTAGAAGCGAAGCAGGGGATACAGCGGTGTCGGTAAAAACGGAAATTCGTGGTTTGTGGGTGGTGGATAGTGGTTAGCAAAGACAGCCGCAATCTATCCACTAACCACTATCCACTAACCCCTCATGAGTTTTCTGCGATACGATTGCGAACTCACAAGTCGCCTGAAGGGCCGCCGGGATGAGAGGTTACAAAGTCTATTTCTCCACTGCTGACAAGCTGGTCACTGCCCAGCCCGGCGAAAATCTGCTCGCCCTTGCCCGCCGCGTCGGGGTTCACCTCGATAGTTCCTGCGGCGGCAATGGAAGCTGCAAACAGTGCCGCGTGCGCGTCTGCACCGGGCCCTACCCCAAGCAGATGATCATGAGCGACCCGCGCCGCTTTGTGCAGGCCGATAACGGCTCGCCCGCGCCGCCCAACGAAACGGTGGGGGGCGAACCGCTGTATCTCGCGTGCCGCGGTTGCGTAATGGGCGACCTGGTGGTGGAGGCGGTCCCGCGCGTGCAACAGGCCCGCACGCTCGTGCGAAAGCAGTTGAAGGGCATGAAGGTGCCGGTTGATCGGCCCGATCTTCCGGCTGATGCGCTGGTGGCCGCGGTTGACATGGGCAGCACGACGATTGCGGGTTATCTCGTTGATCTGCAAAGCGGCGAAATCATCGCGCAAAGCAGCCGCGAGAACAGCCAGATTCCCTACGGCGGCGACATTTTAACCCGGGTCAGCCACACGGAACGTTATCCCGACGGCTTGGAGACCCTGAAGAAACTTGCCCGTCAGGATCTGGCTGCGGTCCTCGAACTCCTGCGCAAACAGGCAGGCGCGCGCAAGGTCATGAGTATTGCCGTCTGTGGCAACAGCGTCATCCAAAGTTTGCTGATGAGTTGGGACGTCCTGAGGCTGGGAAGTCATCCCTTTGAGCCCGTCAGCGTGGCGCCGCAAGTCCTTAAAGGCCGCGATCTTGACCTGTCAAGCTTTACCGACGTCGAGACCTACGTGATGCCGATGGAGGCGGGTTTTATCGGCGGCGACAATGTCGCGGCGATTCTCGCGGCGGGGCTCGATGAATTCGAGGGCGTCGCGCTCTTGATGGACATTGGCACCAACGCCGAAATCGTCGTCGGCGGCAAAAACGGGTTGCTCGTCGGCAGCACACCCACCGGCCCCGCGTTTGAGGGCGGCGCGATCAGCTTTGGCATGCGCGCGGCGCGCGGCGCCATCGACACCGTCGACTGGGTGCCCGCCAACACGCGCACCGTCATTTCGACCATCGGCAACATCCCGCCCGTCGGCATCTGCGGCAGCGGCATCATCGACACCGTCGCCGCACTCTGGCGCAGCGGCATGATCGACCAGGACGGCAAGATGCTCGAGAGCCGCTTCACGCGCATGAACGCCGAGGGCATGCGCGAAGTCGTGCTGGTGGGGACGAAGCAGGAAGCGGTGACGCCCGAGGGCGTGATCATGAAAGCCGAAAAGGACATCGTGTTTTCGCAGAAGGACCTGCGCGAGCTGCAGCTTGCCAAGGCCGCACTCGCGACCGGCGCCGAGATCATGGTGAAGAAAATCGGCAGACTGCCGGACAAACTGATTCTAGCGGGCGGATTTGGCAGCTATCTCGACGTCGAGAGCGCCGTGGCAATCGGCCTGATCCCGAACTTGCCGCGCGAGCGCATCGAAGTCGCCGGTAACAGCGCGGGCCTGGGCGTGGCGATGGCGGCTGCTTCATTAAAAGAACGCGCGCGCGCAGAACGCATCGCGCGTGCGACCAAGCACATTCCGCTGCCCGACGAGCCGGAGTTCCAGGACCTTTTGCTCGCCAACATCGCATTCCCGACGTTGCAGGAGCCGCCGCCGGAATTGCCGAAGACGTAAGGGGACTGTCCCCGTATTCCTTGACGTGTCAAGCCTTCGGGGACAGTCCACACGCGCGATAAAACCACGCTGGGACAGTCCCCTCCCCCTAATACGTCACCAGGCTCACGATCTTGTTCTTGCCGAGTTGCTTGCGGCCGCCGAGGAATTCCAGCTCGACCACAAAGCCCAGCGCCAGCACCTTCGCGCCCTGGCCCTCGATCAACTTGACCGCGGCGCCCGCCGTGCCGCCGGTTGCGAGCAGATCATCGATGATGATGACGCGGTCGTTGCGGCCGACGCCGTCGGTGTGCATCTCGAGCGTGCCCTCGCCGTACTCGAGCTGGTAGATCGTGCGCACGGTCTTGTAGGGAAGTTTGCCGGGCTTGCGCACGGGCGTGAACGGCAGCTTCATCGCATAGGCCAGCACGCTGCCGAAAACAAAGCCGCGTGCCTCAATACCCGCTATGCGCGTGGCTTTCAGGTCCTCGAACTGTTTTTCGAATGCGCCCGTAATCTCGGCCATCGCTGTGGGATCGGCGAGAATTGGCGTGATGTCCTTGAAGATGATTCCCTTTTTCGGGAAGTCCGGGATGTCGCGAATCAGCTTCTTGACGCTGTCCATGGGCGGCTCCGAAGGGTTTGAGGGGTTGTACGGAAGCCTATTTCTGCCTGCAAGGTCCGAAAAAAATCTAAAGTAGGGACGCACTTGCGTCCGAAATCTTGGGTCCGGGCCCAAAACGGGGGCCGGAGTCGGAATTTGTAGTGACGCAAGGTCTTTTTAGGGCAAAAGTTAGGCTTGTTTGGGCCTTGATTACAAATTTTCTTGAATGTAGCTTGACTCCCTTGCACCAAAGCAGTACGGTGTGAAACCCGCGCAAGAAGGTGGCGCGGGACAGTATTTTTAGCCGCAAGTGCAGAACGGGCAAAGTACTGCGGACATTGGATGAGATACGGGTCGCAGAAGCACGAAGTCGCGTAGTGGGCAGTCGAAGTTCTTCGCGGCAAGTCTTCCACCTGAATCCGAGCATGGCAACGAACGCCTGGGGCTAACAAGCCCCGCGCGCCCGGTGCCCTACCCGGAAAAGCAGGCAGGGCATCGGGTTTCGTTTTTGAGGGTTCCCGTGACGGGGACTGTCGGAAACGAAGTCAAGAAGTAACGCTCTTTGAAAACTGAATAGCCAAAACGCGCGAGGATGTGAGGCGGGCTCGGACCGAGAGGTCGTGAGTACCGCGCCGGTCCGGGATGCCGAGAAGGCTGTCCGGGACGGAGTAATCCCGCCGATGCAACGCCGGCTTGTCCGGTTAACATCGGTTGGGTGGCGTCCAGCAATCAACTGCGGAAATCAAGGCGAGTCGTCATCAGTCACCCCAGGAGGTGAAGATCACGACTCAATCAAACCATGATTCCGAGTCTGCTGTGACGACCTAGCATTAACAATTACCCTCACATCTGAGCACGAATTATGCAACATGAAGAAACATCGAAGTCAATTCATGAGCGAACTCGAGCAATCAGTGATGATGTGACGGGTCAACTTTTCTTCGTTGATGAAGAATTTGATCCTGGTTCAGAATGAACGTTGGCGGCGTGGATGAGGCATGCAAGTCGAACGCAGAGTACCGCGTGGCGGAAGGGTGAGTAATACATGGCTAACCTGCCCTGATGTGGGGGACAACATTCCGAAAGGAGTGCTAATACCGCATAAGACCACAGTACGGCATCGTACAGGGGTCAAAGCCTTCGGGCGCAACAGGAGGGGGCCATGTCGTATCAGCTAGTTGGTGAGGTAACGGCTCACCAAGGCAATGACGCGTAGCCGGTCTGAGAGGATGGTCGGCCACACTGGGACTGAGACACTGCCCAGACTCCTACGGGAGGCTGCAGTCGAGAATCTTTGTCAATGGGCGCAAGCCTGAACGAGCGACGCCGCGTGTGGGATGAAGGCCCTTGGGTTGTAAACCACTGTCAGGGGGTACGAATAAGCGTGTAACCCACGCGATGACTTAAACCCCAAAGGAAGTGACGGCTAACTACGTGCCAGCAGCTGCGGTAATACGTAGGTCACGAACGTTATTCGGAATCACTGGGCTTAAAGGGCGCGTAGGCGGCTTAACAAGTCATGGTTGAAATCCGACGGCTCACCCGTCGAACTGGCCCTGATACTGTCAAGCTAGAGTTGCGGAGGGATGCGTGGAACTTGTGGTGGAGCGGTGAAATGCCCAGATATCACAGGGAACACCGGTGGCGAAGGCGACGCATTGGCCGCAATCTGACGCTGAGGCGCGAAAGCATGGGGAGCGAACGGGATTAGATACCCCGGTAGTCCATGCCGTAAACGATGTGCACTAGGGAGAGGATGGGTCCTAACTCATTCCCTCCCCAAGCAAAAGCGTTAAGTGCACCGCCTGGGGAGTATGCTCGCAAGGGTAAAACTCAAAGGAATTGACGGGGGCTCACACAAGCGGTGGAGCATGTGGTTCAATTCGAAGCAACGCGAAGAACCTTACCAGGCCTAGACATCAGGATGTAACCGGCAGAAACGTCGGCCAACTCGCAAGAGAAATCCTGTGCAGGTGTTGCATGGCTGTCGTCAGCTCGTGTCGTGAGATGTCGGGTTAAGTCCCATAACGAGCGAAACCCCTGCCGTTAGTTGCTAACAGGTCATGCTGAGCACTCTAGCGGGACTGCCTCGTAAGACGGAGGAAGGTGGGGACGACGTCAAGTCATCATGGCCCTTACGGCCTGGGCTACACACGTGCTACAATGGGTGGTACAAAGAGATCCGAAACGGCGACGTCAAGGAAATCCCAGAAAGCCACCCCCAGTACGGATTGAAGGCTGCAACTCGCCTTCATGAAGCCGGAATCGCTAGTAATCGCGAGTCAGCCATATCGCGGTGAATATGTTCCTGAGCCTTGTACACACCGCCCGTCAAGCCATGAGAGCCGGTTCTATCTAAAGCCGTTAGCCCAACTCGCAAGAGGGGGCGGCGTCTAGGGTAGGGTCGGTGATCGGGGCTAAGTCGTAACAAGGTAGCAGTAGGGGAACCTGCGGCTGGATCACCTCCTTTCTAAGGATAAATAGACTTCGCGGCCTCCGGGTCATACCGGAACATGAGAGACCTTCGGGTTTCTCACGGCGCAAGCAACCGCGATGTTTAGGCACTTCCTCGCGCTTAGGCTATTCAACATATGACGCCCTTGGGGGCTGCGTTTTTCGCAGCCCCCAGAGGCTTTACCCGCGACGTGAACCATGCGCCGGTAGCTCAGTTGGTTAGAGCACACGCCTGATAAGCGTGAGGTCGGCGGTTCGAGTCCGCCCCGGCGCACCAGACTCCGCTCGCTTCGCGAGCTTCGTCTGGCAAGCCAGGGCATCGCGGCTACAGAATTGCGGGTCACCCGGGTTTTTGCGGGCTTGCCCGCCGAAGCCTTGGCGAAGGCGGGGCCTGTAGCTCAGTGGTAGAGCATCGGCTTTGCAAGCCGAGGGTCAGGGGTTCGAATCCCCTCAGGTCCACCATACTTCGCTCGCTTTGCGAGCTGCGTATGGCGAGCCATACGTCCCAGATTCCTGCGGACGATGACCTGAGTGATTGTCGTGAAGCTTGATGCAGAAGTTGCTGTTGACGAAACACGAAACACGAAACACGGTTTACGATGTAAGCGAGATTTTCGGAACGGGCACCCCGTTTGGTATTGGCCCGCAAGGGCTTGTGGCAGGTGAGGGTGCTTGACCCGGTGGTCTTGCGGATCAGATGTGGGCTTCGCAGCCGCGCCTGGACGGAGTTATGAACGGCCAGGTTCGGACAGCCTGTGAGGCTTCGCTGATCTAAAACATCAGCTCTTTGACAACTGCATGTTGTGTGAAACGTTGTGAAGCACAACGATTGCGTTCAGGTTGCAGAACCTGGGCGTAGTTGAAGCCGTAACATAGGATGTTGGCCTGCCAAGGCCGGCATCTTGGTTCCGGCGTGTCTGAGTGAGTTGTTTGTGTAACAAAGAACCATATCCGATGCGCAAGCATCGGGTCGCTACGGATCGTGTCTTGCGGCAATGGTGCCAACCGGCAAAGGGTGACCGCGGCTGAGTTTATCTTACTCGCGGCCAGACTGAGGAAGGCGCGGCTTCTATGCCCTATCCGGGCATGGGGGTTATCGAGGGTCGGCGGACCCGGAGATTATTGTGGTCAAGATACAAAGGGCGTATGGGGAATGACTAGGCACTAAGAGGCGATGAAGGACGTGGTAGCCTGCGATAAGCTTCGGGCAGCCGGCAACAGGCGTTACGACCCGGAGATTTCCGAATGGGGAAACCCGGCGGGTTTGACTACCCGCCAGACATGGCTGAATGCATAGGCCATGATCAGCGAAATGCAGTGAACTGAACCATCTTAGTAACTGCAAGAAAAGAAATCGAATGAGATTTCCTGAGTAGCGGCGAGCGAAAAGGAAAATAGCCCAAACCGACGGCAGCAATGCAGTCGGGGTCGCGGGAGCTTCTGCTTTAATGCAACGGAGTTACAAAATCACACCTAGTTGAACGGCATGGGAAGGCCGACCACAGAAGGTGAGAGTCCTGTAAGCGAAAGGTGATGATCTCCGGAAGAATTCCCAAGTACTGTCAGATAAGAGGAACCTGGCAGGAATTTAGGGGGCCCACCCTCTAAGGCTAAATACTACTTAGTGACCGACAGTGAACCAGTACCGCGAGGGAAAGTTGGAAAGATCCCCGGGA
>JADLAK010000055.1 GCA_020848275.1 Planctomycetota bacterium
CAAGGTTGGCACCGCCAAATTGTGCGCGCGCCCACGCTGTGGGCGAAAGCTGCTCGAACACGGATATCCTCCTTGAGGTATCCATGAGTCGGCAAATCCCGCCCCTCACTTGTGTGTAAAGACAAGGCCTTGCGGCGGGGGCTATCGAAATGTCGGCGCTACGCGCCTGCTGCGGTTAGGAAACCGCAGCCACACGTTTAGCAGTGCTGGTTGAACGCGGTCGTGAGCTGCGACGCCACGTCCTGGGGCGTGCGGCCCTCAATGTTGTGACGGGGCATGAAATAAACCAGCTTGCCGTCCTTGAACAAAGCCGCCGACGGGCTGCTTGGCGCGTAATCGGTGATGAACTCGCGCGCTTTGGCCGTCGCTTCCTTGTCCTGGCCCGCGAAAACCGTCGTTAGCCGCTCAGGCCTCTTGGCGTTCTTGAGCGCCATGGCAAGGCCCGGGCGCGCCGAACCGCCGGCGCAGCCGCAAACGCTGTTGACGAACACCAGCAGCGTGCCCTTGCTGTCCTTGAGTTCGGATTCGACGTCGGCGGGCGTGGTGAGTTCCTTGATGCCGATGCCCGTGAGTTCTTCGCGCATGCGCTTGAACATCAACTCGAATTCCTGCTGCATACCCCAGTGTCCGGCCATATCTCACTCCGTTCTGTTGCGGATTTTGTATTGCGAATTACGAATTGAACAACAACAGGCCTCGTTTTCTTCCAACCCGCAATTCGAAATCCGCAATTGCGTTATTTTTTCCCCTTCACTTCGCCTTTTTCGATCGCCTTGAGCTTGGCGTCGGCCTCGCGGCGCAAATCGGTCTCGTGCGAAAGTTGCGACGCAAGCTGGCGCTTTTGCTCCAGCCATTGGCCCTCGGCCATGCGCAGCTTTTCGAGTTCCATCGAGACGTTGTCGAACTTGCGCACCGTGACGTTGGCCTGTTTCAGTTCTTCGCTGAATTTCCTGGCCTTGGCTTCGGCCTTTTCGAGCTGGTCGAGCAGGTCCTTTTTGTCCGACTCGAAATTCTTGTCGGTGTTCTTGACCTGTGCCTCGAGTTCGGCGATGCGCTTCTTGGCTTCCTCCGACATCTCTCCCTGGGCTTCCTCAATTAGTTTGTTCGCCGCCGCAAGTTCCTTCTTGGCGGAGTCGAGTTCCTTGCGCAGTTTTTCGGCCTCCTGGCCGGCTTTTCCGTCTTCGGCCTGTTCCTGCTTGAGGGCTTCCAGTTCCTTGCGCAGGGTGTCGGCCTCGGCCTTGGCCTGCTTGGCCGCGGAATCCAGCAGCTTGGCGGTGCCGGTCACGACCTCGCCCTTTTCGATGGCCTTGAGTTTCTGGTCGGCCTCGCGGCGCAGATTCGTCTCGTGCGACAACTGGCTGGCGAGCTGGCGCTTCTGCTCAAGCCAGTTGCCCTCGGCCATGCGCAGTTTTTCAAGCTCCATCGAGACGTTTTCGTATTTGCGCACGGTGATGTTCGCGTCCTTGAGCTGGTCCGAAAGGTCGCGATTCTTCTTTTCGAGCGTCTCGACGCGCTCGGCGGTCTTTTTGCCTTCGCCCTCGAGCTCGCCCTTGGCCTTGGCGCGTTCTTCGTCAAGTTGTGCGCGGATGTCCGCCAGCGCGACCTCGAGTTCGCCCACGCGGTCCTGCGCGGCCCTGGCTTCCGCGAGTTCTTCACGCGCCTGCGAAAGCTCGGCTTCCAGCGCGGTGATGCGGCCCTCGGCCGCGTCGCGGTCGCGTTCGGCCTGCTCGCGCACCGATT
The DNA here is from genome assembly GCA_020848275.1 of Planctomycetota bacterium. Lineage (GTDB taxonomy): Bacteria > Planctomycetota > UBA8742 > UBA2392 > UBA2392 > JADLAK01. The sequence continues at coordinate 1,741 of JADLAK010000055.1, forward strand.
GTTCCTGGTTGGCGCCCTCCGATTGCTCGGCCTGCGACGACTCCATCTGCTCAATCTGTGCCTGCAACTTCTCGTTTTCCTCGCGCATCTTGTCGACTTCCGCGCCGAGGTCGTTGACGGCCTGCTGCGCGTCGCCAGCCGATGCTTCAACCTGACGCAGGCGTTCGACCTCGGCGGCGTACTGGTCGAGGGTGTCGCGAAGCTGGATGACCTCCTCGGCGCTGTGGGCGCCGGCGGCCTCGGACTCTGAAAGCTGTGCCTCGCGCTCTTCCAACTGGCGCGTGACGTCCATGTAGGTGTCAACGGCCTTGGCGTTGCTTTGCTGAAGCTGCCGAATCTGGTCCATGTAGTACTGGGCCGATTCGTCGGCGTTGGCGGCGCCCGCGCTGGCGTTTTCAAGCTGCATGCGCATGTCTTCGTTATGCGCCTGAAGCTGGTAGATCTGGTCCTGAAGCGTCTGGACCTTGCCCTGCGCCTGCTGGAGCTTGAGCTGGAGCTGCGTTTGCTCGGCGGCAAGTTGCGTCAGTTGTTCGGCTGAAACGCCGCCCGCAAATTTGTCCACGATGCTGTGCACGATGCCCTGGATGACCGCGGGCGTGATGACCTTGACGCGGTCGGGCAGCTCGCTGCGCGAGCGCACCTGGGCGTTGCGGTCGAGGTTGCTCATCGCCTGGCCGACATCGTCATCATCGCGTATCGGGCCCGTGGAAGTGCGGGGGCTGGCCGGCGCGGGCCGTTGCTGCGGCCCGGTCGGTCGTTGCCCGGCGGGCACAGGGCGCTGCGGCGCCGCACCGGGCATGGGCGGAAGCTTGATCTTGCGTGTGGGTTCGCGTTTGGCCATAGGTTTACCTTATTTATAAGGATAGACCGGGCGGCGGAAGCGTGGGAGTGGTGAATTTGGACGCAAATGCCGCCAAAACGCCCATTAATGACCGATCCGCGACCCAAGGCTACGCCGGGTTGTGGGCGAAGTGGCTGCGCATGTCTGGCTGCAGTTCGCGGAAGCGCGTAAAGCGCCGCTCAAACAGCATATGCACGTCGCCCGTCGGGCCGTTACGGTTCTTAGCCACGATCAAGTCTACGGGGAAGCTGTCCGGTTGCGGCTGCCCCTCCGCGCCGTCGGGCGAGGCCTGCTGGTAGATCAGGATGACCTGGTCGGCGTCCTGTTCAATCGAGCCTGATTCACGCAGGTCCGACAGCATGGGGCGTTTTTCGCGCGTGCTGCGCTGCTCGACGCCGCGGTTGAGCTGGGCCAGCGCGATCACCGGGACGGCTAGTTCGCGCGCCAGCGCCTTGAGGCCGCGGCTGATGTTGCCGATCTGCAGGTGGCGGTCGAGCTTGTCGTTGTCTTTGACGAGCTGCAGGTAATCGACCACGATCAGCTCGATGTCGTGGCGTTCTTTCATGCGCCGCGCCTTGGAGCGAATCTCGGACATGTTCAGGGTGAAGCTGTCGTCGATGAAAATCGGCGAGACGGCAAGTTCGCTGTGCGCCTGCTTGAGCAACGCTTCTTCCTGCGGGCCGAAGTTGCCGAGCTTGACCCGGCGCAAATCAACGCCTGCGCGCGCACACAAAATGCGCTGCACAAGTTCCGTCCCGGTCATTTCAAGGCTGAAGGCGAGCACGCCGCCTTTGCCGTCGTCGCGCCGGTCGTGGGTGTGCAGCGCGACGTTCTCGGTAATGTTGAGCGCGAGCGAAGTTTTGCCCTGGCCGGGGCGCGCGCCGACGATGATCAGTTCGCCGGGCTTCCAGCCTGTGGTGTACTGGTTGAGGTCCTGCCAGCCCGAGGACAGGCCCGGCAGCACGTCGGGGTTATTGCTGCTGCGCCAGTCCTTCATGATCTGCTGCTGCTTCATCACCTGCTGGATCAGCGCCTGCATGGTGTGGGTTTCGCCGTGGTAGCGCTGGGCGGCGATCTCGAATACGCGTTGCTCGAGTTTCTCGATCACCTGCGCCGGCGTGCGCGTGGGCTCCAGCGCCATCTCGCGGATTTCGCCCGCGGTCTGGATCACGCTGCGCAGCACGAAACGGTCGCGCACGGTGTTGGCGTAGGTCTCGGCCGCAAGCGACGACGGCACGGCGTGGCTGATTTCGGACAGGTAATTGTGCAGCGAGTCGTGGCCGCCGCAGGCATCGAGGGCGCCGAGCTTGCGCACTTCCTCGAGCACCGTGACCCAGTCAATCTCGCGGCCCTCGGCCGAAAGCTGCTGCATCGCCTTGTAGATGTGGCGGTGGCTGTCGCGGAAAAACATCTCGGGCGTGCGCAATATCAGGCTGACTTCGTTGATGCATGCCGGGTCGACGAAAATCGCGGCCAGCACGGACTGCTCGGCCTCGATACTGTGCGGCGGTATGTAACCCTGTGCGACGTCAGCCATGATGCCCCTAAACGTACAACCCCGTGCGACATGAACTTGTGGTCGTAGGACAGTAGGAAGGCGCGGGGCGAAGTGGCGAACGTGGATTGCTTTTTCACGAATGTCAGAAAGAAATTCGTAGCGCGAGACGTAGGGGCTCGCCGTGGCGAGCCCCTACAAAAACGTTGAGGGGACAGTCCCCACTTTTCCCCCGCCGATTTGGCGCCTCGGGCGTTTCATCACTCCACACGACGCCCAAGGAGTATCCGTGAGCTATATCGACGAGTCCAAACCCGCGCCCGCCGCCGCGCCGCAAGTTGTTTATCGCAACCGCACCAGCCCGGTCATTGTGGTGCTGCTGACGTTGCTGGTGGTCTGTGTGGCGGCACTGACGGTCGTGATCGCGCTTCCATATTTGGGCGTCCAGTTAAAGCTTCCCGGCGGCCCGCAGGCTACGCGCACCAAAGAGCAAATCCTGGCCGAGATCGACCCGGCGGCGCTTGTGCTGCCCAGCGGCCGCCAGTTGTCGCTGGTGGAATTCGGCCAGCGTGTGTTTGAAATTTCGCGCATCAACTTCGACGCGTCGTCGCCTGTTCATTCGCTGGTTTACATCACTGTGCCCGGCACACCGCCGCAACAGGGCGCCTACCACATCGGCGACAGCTTCGACCGCGGGCGTATCGCCATTCGCGACATCCTGCAGCAAAGTGTGATCCTAGCCTGCGACGGCCAGCAGATGGAGTTCAAGGTCTACGGCGCGCTGGGCGAGGCGGTCAGCAGCCAGCCGCAAACCGGCATCAATTTCATGCCGCCCAAGAACATGGGTTCGGGCGGCGTGATTCCTGATGCGGTGCCCGGCAGCACCGGCCGCATCAAGGCGCCGCTGAACCCGCGTATCGAGGAAGTCGACCTGCCGGTGAGCGCGCCGGAACCCGAGACCGACAAGCCGAAATCGCTGGAGGAATTCCCGGACCAGCGGCCCGTTGCCGTGCCGCGTGCCGAGTACAAGCCCTTTGTCGACAACATGAAAAAGGCGTTTGAGGAATCGGTGCTGCTGATGCCCGCCATCGACCCTGACAACCGCACAGCCTACGGCCTCGAGTGCAAGAATCTCAGGCCGGAGAGCCTGCTGTATCGCTGGGGCCTGCGCACAGGCGACGTGCTGATCCAGATCAACGAGACCGAAATCCGGAAGCACAAGGACTTTGAGGATGCCCTGCACGACAACAACTTCCGCAACGGCATGCAGATCCATGTCATGCGCGACGACCTGCTGGTTTCGTTCCTGATTACGCCCAGCGACGCTGGATAAGGATGTGGCGCCCCAGCCCCGCCCGGCGGGGCGGGGGATATTGAAAGGGCGTGCGTCTGCGGCAACCCCCCCGGCCTTCCGGCCGGGGCTGTTTTCAAAGCAGCGGCGCGAACAGCCGCATGAAACCCTCCAGGATGCGGTGAGACAGGGGGCGCTTGTTGAATTCCTCGAGCGTCACGCGCTTTGACTTCGCCAGTTCGCGTTTGAAACGCTCGCGCACCAGCGCGACGTCGCTGTCGCTGTCCAGCACCGCCATCACTTCAAAGTTCAGGCGCAGGCTGCGGTTGTCGATGTTCGCCGAGCCGATGTTCGACCAGTGCTCGTCGACCACCATCACCTTGGCGTGCATAAAACCGGCCTGGTAGGCGTACATCTTCACGCCGGCCTCCAGCAATTCGCCCCAGAAATAGCGCGAGCACCAGTAAGTCGGCCAGTGGTCCGGCGGCCAGCCCTGCGTCAGGATGATGACCTCGACGCCGCGGCGCGCCGCGGTGGTCAGTGCGTCGCGGATCGCCTGGTCGGGCACCAGGTACGGCGTTGCGATCTGGATCGAACGTTGTGCGCGCGTTATCGCGCCGAACATCACCTGCCGTACCGCGTTGACCTCGACATCCGGGCCCGAGGCGATGATCTGCGCGCGCGAATCGCCGCGCGTCGTTGCGGCGGGGAAGAACTCGTCGGGTTTGAGGGACTCGTCGGCGGCGAATTCCCAGTCGTCGACGAATACGCGCTGGAGGTCGAGCACCGCCGGGCCCTGGATGCGCACGTGGGCGTCCTGCCAGTGGCGGCGCTTGAAGCGCTTGCTGGCGTATTCCTCGCCGACGTTCAGGCCGCCCAGAAAGCCGATGTCGCCGTCGCAGACGATGATCTTGCGGTGGTTGCGCAGGTTCGGCAGGTAAACGCGGCGCAGCGGGTGCAGGGGCATGAACGAAACGCCCTGGCCGCCCGCGGCGCGCAGTTGTTTCAGCAGGCGCCATGAAGTGAGCGAACCAAACGCGTCGACGATCACGCGCACCTGCACGCCTTCCTTGATCTTGGCGATCAACAGGTCCAGCATTTCCTGGCCGAGGCGGTCGACGCGAAAGATGTATTCCTCGACGTGGACGTGGTGTTTGGCGCCGCGGATGGCCTCGAAGATCGACTCAAAGGCCTCGCTGCCCTCGGGCAGCATGGTGACCTTGTTGCCCGCGCGCACGGGCGGGGCGCCGCACTTTTCGGCGAGTTCGCACAGCTTCTCCCAGCCTCCGCGTCCGCCCTCCTTGAAATCGGTGAAGGCTTCGTTGGCGACGGCGGCGACGCGGGGCGGCAGCGCCTTGCGGTAGGCGATGCGTTTTTTCAGGCCGCGCGGGATACGCTCAAGGCCAAACAGGATGAACAGCAGCAGCCCAAGGCCGGGCAGGAAGATGATGGCGAACAGCCAGCTCATCACTGACGGCGCGTCGCGCTTGCGCGCCAGTACCAGCACGATGGCTGTGAGGTTGGCGGTGTACAGCATGGCCAGCGACAACACCGTGGTGAGCGTCGGCGTCATGCGGGCAGCATAGCTTCGACATGCAAAAACGTTTCATGCGAACTGCGGACGCGAATGCAGTTTGATTTTGGCAAATCGAAACGGGGTGCGAAGCGTTAGCCCCGCACCCCGTCCAATCAGCACAACACGCTTACTTGCCGGTCAGCTCCATCTGCTTGTCGTACTCCATGCTGAAGGAGTACGTTATCTCCCTGGCGTCGGCTTCCGTGGCGCCCTTGGGAACCTTCACGTCCCAGCGCAAAATGCCCTTGGGCTTTTCATCGCGCTCGTACAGGCGGTCTTTGCTGAGTTCCTCGCTGGTCTTCACCAGGTTGATGCGGATGTCCGGGTTTTGCGTCGCAGGCATGCGGTCAATCAGGCGAATCACGACATCGGCGCTCTTGTAGTTCACCAGCGTCAGGCGGTAGTTGTACGTCACTACCCGGTTGCCGCCTTTAATCGACTCTTCCTTGGAGACAAGATCGCGGCTGACGCGCAGTTGCGAATCAATGCCGAAACCCGCGGTGAAATTCTCGCCGCGGCCGACCAGCGGCAGCACCGAGCGCCCGACAAAGCGGCTGTCGAGGTAGGCTGAATACGGGCCTTCCAGCAGCACGGTCTCCGAGGTGTTGCGCGCTTCGCCCTCGAGGTACACGTAATCGCTGTGGATGGGCGTGCCGACAAAGGCGAACTTCGCCGCCAGGTTCAGGTCCGAAATTTTCACCAGTTGCTGGTCACTGCGGCTGGCCAGCCCCGTGCTGCCCGGCAGGCGATATTCGACGCTGACGCCCTCGGCGGTCGCGCGCTGCTGGCGGATCACTTCGTTGCTGGTGAAGAACTCGAACTTCTGCATTTCGTCGGCGATACGGTTGAGCTGCTGCTCCATCTCGACGTTGGCGCGTTTTTCCGCGGCTTCGTCACTGGGAGCGGAGGGAGTATCGCCGCCATAGGAGCCGCCGCCCGCGCGGGCGGTATCCATCTGCGACTTCTTCAAGCCGGCACGCGTTGCGTTCCACACCTCGGCGTCCTTGACGTCATAGGCGCTGGCCGGCGAATTGGCGCGCGGCACCAGGGTGATCATCATCGGTGCAAGGATCGCGCCGCGAGCAACCAGGGCCGGTGAAGCGGTCGAAAGCGTGAGTTCGACGCCGCTCCAGTCCTCGCCTGACATCTGCGTCATCAGGGCGCTGTATTCGACCTTGACCGAGTCCTTGCCGGTCTCGGCGCGCAGGTTGTAGTTCGGGCGCCAGTTCACGTTGCCGACCAGGTAGCTGAGGTTGAGCGACGATTCCGTGTCGACGCGCTTGTCGACGAAGATTACGGCCTCGCGCTCGATACGGGTGTCGCCGCCGCCAAGTTGACCCAGGCGCATCTGCGCGAGTTGGCTGTCCTTGTTGAGCTTGATCATGGCCTCGGCCAGCGCCAGGCGCGCCTTCACCAGCTCGGCGCGCTTTTCGAAGCTGAACTTCGATAACTTCTCGATCTGCTCGGCGTTCAGCACGCCCTTGCTCATTTCCGTCGCCGCGGTGGGGGCCGTAAAACCCTCGAGCTTGTCGAGGAAGAGCAACTGGCGGTCCGCAAGCTGCGTGAGTGCGACGTTCTCGCGCTTGCGCATGTCGATGTCCTCAATTTCCTGCTGCAACTTTGCGGCTTCGCTGCTGACGTCTTTGCCCACCACACGCGTGCGGTAGCGCACAGCGCGGACTTCCACGTTGGCCGCGCCGTCGGCAAACAGGCTGCCGCCAAACACGTAGGTCGGCAGGTCCGAAACGACGACATCCATGAGCCCTGTTCCCTTGCGCACGGGCACGTTGCGCGTGACCAGCGCCTGGCCGCGATAGGCCGTGACGTTGACTATTTTGCCGGATACCGGCGCGGGCTCGCCGGCCGCCGCAGGCCGCTCCTGGGCCTGCGCCGCCAGCACGCCAAGCACGGCGATGCCGGCGACGATCAGAATTCTGCGCTTCAACATAACTCCTCCACGTTTCCTTATGACGTGCCGGTTGCACCGCGCCGCACGCTCTCTGAACCAGTAGACGCAATCGATGCCGCGAGGTGTTGCACGGATGCGTAAATGTTTTGCAAACGCTGGCGGTTTTCCGCGCAACCGGGGTCTTGGCCGGGGGTTCCACGGGGACACAAAAATCGTCCCCGGCGGCAGTGGGCGTATCGGCCCGGGTGAAAAACCGTGATGTACCCAAAGCGGTACTTAAAGCCTAAACAGTTTTGCAATCTGGCTGGGTGTTCCACTATAGTGAGAGTCATACAAAGCGTCTTAGAACCTCAGAAAGCCTTCCGCAGGCCGTGAAATTCGCATTGGCGGCGGGCGGACAGCCTTGGAGCGTCGCCCGCTACTTGGGTTTCGGCCCATCGCTGAAGCAAAGCCCCGCGAATCGTGACACTGAGATTTTGGAATTCTAATTCGTGCCAGGGATCCACTTCAGGACAAGCGACATGAAAACCAACCTCGTCTCGTCGGCGCTGATCACGTTCCTTTTCGCAGCTATCGCGGGCGCCGGCCTTTTCGCCCAAACCCAGGGCAGCTACGTCATTGACTATGGCCCCAACAATCCCGCCGATCCTAATGGCGAGGACTGGATTCGTGAACGGGACAACCCCAACCCGATCATGCAGATTACGCTGCGCCGCGTAGAGCCCGGCTACGACACCCTCAAATCCATGTCCGCTTACTCGTTTGGCTCCAACACCATTCCCGTCGCGCAGGTGGAGTCCTTCGATCTCTGGCTCGACGTCGATGGCGACGGCAAGGTGACGGCCGGCGATGAACTTCTTTCATCGGACGACCTGGTTACCTTCAACTACCCGAGCCTGCCTGGCTGGGGCCAGTATGAGTTCGAGAACATGAACCTCGACATCGACCAGGTCGGCGTCACGCTTCTTTTCACCCTGAGCCTCAAGGTTACCGTCCCGCAGTTCAAAACCTTCTACATGCAGCTCGCCGGCCCAAAGTTCGCTAACGGTGCGACCGGGGTCACGGGGTCGGGCCTGCCCAGCACCTACCATTACACGGTTTCGAGTTTTGCAGGCGTCGACCTCTGGGGTTCACTGGCGGTGCCGACGGCCACGGCCCTGCAGGGATCGCTGGGCCATCCCATCCTGCAGTTCAACATCGCACCCGAGGACGACGGCGGCTACACGCCGACTGTCACGAAGTTTCGTTGCCGCGGCGACGCGTCGGCGGGCCACACCGCAGTGGCCGCCGACGTCACGGCTGTGCGGCTGTATCGCGAGAATTACGGCGCTAACGGCGTCGTGGACATACACGATGACTTTCTCGCGGCCGGGGCGACAATTTCCGGCACGTTTGCGTGGGAATTCGTGTTGAGCGCGCCAATCCTGCTCACATCGGGCATGAACTTTCTTGTGGTTGCGGACATCGGCACAAACCCGTCCGGCCTGAACCACGTTTTCCGCATGACGATGACGCGCAGCGATGTAGTCAATAACGGCACCTTGCTGGCGCAGGGAGGCGTCGCCTCGGTCCTTGAGGAGGCCCAGACCATCAAGGCGCCGGTCGCTACCGGCCTTGTCATGGTCAACCAGCCCACCAACGTGGGCGCCGGCCTCTCCCTCGGCCCGGTCGGCGGCTTGCGCGTTGAAGCGCGCAATGGCGGCATCGTGGACACCTCCTTCAGCAGCGCCGTGTATGCCGAAGTTGTGTCAGGACCCGGCAATTTCACGTCGCAAAGCGTAACGGCGGTGCAGGCGGCGGCGGGCGTCGCCATCTTCAACACGCTGGCCATCGGCACCGTCGGCAATTACACCATTCGATTTGTTTCCGACCCCATACCCGCAACCGCACCCTCGAGTTCCTTCACGGTTTCTCACGGCCTGGCCTATCGCGTGTCGATCTACACACAGCCCCAGGACGGCGAGATCGGCCTGCCGATTCCGCCGCCGCCGGTGGTCCACGTGCTTGACCTCTACGACAACCTTGTGCTGACCTTCAACGGGCAGGTGACGGCCAATCTTGCCGGCAACCCCGGCGGCGGGACGTTGTTGAACACGCAAGCGGTGGCCGTCGGCGGCGTGGCGACGTTTCCGAACCTGCAAATCAACAAGGCCGGCGCCGGCTATTCTCTGATCTTCACCTCGGCGGGCATTGCGGCCTCAGGCGGCTCCGATTATTTCGCCATGGCCGTCGGCGCGCCGGCGCAACTGGTGGTCACACAGCAGCCCGCAAGCGTGGCCGGCGGCGCGCTGATTGTGCCGCTGCCGCGCGTGCAGGTGC
>JADLAK010000056.1 GCA_020848275.1 Planctomycetota bacterium
AGGTGATGTCGCTGGAGTCGTCGGCGACAATCACGTTGCCGCCGGCATCCTGGACTTCAACCACGACCACGGGGGCAAAGGGCATGCCGCCCGTGGTGTCCGTCGGCTGCGACACAATGCCAAGCTTCAGGGGCGGACCCACCGAAACATCAAAGGCCGCGCTGAGGCAGGTCGCGCCTTCGGCGATGCTGAACTGGAGCACATAACCGACACCCGCGTGGTCCATCGACAAACTGCTGAAAAGCGCCATGGCCGCGGTGACCGGCGCCGTGATTGTGCCCGAGAGCGTCGCACCACCGGGGTTGACCGCGATCGTGGCCGTCACGTCGCCGACGTAACCGGTGACGGCATTGCCGCCGGCGTCCCGTACTTGAACGCGGGGTTGGGGCACAATGGTCCCGCCGCCAAGAATGTTCCCGGGCTGCACCGTCACCACCAACTGCGAGGGCGCTCCCACAGCCATGCTGAAGAACTCCGAGGCGTTGGTCGAGGCCACGCCCGAAGCCGCGAACAGGAGCGAGTAGCCGCTGCCGGCCTTGTTGAATAGCAGGTTTGTGAATGTCGCAACGCCGTTGACGGCGAACACCTGGTTGTTCTGCACCGTTGCGCCTGAGGGGCTTGACACCAACCCCGCTGTGATTTGTCCGCCGAAATCGACGACCAGGTTGTCGTAGAAATCCCTCGCTTCAACAACGGGCGGCGGCGGCAACGGCGCGCCCACAACGCCGTCAGAAGGCTGCGCTGTAATCGTGAGGCGATAGGCGGGCCCGTGCGTAATGTTGAACGTGTTGGACACCGCCGAAGGCGTCAGCGGCGGTGAAACGAAGCGGATGGTGTAGGCGCCGGGTTTGGCAAATGCCAGGGTGTAAAACATCGCCACGCCCGCAGAGGCCTTGACCAGGACCTGGCTGCTGGATGTGAAGTCTGCGGGGCCGCTGGCAACTTCCGCGACGATGTTGCCATTGAAGGTGGTGTCGATGGCCAGGCCGTTACGCGCTTCGACGCGAATGCCGCTGGGCGTGTTCAGGCGGCCTCCCGCGATGGCGTCGAGGGGCTGATCAATCATCGCCAGGTTGTTGGCTGTGGGGGTGATGATCGTCTGGGCCTCTTCGGTGATCCAGCCGTAATTCATGTAGGGCGCGTTGTGGACGATGTCGTAGCTTGCCACGTACATCTGGAACTTCCGGCCGATCACGGCGCCGGGGGCGACATCAACGACTGCCAGCAAATTGGCCGTGCCGTCGACGGCTACACTGATGTCGAACTGGTAATCGAAATATCCAACTGACGTACCCACAGCCAGCATGGCGTCGCCGCCATCGGCATAACCGTTGACAAGGTTTTCGCGATACAGGCGGATCGCGGTGATGTCGGCGGGAGCGACCGTGCTGGACCCGCGGCGCAGCGTCACACGCGTAACGGTGGGTGGACCGGCGCTGTCATCCTCGATGATCCGGAATTGCAGCACGGGGTGGCTCAGGGAGCCGGGATAACAATTGGCCGCAGGGACTTGCTCGCCGGCAGCGACGGAGAGCTGCGAGTAATTGGGGCCAACGGACGCCAGCGGGCCCTCCAGGTAACCGGCATCGGGGTACTCGCCGATGACTGTCGTGGTCGAACCCGCGGCAAACGTCATGTCCCAGATGCCGTAATCGGCGTCTTCCCCGTCGTACATCTGCAGGCCCAGGTAGTTGGTCTGCGCCGCCTCGGCTGTGACGTCGACGGTCACTATCAACATGACTCCCGCGCTGGTAATCGGCAGGTTCACGTTGGTAAACAAGATCAACCAGTCAGTCTCGTACCTGTCCAGGTCGGCCTGGCGAAGTTCCTGTTCGCCGGCGTTGACATTGCCGTCGCCGTTCTCATCGAGCCACAACTGCATCCTGGGGATGTCTGAACGGGGAATCATGTTGTAGGAACCGGAGGTCGCCCAGACCTTCATGTCCTTGAGCGTGTCCGTGTCGCCGCCATCGCGCTTGACTTCAAGCTGGAGCATCGGGTTGGGATTGCGGGATTGGCGAATCTTCGTCCCCGCCGGCGGTGTGTTGGGCCCCTCGCCGTAAGTGTAGTTACCCGCGGTTTGCGCATGCAGCGCGCCGCACAGCGTCAGCAAGAAAAGAACAAGCATCGCGCGAAGAGCCATTGGTTTGTTCCCGTTTGAACCTGCGTAAAGATTACCGGAACCGGAAATGCCATGTTGGCGATGCGGCTCACTTTGTTTTCGAATTCGAAAATCGGCTTAAACCCAAATCGAAACCGAAAAGCGCCGGCATGGACGATGCCGCTAGGCGTCGATCCAGACCCGGGCAGCCCGCCGCACACGCAAAAGCCGGACAGCGGCCAGAAGCGCCAGCATGACAACCGCGACAACCGGCAACGCGCCTGCGCCCACCGAACAAGTGGACGTGTGGTCGAAGGCGGTGATGATGTCGCCCTCGTTGTAGCTGAAGGCCATCGGCAGCTTCTTTTCCTCCAGCCCGCCGGTCTTGAGCGTGACCTCGAGGTTGCGGCCTTGGCCCGGCGGCACAAACAGGCCCGTGATCTGGCGGCCATCGGCGGTCACGACCGCATGCCCGGGGCAGGCTTTGCCGCCGATGCTCAGCTTCGCCGGCAGTGAAAACCCGCTGCCCCGGACGACTATCGCTTCGCCCCCATTGCCGCTGCCGAGTTGCGGCGTCAATTGCTCGACGGCAAACATCACGACGCTGAGCGTGTTGCTCACGACCGCCTGTTCCATCGGGAAGAACACGTAGCCGCCGCCCGCGTCGACATCAGCGGGGTATTCGAGCGCAAGCTGGAAGGTGTCCGGCACGCTGCCGCCTGCCCAGGCCACGACATTGAGGACAATCCAGATGTCGCGCGTCGTGCCGCCAGGTATCTCGACGGGTGCGTCAAAAGGCAGGTGCGACATCGGCGTGCCGCCGTTTGCTGAACACAGTTGCGTGTCGCCGCCCTCGAAGACGCCGTTGCCGTTGTCAAGCCAGGCCTCGATGCCGTTGCCGCCGCGCAGGTCAGTGGCCATGTCGGCGCTGCCGCGCGAGGTAAAGTGCAGGCCCGAAAGCGTTGCAGGCGCGCCGGCCACGGTGAACCGGAACTTTGCAAGCACGTAGCTGAAGTCCGCGCCGGTTTCGCGCGAGCTGTCGCCGGGCGAACCCGAGCCAAGGCCGACGGTGATTGTGGGCAAGTCAATCACCGGGCCCGCGCTGGTCTGGCCCGGGCGGAACAGGCTGTCCTCGGGAAAAGCGCCCGCGACGTCCTCAAGCGCCACGTTGAAGGTGTCGCCCGTCTCGGCGGTGCCGATGAACATCGCGACGAGGAAGAAGCGGCGGCTCTGGCCGGGCAAGAACACGGGCTGTTTGAGTTCTGCGCTGTAGACGCCGTTGTCCTCAGGAAACGCCAGCGGGGACGTCAGTGTCGCGAACATGTCCTGGGGAATGCCGTCGTACACGCCGTTGGCGTTGTCGTCCTCGATCAGCATCAGCGAGGAAAACGCCGTGGCGTCGTTTCCGCTTCCCGAGGCGCGGAATTTCAGCGCCGTCAGTATCCACTGCGCGCCGTAGGATGAAAGCGTCACGTCGCACAACATGTGGCCGCGGCGGTCGACGCCCATCGAATTGTTGGCGATCGTCTCGGGCGTCAGCGGCCCGTTGAGGCGCGTCACCAGGTTATGGTTGATGCAAAGCACACCGGCGGCGGGGCCCGCAGCGGGCGCGGGAATGCCCATGAAGCCGATGTCGGCGGTAAGCTCCATGCCGTCAACAAGGCGCGTCTGGTAGGTCGCGCCGTCGGGGGCGCTGAAGGACAGTCGCACAACAAGGAAGAAGCGCCAACTGTCGCCGGGCCCGAACATCGGCTCGGTTTCAGGAAAGGTGAAGCGGATGAAGCCGTTATCGGAGGAAAAACCGGGGGCGGACCCGATCAGCAAATCGGTTAAGGGGTCGTAGCGGCCGCTGCGGTCGGCGTCGCGGTAAAGCTGGACGCTGACGTAGTCGGCGGCGTCCTGGCCGCTGCCGTAGGCATAGAACGTCAGGTCCTGCACCTTGCGTTGCGGCCCAAATGCCAGGCGCAGGGAAAAGTCCTGCATCAGAAATTCGCTCTCGTCGGCGGGCGCCTCGGCCTGGCTCGCCGGCGTGTAGTCGATGACCTCAAACGGCTGGTCGGTGGTCTCCAGGCCCTCCATGGTTTCGCTGGGCGCGCCGGAACAGCCGGTGTCGGGCGTGGTAAGCAGCGCCGCAACCTCGAACTGGAACGTGTCGCCCTTTTCCGCGCTGCCGGAGAGGCGGACGACGATCAAGTAATAGCGCCTCTCGTTCGCGGCAAAGACGCGCTGGCCTTCGACCAGCGCAAGTTGCGCCGTGCCGTTGTCGGCGCCGAAATTCTGAAAGCCGGGGCATGCGAATTCGTCGCCCGCGTCGAGCCTGGCGTCGGCGTTGACGTCGCGGTAGATCGACACCTGGCTGAAATCAAGCGCGTCGTGGCCCGTGCCCGAGGCGCGCACGGAAATGGACTCGAGCGTGCCGTTTTGCGGCGCACCGACGCTGGCGATGCTGAAGGCGCCCGCGACAAAACCGTTGCCGCCGGGGCCCTGCTCGGCGGGATAGACGACCTGCTTCTGGCCGATGTCGGCGGTGACCTCCAGGTCGGGCACGATGCGGTAGCCGAAGTCCGCGACCCCGTCGATGTAACTTGAGCCCAGGGTGCCGCTGGGGTAGGTGTTGGGGTCGCCGGGCAAGCTGGTCGTCACCGAACGGATGAACTCGACGTCGGCGGTGGGACGCCACTCCGGGGTGTCAAACAGGTTGATCTCGACATAGTACTCGTCGTTGCCCGTGTACTGCGTGACGCAATAGAGCCGGTCCTTCTTGAGCATCACCGGCTGGTCGAGCGTCACCCAGCGCCAGCTCCACCTCGGGCAGGTGCCGGTCGTGGCCTGCGCGACAATCTCGCGGGTGCCGCAATCGAACAACGTCACGATGCGCGGGTTGCCGTCATAGGTGACGCAGCCAAGTTCCGTCACCTGCATGCCGGCGGTCGTGCACTTGAACTGGTAGCCGACGTTGAGATTGGCTTCCCAGTAGAAGTACATGAAGTCCGGAAGCTCGCGCTTCTGCATGGGGTAGCGGGTTTCCTGCGCGCCAAGGGGCGCCAGGGCGACGAAGAGAACGAGCGAGAAGAACAAGCTGATAAGGAAGCGGGCCATGCCGGATGACTCCTTGCGGGTTGTCTTGTCCATGCCCATAGATTACCGGAACCGGAAATAATCGGCCGACAACGTGGCTTATTTAATGTTCGGAATCGAAAATCGCTTGATACCCAAATCAAAAACGAAAAGGCCGCCTCGTGGCGGCCTTTTTGAGCGAAGCGGTGAACGCGCATTACTTAGGACATGATGGCGTCGAGGAAGTTCTCGCAGGGTTTGAAGTGCGCCTCACCTTCAAGGTCCTTACCGGTCTCCTTGTCGACGTCCTGGTAACCCGCTTTTGCGAGCAACCACTTGGCGCCGACCTTGTTGAGTATCCAGACAGGGCAAGTGTTGTCGTACTTGACGGCAAATCGAACGACGGCCGTGTCTTCGTTCAGCTTCTTGATCGAGTCCGGCTTCATTTTCGCGCGTTCCTCCGCGCTTTTTGCCTCGGCTTCTTTCCGGGCTTCCTTCACTTTTGTGGCCAGGTACTCGGCATCAAAGAATTCGCGGCAACATTCCAATCTCGAAAGGCCAAACTGCTTGAAGACCGCCCTTTCAACATTCAGGAAGCGAAACCGGGCGACCGACCAGAGAGTTTGAACTGCTTTTTCCGGCGTTGAGCAATCGGGCTCGGGCAGATCATGGCTCTCGAATTGCGTCGCCCAGGCAGCCGCGACGCAGTGACCATCCCGCCATTCCCTGATTTCCGGCGAATACTCCCCAAATTCCTCCTTGGCGTCATCCATATCAACGTCCACGCTGTCCCAGCTCTGCTCGCCAAAAATACGCCATTCGTCTTTTTCGTTCTTCCTGCAAAGGAAGCGTCGGCGCGAAACATTGAAGGTGTCGGTGGCGGCGGACACGTAGACAGATTCCGCGTGCACCCAGACCTCGCCTTTATCGATGATTTCAACCGAGGCAACGCGATTTTCCCCGCTGTAACTGTCGCCGTCGAATGAGAAAGGCGGTTTCTTTGCCGCAAGCTTTTTGACGTATGCCCTGTGCGCGCTTTGGTCATGTTCGTCAAAGGACTTGGCCAGCTCCGGCGCAAGAAATTCGTCCATGACCGATTTTTGCACCGAAAGCTCCATCCCATTCACTTCGCTTACCGCCCGGTCATAGGCAAGCGTTGCTTCCGGCTCGACGGGGTACCACAGCGCCAGGTACGCCTCCACCACCTGCTTTGGCGAACGAAACGACGGCTGCTTGATCGAGATGGCTTCCAACTTCAGGTCGGCGATGTTGTCGCCGCTGACGCGGTACTTCCAGTAGGCCTTGCCGCCCGGGTCAAACTCCTTCGCAGGCTTGTCCGCCCTGGCGGGGGCTGCCGGATCGGCTTGCACGGACCAGCCGAACATCAAAAGTCCGGCGAACGTCGCAGCTACCAGGTTTCTGATCGACATGTCAACTCCTCCGGGGCGGGGCTTGTTCTCGTCCAGGCCAGTTTATCGAAAACAAGAAAGTCAGCGACGCCGCCCCGGCTAGTTATTTTCGAATGCGAGAAACAGGCATGGGCCTCAATGAAAACGAAAACCCCCGCCATGGTGCGGGGGTTTGATCGTCCGGCAGGCTACTTCGAGCGGTCGGGGTAGGCCGGTTTCTTGGGCACGACCGGCGGGTTGGCCGCCAGATCCTTTTTCAGCTCCTCAATCGCGCGGTCGAGTTCCGGGTCGGCGCCCTTGGCGATCTTGCCGGGGTCGGCAATCACCTCGATGTCCGGGTCAACGCCGTAGCCCTCGATGATCCACTCGCCCTTGGTGTTGTAGATGCCAAAGGTCGGCGCGATCACGGTGCCGCCGTCAATGAGCGACGGCACGCCGGTGTAGCCGATCAAACCGCCCCAGGTGCGCGTGCCGATGAGCTTGCCCACGCCCGCCGCCTTGAAGTAGTAGGGGAAGGCGTCGCCGCCGCTGCCCGCGCGGCCATTGATCAGCATGGCTTTGGGGCCGTTGTGGGCGATGCCCGGCGTCTGCCAGTCAGCGCCGTCGCGCACTCCCCAGTAATTCAAAATCGGGCGGTTGAGCATCTCGACGAAGCGGTCGGGCAACTGGCCGCCGCCGTTCCAGCGTTCGTCGATGATCAGCGCCTTCTTGGTGTACTGCGCGCGCATCTGCCGCACGAGTTCATTCTGGCCGCGGCGGCCTGTGTCGGGCACGTAGACGTAGCCGATATCGCCGTTGCTGGCCTTCTCGACGCGCGCCCGCGTAGCTTCGACCGCCGACAGGTAGCGCAAGCGCCCTTCGTTGGCCATCGTGGTCACGAACACTTCGCGTGCGCCGTCCATTGTCGGCTTGTTGTTGATTTTCAGCGCGACGGTCTTGCCGCCCAGCCCCTGGAACGCCGCCCAGGGATCCTTGCTGACGTCGATCTCGACGCCGTTGACCGCAATCAGGTAGCCGCCCTGCTCGACGTTCAGGCCGGGTTCGCGCAGCGGCGAGCGCACTTCGCTGTCCCAGGGCGCACCGTCATAGATGCGCGAGATGCGATAGCGCCCGTTCTCGAGCGAGTAATCGCAGCCCAGCATGCCGACACTGAGCGACTTCGCGGATTCTTCATCGCCGCCCCAGCGATAAGTGTGCGAGGCGTTGATTTCGCCGATCATTTCTCCGATCAGGTAGTTCACGTCCCAGCGCGTGACGCACTGGCCAAGCATCGCGCCGTATTGCTCGCGGATTTTCGGCCAGTTCACGCCGTGCATGCCGGGGTCGTAGAAATAATCGCGCTCGATGCGCCAGGCGTCGGCGAAAATCTGCTTCCATTCGGCGACCGGGTCGACGGTGAGCTGCATGTCGGCCAGCGACAGCGTTTTCTTTTCCTTCTTCGGGCCTTCTTCCTCATTAGGCATGGGGCGATTGCCGCCGCGGCTGCCGCCGCCCATTCCCCCGCCGCGGCCCATGTTGCCGCCGCCGCCCCAGCCGCCGCCGAAACCGCGGATCGTCCAGGCGCCCTTGTTTTCGACCAGCATCTGCCGCCCGTTGCCGGAAACCTGGAAGCTGTTACAGGATTCCTCGAGTGTCTGCTCTTCGCGGTCGTCGAGGTCGTAGGATACGAGCGCGTTGTTCTTGTCCGCCGAGCCGGTGCGCGGCCGCTTCAGGTACAACACCTTGCCCTCAACGGCCTGCAACTGCGCGTAACGTCCCGACACAACGGGCAATTCAACGATGCGGCGTTCAAAGTCGTCGAAGTCGATGCCGACCGGTTTGACTTTCGGCTTTTCGGCCTTGGGGTCGTCGGGTTTGCGCTCCTCCTTCTTCTCTTCCTTTTTGACGTCGTCGTTGCGCGTGGCCAGCGGCGACTTCACGTCCTTGCGCAGCGGCACCGCGACGATCTGCGTGCTGTTGGTGTAGATCCAGGTGTTGTCGACATCGCTGTAGATCGGCTCGTAATTGCGGTTTGAGAGGAAGTACAGGTAGTTGCCCGCCGGGTCAAAGCTCGGCTCGCTGTCCGAATAATACGCCGACGTCACCTTGCGGCTGGTCTTTTCCGTCGTGTCGAAAATGTAGACCGCGTCGTGCTGGTTCTGCTGGCCGCGCGAATAAGCCATCCATCGGCTGTCCGCCGACCACGTGACGCGGAAACGTTCGAGGTCGCCGTGGTAGGACCAGAGTTCCTTGTCGACTTCGTGGGTCTTGCCGCTGTCGAGGTCGTGCATGCGGATGCGCATCGTCTGGTCGATGAACGCCAGCTTGCGGCAGTCCGGCGACCATTGCGGCGTGTATTTAAAGCCGCCGCCAAGCTTGGTGTGGATGGTTTCGGCTCCGCCTTCGGCCGGCTGAGTGGCGAGTTCGTATTCGCCGCCGCGGTCGGTGAAATACGCCATGGTCTTGCCGTCGGGAGACCAGGCCGGGTAGCGCTCGGCGATGCCGGGCGTACGCGTGATATTGCGGGTCACGCCGTGCTCGGCGGGCACTGTAAAAATGTCGCCGCGCGCCTCAAATCCCGCGCGCTCGCCGCCGGGCGACACCGTCGAATTCGCGACGGCTTTGCTGACGTCGACGGTGCGCGGACGCAGGGTCGAACCGTCGGTGACGACGCTGATGTCGACCGCGCGCGTTTTGTGGCTCTTGAGATCGAGCAATTCGATGCGTGAGCCGTGTTCAAACACGATGTCCGCGGGGCCAAGCGATGCAAAACGCACGTCGAAGTCGGTGAAATTGGTGATGTGCTGCGCCTTGCCGGTTTTGTTGTCGTAGCAGACAAGGTTGTTGCGCGCGCATTCGTTGTCGTCGCAGATGTAGTAGATGCAATCGCCGCTCCACATCGGGCTGCCGTAGCTGGCTTTGCCCGTGGAGATTTCGGCGGCGTCAAGCGACTTGAGGTCGAACTTCCAGATCCGCGCGGACATGCCGCCGCGGTAACGCTTCCAGGTGCGGAAATCGAGCGACCAGGGCGTGTAGGCGATGGTGTTGCCGTCGGGCGAGAAGCTGCCATTGTCGCCCCAGGGCATCGGAAGCTTTTTGGGCAGGCCGCCTTTGTCGCTGACGGTGAAGAGTTCGCTGTAGCGGCCGGTGGGGCTCGTGGCGCTGCTAGAGAACAGCAGGGACTTTCCGTCGGGCGTCCAATCGACCAGCAGGTCGCTGCCCGGGTGATGCGTTACGCGTTGCGCGATGCCACCCTCAATCGGCAACACGTAGATGTCGACGTTGCCGTCGTAATTGCCGCTAAAGGCGATGCGCTTGCCATCAGGCGAAAACTTCGGCTTGTATTCTTCGCCCGCCGCGGTGCTCAGGCGCGTTGCGGCGCCGCCGGTCTTGGCGACAATCCAGATATCGCCCGCATAAACGAAGCAGATGTGCGTGGCCGAAACGTCGGGAAAGCGCAGCATGCGCGCGTTGGCGACCTCCGGATTTTCCGTCGGTTTGGGCGGCGCGTCCTGGGCGCCGACATTGAGGGTTGAAACCGCCGCAAGCGAAATCAAAGCCACCGCGGAAACCAACCTGAGGCTGACGCGCATAGGGACTCCTGTGGATGAAGGATGTTTCGACATTGGCATTGCCGCCGTCGCAGTCGATAACAAAGTGATTTTGGACTTCCGTTAATACGGATGAAGGCCGGGGAAACGGAAAATACATCTCTTGCGGAGCACGCAGAGACCTTCTTTTCCTATCGGGCAGATGGCAGTTCTCCGTGCACTCCGCGAGAGGCGCCGTTGCAGTTACGTTCAAGATGCCATCGCGTTGCCGGCGAGCCAGCCGGTCGTCCAGCACGCCTGAAAATTAAACCCGCCGGTAATCCCGTCGATGTCCAGCAGCTCGCCCGCGAAATACAGCCCCCTGGTCACGCGGCTTTCCATCGTCTTGAAATTAACTTCGCTCAGCTTCACGCCGCCGCAAGTCACGAACTCTTCCTTGTTCATGCTCTTGCCGCTGACGGGCAATTCCGTGCGCGTAAGTTGCTGCACAAGCTTGTGCTGTGCCGCGCGCGAAAGTTCGGCCCAGCGTGTCTCGCGCGGCAACCCCGACGCCGCCGCCAGCGCCTCCCACAGCCGCGCCTGCAGCGGCGCAATCGGGGTGTTCACGACCAGTTTCGCGGGACTCTCGTTGCGGCGGCGATCCAGTTCTGCGGCGACGTCCTGGTCGGGCAGCCAGTTCACGATCAGCGGGAAGCGATAACGCGCATCGTGCAACTTGCGCGCGCCCCACGCCGAGACGCGCAAAATAACGGGACCGCTCAAGCCCCAGTGCGTGAACAGGATGATGTCGCGCTCGCGCAGGTTCTGGCCCGGTGCGCTGACCTCGACATCGGGCACGACGATGCCCGCAAGCTCGCGCACCCACGCAACATCGATGTGAACCGTAAACAGCGACGGCACCGGATCAACAATCGTGTGCCCGAGGTCCATCGCCAGTTGCGCCATTGCGGCGTTGCGCGCGCCGCCCGTCGCCAGCATCACGCGGTCTGAGACGATTTTCTCGCCGCCGGTTAATGTCAACTCGAAGCCGCTGCCGTCGGCGACACACGCCGCGCGCTCGACGCCGCAACTCGCGCGCAACTGCACACCCGCGCGCGTCGCCGCATTGACGAAACAATCGATGATGGTTTGCGAATCGTCGCTGACGGGAAACAGGCAGCCGTCGTCCTGCGTGTACATCTTAACGCCGCGCTTTTCGAACCACGCGATGGTGTCATGCGGTGAGAACGCCGCAAACGGCCCGCGCAGTTCGCGCTCGCCGCGCGGGTAATGTTCCGCCAGCAGCTTGGGGTCAAAACAGGCGTGGGTGACGTTGCAGCGACCGCCGCCGGAGATTTTCACCTTGCCGAGAAACCTGGCGGCTTTCTCCACCAATATCACTTCATGTTGCGCATTGGCCTCGGCGCAGGTGATGGCGGCGAAGAATCCCGCCGCACCACCGCCCACAATGACAATGCGCCGGGCCATACTTTAGCCCTGCGAGCGCCGATGATGCCCCTGCACGTGATGCGGGTGCGGCTGCTGCTTCTTGGGTTGCGGCGGCCGGTTGGGCTTGAACAAGTCCATGTTCGCGTTTTCGTAGGCGTCGTCACGTTCGTGCGGCGGCGCGGGCATTTTCTCAGGCCGCGGCGCGCCGCGTTGTTGACTGCCGCCATAATGGTGGCCGCCCTGCCCCGAGCCTGTCGAAGGACCGCGATGGCCGCCCTGTCCTCCGCGATGTTGACCGCCGTGCCCGCCGTGCTCGCGATGTTCGCGGCGTTCACGGTGTTCGTGTCGGCGCGGGCCGCCGCGACGCTGGCCGCGTTCTGTGCGCCAGATCGTCTGGTTGAGCGAGGCGTCGTCGGGTTCTTCCGGGAGCGGCGTGGCGCCGCGGCCCGGGTCACGCCGGCGCTCGAGGTATTCCGGGTCATCGGCCTTCAGGATCGGGATGCGCTGGCGCGTGAGTTTTTCAATCGCAAGCCACGAGGGATGTTCGTCGGCTTCGCCCACGAAGCTGATCGCCTCGCCAGAGGCCCCGGCGCGCGCCGTGCGGCCAATGCGGTGCACGTAGTTTTCGGGCTCGTTGGGAATGTCGAAGTTGATGACGTGGCTGACGTCATCGATGTCGAGGCCGCGCGCGGCGATATCCGTCGCGATCAATATCTGCACCTTCAGTTTCTTGAAATCGTCCAGCGCGCGGGTGCGCGCGCCCTGCGTCTTATCGCCGTGGATGGCGACGGCGTTGATGCCCCAGCGGCGCAACTGGCGCACGAGGCGGTCGGCGCCATGTTTGGTGCGCACGAACACCAGCACGCGCGAATACGCGGCTTTGGTCAGCAGGTGTGCAAGCAATATCGGTTTGTCGCCGCGGCTGACGAAATACACGGCTTGCTTGACGCGCTCGGCGGTAGTCGCGGGCGGCGCGGCTTCAACGGCAATGGGATTGCTCAGGATGCTGTCGGCGAGGTGGCGGATTTCGCCGGGCATGGTCGCCGAGAAAAACAGTGTTTGGCGCTGCTTGGGCACTTTCGCGATGATGCGCCGAATGTCGGGCAGAAAGCCCATGTCGAGCATGCGGTCGGCTTCGTCCAGCACCAGGAACTCCACCTTGCCAAGGTTGACGAAGCCCTGGTTCATCAGGTCGAGTAGGCGGCCGGGCGTCGCGGTCAGGATGTCGACGCCCTTGTTGAGTTTCTCGGTCTGCGGGTTCTGGTTCACGCCGCCGAAAATTACCGAGTGCCGCAGGCCCGCGAACTTTCCATAGTCACGAAAACTTTCGTCAATCTGGGCCGCAAGTTCGCGCGTGGGCGAAAGCACCAGCGCGCGGATCGGGCGGTATGCGCCCGCGGTGATCGGCTTGCCCTCGGGCGTGAGCATCGGCTTGCTCAGCATCTGCTGTAAAATCGGCAGCGCAAAGGCTGCGGTCTTGCCGGTGCCTGTTTGCGCGCAGCCAAGCACGTCGCGGCCGGCAAGCGCGTGCGGGATGGCTTTTTCCTGGATGGGCGTGGGCTGGGTGTAACCAAGGGCCGTGA
Source organism: Planctomycetota bacterium (assembly GCA_020848275.1). Taxonomy (GTDB): domain Bacteria; phylum Planctomycetota; class UBA8742; order UBA2392; family UBA2392; genus JADLAK01. Next base: position 13,109 of record JADLAK010000056.1, read on the forward strand.
CGGCTTGAACCAGCGGAGGCAGCAACTGCAATTCTTCGAATGTCATCAATCTCTCTAACGGGTTGAACCGGCGCGTTATTCGCGCCAAAGTGTTTTCCGATCATAGGGCTTTACCGCCGCTTTAGACAGGGTATGCCCCGGGCGAACGTGGGTCAGATTGCGTCGGGGGCCCCGGCCCACCGGAGAGCCTGCCGTTCGTCGGCGAAGGTGTGAAACTGGATGGCCTTGCCGTTGCGGAATGTGAAGACATCGGCGATACGCCCTCGGCGCCATTCCGTCTCGTGCTTCAGCCTCACGCGCACCTGAATCAGCGCGATGATCCGATCACCGGCGACGATAAATCGTTCCGGCTCGCAACTGCCTTCGGCCCACGTCCCGCGCCCCTTGGACACGTGCTCCGACACCGCGGCGAGCCCGTGATAGGTTCCACCCTGCGGAAAGTCGGATGGCTCGACCCGCTCAATCTGCGGGTCAAATATCCTGACGAATGCCGGAATGTCGTTCCGGTTGAGTGCGGCGTACGCTTCCTTCAGCGCGGCTGTCTCAGCCTCAAGGGACGGTGCAAGTTTGCCCACTTTTCTCTCCCGTGCTCGAACCAACAGCTTTGCGTCCCCGCAGGCGCAACTTCATCAAGCATACCGCAAATTGATCTACTATCTCCAAGACTTCATTCACTTTTGAGGTGTGCCCGATTTGCCTGCGGCTAAACTGTGACGTCGGTCGGGGCCGCGACATGGGGAGCTTGGGCAAATGCGCACGATTGCGTTGGCGTTGGCTGTGTTGATCGCCTTTCCTTTATTCGTTGCCGGGCAGGCAGCGGCCAAAGACGCCAACAGGTGGGTCGAGATCTACGTCGACCCCGCGACTTCGGCCGCCGATCGCAAGGAACTCGACCGCAAACTCAAGGACCTCGACCGCGGCCTGCTCCAGAAGCCGCTCAAGACGGCAATCTTCGACGAAAAAAAGCGCCCGCTGGCGCTGACATTGGCGATCAAGCTCAAGGTTGCCGGCCTGTTTGACACCGCCAGGAAGTTCATCGACACCGCCGACGAAGAGGCCATTGTGCGGCTGGCGCTGGCCACACAGGACAAAGGCGCCGCGCAATGGGCCTTTGACCGCTGGAAGTCGCTCGACAGCGCGTCGGGATCCTTCGGCTACGTCGACGGCGGCTTCAAGTCCAACACGGTGCCGGTGGACATCTTCACACAATTCAAGAGTTACATCGCCGCAAAGGACTCCAACGAGGCCAAGCGTGCCTGCGCCGCGAAAATCCTGTGCTTCCAGCTTGGCGTCGACGATGTCTACGAAACCGGCGATTACGTGCAGAAATGGCCGAAGCTGCTGGCCGACTACCAGCTAGACGCGAAGTTATTCCGCATCAGCGGCAGCAACCTGCTTGCGCACCAGGACCTGAAAATCGAGGGCAAGGTCAACAAGGTCGGCGAGAACCTGCGCATGGCGGCGGAATCGTGGCTTCAGCTCAAGGGCCAAGATGAGTGGAACACCGGCAGCTTCACGCTGACGCTGCGCGTGCGTGCGATTTCCGGCGAAGGGGCGATTGCGATCTTCCAGACTGAAAAAGGCGGCGTCAGCCCCAAGATCATCGACGGCCACTGGCAGTTTGACGACCTCGACGACACCGCGCTGCGAGTGAAGTACGGCGAATGGATGACGATCAAGTGGGAGATCAATAACCAGGACCCCGAGAAGATGAAGCGCCAGGTCAAGCTCTTCATCGACGACAACCTGATCCTCTCCAACGGCGGGCTCAACGGGCCGATCAAGGAGTTTCGCGTGTTTGCGGGCGACGGGCCGATCGTGATCGGCGGCGCGGATTTCGCCAAGACCGGCTAATCGCAACGCAAATGCAGGCAGCCGTCGCCCGACACGCGGAAAATCGCCACGAAGTATCGGCCCGCGGCGGCGCTGAGCGATTGCTCGGCCGCGCCGCCCCCCCACGCCACCAGCACGCCGCGATCATCGTAGAGGGTGAGCTGGAACTCGCCGCCGGTAGCCGACAGCTGCACGATGGTGGCCGCGTCGGCATCCAGCGCGAGCGCCTCGACCCCCGGCGCGAACTGGACGAAGCCGCTTTCGCCGACCAGCGGCGCGTCCGATTGCCATGCCAGTACCGCGGCATTGTCCGAAGCGGCCGGGGCGAAGTCGGGCGGCTTGGCCGAAAAAATCACCTGGCGAATCACAATCGCGCCGATTGAACGGTCCTTGCCGTCTTCGTCCTCGCACCCGGCAAGCGCGAGCACAGCAATCAACAGTGGCAGGTATCGGCCCATGCCGTGATTCTACGGACCGCCACGCGACGCAACAGCCCCGCCTGCCAGCCTTCGAAAGTCGTGTAGCCAGGGCGTCCCCGCCCTGGCAAAGGCTTTGCAACGGTCGAAGGCCGGAGCTACCAGCGCGCCGCAGTTCGCGTTCGGGCACCGGTGTAAAACAGCCCGGCCTCTCCCCGTCGGCAGGCTCAGGACGAGCAGGCCGGGCTGTTACTACATCATCTTGATGACGCGGTCCTTGAGGTTGCCCTCGCCCAGCACGACGGTGAGGTTGGCCTTCTCGGCGACCTTCTCCACGATCTCAAGTTCGCGCAGACGCATAAGCGTCGGGTTGTTCTCGAGAATCTTGGCGGTGTTGGCCTGCATGCGCATCGAGGCGGTTTCCTCGCGGCGCGTGATCAGGCCGGCCTCGGCCGCCTTCTTGGCCTGCGTCACCTTGTTCAGGATGTCCTTCATGTCGCCCGGCAGGATGATGTCGCGCACGCCAAAACGCACGACCTCGATGCCGTAACGCAGCGCCGTCGAAACCAGCTTCTCGCCGACGCTGGCGGCCAGCGCGTCCTTGTTGGCCAGCAGCGCGTCGAGTTCCTGCGTGCCCACGCTTTCGCGCAGGGCAAGCTGGGCCTCGCGATAAATCGCCTGCTTGGCGTCGTCGGTCTCGCTGACGGCCTTGAGCGCATCGACCACGCGATAGGTCACGAGCGCATTCAGCCGCAGCGTCACCTTGTCGGCGGTCATGATCTCCTGGCCCTGCACATCGACGGCCTGCTCGCGCATATCCACCGTGAACAGCTTCAGCTTGCTCACGCCCGTCCAGAAAGCGTAGTTGCCGCTCTCAAGGCGCTGCGTGAACTTGCCGGCCTCGTACAACAGGCCGACGAAGCCCGGCTCGACGGGGAAGTGCGACAGGGCGTCCGCCACGCCACTCGACTGCAACATGGTCAGAAGTTCGGGGTGCTCAAAACGCGCCTTCTCGACGGTCAGCACTTCCGTGCGGATCTCGTGGTAGGCCTTGAACAACGCGTGCAGGCCCGGCTTGAGGATGCGCTCAAAACGGCCGTCGACCCACACCAGCGCACGCTGGTTGTCCTTGAGGTCAACCAGGGTCGCGCTCTGCGTCAAAAGCGGCTCGTTAGCCAACTCACGCAGCGCGGGCATCGAGAACAGCGGCGTGCGCATATCGGCCACGGCAACGTTGACCTGGTGCAGCACCTTCCAGATCGCGTAGCGGCCGGGGCCAAGCGTCTTGGCGAACTTGCCGTCGATCCAGACAAACGCGCGCTGGTGCGCCTGGACATCGAGCACCTCGGCCAGCCCATTTAGCGCGTGGCTCGCGGCGATCACGTCCAGTGCGGCGTGGGTGAACCAAGGCTCGCGCAGATTGGCGATCTCGACTTTGACGCGCCGCAGCGGGTCGAAAAACTTGTGCTCGCCGGGCGGCAACAGGCGCACGAAGTCGCCGTCACGGAACATGACGCCGCGCTCGTGCTGCTTGATTTTGAACTTACGGTTGAACATGCAACACCTGCTCTTTCTCTAGCTACCTTTCAAGAAGGGATAATGGGGAACGACACAGAAGGAAGTGGTATCGCTTATGCCTGCCACACTTCGGGCGCGGAACGCATCTTGAGTATCGGCCGACTCTGCCCCTTGGCCAACGTGGCGTCCGGGCATTTAGACCAAAACGGTATCCGCGCGTTGCAGGGCGCCGTCAGTGCTGCCGTCGCGGTGCTTTGCGACAGCCGGCAGACAAGGCGGCCACTTCCTTCCGGTCTTACTGCGTACAGCTCGATCCTAAGTCGAGTGCGGGATTCGAACCCGCTCGCCGGGTTTCCCCGGCTTTGCCAAGTGGGCGTAGAGGGAATCGAACCCTCAACCTCCGGTTTCCCGGTGCTCTTCCTTTGAGCTATGCGTCCGTGAGCGCTCTTCGACCTTCGTCCGATGCCGTTACGGAACGCGCGTTCTTGATCAGCGGGTGAAAGAACGTGCGCCGTGCGGCCCGGGCCTCATTGCGCGGCGAATACAAGTAGCAACGTTTGTGACTTGCGCAAGGGGATTGCGACAAAAGAACAGAGGCGACATCGCGTCGCCCCTGTGAAAAGTGCCGTTGAATAATTTTCGAGCTAGATGTCGAAATACAGTTCGAACTCGTGCGCCATCGCCCTTGAGCAAAAACGCGTGATCCTTCTCGAGCGCGCGCAGGCTCTGTTCGAGGCTGCCCGGCGTCTGTGAAACCCGGCGCGCACCTCTCAAACAGCGTATTAACCGGCCCAGCCGCAATCGTTGATGGCGTTGAGGACATACGCGCCCAGCACTGCCGGGGTGTCGGGCATGGCGAAGGTCGAGAAGTGGTCGTTGGCGCCCTTGAGATCCGGGGCCTTGCCTTTGTCGTGAAGAAAAATCACCGGCACCGCCAACGAGAAATAGCGCAGGAAATCGGCGATTTCGGCCGGAGTACCGCCGCCCAGGCGCGTGTCGACGATCAGCGCGTGGAATTGTTCACGGTCGAGCTTCTGCAGCGCCTGGCCGACTTCCTCGGTGATTTCGAGGTCGCAGTCGGCAATGCGCATGGCGGCAGTCAACACGCGCCTGCGGTCGCGTTCAAGCACTGCGGCGACAACCCGCGGGCGCACAACCGGCGCCTTGAAGCGATCTGTCTTGAGCGGCGTGCTCTTGCGCTTGCCCTGGGTCAGCACGCCGTCGATGGTCTTGAGCAGATCCTGAGCCTTGAAGGGCTTGGTCATAAAGGCGTCGGCGCCCGACAACCAGGCCTCGAACTGGTCCTCCATGCTATCGAGCGCCGTGAGATAGATGATGGGCAGGTTCGCGGTTTTTCCCTTGGCGCGAATCTGCCGGCCAAGGGTGTAGCCATCGGTGCCCGGCATCATCACGTCAGAGATCACAAGGTCAAAGGACTGGTTCTCGAGCATCGAGAGAACCTGATTGGGGTCGGTGGTGGTTTCAACCTCGAAGTCAAAGCGGCGCAACAGCGCCTTGATAATCTGCGTGACGGAGAGGTTGTCATCAACGAGAAGGACGCTGCGCGTCATGGCGGCACTCCCAACCAAGATACGCACAATATATCAAAATCATAAAAAATAGAAAATGAATAGCTTGAAAACTTGCGTGGATGCACGAGGCGAATTCATGTGCTGCGTGGGAGGAGCGTCGGCGAAAAAAAGGAACTACAGTGGGCCTATCTGTGTCCATCCGTTTCTATTTGTGGATTGCCATGTTTTGCCTTTCTCCGTGGCCTCGGTGTTCTCTGTGGTTAATGCAGTGGCAGTTGTTGGCAACGGCAAGGGAGTTATCGATATAGTTCCCAAAAAAAACCGGCCCGGCATTGTGCCGGGCCGGTCGATCAGAGCTGCAATTATTCGTTCACGGGCTGGGTGGTGGCGCTGTCACCTTCAACGTTGCCGGCCGCACTGTTGATGCTGTGGCCCGAGGCCTTGCGCAACATGTCCTGTCCCGGCCAGAGCTGATGCTTGGCGTTTTTCTGGCCGACCGAGAAGCCAATTGGCCGGTCCTTGGCATTGGGCTGGGTCAAGTCGACGCGATAAGGCTCGCCCTGCAGGTTGTCGTGCTTGGGTTTGGTGTAGACCGAGTAGGCCGTGCCGCCCCAGAACTGGCTCAACACATCGTCGCTCTTGAACAAACCCATCAGCGGGAAAGTGACGAACAGGAACATCACCAGAATGAACGTGACGCCGTTTAGCACCTTCCAGGCCATGCCCTCATTGGGCACGATCTCGACGTATTTAATTTGCTCCTGGATCTGGACCGGGGCAGGAGCGCCCATGGGCGCCATGGCGCGCGCGGGAGCCTCATCCTCGACGATTTCTTCGACGGGCTCGGTCTGCAGGCCGACGTCATCGTCCTCATTAAGGTCGAGGCCGCCGTCAATTTTCTGCGTCGCATCGGCGTCAACCGCCGGCGCCTTCTCTTTGTCTTCGAAGTCCAGCCCGCCGAGTTCGTCGGTCTCATCGAACACGAGCTCTTCGGTCAGCGTCGCTTCCTGGTCCTCGCCGCCCACACCCTCGAGTTCGACCGTCGGCACGCTGGTGGCGCCGGTATCCTCGAAGTCCTTGTCGCCGGAGAGATTCTGCAGGTCGAGAAGCGTCTCGTCGGTTTCTTCCTCGACGACTTCAAGGCCCGAGCCGCCGACCTGGGTTTCGCCCAGCTCGATCTCGTCCTTGCTGACTTCCTTGGTGCGCGATGAACGCAGGTTCACGACGTCTTCCGTACGGAACTTCATACGGTCCTCGTCGCGGAACGCGCGAATCTGGCCTTCGGAGACGAGCCTCTTCAGCTCATCTTCGTCCATGTCCAGTTCTTTGAGGACTTCATCGAAAGAACGGTACTTGCTCATTTTGCTTGCTCCGGACTTCATCCGGTTTGGGGGTAATGCGCCACGCCAAACACTTTCAAATTATTTTTGGCGTGAGCCGTCAGTATTGCGATTTTGTCGGCCGGACGCAAGCCTAGAAACAGAGCGTGATTGGACTGTCATAGCCCAATCACGCCCCAAACATCAGCATTCCAAGCCGGTCCTACTTGTCCGTGGACTTGTCGTCCTTCTTGGGCGGCACCACGACGCGGTCCTCCAGCTTCCCGACATAGTCCCACACGTCGTAGGCCTTCCATTTGTCGTGGTTGTCGACTTTCGTCAGGCTCGGGACCATCAGGTCATACTCGATGGTGCGCGCGCCGACAAACTCGATGCCCATCTCGCTGTTCTCGGGCTTCAGGCGATAGATGGCCATGTTCTTGACGCGGTTGCGGTCCGCCACCTTGGTCTTGGGATTGCTCTTCTTTTGGCTCATGCCCACGAAGTCGCGATCAGATTCCGCCACCACGACGATGTACTGCTTGTTCACGTCGCCGGCCGTAATGGGCGTGACCGTCCAAGACGGGCCTTTATCTGTGCCCGAGTTAATGGCTTGGGCGCTCACGACCTGCGCGTTGTTAACGAAGGTGTTGTAGGCGACCAACCCGATCACGATTGCCAGCATCACCAGCAGGCACGCGCCTGCCGCCAGGCCGGCGATGTGCAGCGTCTTGCGATCCATAACAAACTCCTCACATGGGACGCGGTGCGCGTCCCAAACACAGGGGCCGTCTTCTACGCAGGGGATAATGTAGTCTACCCTACACCCGCGCAAGCGCAATTTAGAACGGCCTGCCGCCGCTTCCGTTACACCCCGGCCAACACAACTGCCGGAAATCTGGCAGTCGAGCCAGTCCAGTGGACCGGCGAGAGAGCGAAGTGCGAGCGCCTGCGAAGCGGCCCGTCTGCGACCTCAGTTTCCCGGCACTCCGCTCGCCTCGCCACCGCGCCCTACTTGCCGTCCTTCTTGTCCTTTTCCTTCTTCTCTTTCTCCGCGCGTTCCTTTTCCTTCTCGGCGAGGTCCTTCTCCAGCCTCGAGAACTGCTTCTCGACTTCATAGGGCGTCGGAGCCTTGCCGTTTCCGCCCAGGCTGGTCGGCAGTTTCAGGTCGTAGTCAATCTGCCGGTTGCCGGTCAGTTCGACATCTATGCCCGTTGCGTTGGCCTTCAACTGGTAGATCGCCATGTAGGTCGGGTTGGCCGCAAGGTCCGATCGGCCGCTGTTGATGCCAACGACGTCCTTGTCGCCTTCCTTGATCACACACAGGTACTGCTTGGTTGCGTCGCCCCACATCACCGGCGTGACCGTCCACTTCGGGCCCTTGTCCGTGCCGCCCGTCGGCGCCTGCCCGGCCTGCACCGGGGCGAAGTCCGCCTTTACTGTCTGCTGACCGAACACCACGTGATAAGCCAGGATGCTGAGAAGCGCCGTGGCCATCATCAAAGGGCCATTACCGGCAATCATGGTCTTGCGTTCCATACCAATCTCCTTGCAGCGATCTACACAAAGGGGAAGGGGTATGAGGGACACACAAAGAATATCCCATCGCCCCACAGATGGCTCTGGAATGCGGGTTGGCGAACAATTGATGCCGGACGTCTGGCAGAAGAGCTGCAGCGGTATCCACGCAGCCGACCAACGAAGTTACCAGTGTGCGGGCTATAACAACTTCGCTGCGCCTTCTTTGATGGCTTTGCGCGCGAGCTTGTTGCCGAGTGCATCGGGCGCATCGATGCCGCCCTTGCCGCTGACTTCGATCTTCAGCGACCCGTCGGGCGCATAAATCGCACCGCGCAACGTCAGCGTGTTGCTCTCCGTCGATTGCGCATAGGCGCCCAGCGGCGCGCTGCAACCCGCATTCAGCGTGCGCAGAAACGCGCGTTCGGCGCTGACCGCCGCAAATGTCCCGGCGTCGTGAAGCGGCGCAAGCAACTTCGCCACGCGCTTGTCGAAAGTCCGCGCTTCAATGGCCAGCGCGCCCTGGCCGACCATTGGCAGCCAGTGTTGCGGCGTCAAGACAAAGCAATCGAAGCGGTCCTGCACGCGGCCCTTTTTGAAGAAGCCGAGACGTTTGACGCCCGCCAGCGCCAACAATATCGCGTCGGCCTTGCCTTCGCCGAGTTTGCGCAGGCGGCTGTCGACGTTGCCGCGAAACTCGATCACTTTCAGGTCGGGACGGCGCGCCATGATCTGCGCGCGGCGGCGCAGGCTGGAACTCCCGACCGTCGCGCCCTTGGGCAAAAGCGCAAAGGGATCGTCGATCATTTCGTTGACAGGTTGTTTCTCACGCAAGATGAGCAGGTCGGAGACGTCTTCGCGCCTTGGCGTGCAGACGATTTTCAGGCCGGGCGGGAGCGTCGTCGGCAGGTCTTTCAGCGAATGCACCGCGATGTCGCAGCGCTTGGCCAAAAGCGCGTCCTCGAGTTCCTTTGTGAACGCGCCCTTTCCGCCGATGGCTTGGAGCGATTGCTTTTGCTTGATGTCGCCGCTGGTGCGGATTTCCTCGATGATGACGTCGAGGTCTTTGTGCACGCGCATCAGGCGCTCGGCCACCCAGCGCGATTGCGTGAGCGCCAGCGCGCTGCCGCGCGAAGCGATGATCAACGGGGATGCGTTATTTCGAGGCAACGTTTTCGCTCGTGAATGCAAGGAAGTTTCGATGTGCATCAACAGGTTCAGGTTCAGATGCCTCGCGCTGACGCATTGTTCTGAACCTGAACCTGCACCTGAACCTTGGCTAGTATGCCGCCAGGCCCTCGTTGAGGTCCGCTATTAAATCGTCTGCACTTTCGATACCCACGGACAGGCGTATCAGTCCGTCTGTTAAACCGATCTTGCGCCGGACGTCGGCGGGAATGCTCGCATGGGTCATGCTCGCCGGGTGTTCCAGCAGGCTTTCGACGCCGCCGAGGCTTTCGCCCAGCGTCCAGACCTTGCGGCCGGAAACGACCTTGACGCCGTCGGCCACGCTGCCCTTGATTTCAAAGCCGATCATCGCGCCAAAGCGCTTCATCTGGCGGCGGGCAATCGGGTGATTCACATGTTCGTGCAGCGCGGGGTAAATGACTTTCGCGACGCGTTTGTGCTCAAGCAAAAATGTCACGATCTTTTCGGCGTTGTCGCAGGCGCGTTCCATGCGCACGCCAAGCGTCTTGATCCCGCGATGGACGAGGTAGCAATCCATCGGGCCGGGCACCGCGCCGCTGGCGTTCTGGTTGAAGCTGATTTTCTCGGCGAGATTGTTATGGCGCGTCACGAGCGCGCCGGCGACGACGTCGCTGTGGCCGCCGAGATATTTCGTGCACGAGTGCAGCACGATGTCCGCGCCGAGTTCGAGCGGCCGCTGCAGATACGGCGACGCAAACGTGTTGTCGACGACGACGATCGCACCCTTCTTGTGCGCGATCTCGCAAAGCGCCGTGATGTCGGCGATCTTCAGCAGCGGGTTGGAAGGCGTCTCGATGAAAAGCATTTTCGTCTTGGCCGTGAACGCTTTGTCGGCGTTGGCGACGACGGTTGTATCCACAAAAGTGAAGTCGAGGCCGAAGCGGCGATAAGTCTTGTCGAACAACCGGAACGTCCCGCCGTAAACGTCGTCGGCGACCACGACGTGATCGCCCGCGTTGAGCAGTTTCATCACGGTGTCGGTCGCGCCCAGCCCGCTTGAAAAAGCGAAGCCTTTGACGCCGCCTTCGACACTGGCCAGCACGCCTTCAAGTGCGGCGCGCGTGGGATTGCCGCTGCGGGCGTATTCGTAGCCCTGGTGTTTGCCGGGCGCGCTTTGCGCAAAGGTGCTGCTCATGAAGACAGGCGGGTTAACCGCGCCGAAATGTTTTTCGGGGTCGTATCCGGCGTGAATCGCGCGAGTATCAAAGTTCATGGTAGCTCCATGCGTAGAATGTGTTTAGTCGTTTCGGACGTTGTGTCTGCCCGCGCGAATCTTGGAAGTCTCGTCAATCAATCTGCATTTCAACGTGGAGAAAGACAGCTCGTAGATCGAAGGGGTTTCGTCCAATGCGCGCCTCTCAATTTCCGGCCACGCGGCGACAATCTTATTCGCCAACTCTTGCGGAGAAAGTCTGCTAAACCGATTCCCAAGAAAGAAGAACGTCAACTTCGATCGACAGAGGACTTGGATCTCTTGGGGCAGGCGAAGCATTTCTATGTTTTTCGTTATGACTATTCGACGCTCATTCAGTTTGGCGATAAACGGAATCCAGTCTTTGTCGTCCGTCCGATGACTAAGATTGGGTTCATGATCGCGCCAAGTTTCGACGGAATGACCGTTATTGGAAATTGCCGCTGCAAGCAACGCAGGGGCGTTTTTGCCCATGTCGGCATCGCAGAAAAAGATCAAGCCGCCGACCTCTGGGGATATTGGTTTGCGAAGTCGACGGCGTCTCGAACTTGCGCAATACTGAGGTCGTAATCGTCGGCGACGGCCTTGGCGTTCTTGCCGCTGGCGTAATAACTATCCGCAATAATGTAAGCCGGAATTCTGGTATTGCGAATCACCGGGGCGCCGAAGTTGCGGCGTGGGTCGAGCACTACGAATTCTGAAAGACGCCAAATTGTGGCCAACCCATTTTCGTCAGCCTCGAGGTTCTTAAGCAAAGGGTCCATAATCGGCTTGATGAAATGCTGCCTTTTGGTCTTTGCGGCCAACAATTTGGGTTCGCCAGCCTTCGTCATTGCTTCAACGAGAATCTTATAGCCGTCGGTCCTGATCTTCAGGTTGGCGAAGGGATGTGAAAGATTCCAATCCTTCAGGAGGATGTTGTAGGTGTCACGGATAACCTTCGGCGACAAGCCAATTTCACGCAGGCGCGACCAGACTTTTGCCTCGACGATGTCCAAAAAACTTAAGGCAATTCGGCCCTTTACGACATCAAAGGAGGGCGTGAGTTTTCTCGGTTTGTCGTTGTGGTCACGGAACCACGCATACAACCGATTTGGCTGTAGCCCGGTGTAGCGGGCTGCTTCGGAAATCGAATATATGCCTTGTCCAATCATGACCACACACTCCTTCTCCTAATAGTACACGATACCGCGACATAGACCGCCGAAAAAGAGGACTCGGCGCGGGGGCAGCCGCGCCGGGTATGGTGATGAGATTTTGCGAGGTATTGAGGTGTGTGCGCGTGCTCAGTGCGCAGGGGGCAAACGCTCCCGCGTTGGCCCAGCAGTGTTTTGGTGTTGCGGCGGACCCGCCCGTCCGCGTTGTGTGTCCCTGTTGCAAAGCCAGGTCCCAACCGAGCAGCCCTGGCTTATCGCGAGGGGGTCGAGACCGTGAAATTTGCGGAGTACTGATTCCGCTTCTGTTCCAAGCTTCGACAAACGGCGCGCGCAGCTTGATAGAAATCAGGTCTAGGTCCAGGTTCAGGTTCAGAAAAGCATCTCTGGACCTGAACCTAACGCCTGGGCGCTTCGATGCGGCCGCTGGGGCGGCGCCACCAGCCAAAACCCGAGTACTGGCGCAACGCCCGCCAGATCAAGCTCATGTCCCGGCGCGCGGGATCAACCTGTTCCTTGGGGTTGCTGACGGCCCGCGCCGCGTGCAGTTCAAACGCCGGCTCGAAATCAAAGGTGTATTCGATAATCCAGCGACACTCGAGGTTGTCGCGCAACAGCCGCAGCGTCTTGCCGAGGTTCTCGACGATGTCGAGCCTGCGATCCGTCAGCGCAAACGAAACGAACGGCAGTTTGCCGGTGACGGGATCGCCGTTGGAATCGGCGATCACCTTGACGCCGGGCTGGTCGTGCAGAAAGCGCGCGAGCGGGTAGGACTCAATCGAGGCGCCGAGTTCGTCCGCCTCGCGCTGGAGCATCGCGAGCTCGACAAGGTCAGCGGGGCCGAACAGCTCGCCGCACATTTCGCATTCGTCGAGCGCGCCGCCCGCGAGGCTGATGCGGTTGAGCGCGTGGTTACCACAGGACGGACATTTGTCGGCCATGGGGCACTTAGTACCGCCTCAGGCTAAAAAAAGCAAACTGCGGAGACTCAGAGACGCGGAGGATCTATGCAGCCCACGTGCTCGTTTGTTTCTCCGCGTCCCCGCGCCTCCGCGGTGGAATTTACCTTTTGCTTTTGGCCGCCAGCCTCTAGCCTCGCGGCCATGTCCCGCGCGTTCATCAGCTTTGACGACTTCAGCGCCAAGGGCCGCGAGCTTGCAGCGCTTCGGCCCGTCGTGACCGTCGGCAACTTCGACGGCGTGCACCTCGGTCACCAGTACCTCGTGGCGGAACTTATTGAATGGGCGCGGCGCGAACACGCTCCCAGCATCGCGGTGACTTTTTCCGTTCACCCACGCGAGCTGGTGACCGGCAATCCGATGCCCGCGTTGACCACGCCCGAGCACAAACGCCGCTTGCTGACCGAACTTGGCGTCGACGCGGTCGTTCTGGTCGATTTTGACCGCGCGCTACAGCAGCGTTCGGCGCGCGACTTCATGGATCTCTATATCAAGGGCAGGTTAAATGCGCGGGCAATGCTGGTCGGGTTTAATAACCGTATCGGGAAAGACGGCGAGGGCACCACGCGCGTGCTGGCCGAGATCGGCCGCGAAATCGGCGTCGATGTGCGCGAGGCCGAACGCATCGAGGTCAGCGGCCACGCCATGAGCAGCAGCGCAATCCGCAACCACGTCGCCCACGGCGATTTCCTGTGGGCGCGCAAAATGCTCGGCCGCCCCTACAGCATCGTCGGCGTCGTCCAGCACGGGGACCAGCGCGGCGGCAAGATCGGCTTCCCGACGGCGAATATTGACCTCGCGGGCCTGGCCTTCCCGCCGCAGGGGGTTTACGGCGTGCGCCTGCGCCTGTCGGGCAAAAATTACCTCGGTGCGGCGAACATCGGCACGCGGCCGACGGTGGACCCCGCGCGCACGACGCCGCTGCTGGAGGTGCATGTGCTCGATTTTTCGGGCGACTTGTACGGCAAAGAGGTTGAAGTCGAATTCCTGTTCAAGGTAAGAGACGAACAGAAATTTTCCGGGCTGGACGCGCTGAAGGCGCAACTGGCCAAGGATGTTTCCGAAATCCGCACGCGAGCCGCACAAGAAGGGCTAACTTAGAGGGAATAGGCAACGACTTGTGGGCCACGAATGAACACGAATTCTCACGAATCTTTGAATGCGCTCTTGCTGTCAATTAGTGTTTATTCGTGTGGATTCGTGGCCAAATAACGGCTGTCTAAAAGCCGTTGCGTTCGACAAAGCGAGATGACCATGACCGACATCAAAGCCGCACGCGAAGAACTGAAAAAACTGATTGGCGCAACGATTGCCGAAGGGCCCGTGAAACTGGCCTCGGGCAAGGTCAGCAACTTCTACATTGATGGCCGCCTGACGACGCTTTCGGGCCGCGGGCTCGAGCTGATAGGCCGCCTGTTGTTTGAACGCATGAAGCCGCTGGAAATCAGCGCGGTCGGCGGGCCGACCATGGGCGCCGACCCGATTGTCGGCGGCGTGCTGGTTGAAAGCGCCAAACAGGGCAAGCCGCTCAACGGATTCTTGATCCGCAAGGAACCCAAGGGCCACGGCATGCAGCGCTGGGTCGAGGGCCCGGATATTCCCGACGGCGCGCGCGTTGCGATTGTCGAGGACGTCGTGACCACCGGCGGCAGCGCCATCAAGGCCATCGAGGGAATGCGCACGCAGTACAAGCCCAACATCGTGCGCGTTTACGCGATTGTCGACCGGATGGAAGGCGCCGCGGAAGCGCTCAAGGCCGCAGGTTTTGCGTTTGAGGCGCTATTCACCAAGGCGGACTTCGGAAGATAGTGGCTGGGCCCAGTGAACTACCCCAATCGAACGTCAATGAGACTCGCTGGGGCCCGCGGCCCCAGCCACTTTACATCAGAGGCTATTGCGTTAGCGCAGCGACTTGTTTCCATGCCCAATCGGAATCGTTGGCGGTCACCAGTGCGCGGTAGATGTCGCCCTCGCGCCAGAACAACACACGTTTGCCGTCCACCGTGAACTCGCCCTTGTCGACGCCCGACGCCGCGTCCTGCACCATCTTCGGCGTCAGGGTCAGCAGGACGTAGCGCTTGTCCTTATTCCACGAACAAACCAGGTAGAGCGCGTCGTCGCCCTGCACCGGCATCGTTCCCGCAACCATGCCTGAGGGCATGTCGCCCTGCATCCTGGGCATCGGCTGTTTGGGATACATGTCGCCGTGCTTTTTGGTGAAGGTGTTCCATTCGTCGAGCGATTTGACTTCGCCGGAAAGCAGCGTGCCGGTCTTGTCGGCAAACATGCGCATACGCGCGTTGAGCGGGTTGTCGCCGGTCTTGCCGCTATTCAACGCCAGCGCCGTACCGCCTGCGCCCAGCGCCGCACAGGCAATCGCCAGCGCGACCAGCGCGTATATCGGCATGCGGACTGTGCGAAGGCCGCCGGCGCCCGCAAAGGCGTGCTCGTGTTCGTGGTCGTGATGGTGGTGATGATCGCGGTGGGAATGGTCGTGGCCGTGAGAATGCCCGCCGTGTCCTGAGCCTGTCGAAGGGTGCGAATGATCGTGCGCGTGTTGAACAACCGGCTGCCCCGGCGCACCGCCGAAATTCTTCTGCAACGCCATGACCACCTTGACGCGAAGCGACTCCGTCACGCTGCCGCAACAATGTTCGACCATGGTGTGGGTGAGCAGGCGATTGAAGGAACTCTGGCTGTTGATGTATTCGTTGCAGTGGTCGCAGTGCTCGAGGTGTTTGGCCAGGCGCTCTTTCTCGTCCGGCTCGAGTTCACCATCAAGAAAGCCCGACCACTTCTGCCAGACTTCGCGGCAGCCTTCGTGCATGGTGGATCCCTTGTCGTGTTCCGGGTTCATGCCTGGCTCAATCGTTCAATGCGTACTCGGGACCGAGTTCGCGGACCTTGTCACGAAGGACGGACTTTGCGCGCGACAGGCGCGACATCACGGTGCCGATTGGGATGCCAAGCTGCTCGGCGATGTCCTTGTAGGGCATTTCGCCAAGCACGTTCAAAATCAGGATTTCACGGTACTCGTCGCTGATGCTTTCCAGCGCCTTCTTCAAGCGGCTGTCCAGCCCGTTGAGAAACGCGGGGTCCGCCATTGCCTTGGCCGCCTGCTGGGCGCCGCTGAAATCGCCCGCGGCCTGCTTTTCTTCGGCGCCGACAAAGGGCTCGACATCTTCAAAGCTTGCGCCCTCGCCGCGCGAACGCTTCTGGCGATAAAGATTCACGAAGCGGTTGAAGAGGATGCGGTGCAGCCAGGCCTTGAGGTTGGTGCCGGGCTTGAACTGGTCGAACTTTTCGTAGGCGCGCAAGTAAGCGTCCTGAAGCAAATCCTCGGCGTCGCGAGGGTTGCGCGTAAGGTGCAAGGCGGCAGTGTAAAGGCGATCCATCAGCGGGAGTGCCTCTCGCTCAAATCGCTGCCTCAACTCGGCGGCAAGGTCTACCACGCCCGACTTTCTTAAGGCCCCGCGCCCGGGGGTTATTCCGCGATATTGGCCGCTCGCGGCGGCGGATGCAACAACTCAACAAGACCCATTCTACCTTTGCGGCGGGTCAAGCCACCCCGTCGAAGTTTTCTGGGGTTGCGGCTGTGCGGCGGGCGCCGAGCTAGGCCTCGGCAGCGATATTGGCTTGGGCGCTGCGACGGGCGCTGCGACGGGGGCAGGCGGCGGTTCCTCGGGCGCGCTTTCGCGCACCGTGCGCACCGTGCGGCAGAAGCTGTCGGCAAAAAGGTCCATGCGGTCGCGGCACATGCGCGCGCGGCCGCTGAGGTCGCGCAGCGAAAAAATTTCGGTCGGGCGGATAGCGAAGCGGCCAAGCAGGCGCGTGGTCGAAAGTTTGCCCTTGTCGCGCACCATCGCTTCAAGCTCGGGCAGGCGTTCATGCGAAACTTCAAACACTGAACGCAGGACGACGAACGGAAGCTGCCACTCTTCGGCCACCGTCGCGACCGCAAGGCCGGTAGCGTCGGCGAGGTCGGCGCGCGAACGCTCAAACAGCGCCATCTTCATTTCAGGTTCGTGCGGCACTTCCGGCACGGCGGCGAGGCTGCCCAGGCGCGAGCCAAGGCTCGGGTTGAGCTTTACGAAGGTGCGCACCATGTCGAACAGTTTGCCCGCAAGCGGCCGCGTCGTGACGGCGCCGGCCGGCGGCACGACTTCGAACTTCTGCGCCACGATCATGTCGCCGATCTGCAAATCCGCCGTGAGGGCCGTGGCGAGGCCCATGTTGACCACCGCCACGGGACGGTCCATCTCCAGCGCCTCGCGCAGCGCCGCAGCCGTCGGTTCGCCCTCATGGCCGGCAAGCAGCACGCGCACCGAGGCGTCGCGCCAAAGGCCGCCATGAATCATGCCCGTGCGCTGCTTGTAGAAACGCGGGTTCTCGAGCTGGCTGATGATCGAAAAAGCGTCGGATTCCGTCGCGGCGACGAAAAGGATTTTGGGCAAATCGCGCACAGGGACTCCGTGAATCCAGTTTGGACGTTCCGAGTGCGATGACGAGGCCTCAAACTGTGCCGCACGAAGTCCAACGGCGCAAGAAGTTAATGCGGCGATTTGGGCGATTACGGCGCGCGGGCGCGTAAACTCGCGGCGTTATTCGTCTTCTGAGGCGGGCTTCTTGCGGATGCGGCCGGAGAACTTACGGGCCGGCGGCGCAGCCGGATCTTCGAGCACGCCTTCGCGCGCCAGGCGCGCCTTCAGCGCATAGCGTGAGTTCACGGCAAGCTTGCGGTAGATGCGGCGGACATACGAACGCACCGTGTCCATCGAGATGTTCGCTGCATTGGCAACCGCGCGATAACTTGGCATGCCAACGATCAGCCGCGCCATGTGGAGCTCGCGGTTGGACAGGCGGGTGCTGCGCCGCGCTTCGGAAATCGTCACAACCACCAGC
Organism: Planctomycetota bacterium; assembly: GCA_020848275.1. Taxonomy (GTDB): domain Bacteria; phylum Planctomycetota; class UBA8742; order UBA2392; family UBA2392; genus JADLAK01. The sequence continues at coordinate 30,661 of JADLAK010000056.1, forward strand.
GACAACGCCGGGTTCGAGGTGTCTTCCCTCAAGCGGGCACTGAGATGTATGCGCAGGCGGCGAACGTGGCGCGACGCCTGCTTCACCTGCGCGCTGGCGGGTTCAAGGCTGCGCAATGCGGCGATTACCGGCAGCGCGACCTCGAGCGCCTCCGAGACAAGGTCGTCGCGGTCGAGGCGGCGGCGGTAGAGCACTTGGTCCGCCGCCGAGTTCAGCCACAACAGCTTTCCATCGAGGCCGATCAGGAGCGCTGCGGGCGCACCGATTTCCTCAAGTTCGCGCGCCGCGTCGACAGCGTTGGTGACCGCAGCCGCGCCGAGTTCCTGCGCGCGGTCGAGCAAGTGATCGCAGGCAAGACGAAGCGTCGTACCGTCGAAGGACGCATCAGGCGTGGCATCGAGGATTGCGGCGGCGGGTTCGATTGCATGAAGGAGCTGATTCGTGCCCTCAGCAGCATGTTTGGCGTAATCCGAGCCAAGCATCTCTGCAATGCGATCATTGATCGGTAAATTGTCGAGCGCGGCGCGGCGCAGCGCGCTTTCGAGGCAAGTGCTCAAGTCCGAGGGAATATCTCGGTCGCGGAATGTCGCCGGAAGCGCACCTTTGAGACCGTGCAAGGTGGAAGCCGCAAGTTCGCGGAGGTTGCGGGACGCGTGAATACGACGGACTAAGTCGGAAAACAGGCGCAACTGATGTAACCGCTGATCTGCGCGCGCCACGGTCTGCCCCTTCCCTGATGCCAGTGGCGTACAAATTGTTCTGGCGCACATAGTTATGCAACAAAATTCGTGCAACTCCCGAGCCTGAGATTTCGATGATTAGATAAACGTCACGTCTAAGAATGCAATCGAGGCTGCTGGGATGAGGCTTTGCGGGCAAGTTGTAACATGCATGCTACGTCACAATAAAACATACTCTTAATATGAAGCGCCCGCCAAAATCTGGCGGGCGGCAGCACTTTTGCATGATTACCGACCAGTCGGGACAATCCCGACTAACTGGTTTTTTACATTACGTTCTATTTCGTTGCCGCGACGGGCTCCACCGTTTCGTCATTTAATTCCGCACTCTCGGCTGTCTCTGCAACCGTTTCGGGCAGTTCCGCAGTCGGTTGGGTTGCGCGTTTGGCCTCACGCGTGTGCAGCGCGGCGCGTGCTTCGTAGTCGAGATCGGCCGGCTTGCTGCGCGTGGCGCGCAGGCGTTCGTCTTGCTCGATACGCGCTCGTTCGATGGCGGCCTTCACCGCGCCCAGCGTGTTCATCGTTTCGCCGTGGCGGCCCTGGACCCCGGCTTTGCGCGACTCCGCAAGCCGGATCGATTCTTCGTTGCGCGACAGGCGCTCGATCTCGCGAAGCAAGCCCTGGTACTGGATCTCGAACTCGGCCTGCTCTTCACGCACCGATGCAAGCTGTTCCTGCACCGCGGCGTGCTCGACGCGCAGGACGCGGGTCTGCTCGTCGAAATCCGCGAGGCGTTCTTCGTAAAGTTCGCGGGTTTGCTCGACGCGGCTTACCAGAGCGTCAGCCTGCTCAGGCTTGTAGCGGCTGCCGCGGAAACTGATTGCCGCAGTTTTGGCGTCAGGCTTGGCGTTGCGGATGTCGTTTAGGTCGGCGTCGCACAGGTTGATGATGTCGCGAGCGCGGACACTGTCGCGATCGAGTGCGGCGAGTTGGCGCTCGACCTCGATCGACTGGGACCGCAGCAGCGCGATCTGCTTGGGATACTCGGAGCGCAGCGACTCAAGCTGGGTGCGCATGTCGTTCTGGCTTGCGATCAGCTTGTCGACTTCGCTTTGCGCCATTCCCTGCAGCGCCTTGATCGCGCCGTGCGCGCGGCCCTTGCCCAGCACGACATGGGCCAGCCCAACCGTTCCGATACCCACAAGGCCCACAATCAGCACTGTCTTGAAAAAGCATTTCATCGTTCGTCTCCGTTGATTCGAAAGTGGTTTTTCCCCCGACGCTGCTTATTGGAAAAGCGCGCGCCGCAATTTCAGGAAGCCTGCCGCGCGTACCGCATTCCGTCTCGAGTCAAAAAGCGGCGCCACAAGCGACACGAAGAGACGAAGGCACGAAGAAAGGCAACGGCATTTAACCGCGAAGGCCGCGGAGTTCGCGGAGAGCCGCCACCCGTCAGGCGCACCAGAAGACCCTCTGCGTCCTTTGTGGTCTCCGCGGTTAAGTTTTTGCCTTTGTTGTGTAGTTGTTTTGACTCAGGACACTGGACCCCGGACTCCGGACAGGTGTTAATGCCGACCATGGCTCGCACAGACAAACGAGTTTTCTTGGGCGGTTCATTTGACCCGCCGCACATCGGCCACCTGCTGATGGCCGAGCGCGCACGTGAGGTCTTGAAGGTTGAGCGTGTGGATTTGCTGGTGACAGCGACGCCGCCGCACGCAAAGCCGAAGAAGTCGACGGCGAATGCGGCGCAGCGCCTTGCGATGGCGAAGCTGGCCATCGCCGGCAATCGCGGGCTGGGCGTAGACGAACGCGAATTGCAGCGCAAGGGCCGCAGCTACACCATCGATACGGTGCGCGAGCTATTAAGGGAGAGGCCCGGCGTGCGACCGGTGTTCATCATCGGCGGCGACATGCTGGCGGACCTGCCGACGTGGAAAGACGTAAACACGCTGGTGGAACTTGCGGATTTCGCGCCGGTGTTCCGCCCCGGTTTCGGCGATGAAGTGTTCAAGGGCCTGCGCGCAAAGCTTGGCCGTGATGTCGCGGCGCGTCTGGAAAAAGCGGTGATCGAAATGCCGCTTCTGGAAATCTCCTCGACGGCAATTCGTTCACGCATCAAGGCGGGATTATCGGTGCGCTATCTGGTACCAGACACGGTGCGCGCGTTTATCGACCGGGAAAATCTTTACGGGGGTTAACTGCAACTGCATTTCTCGCAGAGTTCGCGGAGGGGGTTGGACCGCCCGCCGGACCAAACGCAAAACCGGCGTCTTGGAAGAGCGCCGGTTTCACGTTGGACTCTCCGCGTGCTCCGCGAGAGCTGCTTTTGCTTTCGCCTTTCAATCCGCAATCAGTTTACACCGCCGGTTTGATGTCCGGGTTCATCATGCCGCCCCGCCCGCCCTTGGGTTGCGGCTTGCCATAACCTTTGGCGACCGCTTCGGGTTCCTTGCCGTTGGCGGGCGGGCCGTCTTCTTCCTGCGCCTTGAACCAATAGGCGAACTCGGGCGTCGTCAGCGCCTGGTTGGTCTCCGGACGCAGCAGGTTCGAGACGCTCGGCTTCTTGCAATGCGGCAGGAACACAACGTCGTAAATTTCCGGCGGGCCCGAGGTGAACTCGAAGCAGCCGTGGACCTGGCCGGTCTTCCAGTTGACCACGCTGACGCCGCACTTGAGCTTGGGGTATTTGTGCAGCACCGGCGGGCCGTTTTCCTTGCGATACTTTTCGCGGATGCGGCCGTGGCCGACCAGCGCGTAATCGCCGATAAAGTACAGGCCGCGCGTCCAGCCAGGCAGATTCGCAACCACGTCGTGCTTGCCCGGGTTTTTGGGGTCCATCACGCAGAAATCGCCTTTACCACTATCCAAAAACCACAGGCGGTTGTCGTGCCAGCGCGGCGAGTGCGGCATGCACAGCCCGCGCTGGATGATTTCCTTGCTCGCGACATCCATGATGATGCCGGAGTGGTGCTTGTCCTCGCGCCACTTGCTTTGCTCGTTGGTTGCGGCAAACGCCGAGACAAACGCGGCCTTGCCGTTGCGGATCGCCATGCCGTTGAGGTGGCAGCGGTCCTCGGGCGCGAGCTGGGTGATGTAGCTCGGCTGCCAGCGCGGGATGAAGCTGTATTCGACGCTGAGCGAGGCAAGGCAGGCGAACTGCGTGTTGACGAACCAGAGGCCGTCGTCGCAGAAACCCATGTCGTGGGTGTTGAGCGGGCCGGTGTAAAAGGACGCGCGCGGCAAGTAAACCCCGTCATAGCGGCCGGGCGTCTCGGGCGTGAAATCTTTGGCCAGCAGCGACGAATTCGTCAGCATCAGGATGTTGTGGCGACACGCAATGGCCATGCGCTGGCCCTGGATTGCGATGCCCATGGGTTTGTCGAACTCACGCATCACCAGCGTGACCTGCTTGCCATCCCAGCCGATAAACGCCATGCGGTTGGTGCGGTAGGTCGAAAGCGCGATGGACCCGCCCATCTGGATCAACCAGCGCACGAAGCCCTCGTCGGGCTGCACGGTGATTTTCTCGGTTACCGGGCCCTCGGTCTCGTCGGCGGGCTTGTCGGTGGCTTCAACGGGCGGTGGTTGGTCGGTCATAGGTTTAGGGCTAGGGTTAGGGTTAGATCCATATCATCCGCGATTGGGGATAGGTCTACCTATCCCCGCTTCTGCTTTTCTAGCCCTGTTTCACAGGGTCCGTCACGCCCGGCTTGTCGTCCTGGATCACGTTGCTCGGGCGCAGCCAGTAAGAGAAGTCCGGCGCGACAAACGCCTGGCGCGCCTGCGGCTTCAGCAGGTTCAGGATGTTCGGCTTCATGATGTTCTTGATGAACTGGACGTCGTAAAGCTCAACGCAACCCGAGGTGAACTCAAGGTTCGCCACTTCCTTGCCCGTGCGCAGGTCCACAATCGACACGCCGCAAAGCAGCTTCGGGTACTTGGTGCCGACAGGCAGGCCGCCGAAGATGTGCTTTTCGCGAATCTTGCCCATGCCGATCAACGCATAGGGCCCTGCGAAACTCAGGCCGCGCAAAAATCCCGGAAGCTCACAGACCACCGTCTGCTTGCCGTCCTTGGGATCGACCTGCAGCATCTCGCCCTTGCCGCTGTTGAGCACCCACAACTTGCCATCGTACCAGCGCGGCGAGTGCGGCATGCACAGCCCGCGCGTGATGACTTCTTTGCTCGCGACGTCCATAACTACGCCACCGGTGGCCTTGGTCGGGCGCCAGCCGCCGACAACGTCGGTTTCACCCAGCGCGGTGACGAACGCAGGTTTACCGTCGCGCATCGCCAGGCCGTTGAGGTGGCAGCGGTCTTCGGGCGCGAGCATGCTGATGAACTTCGGCTGCCACTTGGGCACGAAATTGAATTCGTTGGAGAGCTGGCTCAGGCACGAGAAGCGCGTGTTCACCAGCCACAGGCCGTCGTCGCCAAAGGCCAGGTCGTGCGTCGCAAGATCGCCGGTGTGGTAGCTCGCGCGCGGCAAAAACAGGCTGTCGTATTTGTTCTTTTCGTTCTCGAGGTAATCGCCGGCCAGAAGCGGGCCGTTGGCAAACAGCATCAGGTCGTGGCGCGTCGCAAGCGCGAGGCGGTTATTCGGCCCGACCGCAAAGCCCATGGGCTTTTCGAACTGGCGCATCACCATCGTGACCTGCTTGCCGTCCCAGCCCACCAGTGCAACTTTGCCCGCCTGGTAAGTTGTGATGGCGAGTGAACCTTTGGCCTGCGCCAGCCACGAGACGAACCCTTCCGTCGGCTGACAGGCGATGGTTTCGCCGGCGTTGGGGTGATTCTCGTCCTTGGGCGCGCCCTCGGGACGCTTCTGGCCGTAGGGATTACCCTGCGGGCCGTAACCGCCGCCGCCATACGTGTTGCCGGGAACGCCGCTGGGTTGGCGCTGGCGGCGCGGGCCGCCCTGACCCTGCCCGGGACCTCCCTGTTGGCGTTGGCCCTGTGAACCCGGGCCGGGAATAGGCGGCTTGCCCTGTGGCTGTTGCGGCTTGTTCTTGGCGTCTTCGCCCAGTCCGGTGGCGTAGTTCATTTCTGTACCCTAATTGGCCGAATTTAAGAGGGGCGGAGTATAACGGCTTTCCGGCCCGATGGCAGGGGCTAGAAGCAGCGTTTCAGGCGGCAGGCTTCAGGCGGCAGTTACTGGAAACTTGCTCGTTTGTAAGTGAAGGCGGACTAACGATGAGTTAGTTTCTATGGCCGGAGAACACATGGCCGCCCCCCGCAAAGCTTACGACCTTCGCCCGCTCGACTTCGGCGACATCTTGTCGCGCAGCTTTTCGATTTTCACTGGCAACTTCGTGTTGTTCGCGGGCCTGTACATGCTGCTTTACTTCGTGCCCGTGGCGCTAATCACGCTGGGCGCGTGGTCGGTGATGAATAGCCGCCTCGACAACGAAACCCTCGCCAACACCTACGCTCCGATTGCCGGCGCCTATCTCGGCGTGCCGTTTTCACTCGTGCTTGCCGGCGGCGCAATTTACTACCTGATCGCGCGCGTTTATCTTGGCTCAGAGACAAGCATCGGCGAGGCCGTGCGGCAGGTTTTCCGCCGCCTTGGCTCGCTGATCGTCGCGGGCCTCATCTACACGCTGATAATGATCGGCCTGTTTGTCGCCGCGGCGCTGCCGATGATCCTGGCGCTTGCGTCGGCCCCCGCACATCGCAGCGGCGAGGCGATGTTGGCCGCCATGGGCGTGACACTGCTGCTATGCCTGGCGATTGTGCCGGTTTCCTACTACCTGCAAACCCGCTATGGCCTGGTGTTCTGCGTCATCATGCTGGAGGACGCGGGGCCAATCGAGGCCTTTGGCCGCAGCAGCCAATTGACGGAAAACTTCCGTTGGCGGTTGTTCGGCGTCAACTTCGTGATGGGCCTGGTGCTGGCGCTGTTGTCGATGCCCGGCGGCATCGCGCAGGGCGCGATGTCAACCAGCGAAGGCGCGGTGCCGATCATCGGCATGATGATCGGGACAGCGTGGTCCTCGGCGGTGATGCCGCTGAGCACCATCCCGCTGGTGATCTATTACTTCGACCAACGCTGCCGCAAAGAAGGCTTCGACCTTGCCGTGCTGGCGCAGAGTTTCGGCGTCGACCCGAGCACGCTTCCTCAATATCAGCCGGGTTATTACGGCGGCTACGGCCAGCCGGGATACCAGCAAGGCTACATGCCCCAGGGTTACATGCCCCAGGGCTACGTCCCGCAGCCGGGATATCCACCTCAGCCCGGCTATCCCCCTCAGCCTGGTTACACGCCTCCGCCGGGTTACGCAGCGCAGCCGGGATATCCACCTCAACCGGGGTACGCGCCGCAACCGGGTTACCCGGCGCAACAGGGCTATCCGCCCCAGCAGGGTTACGTCCCGCAAGCCGGGTACGCCCCGCAGGCAAGCTACGCCCCGCCACAACCACAGACGCGCGCGGTCAACCGCAGCGACCTTGCACCCTGGGAGCAAACCGGCGCAGCCCCCGGCAGCGCACCGCCAGCGGATTCGCACGGACCGGGGACACCGGCGTCCCGGCCGCCGCAACCACAAGTGCGCCTGCCCGCACCCCGCCGCAACCCGCCGGCGTAACCATTTTGGATTTTCAGTTCTGGATTGTGGCGCGACGACACCCGATGGCCCCTCAATCCAAAATCCAAAATCTAAAATCCAAAACCAGGCGCCGCCGCTACCATACGCGCCCAATGGGCAGGCTCTTGCCATACTTGCTGTTGCTCGCCGCGATTCTGTTCGCGGCGCCGCTTGCCGCGCAGAGCGAGCCCGAGCGCGCGCGCGACATCATTTCGGGCGAACCCTACAAGGGCTACCGTCTGCACAGACCGGAGAAGCTTGAGCCCGCCGAGGAATCCAAGCCCTCGAAAGAAGAACCCTACCGCGGCGACCGGCGCGAGACCGGCGTGCGCAGCGACCCGCAGATGCCGCAGATCGGCTCCGGCAGCGGGCTGGCCGAAGCGCTCAAGATCGTGATGTGGGTGGTGCTGGGCATCGTCGTGGCCGGCGCGATTTTCCTGCTGGTGCGCGCGCTGCTTGACCGCCAGGCCAACCCCCGCGTCAAAAAGATGAAAGAAGAAGCGGCAGTCGAGGAAAAGAAAGCCGAACCGCCGCCGGCGCCACAGGACATCTCGACCCTCGAAGGCGACCTGCATGACGCGATAAGGGCGGGCAACTACGCGCTCGCTGCGTTGATCGCGTTCAAACTTTTCTGGCGGCGCTCCGGCTGGACGGGCTTTGCGGATATCCGCGATGTGAAGACCTGGCGCGACGCGTGCAAACAGATCCGCAAGGCCGACACGCGCCAGGAAGTCCGCCGCCTGCTTGGCCTGGTTGAGCGCGTGCGTTACGGCAAACACTCACCCAGCGCAGCCGAATTCGAGGCATGGCGCACACGACTCGACGCAGTCGACACGAAGGTGACCGGATGAAAGGCCAGACCGAAAACCTTCGCAAGCGACTGCTCACGCCCAAGATCGGCGGTCGCGAGACGATGTTTCGCTGGATCATGCTGGGCGTTTTTGCCGCCGGGCTCGGCTACGTGCTGATCCGCGGCGTGTTCGAACAACCCAAAAAGCCCGACAACTTCTCCAACAGTTACAGCGCCTCGCCCGGCGGCCACAGCGCGCTGGCGGAATTGCTCAGCGACCTCGGTTTCAAGGTGCAGCGCCGCGTCACGCCCCTGAATCGCCTCGGGCCTGAGTATTACGCGCCGGGCGGAAGCTGCGTCACGGTTCTGGAGCCCGACCCGGAACAAGTCGCCTCCAACAAGCGCGAGTTCAAGGACCTGCTTGGCGAAAACTGGCGCAGCCCGCGCGCGATCATCGCCCTGCCCAAGCGCTGGTACTACGACACCCACGGCGGCGGCAAAGGCATCGTCGAAGTCGGCGAAGGCTGGTACCGCATCAGCGATGTGAACATCGTGCTTGCGGCGTGCGGCCTGAGCAGCGAACTCTCCGTGTTTCGCACCACGACCGAAACTTTTCTCTCGACTCCCAACCCCAACGCCTGGCGGCGCGAACACCCGATGTTCGGCGACGATGAACCCGTGCCGGAGTGGCGCGACCCCCTGCGCACGCGCCTGCACACCGAGCCCATCCAGGCCTTCCGCTTCGCCGACAACGGCGCACGCGGAAAGTACGAAGTGCTGATCCAGACCGAACAAGGCGACCCGGTGGTAATCCAGCCGCGCGTCGAGCTTGGCCTGTCGCGCGCGATTTTGGTCAGCGACGCCGATTTTCTCAGTAACCGGTTCATCGGCCAGGGTAACGCCGCGGCGCTGGCGATGAAAGTTTTTCGCGCCGCCGACACCCGCACCTTCGACATCGACGAATCGATGCACGGGCTGGCGTCGCAGGCGTCCATTGAATATCTCGCGGCCACGCCGCCGGGCCTATGGTTCACGCTTTCGCTCTTCATCGTGCTGCTGATGTTCGGCTGGCGCGAGGCCACGGTGCTGCGGCCAGCGGTTGCCGACACCGAGACGCGACGCTCGCGCGGCGTCGTGATCGAGGGCCTGGCGCGCATGATGGCTCGGGCGCGCGATTACGTGACGGCCTCGACGGCGCTTTTACGCCGCGCACACAACCACCTGGGCGCGGGGCCGGTGCAGGTGCACGCCTCGGGCATGGCGGGCTCGACCTCGAGCGCGCTGGCCAAGGACCAGAAGGCTACGCTGGAGGCGATCAAGATCATTCCCGGCGAAGGCGCCCTGAACGTACTGCGCGCCGCACAAACAGTTTCGTCGCTGAAAAATAAAGAACCGCGCAGGGCAACGCCGCAGAAAAAGACTTGATCCACGAAAGAACGCGAATTCTCACGAATTCGGGTTTCTATTCGTGCCTATTGGTGAAGATTCGTGGTGACTGGTTTTGGTTTTTCGATCAGGCAAACAAAAAGGATTCACACGCATGGCCGGGCAAACTCCGTTTCAACCAGAGCCGGTGCAGCCGCAGGCCGCTAGGCCCGCCGACCCGCTGGCGCAAATGGCTCACTTCGCCGATCACCTCGAAAACGCCATTGCGCGCGTGGTCAAAGGCCAGGCGCACGTCGTGCGCCACATGCTCGTCAGCCTGCTGGTTCAGGGCCACGTGCTGCTTGAGGGCAACCCCGGCACGGCTAAGACGCTGCTGGTGCGCACGCTCGGCCGCCTGTGCAGCCTCGATTTCAAACGCATCCAGTTCACGCCCGACCTGATGCCAAGCGACATCACCGGCACCTCGATCTTCCGTCCCACAAGCGCGGAATTCGAGTTCCGCAAGGGCCCGGTGTTCACGCAGCTTTTGCTCGCCGACGAAATCAACCGCGCGCCCGCACGCACACAGGCCGCGCTGCTCCAATCGATGCAGGAACGCATCGTCAGCGCCGACGGCGCCGACTACAACCTGGGCGATGTCTTCTGCGTTGTCGCGACGCAAAACCCGCTGGAGAGCGAAGGCACCTACCCGCTGCCGGAAGCGCAACTCGACCGCTTCCTCTTTAAGCTCATGGTCGATTTCCCCGACCAGACCACCGAACTTGAGATCTTCAAGCAGCACGGCGCGCCCAAAAGCGGCGACGACCTTGAGGCCGCGGGGCTGCAGCCGCTGTTTGGCCTCGATGAAATCCGCGCCATGCGCCAGCGCGTCTACGGCGTCGAGGTCCGCCCCGACATCGCGGGCTACGCGCTTGCGATCATCCGCCACACGCGCGAACACCCGTTTTTGCGCGCCGGCGCCAGCACGCGCGCCGGCGTGATGCTGCTGCGTGCGGCGCGCGCCGCCGCCGCAACTTATGGCCGCGGTTTCGTGATTCCCGACGATGTGCGCGAGCTTGCGGTGCCGGCCTTGCGCCATCGCCTTTACCGCACGGCGGCCGCGGAACTCGAGGGCGTGAGCACCGACAGCATCCTCGAAGACATCATCTCGCGCGTACCGGTGCCCCGTTAGTTTTTCGCCACAGATGAACACAGATAACAGCAACCGCAGTAATCCACGGAAGACACGGAGAGCACGGGAAAAACAAAACGGTTTGAGCCACGAATTCACACCAATCATCACGAATTCTACGCCTCAGATTCGTGCCAATTCGTGAAGATTCGCGGCTCACCGGCTTTGCCGTCTCAGTTTTCCGTGAATTCCGTGGCCTCCGTGGACAAAAGCAGTTGCAGTTCTATGCGGTTTTGCGCCTTTGCGTGAGATGTCTTTTCAAGCATGAACTACTCCCCCACCATTGTGTGTCTGCTGACCGCCGCAATACTTTGCGCGCTGGCGGCGCTGGCGCTGGGGTTTCCGTTTTTGTTGCCGCTGTGGGGCATCGCCACGGGCGTGTTTTTCCTGCTGATTTTCATCGATCTGGTCCTGCTGCCGCGAAAAAACGACCTGACGCTTGAGCGCAAAGCGCCCGGCGAGCAAGGCGTCGGCATCGATTTCCCGCTTGAGGTCCGCATCGGCAACGCGGGCTCGCGCGCGCTGCGCATGAAATTCTGGGACATCCTGCCCGTGGCCATGGACGGCCCGCGCGACGCCCTTGCGGCGACACTCACGCCCGGGAAAATTTCATGCTACACACGCCAATACCGGCTGCTGGATCGCGGCAAGATCGAACTCGGCCCGGCGACACTGGAGGCCTTCGGGCCGCTGCGCATGTTGCGTCGCATCGTTCGCCTCGAAGCCAAGGCGACGATCATGGGCATTCCCGGCGTCGAACTTTTGCAGAGCAACCGGCTGATTCTGCGCGCGATGCAGGACGCAGACAGCGGCATCAACCGTTCGCGCGGCGTGGGCCGCGGCGGCGAATTCGAATCTCTTGCCCCCTATGTGCCCGGCGACCCCGTGCAATCGGTCGACTGGAAGGGTTTTGCGCGCAGCGGCAACTTAACTGTGCGGCGCTACGAGCCCGAACGCCGCCGCCATGTCATGCTTTGCTGCGACGCGGGCCGCCTGATGGGCGGCCGCGTCGGTGGGCGACGCAAGGTCGACCTCGCTCTCGCGTCACTGGCGCGCGTCGCCGCGGCGGCGCTTCAGCGCGGCGACCTCGTGGGCCTATGCATTTTCGACGCGACGGTGCGCGTGCTGATACCGCCGCGCGCGGGCGGTGGGCAGCTCGCGCGCATCATCCGCGCGTCGCTCGAGGTCAGCCCCAGTCACGGTGAAACGGCGTTCACGCCCGCGTTTGTCGCGATGGGACATGCGCTCACGCGCCGCGCACTGGTGGTGCTGGCGACGGATTTCGACAACGAGGCGCAGGGCTGGGAGCTTCATCGCAACGTGGCGGCGGTGCACAAACGCCACGCGGTGATCGTGTGCAGCATGCGCGACCCGGTGTACCAGCAGACGCTGGGCGACGAAGTGCTAGACCTTCACGGCGCGTACCGGCAACTTGCGTCGCTGACGCTGCTGGACGAGCGCCGCGATATCCTGTTCAAGCTGCAGAAGGTCGGCGTGCATACCATCGACGCCGAGCCCGACGAACTTTCCGGCCCGCTGCTGAACATGTACGGCCGCGTGGTTTCCAGCGGCGCGCTATGAGGTAAAATGGGGTGGCCGGGCGGGGCGAGCAGGAGTCCCGCCATGCGCAAACCTTCCGTCAAAACCGAAACTCCGAAAGTTCCGCTGGTTGCCGGGCCGCGCGCCCGCGCGCATACGCTGATCGACGCGCTCTTCGACAACGCGATCCAGAGCGTGCTGCCTTACCTTGAGTACCTCATGGAGCAGCAACGCAAGGCCGCGGTGTCCAATCGCGCGGCGAAGGTCGTGTCGAACGACTCCATGCGCAAGGACATGGGGATTTAGCGCGTCGCCGCCCGATGCTACGCTGGTGCACAGGTGAACCTATGCGCGCGAAATCTGCTGAACATCCAAAGAAAGAAAACCTTGGCGCCAAGCGAAAGGTTGCTCACAAGCTGATTGACTCGCTTGACGGCACTGAGTTGTGGGCGGTGCTGACGTATCTTGAGTTCATCAAGAACCGCGCGCGGATTATCGAGGACTACCTGGACCACAAGGATGCACAAGAGGCGATCAGGGAAGCTGAAGAAAAAGGCTACATACCGTGGGAGACGATAAAGCGCGAGATGGGCTTGTAACGTGGCCTATACCGTAGAGTTTACGCCTCACGGGAGTCGGGACTTTCGCGGCCTGCCTCGCGATGTTCAGGGGCGAATGGCGCCGAAAATCGATGCGCTCGCTAACAATCCGTTTCCCGCTGCCAGCACAAAACTCGTAAACACCGAAGACGAATATCGTCTACGCGTCGGCGACTATCGAGTGATTTACCAGGTAAAACAGCAACGGCTTCTCGTCCTTGTGGTGAAGATCGCACACAGGCGCGAGGTTTATCGCAACATGTAATGACTAGTTGCTAGGCTTGATGTTGAGCATCTTCTGGATTTCTTCGAGGTCGCGTTTCATGCGCTCGTTGTCCTTGCGCAGTTCCTTAAGCTCTTTGCGATCAGCCTCGCTTTGCTCACCCTGCTTCTTTAGATCGTCTTCGAGCTTGGTTTGACGCTCATCCAGTTTGCCGGCTTTGGTCTTTTCCTTTTCGAACTCCGTCTTCACTTGCTGAAGTTCGTCTTTCGTTTCCTGGGCCTGTTTGCGCACTTCGCCGAGTTCCTTTTCAACTTTTTCGGCGTCGGCCTTCTTCGCTACATCCTTGCGCAACTCGCCAAGGTTTTTCTCAAGCGTCGATGCGCGATTCTCAAGGTCAGTGGTCCGCGTAGTTAGCACCTCCACACGCTGCTCAAGTGTGCTGATCTTTTTGTTACTTTCCGCTTGTTCGTGACGGATCGCCTGGATGTCTTGCTTTGTCGTGGCCTGGCTGGGAATCTGCTGCTGGATGTATTCGTAGATCAGCCACGCCGTGCCGCCCGCCAGCGCAAGCACGATCACGATCAGGCCCGTAAAGAGTGCACGAACCTTGTTCATGGGAAACTCCGATGCCCGCCCGATTTAACCCGCCGGCTTGGGCGGGATATTCCCCGGCTGGGGGACCATTCCCGACGCCGGTTTGACCTGCGCGGCAATGCCCGAGGCCGGCTTGGATTTGTCGACTTTCTGTGATTCGCGTTGGCGGTGCCGTTCTTTCATGACGATTTCGCGGTCGCGCAACTTGTCCAAAATCGCCTTGATGTCGATCTCGCGCACTTCGACCTCGCGGCCGCAAGTCGCGCACTTCACCTGGTTGAGCTCGACGTCGCGCGAGGGAACTTCCATGCCCTCGTGGTCCTCGATGTAAAGGTTGCCGTTGGCCATCAGCATGCACGGGTAGGTGAACGGCCGCGTAATGCTGAACTTGCCGCGGTCGCAATCGCCCACGATGGTCGTGAGGAAGGCGTCGGGAATCCACACCTTGCTGTTCACGCAGCACAATACGCGGTCGAGGGTCATGTTTGCCTTTGTTGCTACTTTCGTTGTGGCGGCGCCAGGTCGGCCGCGCTCAGTTTCCCGGCGGCCTCATAACGTTCGCGGTCAAGCACGGTTGCCAGGGCCACGGCCCAACGCTGGTCCAGGTCGCGCAGCGCGTCAGCGTTGGAGCCTGCCTCGGCCACCACATAATAACACTGCTGCACACGACCGTCAGGCAGGATCACCGGCTCGCCGCTGTAATAAAGATTCCACAACGCCTCCATCAGCTTGGACTTCGCGACCAGCGCGTCGGCCTCGCTCGCGGCAAGGTTGAAGCCGCGGTAGGGCGCGCAGAAACCGTCGAGCAGCGCAACGGCCTGCACCTGAGCCTTCACGGCGGCCTCATTGTAACGGTCGAGCGCGGCAAGTTGTTCCTGGTGCTCGCGATTGTCTTCGTCAAGGGCGCGTGCACGCAGGTATTCGATGCCCGCGTGCTCGGCGTGCACCTTCTCGAAGTCCGCTTGCAGCTTGCCGTAGTTGACGATCAGCGGCCGCGTCTTCATTTCATCGACCGAGGCCTGGATCAAGTCGCGAGCGGCGCCGCGCTTGGCGATTTCCTGGTCGAGGGCGACGCTCTTTTGTTTTTCGGTGTCGAGGCGCTTGATTTCGTCCTTGGCTTTGTCGCCGGCGTCGACAGCGGCAAGTAGCCCGGCAAGTTCGTCGCGCAGGGGCGTAGCGTCGTCCTCCAGTTTCTTGAGGGCGATGTCCTGGTCTTCGAGCGCGAACTGCGCCTTGGAAAGCACGTCGGCGGCTTCGCCCCACTGCACGGCGAGCACTTCGAGTTCAGCCTTGGCGTCTTCCTGGGCCTTTTGCGCGGCCTCGGCATCTGCGACAGAAGCCTTCTGACTGGCTAACTCTTGCTTCCCTTCACTGACCTTGGCTTCCCATTCCGCTACTTTGCCCTCTGTAGTTACTACCTCGGCATTGCAATCTTTTTGTTTTTGCCATGCTTCGCCAAGTGCCTTCTCCGCATTCGTAAGGCTCAGTTCCGCAAGATTCAGAGATTCGTCGGCTTTGTTCTTCGCACCACGAGCTTTTTCCTCCACCACCTTTGCTTTTTTCAGGTCCTCCTGAAGAGGGCTTTTCGCGCGATCCTTCTCCGGCAGCGCGTCGATCTTCTTCTGGATTTCCTCGACAGTCTTTTCCGCCTTCTTTAGTTCTGCGTCGGCTTGTTCAGCCTCTGACTTCCTGTCCGCGGCAGCGACTCGAAGATCTTGATCCTGTTTTTCTAGTTGATCAAACTCTGCTTTTGCCCCTTCAGCTTTCTTTTTTGCTTCGGTCAGTCGCGCCTTGGCGAGTTTGAGCTGAGCCTCTGCGGTTTCCAAAGCGGGAATTACCTTCTTTTCTAGAGCAATTATAAGCCCCTCGACCAATTCCTTGGCCTGCGCGAGTTTTTCGGCGGTGTAGGGATTGGCCTTCTGCCTGGCCGAGATCTCGTCGACGGTCTTCTGCTTGTCCGTGACGGCGGCGGCCAGCGGCACGCGCGCGCGTTTGCCGTCGTCGATCTTCGACTCGAAGCCGTTGAGCTTGAAGCGCACGAGTTCGAGTTTGCTGCGCGCTTCGCCCGCCGCCTTTTCAATCTTGCGCTGGTCCTCAAGAAGCAGGTCGAGCGCCTTGCGCTTGGAGCCGTCGAGGTCGAAGTAGGGATCGGCCTTGAGTTTTTCGATCTCGGCGTTGTCCTCGCCGATGCGTTTGATCAGCTTGTCGAGGTCGTTCTTGAGCGCGATCGCCTTGGTCAATTCCTGTTCACGCAGGTTCACTTCCGTTTCCAGTATCTGCGCCCGGCCCAGCAGCGTCTTGGCCGCGCTGCCCAGCGTCGCGAAGCTGTCGGCGCGCGACACCCAGCGCGCGACAATCTCGCGCATCAGCGGCGCCGAGGCCACCAGGTCATGGTCGCTGATGCGCAGCGGCCCCTTGGGCGGCAACTGGTCGTCGGGCAGCGTCTTGTTTTCGTCGATGCGCTTTTGCGCTTCCGGCACATTCTTCGAAAGCTCCGCCTCGAACTCACGTTCGAAGGCATAGATCTCGTCACGGCCGATGCGCACCACGTAACGTTCGCGGTACTCCAGCAGCGCCTGCGCAAGCTTGTGCAGGCGGCGTTCAAGCTCGAGTGTGCTGTTTTCGGCGCGCAGTGGATAGATTTCCGTCGTCAGCCAGTGCAGGTCGTCCTTGAAGCGTTCGGTCTGGTCCAGCCGCAACAACTTGAAGTTTTCGTTGCCCTGCTCGCCGACCACGGGCGAGGCCTTGCCGTAAAACACCATCCACTGGTCGCGGTTGACGGCCTGGCCCTGGCTATAGCCCTGGCGCGCGTTGACGGACCCGCGAAACACGCGCAACACCGCCAGCGGCGCCGCGTCGGCCCCGCCGGCCAGATTCAGCGGCAGCATCGCCAGCGCACGGTCGCCGGTCACAAGGTCGAACTCGGCCGTCGTGCCGGAAATTTCGTACTGCCCGCGGCCAAACGTGACGGCGAACTTCTGGCCTGCGGCGGCAAAGCGCGCCCAGATTTCGCCCTTGGCGAGCGCGACGACCTGGCGCACGCCCTCGCGCGGCTCAAGCACCACCAGCGTCGAGTCAGGCGCGATCACGACGCGGTTGGCGAAGTCGAGTTGCAGCGTCGCCTGCGCGCCCGGCGAGGTCTGCACTTCCTGGTTCATTACCAGCCGCTTGCTGCGCGAGACCGAAAGCGGGCGTGAATCAAGCAGCACGCGGCCTTCGCTGCGTTCAAGCATTACGTCGGGCGGTGCGACGTAGGCCCCCGTGCGGTGCAGCAGGAAAAGCAACGCCGCCATTCCCGCTATCTGGAGCCAAAGCGCCGCGGCGGGCGGGATACCCATGGCGCGGTAAGGGCTGCGGGCGCGCACGCCGACCTGGATGCGCGACATGTCAAAGGGCGGAAACGTAAAGGCCTGGCGCAGCGCGATGGCCTGGTGGCGCAGGGCATCAAGCCGCGCCTGCGTGCCGCGGTCGGCAAGGGCCCGGCGCTCGATGCGGTCAGTGCCCTTGCGGTCGAGGCCGCCGCGCACGTATTCGCGGATCTCGGAGTCCGACTTCCAGGTCATGCGAAGGACTCCTTGATAATGCCGCGCGACAACAGCGCGCCCGCCGCGGATTCGATCAATTCCTCGACCGACGCCTGCGGCGTGCCGAACCAATGCGCAATCAGGCCGGAGTCAAAGCCAAAGCGGAAATACAGCGCCAGCACCTCGCGTTCACGCGCCGAGATGCACTCAAGGCCCATGCGGGCACGTTTGCTGTGCACCTTGACGTCCTGGGGACGAAAGCGCGTGGTGTTGTTTTCACGAAACGCGCGCAACGTGCCCTCGCTGACCATCTGCGCGAGGTCGCCTTCGGTAATCTGGAGTTCCGCCAGCACTTCGTCGAGCGTGTAGCTTTCGTTGTCCTTGGGCTCGACAGCGGGCGCCTCGAGCAGCCTGCGATGGCGCGCGCGCAGGGTGCGCACGGCGCTCTCGAACAAATAGCGTCGGAAACTTTCGTCGCTGGAGGTATCGGCGGCGCGCAATTGCGTGATGATGTCGACAACGATGTCCTCAAGCAGTTGTTCGAACTCGTCGCCGCGCCTGGGAACAACGGCGGTGGCATAGTCGGCGAGGTCCGTGCCGTAGGAACGCAAAAGCAGGTTGATGGAGCCCAGCCGGGCCTTGATGATGCTGTTGACGATTTTGGCCGGCTCAATCATTCAATTGTGGATTGTGGATTGCGAATTGCGGATTGAAAGGCCTAAGAGCCTGTTTCCTTGTCTTCGTCGACGGCAAACAGCGCATCGACGAAGTTGCCGGCGTCAAAGCCCTGGATGTCGTCAAAGCTTTCACCCAGGCCCACGAATTTAACGGGCACCTCGACCTTTTCGTTGATCGTCAGTACCGCGCCGCCCTTGGCGGTGCCGTCAAGCTTGGCCAAAAACAGCCCCGTCACGTTGGCGGCGGCCTTGAAGGTCGTTGCCTGGTTCAAGGCGTTCTGCCCGGTTGTCGCGTCCAGTACAAGTACGGTTTCGTGGGGCCCGCCGCCCACCTTTTTCCCGATCGCCCGGGTGATCTTGGTAAGTTCGTCCATCAGGTTCTTCTGAGTATGCAGGCGGCCCGCGGTATCGACCAGCAGCACGTCGGCGCCGACTTCAACGGCGCGCTCGGCGGCCCGGTACGCAACGGCCGCGGGATCCTCACGGTCCTTGCCCGTGACAATTTCGCAGCCGATGCGCTCGGACCACGTCGTGAGTTGCTGGACCGCCGCGGCGCGGAAGGTGTCCGCCGCCGCAAGCACCACGTGTTTGCCGTCACGCTCAAAGAAACGCGCGAGCTTGGCGACGCTGGTGGTCTTGCCCACGCCGTTGACGCCGACGACGAGGATGATCGTCGGTTTAACAGGCGCAAAATTGACCGTGTTCCCTCGATGGGTGAGGCGGCGCTTTAGTTCGTCTTTGATGTACGGAAGTATCTGGTCGGTCGTTTCGATCTTCGTGCTCTTCCAGGCGCCGCGGATCAGGTCCATCAGGTATTCGCTGGTCTCGACGCCGAAATCCGCCTCGAGCATCGACTCCTCAAGCTTCGTCAGCGTTTCTTCGTCGATCTTTTTGCCCAGGCCGACAAGCCCCAGCACCTTGCGGCTGAAAATCATGCGCGTCTTCGAAATCGCGCGCGTGAGTTTCTTGAAGAAGCCGCGTTTCTCGGGCTGGGGCTCGGAAGGGTTTGATGCCGCCGCCTGCCTGCCGGAAACCGGCTTGTTGCGTCCCGACGATTTGGCCGCGGCATTGCGGCCTGATCCGCCCTTGGCGGGCGCCTTGGGCGGCGGCAATTCGGTCGGCGGGTGGCTTGGCGGCACGGCGGGCGTGGGTGCGGTGCCCGGCGGTTTTGACGGCACAGGCGGCGTGCCCGGCGTGTTTGGCTTTGTCGGCGGCGGGGCCGAAGGCGGCAGCGCCGGCGGATTACCGGGCAGCGGCGCGGGCTTTTGCGGCGATCCCGGCTTGGGCGGGCCGGCGTCAGAAACCTCAGGCGGCGCTTTTTTCTTGAAGAAGTTGAATACCACTGGCGAATCCTCTGAGACGCCCCCGGCCCGGGTTAAACCTTCTGAGGACAGAGCGTCTGGTACAGCTTGTCGAGCAAGCCGTTCACAAACGCGCCGGATTTCTCGGTCGAATACTTTTTCGCCAGCTCAATGGCTTCACTGATCGTCACCTTCGGGGGCACTTCCTGCGAGTAAAGCAGTTCCGTGGTGCCAAGGCGAAGGATCGCGCGGTCAACAGCGGGCATGCGCGACAGCAGCCAGTTGATGGCGACTTCCTGGATGCGCGCATCGACTTCGGGCAGGTGTTCGCGCGCAGAGGCGAAAATTTGCCGCGCATGGCGGCGCACGTCGGCCTGGTCGGTCTCGCCCTGCAGCAGCACCTCAACCTGGTCCTCGAAGCCCTTTTTGCTGCCGAGGTCCATCACGTAGAGCAGCTTCAACGCAAGTTCGCGCGCGAGAGTGTCCTTGCGTGTACTTTCAGCGGGCCTGGAAGTTTCGGTCGTCATGGTTGCTGTTCGAACAGGTTGGCCATCTCAATGGCGGTGACAGCCGCATCGTACCCTTTATTGCCCATTTTGGTACCGCAGCGTTCGATGGCTTGCTCGAGGTTTTCAGCGGTGACAACGCCAAAGATGCAAGGCACGCCGGTGCTCATCTGGGCATTGGAAACGCCGCGCGCGGCCTCGGTCGCGACGTGGTCATAGTGCGATGTCGCCCCGCGTATAATCACGCCGAGGCAAATCACGGCGTCGAACTTGCCGCTTGCCGCAAACTTCTGCGCCGCCACGCCGAGCTCGAAACTGCCCGGCACTTTAATTTGAGTGTCGACCTTGCCGCCGTGGCGCCTGATGCCGTCAATGGCGCCTTCGACGAGCTTGTCCACAAGGTATTCATTGAAGCGCGCCGAAACGATGGCGAAGCGAAAGCCCTTGGCGAGAAGATTTCCTTCAATGAGATGCGGCTTGGCGGCGGCTGACGACTTGGACGGCACGAGGGAATTCTCCGGCATCGGGGAGGCGGATTGTAGAGGTCGCGTTATATGCGAGCAAGCCGCTTGACGGCGATGTCCCACCCGGTAGATTATTGAGACCCCAAAGAAATCCCCTAGAACGCTGATTCAAAACCCTCTCGTGGGTGCTTTTTGGCGGCGAGCGTCGCATCTCTGCGTCACCCTCTCTGCACCGTATCGCTGGGGATACGGCTCGGTCGGGCTCCTTGATCGGTTCGCTCGGCGCTTAAAAATCACCTTACTCAGGGTATTGAAACAGCGTCTGAGCGTGCAGGATGACTTTGACGTCGTTGCGCACATCCGCGCGCCGATGTTGTCTTGCCGCCGCCGTGATGAAAAATGCCTTCGAAGGGGCTTGGCAACGGCGAAAGAAGGGAATCAGTTGGGTGTGTATATCTTGCACGAAGGCAAGGATCACTGGAAACTCTCGTTCCACAGAGGTTCAGCAAAGCGTTGTTTAGGCGTAAGTTAGGTTTACCAGAGGTATTGGCACGTTGTGCGCTGAATTCCTGGTCTGAGAAGGGTATGGCATCACAGGCGGTGCGGCCGGATGCCTGAAGTACTGTTGGAAAGCCGACGGCAATCAGCCGCGGCTGGGGTTCAAGGAGAATTTCATGAATCGTCTGGTAGGCACGATTGCAGCCGGCATGCTCATGGGCGGCGCGTTGATGCTGGCGGGATGCGGTCCCGGTGGCATCCTCTTCAACGGCACGCAGCAGGTGGAGCAGTTCCCGGTTCGTAAAACCCCCATTACGCACTACAACCTCCCCTCGGAGATGATCAACCCTGTCACGCAGGAAGCAGTTATTGTCGAAGCGCGCCTGCCGGTGCAGGCGACATCGTTCATCCAGCGCGGTCCCGCGGGTTATGACCTGTGGGAGCAGCGCATGTACAACCACTGCACGGATAACCCGACCTGCCCCACTCCGGCCCCCATTCCGGACTGGATCTACGCCAACAATACCGTCGATCCGAATGACAGCGTGCCGGGCGGTCCGAACTGGAAGGGCCACGCCGTCATTGCGGCCTATGTCCTGTCGTTCATGAACCAGTGGTTTTTGCGCAATACCGACGGCAACGACCTCATTTCCGCCGTTCCCGGCCAAGCGCCGATCATGTACGAGAACGTGGCGTTCGCTTCACTCAAGATTTCGCTGCACGAGGCCCAGCGTTCGACCAGCCCGCGCAGCCCGCTGATCACCGCGGCCAACCCGTCGTTCGCGCAGCAGGAAGTCGGCGACCCGGCCACTGTGGGCGCCAACAACGTCCCGCGTGTGCGCGTTCCTTGCCAGAACATCGTGATGTGGCAGTGGGCAGCGACGCTAATCCCTGCCGGCTTGATTGCGGCGGGATGGCAGGAGGCCCCGGGCAAGAACATCCACATCGAAACAAACATGTTCCGGATGGACGGCGTTCCGGCGCCTGAGTATTTCGCGGGCAACGGCCCGATCACGACCAAGCTTGGCGTTTATCTGTTGCCTTGGATTGCACAGTGGCGCATTGCGTCGGGCCAGGCGGCGTCGGTGTTTACGGCCGATGACAACGTACACTACGCCTACTACCTGGCTTGTATTGGCACTCACATCGTCGGTTACGGCCTGGGCGCCGTTGATAGCGCTTTTGCCGTCCCCGGGGTGGCCAACAACAAGCAACAAGACATTATGAACCTCTCCAACGTCCTTGACATGTCAGCGTATGTCGCAGGCGGCTTGGAACTTCAGTTTGTCGTGGAGGACCTGCAGCGTTTTGCGCACGGCACCAGCGGCAACTGGCAGGCCCCCAGCGAAGACGCCACCCTGCCAGGTTTTGGACGCACCAACCCGTAATTGGACCAATGCTGTAGGTTCCCGCTCCCTGGCGGGAACCTCCCCCGAAACGAGATACCCCGCGTAGAAAACGTAGTGCAAGGAGAGATGTTTATGCAAAAGATTGCGGCGGCGCTTCCAGCACTGGTTCTCGCAGCATCCTTGGGCGTGTTGGCCCTGGCGGGCAGCGGCTGTGATGGAAAATTCGCCGGTCCTCCGGCCGGCTCGGTCACGGGCACGCCCGGCACCGATCCGCTCTTCGGCGTCACGGTGTTTACCTTCACCGTCGAGAACTGGAACGAAACCGGCTTCTACAACGACGTCTGGTACATTGATCCGGGTCTTGACACTGACGACGGCCCCACGGGCCAGCCGAACTGGGTTGCGGACACCATCACGGTGCTGCAAGTCGCCGGCATGAAGGGCTGGATCACCGGCGATCCGGCGCCTACACATATCGAGGTCAACAACCAATACCCACTGATGCTCTCGTTCATGAGCCAGTGGTACAGGCGCAACGCTGACGGAACGCGCATTCGTGAACGCGACCAGTTCGGCCAAATCCAGTGGTCGCCCAAGAGCTTGAACATCAACTTCCTGACCGCCCCGGTTCGCTTCCGTCAGCTGCCCGGCAACCCCTTCCCGATTCGCATTTGGGACGTGTTGCGCTCGCAGTTCCCGGCCGGCATCCCGGGCAGCATGATCTTCCTGTGGAATTCGCAGCCGCACAACAGCCCCGGCGACTTCCCGTCACCCGTGCGCCAGTTCCTGTCCAAACAGTTCAGTGAAGTCGGCACGGTGCTGATCGATGCCCTGGTTCCATCGGGCTCGCCCCAGTTGACCAACGCCTTGGGCGTGGCGATCCAGGATTCGCCCGGCAGCTTTGGCAATCCCAACGTGCTGGGTAACGAAAACACTGAAACCATCGGCACAATCCCGCGCAACGTCGGCGGTGGCCCGGCGGCGGTCCCGATCCCGACGGGTGTCTTCGGCGACAAGTTCGCCAAGGCTTACAGGGCTGCGCCCGTGGTGCAGTATGACTCGCCCGGCCACGACCCGATTGAAGCGGTGGTCGAGTATTGCCGTCATTGCGGCGCCTTGCACAGCAACCTGATCTGTCAGTGTATCGGCCTGATTTCCAACGAGGCCGGCACGATCATGGACACCAAGCAGGTGATCTTCCAGAACGGTTATCCCTATGCCTTTGCACAGAAGGACGTTGACACCATGTCCAAGCTGTTGCTGCCCGGAAAAGGCCGCGATCCGCGTCCACCGGCACAGCAGAACCCGTAGCATCGCAGCCCCCTTGGCATGAACTTGAGGTCCCCGACTCCGACTTACGTGACGATGCACAGGAACCATACCATGAAGACTCTATCCTCCTTCTGCGCTTTGACCCTTGCCGTGGGCCTGCTTTCAGGCGCCGCTTCAAGCGTGGTCTCGGCCAAGGCAATGAACTTTTCAACACCCGCAGAGACCACTGTGCTGCGGCTTGCTGACCAGGCCGAAGTGATCGTGGTCGGCCGCATGACGGGCGTCGAAAACACCGCGCTGGCAGAGCCCGGCGTTGAAGGCACCTTCTACAAGCGCATCGGGGACGGCTCGCAGCAGGACGGCGACCCGATGGTGCTGCGCCAGGGAGTCCTTCGCGTAAGCGAGACGCTCAAAGGCGACAGCCACGTCCCGTCGAGCAACGAAATCCGCTTCATCAGTATCCGTCAGCTCCAGTACGCGGCCTACGACAGCGGCCTCAAGGACGGCAACGCGATTTACTTCCTTGATGTCCGCACCGACGGCAAGCTGGCCATTGTCGCCAACGAGCGCGGCATCGTGACGCCGGGCGACGTCGGCGGCCTGTTGCTGCCCGCCACCGACTTCATGCGCTCCTACGTCATGACCTCGGCCGCGAACATGAACGGCCGCTTCAGCAACATGCGTACGCAGATGATGTCGGCCATCCGCCTTGACGGCTCGCGGCTGTCGGTCGATTGTGTGACGGAGCTGTCGACGAACTTCAACGATTACGCAAATATCCTGACGCCCCAGGACAAGGCAACGCTGGTCCAGTTGATGCTCAGCAGCGCCGCGGGTTCGGTCGAGCGCCCGGAACTGATCGTGACGATGGGCCGCTACAAGCCCCAGGGCGCCAGCGACGCGTTGTTCACCATCTTGCTGTCAGATACTAACTACAGCACTTCGGCGCTTTGCTGCTGGTCCCTGGAGCAGAACGACCGCCTCGGTGCGCTTGGCCGCATGACAGAAGAATACGGCACGGCTACCGACAACGGCAAACTTGCGATTGTCCGCGCCATCGGCCTGATTCGCCCGAAGTTGGGCTATGACGGCGAAGGCATACGCAATGGCGCGCTCAACTTGATTGGCAGCCTGCTGACCAGCACCACACCCGACGCGCTGCTGAAGGAAGCGCTGATCGCCTCGCGCGATCTGCGCAGCGGCAACGCCCACATCGCCGCCCTCAAAGACCTGATCAACAACCGCGCAACCAACGGTATCAGCAAAGACGCTGTCCGGGGCGCCATCATCGCCCTGGCCGCTGCACGCATCGAAAACACTGACGTCGAGGGAAACAACCACGACCAGGTATTCGCCGAGGATTACCTCCTTGAACTCGGCAACACGGTGCCCGACCTGAAGCAGATCGTCACGTCGGCCCTGAAGACTCCGTGGACCACCCTTATCACGGATTGTGACGGCAACGCCCGCTAACCGCGGTGCAGTGAAACTCGGTGCTAAAGAGGGGACCTCCCCTCCCTACAAGGAATGAAGAACATGAAGAAGCTAATGACGAGCCTGGGGTTGATCGCTGTGAGCGGCCTGATGGCCGGCCAGCTTCAGGCCGGGTTCTCGCTGTTCGACACCGCCAAGGACTCTGGCTACATCGCACGCGGTCGCTTCATCGGCCTCGAGCGCACCGCCGGCGGCGACCGCCTCACCTTCCGGCTTGATTCCTTCATCAAGGGAAGCATCGCCGAAACCGAAGTCGTGATCGAGCCTTTCGACAAGGCCTATAACGATGTCGCGGTCGGCCAGGATGCGATTGTCGGCTTTACCCGAAGCAATGTTGATCAGAAGTATCGGACGTCATGGGGTATCCGCAGCATCTTCCTGCCAAACCAGAACCTCACCAGTTGCGATACCGCGCTGCAAAACCTCGTGGCGATTAACGCGCCCTACCAGGCCGTGATCGACGCCGAGCTTGCCAAACGCGCCGAGTACCAGGACCCGGGCTACGAAGGCGTGTTCCCCGGCGCCTTGATGGAAGCCTGGCGCACCGAGCTGCTCTCGCAGATTTCCCTGGCCGGCTCTGACGCCGCCAAGAGCGCGGCGCAGGTCCTGGTGGAGCACAAGCTGTTCAAGGGCACTGTTGGTCCCAGCCAGTTGGCCCAGTACGTGGCGCCGCGCGTCACACTGACGCCCTCGGGCACCAAGGAACGCGCTTATGTGCTGATGCTGATTGGCAGCCAGCCCAGCCTGTACCCGAACACCGATGAATTGTTCACTATGCTGGGGCAGGAAATGCCGAACTCGGAAATCTCCTGCGCCGGCCACATTGCGGGCCTGCTGCGCATCAAGCCCCGCACCGACGTCGTCACTCGCCTCCAGACTCTGGTGACCGGTGACATCGATACGCCGGTCAAGGCCAACGCCCTGTTCGTCGCTGAAACCCTGAAGGACATCTCCACGCTGCCCATGGTCCAGGGCTTGCTGACGGCGCAGAGCGCGCTTGGCGCCGACGCCGACCTCACCCTGACCCGTGCCGCTCTCAAGGTTTTGCGCGCCACGCCCCACAGCAGCAGCGCCCAGTTGCTGGTCGACTTCCTTGCCAGCGACCTGTGCAAGCAGGACAAGAACCCTGACACGTGGTGGGAAATGACTCGTCGCGGCATCGTCGCCTACGCCATGATCAACAACCCCACGACCAACGCCAAGGTCCGCGAGTGGTTCTTTGCGGCTGAAGGCGCCCGCCGCCAGTATCTGCGCTTCATGATCGAAGAGAACAAGGATTGGCGCCCAGTGGTGATGATCTTCAACGAAAAGAACTAGCAAGGTTACTGACAGACCTCGCTCCAAAACTCAGGGTGTCGGCTCGTTGCCGGCGCCTTTGAGTTTTTAATGCGCTAACTGGTTCGTTTGAAGCGCGCCGAGCTTTTCCAAGACGATGGAGCGAGCTTTTGCGCTGCGCCGGGCGAGCAGATCGAGAAAGCCACGCAGAGCGAGGCCGACGCCGAGATGCGATGCCCGCCACAAGCAAAAGCCGCTACAGCGTTGCAGGAAATGCTCGTACAATGCGGCCATGAAGACGAGGCTGGCCCTATCAGCTTCAGTACTCCTCGCCGCAACATTGCTGGCGGCATGCGCCTCGGCGCCGGCGCCCAAACCTGATGACGGGCCCGATGGCACCAGCCTGCGCCGTTACACCGGCCTTCCGCTGACGTTGTCCGAGTTCAATGAAAACCGCGGCGGCGCGATTTCCGTCTGTCGCGTGCTGGCGGCGCTGGAACGCGACCTGCATGAGCAATCAAACGAAGCCCGCGATGCCGAAATCCTGGTGGACCAGGCCACACGCAGCGTTGGCAGCGACCTGCGCACTGCGCGCGAATTGTGGCTGGGCGCCGAGCGCGTGCCTCCGGGCGCAGGGCGCGAGGTATTCCACGAATACGGCTACTACGGCGGCGAAGCGGAGCACGAACTGTTTGCGCCGCGCAACGCCATCCCTTCGCTGGGCGCCGAGGCGGCGCGCCTGCTTGAAACCCACGCCGACATGTCGCCGCGCGGGCAACTGCTGGCGGGCTGGCGGCATTTCGCGCCCGAGGTGCGACAGCGCGCCGAGGGTTACCTGGCGAGTTCGTGGCGCTTTGAGTTGGTATCGCGTGGCAGCGCCCGCGTCAGCCTTTGCGACAGCCTGTTAGGCCCCTTTGAACGCTCACGCGTCGAAGACGCCGGCGACGCTTACCTTGCCGGACCGATCATGCTCTACGAGGGCTATAGATGCCCCCAGGGCCTGATGGAACTTGTGGTTGAGGGCCCGGCCTCGCCCGTTGCGGCGACGATCAGCGCCCTGGCGCGCGTCGGCCGCGGCGAAAAAGCTGAATTGCCGGTGCTGATCGCCGAGGGCTACGTGCGCGTCGATCTTTCGAAGGAAGACCGCGCGTTCCTGTCCGCGGCGCTCAAGGGCTTGTCGCAGGGCTACGCCGATGTCGCGGACCTGCCCCTGAACTGCCGGCGCTTTGACGTAACCTTCAGCTACCTGGTCGATCTCAACGAGGCCCGCGCAACCCTGGGTTTCAAGCGCATCGCCGACGGCTGGTCGCTGGAAAAATTCGTCTACGAACCCGCTGCCGCGCAGGTCATGCGCCGCAACGTCAGCATCGACATGATGGAAATGGTCGCCGCCGCGGCATCTGGCAGCGCCACGAAGATGATCTCGGCGCGCAGGAAGTAATGTGGCTGGGGCCGCCGGCCCCTGCGCACGTCATTGACGAGCGATTGGGCAGTTCGCTGGGACCGCCGGCCCCAGACACATCTACTTTCTCTTTTCCGGGTCAATGTCGATCAGCTTCAGCGTCGCGTTGGCGCGGTCGAAGTCCGCCTTGCTGCCCCTGAAAATCACCGAGCGCGTTTTCTCGTAGGCGCCGATCTGGACTGAATACGCCGCGAGCTCGGTCGTGAACATCTCCCTCAACACTTTCGCCGCGTCATCGGCGGTGATGTAAACCAGCCGCGCGGTGTAGGTGCCCTCGGCATAGGCCGGATCGGCGGCGTTGGCGTCGAGCTTCTGGAGACGCTGGTGCACGCGCGAGAGTTCGTCGCGCCGGCCGCTAATCAGAAGCGTGTTCGAGGTTTCGTGCAGCGTCATCTTCCAGCTTTCACCCTCGGCGCGAAGGCGCTCCATAGCTTGCGCGTACCGTTTGACCTGGCCGTTGCGCGGCGCGAAATCCTGCAGGACGAGGTCCTCGTCGCGCACGGCGGCATTGTCCGCCGCACGTCCGACCGCCAGCGCCGCAACAAGCCTGTCGGCGAAGTCCGAGACAATCAGCGTGTGCGTGGGCTCGAAAATTTCCACATGCCCCGATTGCGGCGACAGCACGCGGCGCACCTCACCGGCAAGTTTGGCAATGTCCGTGCGGGCGGCCTTGATGGCGACGGCGGCGAAGTAGTGTTTGTTGAGGTCGCGTTCGTCCTCGACAAAGGGCGCGTAGCGCGCGGCGTCCTGCCCGCGCACAAGTTGGTAGGTCGGGCCGGGCAGGCCCTCGACTTCGAAGGCCACGAGGTCGCAGCGGCGCAGCACCTCGAACAACAGCAGGCGGCGCGAGCGGTCGTCCTTGGGCGCGGTCGTTTCACTCGTTACGCGCCGGGGTTTGCCGTCTTCGCCGTTGAGCTCGGCCGCGTCGTAGACAAAGCCGCAACCAAGCGCGTCCTGCGCCCATTTCAGCACGTCGGTGACCGGCGCGTCCTTGAACTTCGGGTCGGGTTTGACCTCGTCAGCGGTGGAGGCGACAAACCCGAAGCACAAGCAGCACACAAGCGCCGCGGCAAACGTGGACATCTTCATGGCTTTTCTTTCTGTGTCGAGGACCGCTGTGCGGCGATCATGCCGAACGCAACGCCCGTCAGCAGCAACAACCCGCCCGCAGCCTGGAGCGGCGTGAGCGTAGACTTCGCAAAAACCTCGAACTGGTCCTTCAGCGCCAGCATCATCAAGAGCGCGATCACGGGTTCGCCCAGGATCGCCAGGTTGATGTAAAACACCGGCACGTACTTCACCGCATAATGAAACATCGAATGGCCGATTAAAGTTGGGATCAGAATGGCGCAACCGAGAAAAATCCACGTCTGGCCGGGGTAGCCCCAAAGCGCGTCGCCCTTGGCCAGCGCCACCGCAAGGCTGGTCAGGCCGCCAATGCCGTAGAGCGCCGTCAGGTAGCCGACCAGCGACATTTTGGGCCGCAACCCGCGCCCGAACGAATAACTGATCACGATAAGCAGGCAGCACGCGAGCACCATGCCGTCGCCGATCAATTGGCGCATATCGGTAATCGAGTCGTTCCAGCCAAACAGCACGATGCCGGCAATGGCGATAATGCTGCTTATGGCGACCCAGCGCGTGATCGGCTCCTTGAGCCAGATCGCGCCGATGGTCGCCGCCATCAGCGGCTGCGCGCCAAGCAGCACGACGGCGCTTTCCTTGCTTGTGTGGTCAAAGGCCCAGGTAAAAAACACGAAGTGAAAGCCATAAAGCACGCCCGAGAGCAGCAGTTTCAGGCGGTCGGCGGTATTCAGCCGCTTGAAATCCTCGGCCAGCCGCGGCGCGGCCAGCGGCATCAATATCAGCGTTACGCTGAGCATGCGCCAGGCGGGCAGCGCAAAAGGGCCAATGGGCGCGAGCAGGATAAAGGGCCCCGCGGTCGAAACCGCGATCAGGCCAATCAGCATGGCAAGCACAGGCAAGGCGCGGGAATCTGCCGGGGGCGAACTCAGAACCACCTCCAAAGACAAGTCGGACACGAATTGACACGAATTGACACGAATCAGCAAACCCATTCGTGAGAATTCGTGTGCATTCGTGGCTAACAATCTCAGGTTTGTTTCTAGGAAACGACAGCGGTCGCGTAGCCCACAACCTGTTCCATGTCGCCCGAGGTCGGGCCGCTGGTCGTATGCTCGATCACGCGTGCGCCCGTCGCGCCAAGAAGCTTGCAGGCCTCGACCATCAGCGCCGTGGCAAACGCGCCGCACATGCTGATGTCCTCGCGCAGGCAGACCTCGAGCATGCCGCGCGGGTCAAACGCCCGCAGGCGCTCCAGCGCCTTTTCATCCTTGGCCAGGGTCAGCGTATGGCCTTCGTAGTGGTTCATGTCGCTGGACGAAACGATAAGCACGCCACGCGCATGAGCCTTGATCGCCGCCGCAATGTTCGCCGCGGCCTTGAGCAACTCGCGATAATCTGTGTGGCCGACGCTGATCACCGCCACGCGCACGTCGGGCCGCAGCACTTGCAGAAACGGCAGCACAACCTCCGCGGCGTGGTCGTGGCCGTGCGGGCGGTTGGAAACGACCACCGGTGGCTTGTCGAGGGCATCGGTCAGTTCGCGATCGGTCGGCAATTCACCCAGCGGCGTGCGCCAGGCTTCGTATGCGGCCAGCGACAGGTCGCCGCCGCCGGGCCGATGTTTGGTGTGCAGGATCAGGACGGTCTCGGGTATCTCGACGCGCGCGAGCACGTGGCCGCAAAGCGCGCCCGAGTAAACGTAGCCCGCGTGGGGCACCATCACGCCCAGGGCTTTTTCGGGTGTGATTGGTTTGCCGAGATACTGGTGGACTTCGGCCTTCAGGCTGCGCGCATCGCCCGGGTAAAACATGCCCGCAACCGCGGCGGCCCGGGGGCTGTCGTAGAGCACGCTCATTGGGACACGCTTTCGGGCCCCTTGGCTTCTTCCCGGTCGAACACCATCGCAAGCAGGCCACCCAGCACTTCGCCTGCAACGGCCAGCGCGAAAATCCAAAGCGGCAGAGACCACACCTGCGACAGCGGCAACTCCTGCAGGCCCTTGAGCGAAACGCCCGAAAGCACCGACCCCACGCCCGCGCCGGCGATCACCGCGGGCCCGAGCGCGTAAATCGTGCCGGTACGAAAGGCCTTGATGGCCGGGCTGCGCGCGCCGCGCAACAGCCAGGGCAGCAACCCCGCGCCGATCAAACCCGCCGCAAGGATCAGGCCGAACTTCGCCAACAGCACGGGCACGTCGACTTCGGCCTCGAGCGTGCGCTTCATGCCCGGCACGTCCGACGCGCCCTGCATGCGCGGGAGAAACGGCGAAACAATTGATTTCAGAAGTGAAAACATGGCTGGGACGAAATTCGCGACTCCGCGCTCCTCTCTCCGTGCTCCGCACTACCCTATGTCGATATCGTCGGCTTGTTCTTCAGGCGCGACGTCGACGATCACGTACGTGCGCGCCAGCAGGTCGCCCAGCCGCTGCTGTTTGCCCGTGAGCATCATCAGGCCCAGAGGGATCAACAGCAGCGTCCAGTGCGCAAGTTCGATAATTCGCACCAGGTTGCGCACCACGATCTGCCACGACGCCGGCGCCTCGCCGTCGGCGTTCACCACGCGCAGATGCAGCAACGCCTTGCCCAGCGTGCGGCCCCACATCAGTTCGCAGAACAGCGAATACGCCGCCAGCACGCTCAGCGTCACCAGTGAACCCTGGATCACCGGCAGCAAATTGCCGCCCGCGCCGCCAATGGGCCCGAAATAAAGGAAGCCGTAGGCCTGCGACCATTCATAGCCGTAGACCTGCTTGAGCAAAATAATGATCGGGCTTGTCGCAAGCAGGTCGACAATCAGCGCCACGCCGCGCGCAAGCTGGTTGGCATAGAAAAGTTTTGGCGCGGCCTTGGCCGGCACGGGTTTGCCGTCCTTCTGGCTTGCGGCGAGGATACCCGCCAATGTCTTGTCGAGTTCCTGCTGCCGGTTCAAGAGCAGCCAAACACCCTGCCCCGCCAGCAGCACCAGCATTACCAGCAACACGCCCGCCCAAATCAGCAGCGGCGTCAGGCCGTGCGAGGCTTCAAGTGCAAGGTCGCGGGATTCCCAGGTGAAGTCACCGCCCGCGGGCGTGCCGATCGCAAGCTTGACCACGCCGCCATCGCCGTATACCGCCGCAAGTTTGTTGCCCGCGGCGGTCAGCGACATGAAGCCGCCCATGCCAAGCGGGTTTTGCGCAAGCGCGGGCGGCTTTTGCTCAAGGCGTATCCATTCCGACGGCGGCTGCAGGCGGAAGAACTCCCACTCGCGTTTTGCCGTGCCGCGGCGCGTCAGGGCGACCACGGGCTGGCCGGCGACAATCGCCAGCGACGACATCTGAACCTCGCTGCTGACCCGGTTGTCGCGCATGACAAATTCCGCCGTCGCGCGCCTGCGCCGCGCCTGAGGCTCCGCGGGAGGCGGTTCAGGCGCCGCGATCAGGGCGCTCGAGGCGTGCGGGAGATCCGCTTGCTCGGCGGCGACCTCGATTGCGGGCTTGAACGCGTGCAGCGTCAGCGTCCCGGTTTTGCGTTCCTGCGTGACAAGCCAAAGCACCGCGCCGTCGGCGATCAAATCAAGCGCAGCACCCGCGCGCTCAAGGCGCGTGATCGAAAACGGCTGCACATCCGGTTCGTTCAGCGGGCGCACCAGCACTTCGTTGCCCGTCGTCCAGCACAACCACGTGACTCCGCCAACGACCGCCGCGTGCGGCGAGCCGTCGGCCTCGGCGATGCCGAGGCTGCCGCTGCGCACGACTCTGGGCCAGTCCGGGCCGACATCGCCCGAGAGGTCGAACTCGACCAGTTGTTCCGCAAAGAGCACCAGCGCGCGGCGCTCAGGCAGCATCACGACGCTTTCGCATACCCCGTCGAACTGGCGCCCCGCCTGCAGGTCGGTGTCGACAATGCGCGCAAACCGGAAACTGCCGCGGTCCCAGTTCGCCGCGCCGGAGTCAAGGGACTGGTCGATCAGCAAACCGTGCAGCTTGCCGTCGGCGGCAACGGATGCCTCGGCAAGCCCCGAGACGCGAAAGGACGGCGACAGCCCCTGGTAGGCAGTCGCCCCAAACATCATCGCGACCGCCAGCACCGCAGTGACTGCAAAGCTGAAACGCACGAATTTAAGTCGGCGCTGCTGGGCAAGCAGCCGTTCGCGTATTGGATCGGGGATGTTGGGCACAGGGGCCATGTTGTCGATGTTAACCCAAATCAAGCATCTTATCTTGCGTGAAACGTGCTACGCGCCTCGTGTTACGGATCAATCAACCCGTGGCACGAGGCACGTAACACACAGCGTGTTATCTTCCCATTTCGCCCGTGGCTTTGCGCAGGGCCAGGTAGGCCTTTTCAACGTCGACGGTGGCCTTGGCAAAGTCGCGCTTGGCCGCGGTCAAGTCGTTCTGCGCCTGGTTCACTTCAAAGGCCGTGGCAAGGTCCGCCGCCTGGCGCTCCTGCACCGCCTTGTACGTCTCGCTTGCAAGTTCCTGCGCCTTGCGCGCCGCGCGCAGGGCCTCGCGCCCGGTTTCAATCAGGCGCACCGCCGCCGCAACTTCGATGATTACGCCGGTTTCCGCGTCGCGCGCAGCCAAGATCGCGTTGCGCTTGTTGACCACGGCCTGCTCGAGCGCGCCGCGCGCGCGGCGGTTCTGGATCGGCACGCCGAAGGTGAACCCGACGCCGTAGCGCAGGTTGTCGAAGTCACCGTAGTTCTCAAAGCTGTCGTTGCTCGTCACGCCAAAACCCGCGACGGCAAATTCGCCCTCAACGTCGAGCGTCGGCAGCAAGCCCCACTCGTTGATCTCGATGCTGAGGCCCGACAGGTCGACGGTCTTGCGCGCCGCGGCGATTTCAGGCCGGCGGCCCAGCGCGCCCTTGAGTTCGCCCAATAGCGTAATCGGGTTGCTGCCAAGCTTCGTGTCGTCGGGCTGGGTTTGTGGCTGCACCTCAAGCTTGTAGCCGTCGAACATCGCATAGCCCGTGAGAAGCTCCGGATGCACGAGGTAAAGCAGGTCATCGGTGCACGTGCCAACCAGCGCCTCGGCCTTGATGATGAGCACTTCCTGCGCGGCGAGGTTCGACTCCTGCGCCAGTACGTCCAGGCGCGTGCCGATGCCCGCGTTAAGGCGGTTGTTGGCGAGGTCCAGCGCCTCCAGCGCGAGCTTGCGCTGCGATTGCAGCACCTCGACATCCTTGATGGATGCCACGAGGTCCCAGTAGGCGTTGGCGACATTGAAGGCGGTCAGGTTGCGCGTGGCGGCGAGGTCGAACTCAGCGATGCGCTCGGCGCCTTCGGCCAACCAGATCGGGCCGAGGTTGGGGATCAGGCCAAAGCCGTTGAGCAAGTGCTGGCGGACCATGAACGTCGTCTCGGGGAAGAACTCGAAGGTCTGGAACGGGTTGTTGGTGTCGCTGCGCACAAACGCGCCCGTGACTTCGGCGGTCGTGCCGGTCGCAAACGGGAAGATACCGCTGATGCCGTAGGTCGTGACGCCGGAAATGGAGCGGTCGCGCGTGTCGCCGCCAAAACGCGACTGCACCTCCTCCTGCTCGCGCGTGTACTTGAAGGTCGCGCCCGCTGTGGCATCCAGCGCGCCGTTGGCCGTCATGGTCTGGGCGCGCCGGAGCTCGACCGAAAGCTGCGAGAACAAAATCGCGCGGTTGCGCGCCGCCGAAAGTTCGAGGCAGTCCTCGAGCGACAGGCGCAGCACGACTTTGCGAGGCTTGGAGGCGAGGTCGTCGGGCCGCACGCGCAGCTTTTCGTCGGGCTGGCGCAACATGACTTCGTCAAGCGCCTTGCGGAACGCTTCCGACGGCTCGACCTCGGTTACGCGCGTGTGGCAGGCGCTGACAATCAGGCAGGCCGCGACGGCGATAAGGGGTAAGGACTTCCGCATACAGACTTTCCGCATTGCACCGAGGCCGGAGTATGTCCGGGGTTGTTCCCCCTTGCAAGCGATCATATACCAAACGGTAGGTTCCCTGACAGTTTTCTGGCAGGCGTGGCTGCGGTTTCCAACCCGCAGCATCGGTCACACTTTGGCAGCCCCGGCTTGGCGATTTGTCGTTTTGCCGGTTACGATGCCTGTACCACACTGTTAACACTGTTAGACGATGCGAGACGCCTATGCCCACCGCCGCCCACCCACAAGAATCCGACCTGATCTTCGACTGGAACCACAAGGGCGACGATCCGCTGTCAAAGCGCACCAAGCCTGTCGCGTTTGACGATGAAACCCTGCGCGACGGCCTCCAGAGCCCGTCTGCGATCAACCCCTCCATCGCCCAGAAGATCGAGCTGTTGCGGCTGATGGAAAAACTCGGCATTGACCGCGTCGACCTCGGCCTGCCCGGCGCCGGCCCGCAGCACCGCGAGCACATCGAGGCCCTGCTCAAGGTCATAGTTAGCGAAAAGATGCGAATAATTCCCGGCTGCGCCGTGCGCACCGTGATTAGCGACATCGAACCCATCGACGCCCTGCAGCAGAAGTTCGGCATCAAGATCCAGGCCAGCGCGTTTCTGGGCACCTCGCCGATCCGCCAGTACGCCGAAGGCTGGACACTGCAGAAGCTGATGGAAACCATGGAAGTCGCCGTCAAATGGGCCGTCGGGCATGGCATCCCGGTCATGTTTGTCACCGAGGATACGACCCGCAGCAAGCCCGAAGACGTCAAGGCGCTCTACCAACGCGCCATTGAAATCGGCGCGTATTCGATCTGCGTCTGCGACACTTGCGGCCACGTCACGCCGCACGGCGTTAAGCAGTTACTCAAGTTTGTCATTGAGGACGTCATCAAACCAACCGGCAAGAAAGTGTTATTAAACTGGCACGGGCACAGCGACCGCGGCTTGGCGGTCGCGAACTCGCTTGCGGCGGTCGAAGCCGGCGCGGACATCGTGCACGGCACGGCGCTGGGCCTGGGTGAACGCGTGGGCAATTGCCAGATGGACCAGTTGCTGGTGAATCTCAAGTTGATGGGGCTGATTAAAAACGACCTGACGCACCTGGCCGAATACGTGCGCAAGGCCCACGAGTATACGGGCGTGCCGCTGCCGCAGAATTACCCCGTGTTCGGCGAAGACGCGTTCGAGACCGGAACGGGCGTGCACGCTGCGGCGGTGATCAAGGCCAAGAAGAAGGGCGACGACTGGCTCGCGGACCGCGTGTACAGCGGCGTTCCGGCGGGCGATTTCGGGCTCGCGCAGAAAATCCGCATCGGCCACATGAGCGGGAAATCGAACGTGATCTTCTGGCTCGAGAGCCACAAGATCGAAGCGACGGACGCCCGCGTCGACAAAATCCTCGCCGCCGCAAAATCCGCCTCGCGCCTCCTCACCGAAGCTGAACTAAAAGCCCTGGCGGGGTAACGACGTCGCCGATCGCTTGAATATGAGCCGCGCAGTGGGCAGGAATATGAGCCGCGCGCGCAAGCAAGCGGCCCCGTTGAGTAAACGGCTCCAAAGAAAATAGGTCAACTATGGGAGAAAAAGATCGTCCAAACCAAGCCGACAAGGCTTGGCAAGAGTTTCTGGACCCCGACGTTTTGAAGCCGAAGGTAATGCTGGCTGGCGTTTATCTTTCGACTTTTGACCTCCTACAAGCGGCCATCGAAGATCGATTGAAGGACTTCTTCACCAACGGCTGGACAGACAAGGACGGATTCATCGTTGATGAAGAGTACACCACTGCTGTGCTCAAAAGGAATCGAAGCCCACTGCATGCGAGTTTGGATTGGTTGCGAGAAAACGGGGTAATTGAAGATGCTGACCTCAAGACCTACGACCGGATCAAGGATACGCGAAACAAACTTGCCCATGAAATGTTTTCGTTCCTTGCCGGGGGCACGCTTTTGCCCGAGTTGCTCGGGCGGCTGGGTGAAGCGTCAAACCTGCTAAAGAAGATTGAGCGCTGGTGGATCGTAAACGTAGAGGTCCCTACGAACCCCTCCCACGATGGTCAAGAAATTCGCGACGAAGACGTGGTTTCGATGTCGGAGGTGTTGATGAAGGCGTTGATGGATGTTGCGCTCGGGAGTGAGGCTGAAAGCAACCAATACATTCGTGCATTTCGCGCCAATAAGAACGTTTAACGGGGCCGCTTGCTTGCGCGCGCGGCTCATATCCAAGGTCGCAACTCATAAGCGAATCCGATGCGATACAGCGCTCCGGTTGCTTACTTCCTCACTTGGACGTGCTACGGCACGCGCCTTCACGGTGACGAACGCGGCACGGTCGACCTGGAGCACAACCAGTACAACACGCCCGCACTTGAACCCGTTGCGCGACGAGTCAAAGCGCGCGAG
The DNA here is from genome assembly GCA_020848275.1 of Planctomycetota bacterium. Lineage (GTDB taxonomy): Bacteria > Planctomycetota > UBA8742 > UBA2392 > UBA2392 > JADLAK01. Next base: position 67,420 of record JADLAK010000056.1, read on the forward strand.
TTGCAACTCAAGGACAAACCGTTTCTCCTCGATGCCGTTGGGCGCGGCGCCGTTGACCGAGCTATTCGCGACACCTGCGAAACCCGGTCATGGAAATTGTTCGCACTGAACGTTCGCACCAATCACGTTCACGTGGTGGTGCGGGCGGGCGACATCCCCGAAAAAGTCATGACCGATTTGAAAGCGTGGGCTACGCGTTATCTGCGTCAAGCTGTTGCCGCAGCAGCGGGACAGAAAATCTGGACGCGCCACGGCAGCACGCGCTGGATATGGAAAGCTAAATGGCTGCCGGTGGCAATTCGATATGTCGTCAAGGGCCAAGGCGGCGACCTGCCAATGGAATGGTTCGAGCGCGATGAGGGTGACGACGTCTAACGGGGCCGCTTGCTTGCGCACGCGGCTCATATGTACGGCATGCCGTTGCGGCCGCAACGTGTTACATTCGCGCCATGCCCACTTTCTGGTTCGTTCGGCATGGGGAATCCGTCGCGCAGGTCAGCGACTGGCCGGGAGCCGATTGCGACGTCCCGCTCTCGGACGCCGGGCGCGCGCAGGCCCGCGCGCTGAGCCTGCAACTGCCCGGCCTGCCGATTGGCCGCGCGTTGTGCTCGACGTTCCTGCGCGCCGTCGAGACCGCGCAGATCGCGCTTGAACACACGCGCCACGCCGCAATTCCCGTCGACGACCTGCGCGAGCGCTTTGCCGGCGACTGGGTCACGCTGTTTCGCCAGGATGCCGAAAAGCGCAAGCATCTTGCGCACTGGGAATTCACGCCGCCGCGCGGCGAGAGCGTGCGTGACGCGACGCGACGGGGTTTGACGGCGCTGGCCAAGCTGGAATCGCGCGACGACACGATTGTGTTCGCGCACGGCCGGTTGATCGCGGGCATCCTGACGGTGCTGGACGCCAAGGACCCGCGCAGCCTTGAAATCCACGCCGTGCCGAATTGCCAGTTGATCGAACGCGACGTTTCGCCCGGGACATGGGCAAGGTTGTTGAAGGAGCTTTCGTAGGGGCGACGCATGCGTCGCCCCCTGCATGGGTGAGGGCGCCCATGCCATATCGCTAATCTTCGCTCGCCGCGCCGCCGGGCCGCGTCAAACCGTACTCCTGGATCTTGCGGTCGAGCGTCGGGCGGCTGATGCCGAGCAGGTTACTGCTTTCCTTCTTATTCCAGCCCGTCTGCTTCAACACTGAATCAATGTGCGAGCGCTCCAGCGACGCCAGCGACATGTCACCCGCGACGCTTGGCGACGCAACGGCGGGCGGGGCGATCTTGTTGGTCTCCGGCGCAAGTGTCAGCAACAGGTCGCGCGCGCGGATGTTCTCGCCGGTGCTGGAAACGCTGGCGCGTTTGATCACGGCGCGCAGTTCGCGCACGTTGCCCGGCCAACCATGCGATTGCAGCTTGGTCAGCGCGTCGGCTTCGACGCCCTTGATGCGCGTGCTGAAACGCTCGTTGTTCTCGGCGATGAAACGCTCGACCAGCAGCGGGATTTCCTCGCGGCGCACGCGCAGCGGCGGCACGTTGATCGTGAATTCATTCAGCCGATAAAACAGGTCTGTGCGAAAGCCGCCGCCGTTGAGAAGTTCCTCAAGCGGCTTGTTGGTGGCCGCCACGATGCGCACGTCGGCGTGCATGGTGGTTTCGCCGCCCACGCGTTCGAATTCTTTGTATTCAAACGCGCGCAGGATTTTCGCCTGCGCAATCGGGCTCATGTCGCCGATTTCATCGAGGAACAGTGTCCCCTTGTCGGCGAGTTCGAACTTGCCGCGGCGCAGCCGGTCGCTTGAGGTAAACGCGCCCTTTTCGGCGCCGAAAAGTTCAGCCTCGAGCAGCGTGTCCGGGATCGCGCTGCAGTTCACGCTGACAAACGGGCCCTTGGCGCGGGGGCTCGCGTTGTGGATCGCCTGCGCGATCAGATTTTTGCCCGTGCCGGTTTCGCCCAGCAGCAACACCGCAACATCGCGCATGGCCGCCGAAGCCGCCAGCCGCAGGGTTTCCATCATCGCGGGCGCCTTGCAGACCAGCGAACCGAACGTGATGCCGACGGCGCGGTAGGCGCTGGTGATCGTCGGCTGTTCGGTGGATGACATGGGCATATCCAGTTGTTACGGTTGATGTTCCGTAGTGCCGCCGCCTCGGCGGCAGTCCGGCAGGCGCCTCGCCTGCCGCCGGCCAGGGGCCGGCGACACTGCCGGCGTGGGCGCCGGCGCTACGAGAATAGTGATTAGACAACGCATGAGCAAGTTTTCCGCCCCGCGCCGGGCGCTGCTTAAATCCGCGTTATCCTTTGCGCTGACGCTGCCGCTGGCCGGCCGCGCGAGCGCCGATGCGCCGCGAAAGAAGGTCGTGGTGCTCGGGTTGGACGCCATAGACCCCCGCTTGCTTGAGGGTTTCTGGAATCAAGGCCTGTGCCAGAATCTGAAAAAACTTTTGCAGCAGGGCCATTATTCGCCGCTCGAGTCATGCCATCCGCCGATGTCGCCCGCCGCGTGGTCCACGATGACGACTGGTTTAAACCCCGGCAAAACCGGCATCACCGGCTTTCTCAAACGCAAACCGGGAAGCTACGAACCCACGATGGCGCTCGCCGACGCCAACGAGACCGCGCTGTTTGGCGGCAGCACGCCCAACCGCGTTGGCTACGCGTTTGCGGTCGCGATGGCGGCGCTGGGCGCGTCGGCGCTGCTGGGCAAAGGCGGCAAGCGCATCGCCGATAACCTGCGCGCCGCCGGTGCACCCAAACCCCACAGGTTGATTCCCGCGACCTCGACACTGGCGCTGATCGCGCTGGTCCCGCTGCTCGGCACCGCGGCGGGCCCGCTGCTCGCTATTGCGGCGGGCCTCGCGGTCGTTTGCACGCTCGTGCTGGGTTACAGTGCGGCGACCGGCCGCCTGAAGCCGGGCGAGATGATCGTGCCGTTCATCGGACTTGCGAGCGCGGTGTTTGCGGTTCTGCGCCGGTTTCCCGAAACCATGCCGCAACCGACCACGGGCCGGCGCGGCGAGACGTTCTGGGCGACGCTCGCGCGCAACGGCTATCGCTGCAAAGTGCTGGCGGCGCCCGTGGATTGGCCGGCGGCGGAACGCATGCCCAACGCGGAGTACACGACGGGGCTCGGCACGCCCGACGCGCTCGGCACGTTCCACACATTCACGCTGTTCACCGAGCCCTACCACGCACTCGTCGG